>JANXYK010000034.1 GCA_025350055.1 Gammaproteobacteria bacterium | reverse complement strand
GGGGCCCTGAAGTACAGCCTGAAGCTGCTACTTAATCCACATGCTCGCCATGCAGCGCGATGTCCAGGCCTTCGCGTTCGTCATCGCTGCTGACCCGGAGGCCAATGGTCAGGTCAATGACCTTGAGGATGATGATGCTGGCGATGAAGCCGTAGATCAGCGTCACGCTTACACCCAGCAGCTGCGTCAGCACCGAGCCCTCGGAGCCGCTGATTTCCTTGCTCACCAGCGCACCGGTCAGCAGTGCGCCGACAATGCCGCCGATGCAGTGCACGCCGAAGGCGTCGAGCGAGTCGTCGTAGCCCAGCGCTTTTTTGAGCGAGGTCGAGGCGAAGTAGCACAGCACGCCAGCGGCGATGCCGATGATCACCGAGCCGTTGGGGCCTACGAAACCCGAAGCCGGCGTGATCGCCACCAGGCCGGCGACGGCGCCCGAGGCGATGCCGAGCACGCTGGGTTTGCCCTTGGCGACCCACTCCGTGAACATCCAGGCCAGCGCCGCGATCGCGGTGGCGATCTGCGTGACGGTCATCGCCATGCCGGCGCGTCCGTCCGAGGCCGTGGCCGAACCGGCATTGAAGCCGAACCAGCCCACCCACAGGAGCGAGGCACCGATCAGCGTCAGCGTCAGGTTGTGCGGCGCCATCGATTCACGGCCCAGGCCCTGGCGCTTGCCTAGCATCAGTGCCGTGGCGAGGCCCGCGATGCCGGCGTTGATGTGCACCACCGTGCCGCCGGCGAAGTCGAGAACGCCTTTGCCAGCCAAGTAGCCCGAGGGCTCCCAGACCATGTGCGCGATCGGGCAATACACCACCAGCAACCAGATGCCCATGAACCACAGCATCGCCGAGAATTTCATGCGCTCGGCAAAGGAGCCGCAGATCAGCGCCGGCGTGATGATCGCGAAGGTCAGCTGGAACATCGCGAACACGCTTTCAGGAATCGTGCTGGCGATATGCGAGACGCTGGTCTGGCCGGCATCCTTCAGGTAGCGCACGCCGTCGAGCAGCGAGTGCCCAAAGGAGCCGAGGAACGGTGTGCTGCCGGGCGTGAAGGCGATCGAGTAGCCGACCACCCACCACAGCGCGGTGACCAGGCAGGTGATCGCGAAGCTTTGCATCAGCGTCGCCAGCACGTTCTTCTTGCGCACCATGCCGCCGTAGAAGAGCGCCAGACCCGGTATGGTCATCAGCAGCACCAGCGCTGTCGAGGTCAGCATCCAGGCGGTGTCGCCCGAGTTGATCTTGTCGTTGGCGACCAGGAAGGGTTCGGTGGGTGCGGGCGCTGCCGCCGGTGCGGCGGCGGTTGGCGCGGCGGCGGCCGCCGCGGGTGCGGCGGCATCAGCGGCAGCAGGCGTCGCGGCCGCAGCTGCGGGGGCCGCTGCCTCGTCGGCCAACGCCGGCGCTGCGCTTAGCGGCGCCAGTGCCAGGAACAAGGCCACGAATGCTGCCAGCAGTATTCCTGCGTCCGGCCAGCGGATTTTCTTCAACACTACAATGCGCATGCTTGCGACTCCCAGCTGATGATTCATGTGATGGAACTTCAAGTGGCGGCTGTGCCGGTCTCGCCGGGACGGATGCGGATGGCCTGCTCGAGGTTCGCGAGCAGGATGCGGCCATCGCCCTTGCGGCCCGTGCGCGCCACGTTGGCGATGGCCTCGAGCACGGGTTCGGTGATCGCGCCGTCGATGGCGATCTCGACCTTGCTGCGTGGACCCGAGTCGAGCTCGTGCACTTCGGTCACGGTGACGCCCTGCACGCCGAGCTGCGCAATCGCATTGCGCAGCTCATCCAGCTTGAAAGGGCGCACGACCGCGCTGATCATTTTCATGCTCTGCCTTTCTGGGCGAATCGACTCAGAATCCGCTATTCCGGTAGCAGGACGGTGCGCGTATCCTCCGGATCGACGCGCACGCCGCTGAGCCTTAAGTGCAGAAAGCGTGCCACGGGCAAAGGGCCCGAATTCGGGGCCGTGCGGCAGCTGCTGGCGGCGTTCTGCACCAATCTGGTGGCAGCCACCACCCGTGCGCGCGATTTCAGGGCAACGGCCATACGAGTTGAGGTGATCCATGGAAGCGCTCCACATCGATGAACTGGCGCGGCGTTTCGCCGCCGGGCTGCCGGGTGCACTGGGGGCGCTGAAGGGCGAAGTCGAGAGCAATTTCCGCGCGGTGCTGCAGGGTGCCGCAGGCAAGCTCGATCTGGCCTCGCGCAGCGAGTTCGAGGTGCAGTCGCGGGTGCTCGAGCGGGCGCGCGAGCGCATCGCCGCGCTCGAGGCGCGCATCAGCGAGCTTGAAGCCAGGGTGGCGCGCCCGCAGTCGTGAGCATCGCGCGGGTGCCGAGCCGGGCGCAGCTCGGGCTCGCGGCCCCGCTGGTGCAGATCGAGGCGCACCTGGGCAGCGGCCTCCCGGGTTTCTCCATCGTGGGTCTGCCAGCCCCGGTGGTGCGCGAGAGCCGCGAGCGGGTGCGCTCGGCGATCCTAAATTCAGGTTACGAATTTCCCGCCGGCCGCATCACCGTCAACCTGGCGCCGGTCGAGCTCTCGAAAGAGGGCGGCCGCTACGACCTGCCCATCGCCCTCGCGCTACTGATCGCCAGCGGCCAGTTGCCGCTAAAGGGCGAGCCGCCCGAGTGCTTTGGCGAGCTGGGGCTCGATGGCGAGCTGCGGCCGGTGCGCGGGCTGCTGTTGGCCGCCGTGCATGCCGCGCGCGCCGGCCACCCGATGGTGATACCGCTCGGCGATTTGTCCGAGGTGCGACTTTTGCGCCAGCACGGGGTCGCGGGCTTCGCCGACTTGAGCGCCGTGTGTCGTCATCTGGGTGGGGCCCAGGCACCTGAGTCCAGGGGTGCCGCGGCGGCCGGAGCCCGCGCGGAACGCACGGGCGAAGCCAGCCCTATTGTTTCTCAAGAGAGTCAATCTGACTCCTTAGACGACGTAAAAGGCCAATGGCGCGCCAAACGCGCCCTCGAGATCGCTGCCGGCGGCGGTCACAGCCTGCTCATGATCGGCCCGCCCGGCAGTGGCAAAAGCATGCTGGCCTCGCGGCTGGTCGCGCTGCTACCGCCACTGGCGGAGCAGGAAGCCATGGAAGTCGCCGGCATAGCCTCCATAGGTCCGCAGGGTTTTGATCCGGCGCGCTGGGGCCAGCGTCCGTACCGGGCGCCGCACCACGCGGCCTCTGCCAGCGCCATCGTCGGCGGTGGCTCACACCTGCGCGCCGGCGAGATCAGTCTCGCCCACCACGGTGTGCTGTTCCTCGACGAGCTGCCCGAGTACGACCGGCGCGTGCTCGAGGCCCTGCGCGAACCGCTCGAGGCCGGGGTGATCACCATTGCGCGTGCTGCCGAGCGACTTGAACTGCCGGCGCAGTTCCAGCTGGTGGCGGCCATGAACCCTTGCCCCTGCGGGTATCTGGGCGATGCCCGGCGCGCCTGCCGCTGCAGCGCGCGACGCGTGCAACATTACCGGGAGCGGATCTCCGGTCCGCTGCTCGATCGCATCGACCTGCAGATCGAGGTGCCGCGAGTGGAGCTGCGGCAGCTCGCTGGCGCCAGTGTCGACGGCGCCCATCCCGAAGCGGCCCATTTCGACGCCGTCCGGCTGGGTGAGCGCGTGATCGCGGCGCGCTGCCGCCAGCAGCAACGCCAGCAGGCCTGCAACGCCAGGCTCGATCACGCCGGCATCAGGACGCACTGCGGCGTGGCTGCCGATGCCCGGCGCCTGTTGCTGCAGGTCGCGGAAACCTTGGGATTATCGGCGCGCGGCTACTACCGCCTGCTGAAGGTGGCGCGCACCATTGCAGACCTGGATGGCCTGGAAGAGATCGGGATCGCGCAGATCGGCGAGGCCGCGAGCTACCGGCCCAACACCGGCGCGCTGCCGGCGGCGCCGGCTGCATCGCGGGCTATTGGGCTTTAGACACCAGGAAATCGACGCCCTGCTTGATCAGATCGTCGCTGAGATCCGTGCGGCCGCCCTTGGGAGGCATCACGCCTGAAGTACCGGCATAGCCCTGGAGCGCGTGGTCGTACAGGGCCGGCTTGCCCTTGGCGATGCGCGGCGCCCAGGCGGCGTGATCGCCAAACTTGGGCGAGCCAACCAGGCCCGTGGCGTGGCAGGTCTTGCACACGGCATCGTAGAGCGCCGCGCCGTCTTTAGGCACGGCCAGTGCAATCGTCATGGCGGCAGCAGGCGCCTCGATCTTGAGCGCGGAATTGTCCTTGCCAGCCACCGCCACCCGCACGAAGGGCTTAGTGCGCTCGCCTACGCTCTCGACGTACTTCGGATCGGAGTAGGTCTCGGGCACCTGGGTGCGCGCCGCGACGCTGCGCGCCAGCGCGAAGATCGCGATCGCCACGGCGATGAGGCCAACGATGACGATGCTGAAGTTATTGAAGAAATGTGTGTCGTGCTTGCTCACGTTCGATCCGTTGGGAGTTAAGCGGAAGTGCGCGAATTATAGCGTCAGTATCCATGGCGCGCCCGGCGGGATTCGAACCCACGACCTGCAGCTTCGGAGGCTGCCACTCTATCCAGCTGAGCTACGGGCGCAAGGCGCGCAAGGTTACCCGATCGCCCTGTAGGCCGCCACGCCCAAGGCCAGGTCCGGGCGCTGCCAGCGGCAGCTGCAGCACTAGAGCCAGCCGCAGCGCTTGAATATGACGTAAGGAATCACCGCCGAAGCCACCATCATCCCCAGCGCCACCGCAAAACCCCATTCGGCATGCAGCCAGGGAATGTGCTCGAAGTTCATGCCGTAGATGGCGCCGATCACTGAGGGCGGCAGCAGGAACACGGTCACCACCGAGAAGATCTTGAGGATGTTGTTCTGGTCGATGCTGATCATGCCGAGCGTGGCATCGAGGATGAACGACACATTGTTGCCCAGGAACGAGGCGTGGTCGCTGAGCGCGATGGCGCTCGATTGCTGCACGAATGCCAGCGCGCGCCGCCGTGCCGCAGCGCGCGTGAACACTTCGGCCGAGATGGCATTGAGGTCGGCGCTCACGCGCTCGATGACATCGAGCCACCCGGTTGATCAGCGCTTCGATCAGGCCCGCCAGCACCGCGCTGCCTGAGGCGCGGGCACTGCCATGGCGCTCGGCGTAACTGGCGAAACGCCTGAAGGGCAGGGGATCCGTGTAGCGGTTGGTGATCAGCTTGCCAACCTTGAGGATGAAAGTGACCTGGGAATTCTGCGGCAGATCGGTATCGAGCTTGGTGACCATGGTCGAGGTCAGATAGAGCGCACCGCCTTCTTCATAGAGCCGGTTGGACGACTCGATCTCGCGCATTTCCTCGCGCGTCGGCACATCGATGCCGAAGTGCTGCTCGACCAGGTTCTCTTCCGCCGGGCTGGGCTCGAACAGGTCGATCCACAGCGCATCGGCGAATGACTCGCCTTCGCGGCGCAGCAGGCCGCCACCGGACTGCAGTGCGAACAGGTTCAACATGGCCTGTTCGCCGCGCGCTCAGCGGCGCTTTTCGCTCGCTGCGAGGTCGTTGATAATGCTGATCACATTGGCGGGAGTGCCGGCCATGTTCACATCGGTCAGGTATTTGCCGTTGATGGTCACCAGCGGCACGCCCTCGACCTTGTAGCGGCGCATCAGCTCGTCGGCCTTCTGGATGTTGGTCTGCACGCTGAAGGAATTGTAGGCATTCATGAAGTCGCTTTCGCTGATGCCGTGCGCCTTGGCGAAGGCCACCTGCGCAGAGATGCTTTCCTTTTCGTCGCCCTGCGCGAACAGGTAGTTCTTCTTGTCGTGCATTTCGCCAAATACGGCGCTGTGCAGTGCTTCTTCCTTGCCGAGTGCCTGCAGGGTGTAGAACAGCCGCGCATGCGAGCGATGCACATCGCCCCAGGTAACGGGCACGCGCCGGAAATCGATATAGGCCGCCTTGGATTTGCGCCAGGTCTCGAGATACGGATCAAGCGTGTAGCAGTGCGGGCAGGCATACCAGAACATCTCGATCACTTCGACCTTGCCGGGCGCGGTGTCGGTCGGTTGCGCCGGCATCACCGGACGATAGTGGGTGCCCACAGTCCACTTGCCCGTCGGCAAGCTGGCCGTCGCCGGCAGCGCCGCGGCGCGGTCAAGCGCCGTATCTTCACCACCGGCCGCATCGGGCTTGGCCGTTGCCGGCTTTGCCGCCGGCGCTGATTCCGAGGCGGGTACTGGCACCACGGGTGTAGTGGCAGCAGGCGTGCCGGCCGGCGCAGGGCTGCTCGCAGCGGGCGGCATGGCCGATGCATTGGCGGGCGGCGGTGTGGCTTCGCGCGAGCAGGCCGCGAGGGCCAGCAGCGCGATGAGAGTCAGTGCACGGGGCTTGTTCATTTCAGCGCATGCCCTGGACATAGGAAGCGAGATTGCGTACGTCAGTCTCGGTGAGACGCGCGGCAATGGTGTGCATGATCGCGGCGTTGTCGCCACCGAAGCTCGCACCCTTGTCGTTCTTCGTGTAACGCGCATCGCTGCTGTAGGCACCGAGCTGCTTGATCACATACATCGACTGCTGGCCGCGCAGCGCCGGATAACCCGAAGCCGGATTGCCGCGACCCACCGGGCCATGGCAGGCCGCGCAGGCGGGAATGCCGCGCTCGCGATTGCCCGCGCGATACAGCTTCGCGCCCGCTTCCCAGTAGGAAGGATCGGCCTCGAGGCCAGTCGGTGTCTGTGCCGCGTAGAAAGCCGCGACATCCTCGATGTCCTGGTCGCCGAGTACGGCGGCCATCGGGGGCATCAGGCCCGCGGCGGCGTCGCCGGTCTTGCCGACGCGCCGGCCATCGTGCAGCAGGTGCAGCTGGTGTTCGATGTAGGCGGCGCCTTGCCCGGCCAGGCTCGGCCATTCGGGATTGGTGCTGTTGCCGTTGGGACCATGGCAGGCCAGGCAGGTGGCGGCCTTGGCGGCGCCATCGGTGGCGGAGCCTTTGGACCAGGCGACAGGCGAGAAGGCGGCGGGCACGACCAGCAGGGCGAGCCAACTTACGGCGAGGCGGGTTTTCACGAGGGTAATCTCATCGCGTCCGGTAGAGCGCGCAATTGTACACTACCGATCTTCCCGCAAAACTCGCTGCCACTGCACCTTGCGTACCTATCCCACCGCCGCCCTGATCCTGAGTGCCGCCCATGCGAGCCAGTTCCCCCCGGATGTGGGCGTGGAGGTGGCTTTCGCCGGCCGTTCGAACTCGGGCAAATCGAGCGCCATCAACGCCATCACCAACCGGCGCGGACTGGCGCGCACCAGCAAGGCACCGGGGCGCACGCGGCTGCTGAATTTTTTCCTGCTGGCTCCGGGTTGCCGCATCGTCGACCTGCCGGGCTATGGCTATGCGGAGGCCAGTGCCGCCGAGCGCGCCACCTGGGTACCGATGACCACGGCGCTGGCGCAACGCGCCTCGCTCCACGGCCTGTTCCTGATGATCGATTCGCGCCGCGGCGTGCAAGAGGGCGATGAGGGTCTGCTGCAGTGGGCGGCCGATGCCGGCTGCGAGATCCATGTGCTGTTCACCAAGGTCGACAAACTGCGGCGCGCGGAACTGAACACGGCATTGCAGGAAGCGCGCAGCCAGCTTGGGCAGCGCGCCACGGTGCAGGCTTTTTCGGCGAGTGATGGCACGGGCGTCGAAGAGGCGCGACGGCAATTGCATCGCTGGTTCCATGCCCAGGGCACTGCGGACACAGCGCCGCAGAATGCGTCGTAGATTGGCTGCGGCTTAAAAGAGCCCCGGTGGCCGTTATATCGGGGGGGAAGGCCACCGGGGCAGACCAACCCGGAACAGGTCTCTATTGAACCGGGTTAAGCCCGCTTAGGGAGGGAAGCGGGGAGCGCTTGGGGCACTCACTAGGTATGAGTGTGCGCACCTGTGTTGGTTCCCCGTTTCCAGGTTTCAATTCAAAGAAATGTGTAGGTCGCGCCCAGCGTCAGGAACGTGGGTTTGGCCAGGTCGCTGGAGTTCAATGCCTCATATTCCAGGCGTGCGGCGAGACTCCCGAGATGCACCTGCAAGCCTGCGCCCCAGGCGAAATCGCTGCCGCTGCGATTGAAGGACAGCGTCGGCGCCGAGGCGTCGGTTTTCCACGACACAAGTCCGGCCTTGCCATAGACATCGAGGATTGGCAGTGGCAGAAACACCAGCCCGAATGCGCCGACGGCGTGCGTCTTGGCCTGTTGCGTGCCGCTCGCCGGTTTGCCCAGATCGATGTAGTTCAGTTCGCCCGCAAAGATATCCAGCGGCCGGAAGCCGGCGATCAGTTTGTAGCCGGTGTCGCGATCCTTGAAATTGAAGCTGCCCGCGCGCACGCCACTCTCGGACTGGCCGAGGCCGGCGCCGATGTAGAAGCCATGGTCCGCGGCTGCGGCTCCCTGGGTGCCCAACAGCATCAGGCCGGCGACGAGAATGGTGCTTTTCATGCGAACCTCGAATGACTGGAGCTGCGCTCCGGTGCCCATTAGTCTCGGCGCGGATCGCCAGGGTTCCCAGCTGTAGTCAGGTGGCGACGGGCGCCGCAGGGGTTCTGTTCAATGTGTAGCGCGCACGGAGCACGCGTGCACCCATTATTGCCTCTGCTACAGGGGGCTCACCGGCACACAGAGCTCACATTCGAACTTGCCCGTCGCCGGGTCGAATGCAGCAGTCGGCGGATAGTGCTCAAGGAAGGGCCTTGCATCGAGCTGCAAGCCACTCGACGGCAACCAGTCGCGAAGGATGCGATCCCAGGCGATCTCGACGTCACGGGCAGTGCCGTGAAATGCCAGGGCTGCGAACTTTCCGCCAGGAATTACTTTGCGCATGGCCTTCCCCGAAAGCATTTCGACTTGCGCGACCTCAACGCACGCGTCGTAACGACATAGCTGTGGCTTGGTCACGGAGGGATCGTCGAGGCTTACGCCGTAGCGGGTTCGCCCCAACAAGTTGTTTGCGATCATCCATGGCAGCACCTGCCGTTGCCAGAATTGTGAAATCTGCTCGCCGTACGGTCCCGTATGCCGAAGGTAGGCAACCTCCGCAGGTTGACGATCGATCAGTCTGACGTTCATGGGACTCTCCTCGGAAGTCGAGCCGCCATGATTGCTTGCGTTGATTCGGCGTGCCTGATCGGCATTGCTGTTGAACAGGCCGAACTTGCTCATCGTCACTGGGAAGGCGCGCAGCGAAAATGCCGGCGAAATGCCCGGGCAAAGGCTTCCGAAGAGGAAAATCCCACGGACAGCGCAACTTCGAGTACGGCTTGTTCGGGTTGCGAGCGCAGCCGCATCGCGGCGGTCTCGAGCCGCCGACGGCTCAGGTATTCGCCTGGTAATTCTCCCGACCAGGACGCAAACATCCGGTGAAAATGAAAGGCGGAGAAGTTCGCTGCCTTGGCCAGCCTTGCGAGATCGAGCTTGCGACCCAGGTGCTGGTCAATGAAGTCGAGTACCGCGTGCATGCGGCGGTCGTATTCAGTGGATTTCGTCCGTGCCATGGTTCCACGCTCGTGCGGGCGCTGGCGCCTGATCGTGCGGATCCTAGTGCGCCTGATCCCAGTTGGGTCCGTGCCCGGTGTCGACCTTGAGCGGCACGCGCAGTTGCGCTGCGGCTGACATCAACGCGCCGACGCGCTCGCGCGCTGCTTCGAGAAAATCCTCGCGCACCTCGAGTACCAGTTCGTCATGCACCTGCATGATCAGGCGCACCGGCACATCGGGTTGCTGGCACCAGGCATCGACGCTCAGCATCGCGCGCTTGATGATGTCGGCGGCGGTGCCCTGCATCGGTGCGTTGATGGCGCTGCGTTCGGCGTACTGCTGCAGCTGGCGATTGCGCGAGTTGATCTCCGGCAGGTACAGGCGCCGGCCGAATACGGTTTCGACGTAGCCGTCCTGCTTCGCGCGTGCGCGCGTCTCGTCCATGTAGCGGCGCACGCCCGGATAGCGTGCGAAATAGGTCTCTACGTACTGCTGCGCGGCACTGCGCTCGATCTTGAGCTGGCGCGCGAGGCCGAAGGCCGACATGCCGTAGATCAGGCCGAAATTGATCGCCTTGGCCGAGCGGCGCTGATCACTCGTGACCTGCTCGGCAGGTACGCCGAATACTTCGCCTGCGGTTGCCTGGTGGATGTCCTGGTCGGCGGCGAAGGCCGTCAGCAATCCTTCGTCACCCGAGAGGTGCGCCATGATGCGCAGCTCGATCTGCGAATAGTCCGCGGCCAGCAGCAGCCAGCCCGGTGGCGCGACGAACGCTTGGCGGATGCGTCGGCCCTCCGCGCTGCGGATCGGAATGTTCTGCAGGTTCGGATCGGTGGAGGAGAGCCGGCCAGTCGCTGCGATCGCCTGGTGATACGAGGTGTGCACGCGACCCGTGTCCTTGTCGATCTGCTCGGGCAGCTTCTCGGTGTAGGTGGAGCGCAGCTTCGCCAGCTCGCGATAGTCCATGATCAGCTTGGGAAGCGCGTACTCGAGCGCCAGTTCCTGCAGCACATCCTCGGCGGTCGACGGCTGGCCGGTGGGTGTCTTGCGCAGCACCGGCAATTTCAGTCGCTCGAACAGGATCTGCTGCAGCTGCTTGGGCGAATCGAGGTTGAAATCGGAGCCGGCTTCGCGCTGCGCTTCGAGCGTGAGTTCCTGCAAGCGCGCGGCCAGCTCGTGGCTCTGCTTGTGCAGCATGGCCCGATCGATCAGCACGCCGACACGTTCCATGCGCTGCAGTATCGGCACCAGCGGCTGCTCGATCCCGGTGTACAGGCGCTCGAGCGCCGGCAGCGCCGCGAGCTGCGGCCAGAGGCATTGATGCAGGCGCATGGTCACATCCGCATCCTCGGCGGAGTACTCGGCAGCGGTCTCGACACTCACCTGGTTGAAGGTGATCTGCTTCGCGCCCTTGCCGGCTACATCTTCGAAGTGGATGGTCTTGAGGCCGAGATATTTCTCCGCCATCGAATCCATGTCGTGGCGCGTGGCGGTGCTGTTGAGCACGTAGGACTCAAGCATCGTGTCATAGCGCTGGCCACGCAGCGCGATGCCGTGGTTGGCGAGGATATGCATGTCGAATTTCAGGTGTGCGCCGAGCTTCGCGCAGACCGCATCCTCGAGCAGCGGCCGCAGCGCTTCGAGCACGCGGCTGCGATCCAGCTGCCCCGGCGCGCCCGCGTAGTCGTGCGCCAGCGGCACGTAGGCCGCATGGCCAGGCTCGATGCAGAAGGACACACCGACGATCTGTGCCTGCATGTAGTCGAGGCCAGTGGTTTCGGTGTCGAAGGCGAACAGTTCAGCGCTACGCAGCTTTGCCAGCCAGGCTTCCAGTGCCGGCCATTCAGTGATGGTGTCGTAGTGGCGTTCGAGCGGATCGGCGGCCAGTGCCAGTGCCATCGGCTGCGGCGTGGCCGCGGCGGCGGGCGTAGCGCTGACCACGGCTGCAGCGCTGGTCGCGGGCGCAGTCGTTGCGCCATCCGCGCCCGTGGGCACATCGAGCTGGCGCAGCAGCGTGCGCAGCTCGAGGCGCGCATACAGCGTGCGCAGCGCTTCGGTGTCGCGCGGGCGGCGTTGCAGCGCCGACTCGTCCAGCGCCAGGTCGAGGTCGCAGCGGATGGTCGCCAGCTGGTGCGAGAGCGCCAGCGTCGCGCTGCCGGCGCGCAGGTTCTCGCCCACCTTGCCGCTGATCTCGGCGGCATGTTCCTGCAGCGCCGTGAGCGTGCCGTAGGTGTTGAGCCACTTGGCCGCGGTCTTCGGCCCCACCTTGTCGATGCCGGGGATGTTGTCGGAGCTGTCGCCTACCAGGGCCAGGTAGTCGATGATCTGCTCGGGGTAGACATCGAACTTGTTCTTCACGCCCGCGCGATCGAGCAGCGTGTCGGTCATGGTGTTGATCAGCGTGACATGCTCGTCGACCAGTTGCGCCATGTCCTTGTCGCCGGTCGAGATCAGTACTTTCTCGCCCGCCGCGGCCGCACGGCGTGCCAGCGTGCCGATCACATCGTCCGCTTCGACGCCGACGATGCGCAGCAGCGGCAGGCCCATGCCGGTGACCGCCTGCAGCAGCGGCTCGATCTGCGAGCGCAGGTCGTCTGGCATCGGCGGGCGATGTGCCTTGTACTCGGCGAACAGATCGTCGCGAAAGGTGCGGCCCGGTGCATCGAAGACCACGGCCAGTCGCGTGCCCGGATAGTCGCGCAACAGCTTGTGCAGCATGTTGAGCACGCCGTGCACGGCGCCGGTAGGTTCACCGCGCGAATTCGCCAGCGGGGGCAGGGCGTGGAAGGCCCGGTAAAGATAGGACGAGCCGTCGACAAGGACCAGGTCGGGCTGAGGATTCACTGCCGGGCAGGTAGGGTTTGCGCAATCGACACAGGCACCGTGCTTCCCGGCATGCGCTCGTTGAGCTTGATCACTACTCTGGCGGGATTGCCCATCACCACCGTGTACGGTGGTACATCGGTGACCACCACGCTGGCAGCACCGACTATTGCTCCTTCGCCGACTGTCACTCCTTTCATGATGAATGCACTCTGGCCTATCCAGGCGCCCCTGCAAATCTTCACCGGCCGGATCTCCTCGGGGCGCGGTGCCTTGTCTGCGATGCGCTCATTGACGTCACGAGGGTGGGAATCCGAGTCCATGAAGCGAACGCCCGAAGCAACGTTGACGTCATCCTCGATCTCGATCAGTTGATTCAATGTAATCGACACGTTGTGGCCCAAGTCGACGCGATTGTGAACCAAGAGGGTCGGATTCTCGAGTATGTGACCGCTTTGAACATCCAGTTTGCCAAACAGATTGACGTCGTCACCAAATATCAGTTTTGCGGGTCCGGTAACAAAAGGCATCTTGGAAACCAGAAGCCGCCGGCCAGCGCGTTCACATCGGCCGCGGAACAATGGTTCAAAGAGAAACACTGAAGCGAGGCGCCGGAGACTCTTTACGACGTTGAATTGCAGGGCAAACAGCAAGCCAAGGACGGGGTTGAACAGAGCCGGAATGGGCAGGCGAAAGTTGCGATAGCCGCGCACCACGGCGCGCAGAATTCTATAAACGCGCGTGTTGTCGCGCTTGGCCGCAACTATGAAGTTATTCAGGGCTCTCATGCTGTTTCCAGAAACTCCAGCAGTAGTTTTTCCGCGCTCAGGACCCAGGCAATTCTGCGGCCCTCGAACGCGACGGCAGGCTTGGGCCGGCTCACGATCAGACAGCGCCGCTGGCGCAGGCGCACCAGCTCCTGATCAAGATCTGGCGTTTCAAAGCACAGATGGTGCAAGCCGCCATTGTTGTCAGCAAGAAACCGGCTCACGGGAGAGTCCGCGCCCAAGGGTTCCACCAGTTCAAGTTGTGTGCCGCCGGCGCGAGTAGCCAGAAACGTAACTCTTACCCGCTGCAGCGGATCCGCGAATACGCGACCTGTCCAGCGTGCCTGCAGCGTGTCAGCGATATTCTGGACGCAGTCTTCAATGCTGGCTACGACCAAACCGACGTGGTGAAAGCTGGGGCCAATCTCGGCCGGCACAGGCAATCCCGGTGCCGCGAGCATATTCACGACGTTGCCGGCAGGGTTTGCCGCACGTAATCGAGTACCTTCGCAAAGGAATCGAGATCGGCCAGGCGGTCAAAGTCGATCTGGATCTGGAACTCTTCCTCAAGCACGTTTACGAGCGTAATGCCGGCGATAGAGTCCCATTTGGCCAGATTTCCCTGCGAAGCCAACTCAACCTGGTCATCCGGGAGATCCGGGAACACAGTCTGGAAGCAATTCACCAAACGTGACTTGAGGTCAGACATTTTCCCGCCTCCCTGTTAGCGTCACTTCATCATAGAGCTCGGGGCAAGCGCGGGCAAACTCGTCGCGAGTGAGCGTATGGGGCGAATCTGATTGCGTCACGCATATTCCTGACAGAAAGTCTCGGATCGGGCTATTGCGCTCAGTCGGGCTAAAAGCAAGCTGCATTTTTTGCGCGCTGAAGTGGCTGAACAGGAATTCCAGGCAGCGGAACTCGATCTGCCGCGCGAAAGCCCGGCAGCTCATGACCCAGGACTCTACCTTCAGCTCTCCTGCGGTGAAGAGTCCCTGGAGGACGGCGATCTTGCCGAGTGGCCCAAATTTGTCGCGGTAGGAAATAACTGCAACCCATGACCCGTGGCGCGCGGCGAGTGCGCGCCACTCGGCATCTACGTAGCGCCTGCCATTGAGATTGAATTGATTGGTCTTGTTGATCAATTCCAGCGTCCGGGCGTCGGCCGGATCCGGATCAATTTCTATGGTGATGTGAGCGTCGAGAGACGCCAGGAAGTCCTGTGGGTCGGTGCCCGCTGCGGCAAATTCGGCGTTGAATTCGCCACCGGACTTGATGCTCAGGGCACGCAGCCGGTCTTCGTCGGAAACCCTGTCACGGCCAAACAGGTCGCGCATTCTGTGGAGCAAGGCAATTGCGGCGCCCGGGTTATTGCGCGGAAACTGCAGGCACTCAATAGCGGGAAATGCCGCCTTCACCTCCGCAAGTTCCAGCGGGCTGTCATCGACGAATACAGCGGATTCGGCGCCGATGTTCCACGCGCCGAGAATGCGTCGCACGGACTCCGACTTGCGATTCCAGTTGATCTCTACAGGGTGTACCTTTTCCATGGCCAATCGCAGGTCCGCTCGCTCAAGAGCTGCCGCGGCGATCTCCGGCGAGTTCTTGCTGGCGATGCCAAGCAGCACTCCCTCATCGGCAAGGGCGTTCAGCATGGTCTGGTAGAGACCGTGTACGACCTGGTGCGAGCTCAGATCCCAGCTTACGGCCGCCGCGCCGACTTCACCGACGATACCGTGCCAGAGCGTATCGTCCAGATCGGTGATCAATCCTTTGCGGGGCGAAGCCGGAATCAGGCTATGGGCGAGCAACTCTGCCACGGCGTCGGCATGAGCGATTGAATAGGGCAGACCCAGCTGCAGGTGGGTTCGAGCATCGTGCCGCAGACTTGCCGGACTGCGCAGTGCCAGGCGCCGTGCGTTCACCAGACGCAGGCCGTCCCGCCTGGCAAGGGCCAGGGTAAACGACATCAGATGAGCGTCCAGTTCGAGCTCGTGTTCCGCATGCTGCCAACCAGGCGCATGAAACAGAGGTGGCAATAGCAGTGTCGGCAGGCAGGCGCCGATGCGCGTGCCGTGTGGCAATGCACAGATGGCGGATTCGAGCCGACGCAGCGCCGCGGCCGCCGTGGCAACCACGTCGGAGCTACTCGACGGCCCCCAATAATGCGCTTCGCGAAGGTCAAGTCGCGGGTCCAGATCCGCCCATTCGAGCGCAACCGCTATGGCATGCACGGAATCGTCTGTAGCGAGGCGCAAGGCCCCGGCCAGATCGCCAAACAGTCCGGTACTGACACTTACGTGGTGCCCTGGCAGCGCACGTTGCAGGTGCGCACCCAGCAATGTCTGCAGGTGCAGTGGAGTAAACCCGCAGGCCAGCAATACCCTGAATTCCGGCGCATCGTGCGGTGCGGCCCGCAAAATGCGTAGTGCCTCGGTTATGTTCATGCGGATTGCGAGCGTCCCAGGTTGGAGCCTTGTAAACGCCGTATCAGTCGCCAGGGGTCTGCGACGCCGCGTTCTTCTTGGTAGTCGACGATGACCCTGGTTTGTCATCGGGAGTGGCTGCCGGCGGGTCCGTTGGCTTTGGCTGCGGGGCGGAGTTGGCGGGCACAACTTCCGGAGCGGTATCTGGCAAATACAGTGGCCCTTTCTGGCCACAGCCCGCGGCTGCGATGCACAGGCAGCCGCAGATCAGGTAGATCGCGACGCGATATACGGTAACACCAGTGATCGTGTGGTGTTGTGCGCCGCGGTTCATATGAGCCTCAGCGGCATGCGCCGTCGATCACGCAATGCCAGCCAACCGCGCGCGACACGGTAGATCACCCAGATGCCAACTATGCCGAAGCCCGCCATCGCCGTGAGTACGCCCAGACCCAAGATCAGGATCAGCGGCGCGGAAATAAGCAGAATTATCAGCAGCGCCAGGAACGCGTACCAGAACGTGCGTATCTGCCAGGCGAAATGCGATTCGAGGAAATTGCCGCGCGCCTCGCGGCGGCGCGCATAGTTCATGATCACGGCGATGATCGAGGGCAGTCCAAACACAAAGCGCCCGGCGACGCTGGCGCTGGAGGTGAGGCTGGTCAAGACGCTGAGTGCGTGCAAGCCGTAGATCCAGTGCACGTAGCCGATCAAGCCTGGAGGTGGTGCCGCTGCGGGCGCTGCAGTGTCGCTTTCGTGCATCGTTGGCTCTGCCCGATTCACTTGCCCGAAGACTTGAGCTGCGCGGCGACGCGCCGATAGGCCTCGCGAAACGGTAGCCCTTCCTTGACAACCAGGGCGTAGGCTTCGCTGGCCGCGTGCACTGCGGGATCCATGGCAATGCAATCGGGCTGGAACTGCAGCGCGTCGAGGGCCGGGCCCAGGATGTCCAGGCTCTGCTGGCAGAAATCGATGCCGCGGAACAGCGGTGCCTTGAGCAGCTGCAGGTCGCGCTGGTAGCCCGAGGGCAGCTTGGCGCACAGCGCCAGCGCCTCGGTGAGGCAGGCGAGGGCGCTGGCGGAGCGGCCGCGCAGCAGCTCGAAGACATCCGGGTTGCGCTTCTGCGGCATGATTGACGAGCCGGTCGTAAAGGCATCGGGCAGAGTGACGAAGGCGAACTCCTGCGTATAGAACAGCAGCAGGTCGGCGGCCAGGCGTCCGAGATCCTGCATGCACAGCGTGATCTCGAACAGCAGCTGAGCTTCGGCCTTGCCGCGCGAGAGTTGCACCGCGGTCACGGGCTCCTGCGTGCTCTCGAACCCGAGCGCGCGCGTGGTCATCTCGCGATCGAGCGGCAGCCCAGGCGTGCCGTAGCCGGCAGCCGAGCCCAGTGGATTGCGGCCGGCGCGCCGGCGCACGGCCCGCAGGCCGGCGGCATCGTCGCGCAGCTCGGCGGCAAATCCGCCGCACCACAATGCAACTGAACTCGGCATGGCCTGTTGCATGTGCGTATAGCCCGGCAGCACGATCGTCCCCTGGCGCTGCGCCAGCCGATCGAGCGCGGCAGCAACCGCCTCAGCGCCGAGCGCCAGCGCCTCGCTCGCCTCGCGCAGGTAGAGGCGCAGCGCGGCCAGCACCTGATCGTTCCGCGAGCGCCCGAGGTGGATGCGGCCGCCGGCCGGACCGACGGCCGCAGTCAGGCGCTTTTCGAGCGCGGTCTGACCATCCTCGTCGGCGAGCTCTACGTACCACTCGCCACGCGCATGGGCCGCACCCAGGGTCTCGAGCCCGGCGCTGATGGCGGCCAGATCGGCCGCGGCCAGCAGACCCTGGGCGTGCAGCATCTGGGCATGGGCCAGCGAGGCCCGGATGTCGTGGCGCACCAGGCGTTCATCGAGCGCGTAGTCTTCGCCAGCCGTGTACTGCAGCACGTGCTGATCGAGCGGTGCGCCCTTGTCCCAGAGTCTGCTCATATGATCCCGGATTCCATGTCCGGCGCCAATCATAGCCTCGCCGGCGGGTACTGGGGTCATTTTGCAACTGAATGAAAAATATAGTATTCTTTCACGTGAAAGGAGCATACATGGCCCACGCGGAATCCGGAAAGATCCAGGGCACCGCAGCGGTCCGGCCGGCCGAGGCCGCCCGCGTGCTTTCGGGCGCGGTGCTGCGCACCGCCGCGCTGCTGGGGTTGTCGCGCGCTGCGCTGGCGCGGCTGCTGGGCGTGAGCGAGGCTGGCGTCTCACGGCTGGCAAGCGGCGCGCGGCTGATCGATCCGGCCGGCAAGGAAGGCGAGCTGGCACTGCTACTGGTGCGCCTGTACCGCTCGCTCGATGCCCTGGTGGGGAACGACGCCGAGCAGCGGCTGCGCTGGCTCGGCAGCTACAACCGCGGTCTGAATGGGCGGCCGGTCGAGCTGATTGAGCGAGCCGAAGGACTCGCGGGTGTGGTCGCCTACCTGGATGGAATGCGTGCTCCGCTGTGAGCGCAGCCTGGCAAGCCGCCTGGTTCGAAGGCCTGCGTAAGCGCAGCCGCCTCTTGTGGCGCGGCGTCGAGGCGCAGCATCTTATCGCCACGCTCCGCCTTACCGAGTCGGCCGCAGATCATCGCGTACTCGAGGAGCTAATCGAGGAGAGCAAGCCGGGGCTCCCGCCGCACACGCACACGCGCCACTACCTGCTGACCACGCCATTCCGCTACCGCTCACCGATTGCCTCGCGCTTCCGGCGTGCGCTCGACCCCGGCGCCTGGTACGGCGCCGAAGAGCTGCGCACTGCCTGCGCCGAAGCCGGCTACTGGCGCTGGCGCTTCCTTACGGACAGTGATGGGCTGGCGGGCCAGGCGCTGCACACCACGCACAGTTTTATTCGCGCCCAGGTGCGCGGCCGCTGCCTCGATCTGACACGTGTCCCCTGGAGCGGCGCGCAGCAGCACTGGCGGCATCGGCGCGACTATGGCCCCTGCCATGAGCTTGCGGCGGCAGCGCGAACCCAGCGCGTGGCCTGGATCCGCTACCAGTCGGCGCGCGTCGAGTCGGGTGTCTGCGGCGCAGTCTTCGAGGCGGCGGCGCTCACGCTAAGCCGCACCTCGCCCATGCAGACCTGGGTATGCCGCTGTACGGCTGCCGGCGCGCGCCTGCAGCGCTCTGGCGTGGCGGGCGAGAGCTTCGAATTCGACGCTGGCAACTGGACGTAGCCCACGCGCGCCAGACACCAAGGCGCAAACTGCGCCATCAGACCCTTGTGAAATGGGCCATCCCGTAGCCTGCTCCGTCATCGCGCTCGGATTGCAACCGAAAACCAGCTTCGCGCAGGTGATCAAAGAGTTTCTGTTTACGTGGATCCGGATGAAACTCCATGGCAATTCGGCCAGCGCGGCGCAGTACTTCCGGCGACGCAGCCAGCAGTCCATCGTATTCGCTACCCTCAATGTCGATCTTCAGGAGGTCAGCGCTGTCCCAGCCTGCTCGTTCATAAAGGGAACTCAACGATATGCCCGTGACCGATAGCCCTCGATTGGATACGTTGCGGAATTGACTGTCCATACCCGGTGAATCATTGATGTGCACCTCCCTGTCGCTGCCAGTCAACGCTGCCGATATGGCCGTAACTCGATGCGTCAGTTGGTTTTCCTCAAGCATTGCAACGAACTTTCTGAATGTCTCAGGGAATGGTTCCACAGCAACTATGTGTGCCTGCGGCGCACGGTTGGCGGCGAAAAGCGAAAAAGCACCGATGTTGGCCCCGAGGTCAAGAATGCGCTGATCCGAAACATAGACCGGGTACGTGGGAGGAAAGAACACCAGCCACAAAGTCGCCAGATCCGAGCGATTGATCAGCGTGATTCGCTGCCGATTGCGAAAGCGCAGCACCAATGGATAAGGCTGCTTCAATCTCAGGTAGCCCGTAGTCAGGTCAAACCACTGAGGAGTTGCAAGCACGGCACGCAGCAGCTCAGGCACGCGCCCGACATTGCGGATGAGTCTGGACGTGTTGAGCGACATGGCACCACCCCTTCCACTCGCCGTGCGACTAGTGCGATGACCTGCGCGTTGGTTTGCGCGACGTAGCCAGCAGGTCGCAGTCGATTGACCGGTTCAGCGGCTGCCAGCGTCCGTGCACCAGGCCCTGTACATCGTAGCCGTGCTCGCGCAGCCAGTGCTGCACATCGAGGCCCGAGTAACCGAAGCGCTGCAGGTGCCGGTTAGCACATTCGACAAACAAGGCCTGCGGGCGCACCGTTCGTATAAATTCGACCGCGCCATCGAGCACATCGATTTCGCCGCCCTCGACATCGATCTTGACCACGCAGCCGCGACGCAGGTCGACGTCCAGGTCCATGCCGTCCAGTGTTTCAATCTGCACCGCCTCGCTCGGTTCTGTGTGTGTCACCGGGCGCAGGCTGCTCTGGCCGTCGTTGTTGTCGTTCAGCACGTAGATATTGCCCGGCGCCTGCTCGCGGCCTAGCGCACAAGCGTGCACCTCGACCCGGTCCTGTTGGTTGTTGAGCGCAATGTTGTGGACCAGGCGCGCGCGTGCCACTGCCTGTGGCTCGAAGGCAATGACGCGTCCGCCTGTGCCTACGCAATGCGCCGCGACTACCGTGTGCTGGCCAATATTGGCGCCTATGTCGATGAAGGTGCCGCCCGGCCGCAGCGCGCGCTCGATGGCCCTGAGCACCTGCTCCTCGAACAGGCCGCGATAGTAGATATAGCGGCCAATGTAGGAATTCGGATCGTAACTGAGCCGCAGGCCGTAGCGCTTGAGTTCGGTGGTGACCTCGACGGCGGCTACCCGCGGCGGGTCGATCCACTTCATCAGGCGCACATGCGCGAAGGGTAGCGGCCAGCTGCGAAACAGCGCCCTGGCGAGCCGTGTTTTCACTTGTCCGACATAGGCGTGGCGCCCGACTCAAATCCTATGAGTAGAGCACACAGTCTAATAGCGGTGCGGCAACTCCGCCATTTGAACTCAGCTGCTGCCAGCCCTGGAGCCTGCCGGCGGTCGTTCAGCCGGCCGGTTGCTGTTCGGCGGGCGTCAGCGCCTTGGTATCGGCGACGATCAGCGTGCCGGTACCCTCATTGGTAAAGACTTCCGTAAGAATTCCATCAGGTGCGGCGTAGGAAATCACGTGCACGCGGCGCACGCCGCCGCGGATCGCATCCTCGATCGCCTTGGCCTTGGGCAGCATGCCATTGACGATCTTGCCCTCATCGCGCATGCGCTTGAGGGCCGCGAGATCGATGTACGACACCACCGAACCCGAATCGGCAACGTTGTCGAGTATGCCGGGCGCTCCAGTACACAGGATCAGCTTCTCGGCCTCGAGTGCCGCGCCGATGGCCGCAGCCACCGTGTCGGCATTGATGTTGAGCAGCTGGCCACGTTCGTCGGCCGAGAGCGGGCTGATCACCGGCATCAAGCCGTTGTCCAGGTGCTTCCTGATCACGGTGGTATCGATGCGATCGATGTCGCCAACGAAACCGTAGTCGACCGTCTCCGTGTCGGTGGGTTTGAGTTTCACGGGCGGGCGACGGTGCGCGATCACCAGCCCCGCATCGACACCCGAGAGACCGACCGCATCGATCCCCTGGTCGCGGCAGATCGAGAGGATGCGCGTATTGATCAGGCCATTGAGCACCATCGAGGTGGCGTCGATCGCCTTCTCGTCGGTGACGCGCCGTCCGGCGATCATGCGCGTGGGCACGCCCATGGCTTCCGTGACTTCGGTGAGTTGCGGTCCGCCACCGTGCACCATCACCACGCGTACGCCGAGGCTGTGCAGGATTGCGATCTGTTCGATCAGCGAGCGCGTCTGCGCAGCGTCGCCGAACACGGCGCCACCGGCCTTCACCACGAAGATCTTGCCCTTGTAGAGGCGGATGTAAGGCGCCGCCGCGCGCAAGGCGCGTATGGTCGCGAGCTGGTCAGCCCGGTGCATCATCATTGTCTCTCGGTACTCCTTGGAATCATGATAGCAGCCGATGCAGCACAGCCATCTGCGCCGGCATGCGGTTGTAGGCCTGGCGCAGCACGATGCTGCGCGGGCCATCGAGCACTTCATCGGCGATCGCGCAATTGCGACGCACCGGCAGGCAATGCATCAGGTGGCAATCGGCGGCGCTGCGCGCGAAGGATACATTGCGCAGGCACCAGTCCTGGTGCGCGCCGCGCAGCCGCTGGTCGGCGGCCTTGTCGCCGTAATGAGTGGTCGAGCCCCATTCCTTGGCGTAGACGATGTGTGCGCCGGCGAGTGCGGCGGCGCGATCGGCGGTTTCCTGCACGGATCCACCGCTGGCTGCCGCGGCGCTGCGCGCGGCGTCCATCACGGGCGCGGGCAGCGCAAAGCCTTCGGGGCGCAGCACCACGACGTCCATGCCGCGCATCGCCGCCATGTGCACTGTCGCCGCCGGCACCGCGAGCGGCAATGCCCTGGGATGCGGCACCCAGCTCAGCACCAAGCGCGCACGCTGCGGCAGCGCGAGCTCGTCGATTGATTTCCAGTCGGCGAGTGCCTGGCAGGGGTGATTCATCGCCGACTCGAGATTGATCAGCGGCTTCTGCACCAGTGCGGCCATTGCATTGAAGCGTGTCTCGGCGAGATCCGTGGCCAGATCCTTGCCTTCGGCAAAGGCGCGGATGCCCATCACATCGCAGTACGAGGCCAGCGTCGGCAAGCCTTCGCGGATGTGCTCGGCAGCGGCGCCGTTCATCACCACGCCCTCGCGCGTCTCGAGTTGCCAGGTGCCCTGGCCGGGAGTGATCACGAAGGAAGCGCCGCCCAGGCGTGCCATGCCAGCCTGGAAGGAAGCCAGCGTGCGCAGCGACGGATTCATGAACAGGAGCCCGAGCACTTTGCCTGCCAGCGCCCGCGGTTCCGGTTGCGCCTCGAGGCGCCGCGCCAACGCCAGCAGTTCGAGCACCTGCTCGCGGCCCACTTCAGCCAGATCGGTGAAACGTTTCATAACGGCTTCAGGGCCCGATATCGAGCAGCGCACTGCGCAGCAGCTCGACCTCGGATTCGCGCAGGATGAAGGGCGGCAGCAGGCGCAACACCTGCGGATCGCCGCTGGTGCCGGTGAGGATGTCGCGCTCGAGCAGCGCGCGCTGGATGTCTTTCGCGGGTCGCGAGCAGATCAGGCCGGCAAGAAACCCCGCGCCCTGGAAGCCATGCACCGGACCCACCAGGCAGCGCTCGCGGATGCACGCGCTCACGCGCCGCACGTTCGCGAGCAGATCTTCGGATTCGATCGCATCGATCACGGCGCAGACCACGGCGCAGGCCATCGGGCCGCCACCAAAAGTGGTACCGAGCGCGTCGAGCTTGACCGCGCTGGCGACGCGCGGCGTCATCATCAGCACGGCCACGGGGAAGCCATTGCCCAGTGCCTTGGCGGTGGTGAGCATGTCGGGCTGCACGCCATAGAGATTGGCGGCGAAGGGCTCGCCCGTGCGACCCATGCCGCATTGCACTTCATCGAAGACCAGCTGCGCGCCGGTCTCATTGCAGCGGCGACGCAGTGCGGCGAGATACTCGGCGCCCAGATCGAAGGCGCCGCCCACGCCCTGCACTGGCTCGACGACAACCGCCGCGGTGCGTTCGCTGATCGCGTTGAGCGCGGACAGATCGCGACGCGCGATGAAGCGCACATCGAAAGGCGTACGCGGCAGGCCGTACCACTTGCCGGCGGCGCCCCAGGTGAGCGCGCCGGCCGCGGCGGTGCGGCCGTGGAAGCTGTGCTCGAGCGCAACCACTTCGCTGCGGCCGGTGATCGTGAAGGCCATCTTGAGCGCGTTCTCGTTGGCCTCGGCGCCGGAGTTCACGAAGAACACGCTGTTGAAATCGAGGCGCGAGAATTCGATCAGGCGCGCGGCGGCGCGGGCGCGCACTTCGAGCGGCACCGCGTTGCTCTGGAAATTCAGTGTCTGCGCCTGCTCGGCTAGCGCGCGGGTCCAGCCCGGATGGCCGTAACCCAGCGCGGCCACGGCATGGCCACCGTAGAGATCGAGTACCCGGCGACCCGAGGCGGTGTGCAGCCACACGCCCTCGCCAGAGCTCACCTCCAGTGGATATTGCGCAAACACAGGCGCGAGGAAATCGCGGGCCGCGTTCATGTCCAGCCCGCTGCCGGTGCCGTGAGGCCGGTGTCTTCGGCAAACCCCAGCAGGCGGTTCAGCCATTGCACCGCGCCGCCCGCTGCGCCCTTGGTGAGATTGTCGAGCACACTCATCACCACCACCGTGCGCCCGTCGCTGGCGACGCTGAGCCGCGCGTAGTTGCTGGCAACGATCTCCTTGACGCGCGGCGCGCGCTCGCTCACCTGCACGAAGGGTGCGTGCGTGTAATAGTCGCGCAGTTGTGCGTTGAGTGCGGCGCTGTCCAGCGGTCTCTTCAGCACTGCCTGCACGGTCGCGTGGATGCCGCGCGCGAACGGGCCTGAGTGCGGCACGAAGGCGAAATTTGCCGCGACGCCGCTGGCGCTGTGCGCGCAGGCCGCGATCTCGGGCGCGTGCCGATGCGCGAGCGCGCTGTAGGCGTACAGGTCGCTGTGGCGCGTGGGGTGGTGGGTGCCTTCGCTGGGCTTGCGCCCCGAACCGGTGCTGCCGGTGATCGCGGCGACGAACAGCTGCGGCTCGATGAGGTTGAGTGCCAGCAGGGGCACGGCCGCGAGCAGCGTGGCACTCGAGAGGCAACCCGGATGTGCCACATGCGGTGTCTTGAGCGTCGCCAGGTGCTCGGGCAGCGCGCAGCTGAATTGTGCCAGCCGCGCGGGTGCGCCGTGCGGATGCTTGTAGACTGCTTCGTAGGCGCTGGCGCTCGCAAAGCGGAAATCGGCGGAGATATCCACGATCCGCGGCGCGTTGCCGGCCTGCTCGGCAGCGTTAAGCAGCTGGTCGATCAGCGCGGCCGAGACGCCGTGCGGCGCCGCGGCCAGCAAGGCCGGTTGACGGTGTTGCTTGAGCAGCTGCTCGATCTCAGCCTGCGATTTGAAATGCACGCCACGATAGACGCTGGCCAGATGCGGAAAGGCTGTGGCCACAGCTTCACCCGCGCTGCCATCCGACATGATGCCGGCCAGCGCCAGCTGCGGGTGCAGAGCGATCAGGCGCAGCAGTTCGCCGGCCACGTAGCCGGTGCCGCCGAGCACGATGGTGGGTACTTTGCTCAAGTGCTGTGCGCTCTCAAACGCTACTCGCTGGCGACGGCCGCAGCGGCGCGAGATTCGAGACCAACGGCCTTGATGATCGCATCGCCGAGTACCGCCGGATTGCTGATGGCATTGCAGGCCGCGACATTCATCTGCTGACGGATGATGTCGACGCCTACCTGGTTGTCGGTGGCGGGGCCCGTGACCATGCAGGGGTCGACCTTGAAGCGCTCGCGCAGCAGCTTGACGCCGCCCCAGGCCGCGACCGGATCGTTGGCCGAGAGCACCACGCCGGTGAGTGCGCGGCGGATGTCCTCGCAATCGAGAATGGCATCGACGCCGTAGGTGCCGAGCAGGCCATCGCCCAGCTCGAACACGATCACATCGGGTTTGCCCGCGGCGAGATCCGTGAGCATGGTGCGCGTGAGCGCAGGACCGGTACGCGGCGAAGTAGTCACCACGCCGAGATCCGTGAAGATCATCGATTTGCGCGCGCCGGCATCTTCGAAGGCCATGATGTCACGCCGCAGCGAAACGCCCGTGGCCTTGAAGGCATCGACCACCAGCCCGCGATGGCGCATGCGCGAGACGATCGCGGCGGCGGCTGCGGTCTTGCCCGCTTCCATGCAGGTGCCCGCCAGCGCCACGATGGGCACGCCGCGCGCATCGAGCGTGGCTTCGAGATCGAGACGGCGATAGCCCACGCGCGCGGGCACACCGATGCGCTCGCCCAGGTACGGAAACTGCAGCACCACGCCCAGCACGCGGCAGTCGAAGGGTTTGCCCTTGTCGGGCGTGGCCGAATCGCAGATGCCCATCACGCCGCCGATGTTCAGCATCTGGATCACATCGCCAGGCTTGAGCGACTCGGGCACGTGGCCCGAGTAACCGAACAACGCCTTGCGCGGCCCGAGTGCGCCGACCACCACATCGCCGCGCGCCACCTTGGCCATGCGTCCGCTGGTAAGCTCGAGCGTGTTATAGGTCGATTTGTTGTTGAGGATCTCGGCGACCACCACCACGCCTTCCTCGGCGGGGATCTCATCGTTGATGCGCAGCTCGTGGGCGAGAGCGCAGGCCTGCGTGATGGAAGCGATCTTGTCGACGACTACGCTTTTCATTGACCGGGCTGCTCCGTAGCGGCTGAAGTTGCAGGAGGGGCGGCGGCCTTCGCCGCCAGTTCGCCGGCGCGCGCATGGAATATGCCGGTGAGCGCCACGATCTTCGAGAAGCCGAGCGCATCGGTGGGCGTCCACTCGCCCGCGGATTCACCGTAGACACCCTTGGATGCGGCCATCAGCGAGTAGGGCGATTCCACGCCCTCGATGAAGACGCTGCCGGGCCGCAGCAGCACATGCACATCGCCAGTGACGCGCTCCTGCGAACTGACCAGCAGGGCCTCGATGTCGCGGCACACCGGATCCAGCAGCTGCCCCTCGTGCACCCAGTCGCCATAGGGCTGGGCCACGCTTTCCTTGATGCGCTGCTGGCGTGCGGTGAGCACCAGTTTCTCCAGCTCGCGATGCGCGCTCAGCAGCACCTCGGCCGCCGGCGCCTCGAAGGCCACGCGGCCCTTGGTGCCGATGATGGTATCGCCCAGGTGGATGCCGCGGCCGATGCCGAAAGGCGCAGCCAGTGTCTCGAGTCGCTCGATCAGCGCGACCGGCGACAACGCCTTGCCATCGAGGCCCACCGGGCGCCCGCGCTCGAAGCGCAGCGTGTGATGTTGCGGCAGTGCCGGCTGGTCGAAGGCGCCCTTCGAGAGCACCCAGGCGTTCTCGGGAATGCTGCCCTGCGAGGTCAGAGTCTCGGTGCCACCGATGGTCACGCCCCAGAGGCCGCGATTGGTGGAGTAGGCGGCGCCATAAGGCGGCACCGGCAGCTTGCGCTGCTGCAGGTACTCGAGTTCTTCCTGGCGCTTGAAGGCGCGATCGCGCACCGGCGCGATGATCTCGAGATCGGGCGCCAGCGTGCGCAGCGCGACCTCGAAGCGCACCTGGTCATTGCCCGCGGCGGTGCAGCCATGCGCAATGGAACTGGTGCCCAACTTGCGCGCCATGTGGGCGATGGTCTGTGCCTGCATCACGCGCTCGGCACCGACGCACAGCGGGTAGAGCTGGCCGCGACGCACGTTGCCCATGATCAGGAAACGCAGCACCTGCTCGAAGTAGTCGGCGCGTGCATCGACCTGGTGATGGGCGATGGCGCCCAGGCTCAGCGCGCGCTCGCGCAGTGTTTCAGCCGCCTGGGCATCGATGCCGCCGGTATCGACCGTGACCGTGATCACCGGCCGGTGGTACTGCTCGGCCACCCAGGGAACGAGGAACGAAGTGTCGAGACCGCCTGAATAGGCAAGCACGATGGGCATGGCGCCCGGTTCAACTGGCTTGGACATGGCTTCAGATTCCGAACAGTTCGCGCAGCCGCGCCAGCAGGCGTTGCTGGGCGCGTGCCGCCGGGGTGGCGACGAAGATCGTGTCATCGCCCGAGATCGTGCCGACCACCTCGGGCCACTCGGCCTTGTCGATGGCGACCGCAACGCTCTGCGCCGTGCCAATGCTGGTGCGGATCACCGTGAGCGAGGCACCAGCCGGCTTCACCGAGCGCACGAACTGCGCCAGCGCGCCGAAGTTGCCGTTGGCATGAGCGCTCTCGCTGGCAGGGGGCAGGTAGCGGCCGCTGGCCTTTAGCACGCCCAGCTCGCGCAGGTCGCGGCTCACGGAAGACTGCGTGACCGCAAAGCCCTTGCGGCGCAGCAGCTGGGTCAGTTCGGCCTGGCGCCGCACCGCGCCGCCGCGCAGCAGACCCAGGATGGCATCGCGCCTGACCTGCAGGTGATTGTCATGGAGCATCATCGCCTCTGCATAAATATGCGCGCAGTTTGCATAAAAATGCACAAACGGTCAAGTTCGACGGGCAGCTGGCGGTGGCAGTGTGCCCGGCCGGCATTGACCGGCCCGCGGCTGCGGTGTTCAATCCCCGCCTCGCCGCTTCCATACCGAGGCCACAACCATGCTGCTCGGATTGCGTACCGCCATCTATCCGGTCCCCGACCTGGCACGCGCCAGGGACTGGTATCAGCAACTGCTCGGCATCGCGCCCTACTTCGACAAGCCGTTCTACGTGGGCTTCGCGGTCGGCGGGTTCGAGCTGGGGCTCCTGCCCGATGGCGTGCCCGGCAGCCAGGGGCCGCAACCGCTGTGGGGAGTGGCCAATGCCGACAGCGCCTGGCAGCGGCTGCTGGCCCTCGGCGCTACCGCACTCGAGCCGGTGAACGATGTGGGCGAGGGCATCCGCGTCGCAGCCGTGCTCGACCCTTTCGGCAACCGGCTTGGCATCGTCGAGAATCCGCATTTCGATGCGGCCAATGTAGGCTGAGGCGGTCATGTACACGCTCTACTATTCCCCCGGCACCGCGAGCATGGTGGTCCACCTCGCGTTGCTCGAGATCGGCGCGCCTTACCGACTTGAGCTGGTCGACTTCAAGAGTGGCGCGCAGCGCAGCAGCGAGTATCTGCGACTCAACCCGCAGGGCGTAGTACCCACGCTGATGTACGACGGGCGCGCCCATGTCGAATCGGCGGCCATCCTGCTGATGCTGGTTGATCGGCATCCCGAGGCGAAACTGGCGCCGCCGCGCGGCACGGCGGCGCATGATGATTTTCTCCAATGTGTCGTGAACCTCAGCAACTCGCTGGCCGCGACCTATCGTTACTGGTTCTATCCCGCAGACCTCGGTGCCGCCGAACATCCGCCGCCAGTGCGTGCCGCGCTCCAGGCGCGCATCGAAGCCGTGTGGACGCGTCTCGATGCCAGGCTCAGCGCCGCGGGGCCTTACCTGCTGGGCGCGGAATTCTCCGGCGCCGACCTGCTGGTCACGATGCTGATGCGCTGGTCGCGCAACATGCCACGCACCGCACTTGAGTGGCCCTCACTCAAACGCCTGGCTGATCTGGTGCGCGCACGGGCGAGCTGGCGCCGGCTCTACGAACTCGAAGGCCTGACCGAGTGGTGATTGCCGCCGCGGCCGCGCTGGCCGCTGGCGCGCTCAACGCGATGGCGGGCGGTGGCACGCTGTTGCTGTACCCGGCATTGCTGGCGCTCGGGCTCCCGGCGGTGAGCGCCAACCTGCATTGCAGCGTGGCGCTATGCCCGGGGTACCTCGGCGCCGCGTATGCGCAGCGCGAGGCACTGCGCACGCAGCGCTCGCGGCTGTTGTTGCTGGCACCCGCGGCGCTGGTGGGCGGCGGCGCCGGCGGCTGGCTGCTGCTGCACACGGGTGAGCGCGCGTTCGGCCAACTGGTGCCGTGGCTGATCCTGCTGGCCAGCCTGGCGCTCGCCGTGCAGAACAGGGTGCGCGGCTGGCTGGCAGGCCGCGAGGGCGCGGCGCAGTCGCGAAGCTCAGCTGTCGCCCTGATGCTGCCACTGCTGCTGGCCGCGATCTATGCGGGCTACTTCGGTGCCGGCGTCAGCGTGATCCTGCTGGCGGTACTCGGCCTGGCCTACAGCGATGCTTTCACGCGGCTCAACGCACTGAAGCAGGCGTTGGCCCTGGCCGCGAATGGCGGCGCGGTGCTGTTGTTCGTGGCGCGCGCTCCGGTGGACTGGTCGCTCATCGTCGTGCTGGCCGCCAACGCACTGGTCGGTGGCTTCATCGGCGGCAGGCTGGCACAGCGTGTGCGCCCGGAGAGCCTGCGACGCATCGTGGTGGTGCTGGGGCTGGCACTGGCCGCCTGGTATTTCTACCGGCTGCACAACGGCACGGGCACGTGAGAAAATAGCCGCATGCCCACCACCAGGTCCGCAGTCGATACCTGCTACACGCTGTTCGCCACACCCATCGGCGAGTGCGGCCTGGCCTGGAATGCGCGCGGCATCTGTGCGGTGCAGCTGCCGGAAGCAACCAGTGCCGCTACGCGTGCGCGCCTGCTGCGCAAGGCACCGCGGGCGCGCAGTGCCCCGCCGCCGCCAGTGATCAAGCGCGCGATCAGCGCGATCCTGCGGCTGCTGAACGGCAAGTCGCGGGAGCTTGGGTCACTGGCGCTCGACTACGGCGACGCCACCGAATTCCATCGGCGCGTGTGCGAGGCGGCGCGGGCGATTCCTGCGGGCCAGACCCTGACTTACGGTGAGCTGGCCGCGAAGCTTGGCCAGCCCGGCGCCGCGCGTGCGGTGGGCAGCGTGATGGCGCGCAACGCGCTGCCGATCATCGTGCCCTGTCATCGGGTGATGGCCGCGGGTGGGCGAGCGGGTGGATTTTCCGCGCATGGTGGCGTCAACACCAAGCTGCGCATGCTGCGCATCGAAGGGGCGAGAGTCGCAGATCAGCCCCAGGCCGACCTCGCCTTCGGCGCCTGATCGACTTCAGGAAACGAGTGTGCGCACCTGGCCCATTGCGGGCCGGAAGCGCACCTGCACCTTGGGCTCCACGTGCGCTTCGGTGTGGATCAGCTCGATGCTGGCATCCTGCAGGAACGCGCTCAGGAACACCTGCAGGCCCTCGAAACGCTCGCGCGCGCCCGCCGCGTCCTGCAGCTGCGCGATCAGCTTGGCCTGCCAGTGCTGCGCGCGCGGGCAGGCGGCGCTGAGGCTCCGACGCAGGCGATCGAGCATCGCCAGGTCGTTCGACAGGGTTGCGTCGGTGAGATTCGGATCATGCGCACGGCCGGGCACCGCAAGCCGCATATGCAGCAGCGCGCCGGTCTCCTCGACCGCGTCGTAACAGCAGATGGCGAGCGAACTGTGCAGCTCGGCGCACAGCACCTCATCCTGCGTGACGATCAGGTAGTCGTCCGCGCGCACGCTCTGTTCACCGACCGGCTGGTTCATGTCCCCGGCAGTCTCGCAGGGCAGCATGGCAATCTGTGTTACCTGGGTCACAGTAATGGGCTCTGGTACGATGCACCACAAATGAACAAGGGTGCTCTGGTCACGCATTCCGGTGGCTGCCACTGCGGCCGCGTGCGCTTCACGGTGCAGGCGCCCGCAGAGCTCGAGGTACTGCATTGCAATTGCTCGATCTGCAACAAGGCCGGGTTCCTGCACCTGACGGTGCCGGCCGCACAGTTCAAGCTGCTGAGCGGCGCCGAGGTGCTGCACGACTATCAGTTCAATACCGGCACGGCGCATCACCTGTTCTGCTCCGTGTGCGGCGTGAAGTCCTACTACGTGCCGCGCTCGCATCCTGATGGCTTCAGCGTCAATGTGCGCTGCCTGGATGGAGGCACCGTCACTGGCATGCGGGTCAGCGAAGTGGACGGTCGCAACTGGGAGCAGCAGTTCCCGCAAGGGCGCGGGCACTACGACCAGTGAACGCGGCAGCGATTGCGCACCGTCTCGCGCGCGCCGGCGACCTGCCAGCCATCGTGGCCATCTACAATGATACCGTGGCCTCGCGCCTGGTGACTGCCGACCTCGATCCCGTTTCAGTCGACAGCCGGCGCGCCTGGTTCGAGGCGCACGCCGGTGCCACGCGTCCCTTGTGGGTGGTGGAGCAGCAGGGCCAGGTGGCTGCATGGCTGAGTTTCGCGGATTTCTACGGGCGCCCCGCCTACGCGGCGACCGCGGAGATCAGCGTGTACGTGGCCGCGCAGGCGCGCCGCCAGGGCATTGCCAGCGCGCTGCTGCAGCGTGCAGTGCAGGCCTCGCCCGGTTTCGGCCTGCGCACGCTGCTCGGATTCATCTTCGGCCACAACGAACCCAGCCTGCAGCTGTTCGCGCGGGCCGGATTCGCGCGCTGGGGCAACTTGCCGCGCGTCGCGCGGCTCGATGAGCACGAACGCGACCTGGTGTTGATGGGTTTGCGGATAGCGCCCTGAGGTATAGCGATGTATGACCGCCATCTGCGCATAGAAACCGAACGGCTGGTGCTGCGCCAGCCGCGGCTCGAGGAACTCGACGACTGGTCGCAGTTCATGCTGGATGAGCAGAGCATGCGCTTCATCGGCGGCGTGCAACCGCGCATGTCGGTGTGGCGTTTCCTGATGGTCGCGGTGGGCAGCTGGTCAGCGATGGGCTTCGGCATGTTCTCGGTGCTCGAGCGACGCAGCGGCGTGTGGCTGGGCCGGGTCGGGCCGACCATGCCCGAAGGCTGGCCCGGGAGCGAAGTGGGCTGGAGCATCCGTCGCGATTACTGCAACCAGGGCTATGCCACCGAAGCGGCGCGTGCTTCGATGGACTGGGTATTCGAACAGCTGCAATGGAAGGAAGTCATCCACTGCATCGCGCCCGAGAACCTGGCTTCGCAGGCACTGGCGCGGCGCCTCGGCTCCACCAATCGCGGCCGGGGTAAACTACCCGCACCGCTCGAAGACGCGGCCGTCGACCTGTGGGGGCAGTCGCGCAGCGAGTGGCAACGCAACCGCAATGCCATGCCGCGTGCCTGAGCCGCAACCGGAGCCACAGTGAAGAAGTCGCGACTCGAAGCCTTCAGTGACGGCGTCATCGCCATCATCATCACGATCATGGTGCTGGAGCTGCGCGCGCCGCACGAGCACACGCTCGCTGCGCTCCAGCCACTGCTGCCGGTGTTCGTCAGTTACGTGGTCAGCTTCGTCTACGTCGGCATTTACTGGAACAACCATCATCACCTGTGGCAGGCGGTCGATCATGTGAACGGCCCGGTGCTGTGGGCCAACCTGCATCTGCTGTTCTGGCTGTCGCTGTTCCCGTTCGTGACCAGCTGGGTCGGCGAGAGCGGTTTCGCCACGGTGCCGGTGGCGGTCTACGGCCTGGTGCTGCTGTGCGCGGGGGCGGCCTATTCGATCCTGGTGCGCGCACTGCTTGGACTGCATGGCAGCAGCTCCCTGCTGGCGCGCGCGGTCGGCGCCGACTTCAAGGGCAAGGTCTCGCTGGTGTTCTACATCGCAGCGATCGGGTTGGCCTTCGTTCATCCCTGGCTCTCGTGTGCGCTGTATCTGTTCGTGGCCACCATCTGGCTGGTGCCCGACCGGCGCATCGAGCGGATACTCAGCAGCAAATCCTGAAGGCGTTCGAGCATGACTATCGAAGGCGGATGCCTGTGCAAGGCGGTGCGCTACAGCAGCAGCGCACAGCCCGTGATCACGCGCGTGTGCTGGTGCCGCACCTGCCAGTACGTGGCGGCCGGCAACGCGACCGTGAACGTGTTCTTCCGCACCGAGTCGTTCACGGTGCAGGGCGAGACGCGCGACTACGCGAGCGTTGCCGACAGCGGCAACATCATCCATCGGCGCTTCTGCCCACAGTGCGGCACACCGCTGTTCACCGGCGCCGAAGCGCGTCCGCATGTGATCGGTGTGCGCGCCGGTACGCTCGATGATCCGAACAGTGTACAGCCCGCAATGACCATCTGGACCGATTCGGCGCCGCGCTGGGCCTGTATTGCCGAGTCGATTCCGCGCGTCGCGCGCCAGCCGCCGCCGCTCGCCTGATGCCTGCAGGACAAGCCGGCGGCTCGCACCGCCGGCTAGTTGTGGGGCCTGTAAAGACCCTGGCTATTTCTTCGGGTCGTCCCCGCCAGTCCAGGCGATGAACAGCCACTTGCCGCCTTCCTTGATGAGCACATCGGTGTAGTGGCCGGTCACGGTCTCGCGTTCCTTCTTCAGGTCCTCGCGGGCCATCATGTAGTTGTACTGCACCACGGCTACATTGCCGGTGATGGTGGTGGAGATCGGAAACAGCTCCCACTCGAGTACCGTGCCATTCTCATTGCTGTAGCGGCTCCAGTGTTTGAGTGAGGCCCGGTCGCGTGGCATCGGCGTGCCGGTCTCCCAGTAGCGCAGATTCGGATGCAGCAAGGTATCGATCCAGCTGTCGTCCTTGGTCTGCGACATCTTCCATTGCTGTTGTTCCACCTTCCACACGTCCTGCTGGTCGGTGCTGCTGTTGTCGGCCAGAGCGCTGCCAGCCAGCGCGCACAGTGCTACTGCCACGACGGTCACGGATAACCTTGAAGTGATCATGGTTCGCGACTCCTTGGGTTTTTCTGTTCGGGAGAGAACGCGCCCAGGACGATCGGGCCCTGGGTTGGGCGCAGGAGCATACGCCCATCACCAGACGCCGGCCATCAGGATTCCCGGATGGTCCGTGCTGCGAAATGTTGCGGTGCCGCCAGCGTGACGGCCTAAGGCGTCGTGCCCTTCGCGCCGGCCTCGAGGCGCGAGCGGCGCAGGCCGTCCTTGTTGAGCAGCACCTGGAAGCCCTGCATGTTGGCGGGGATCACCACCGTCTGGCCATCGTGCTTCGCAAACTCGGCCAGCGCCAGGTTGATCTCGTGTTGCAGGTATTCAGCCGTCAGCGAGGAGTTGATGATCTGGTTCGCCTTGGCGATGCCCTGTGCCTTGGCGACCTCGATCTCGGCCTCCTTGGCGGCGATCTCCACTTCGATTTTCTTGGCTTCGAGTTTCTTCTGGTTCTGCACCGCCAGCTGGATCGACTGCTCGATCGAGGGGTCGGTGTTGAGCGCGCGCACCACCACGCGCTGGATGCTGAACACGCCAGGATCCTTGGCATCGAGGCGCTTCTGCAGCAGCGCGAGCACCGAGTTCTGCAGCGCTTCGCGTTCCTTGTGCAACTGGAGCGAGTCGATGCCGGCCACGACTTCGTAGACCGCGCCGCGCGCTTCGCGCCACACCACGCCGTAGGCCGGGTAGTACACGCCCTGCGGCCCGCGCTCCTCGGTAGCGGCGTACTTCACGGTCAGGTCGGCGATCTTGTCCTGAGCCGCCTTGTAGAAAATCGTGACGTCGAGATCGCGCAGCGAGAGATTATCGGCGGCCTTGGGCGTGAGATCGGTGAGATCGAAGGAATTCTCCTTGGCGGAGAACTCGCGCACCTCGGTGATGAAGGGCAGGCGCAGATGAAAGCCCGGCGACACCTCGTCGAGGTTGACCGTGCCGAGCGTCTTGGTGACGCCGACGTTGCCGGTATCGATCGTGTAGCCGGAAGTGGCGATCAGCAGGATCAGCACGATCAGTCCCAGCACCGGCAGCCGGCGCAGGAGATTCCCCATATTGAAGCCGGCGCCTTCGGCGCCACGTGAAAACACTGTGCCAGCCATGATTCCCTATATGAACGCCGCCCGTATTGCGCGGATGCTTGTTCGTTTAGACACGGAGGTACGGATGCAGTCTTATATCCGGCCTACTGTTGGCAAAGCAGTGCTTTGCGTGGCCCTGATGAAAATCCGCTGAGCAAGGCCTCATCTCCTCGAAGGACTCGAAGTCCATGGAATCATTCAGGCTTACTTGCTCACGGTCCGACCAGTTTGTCATCACGAGTGTTGCATCAGCTCAATTCGCTTGGCTGTTCCTCCAGTTGTGTTACACCACGGGGACCGGCAAATCCTGTCCCCACCTCTCATCAAACGTTCGACCATGGGCCAAGAGCGCCCAGATCGTACGAGCCATTTTGTTGGCCAGTGCGACAATGGCCACGTTCTTGGGCCTGCGCGCCAGCAGCCCCTGCAGCCACGGTGGCGCCGTGCGCCCCGGCCGACTGCTGTGGTTCAACACCGCTCGCGCCCCGTGGATCAGCAAGGTGCGCAGGTACGGATCCCCCCGTTTGCTGATCCCCAGGAGCCTGACCCGCCCGCCAGTACCCGACTGGCGCGGCACCAGCCCCAGAAAGGCGGCAAACTCGCGCCCGGAGCGGAACATGCGCGCATCGCCCACCATGGCGACCACCGCGGTGGAGCTCAATGGACCCACACCGGGAATCGCTTCAATGCGTCGGCATGGCTCGTTCTGTGCCCGGTAACTGCCGATCGTCTGTGCCAGCTGCTCGATCCGCTCCGTCATCGTCCGCAGGCTCTGCAGCTGTTCACCCAGTTCCTGCCGAATGAGCTCCGGCACTTCGCGGCGTGTCTGATCGGCCAGGATCGGACCGGCTTGCGCCAACAGCGCGCGCCAGCTCTTGGGCACCACCACGCCAAACTCGTACAGCAATCCGCGCACCTGGTTGGCCTGCATCGTGCGCTGCTTCACCACCAGATGCCGCACCCGGTGCAGTCCCAGCACCGCCTGCTGCTCCTCGCTCTTGAGCGTCACGAACCGCATCTCGGGCCGTTGGGCCGCCTCCCAAATCGCCTGGGCATCGGCCGCATCGGTCTTGTTGGTCTTGACGAACGGCCGCACAAACTGCGCTGAGATCAACCGCACCTGATGCCCCAGCTCACTGAGTGCTCGACCCCAGTGGTGTGCCGAACCGCACGCTTCCATCGCCACCAGTCCAGGCGCCTGGCGAGCAAAGAACGCACGAAACTGCCCACGCGTGAGCATCTTGCGCTTCACCTCACCGCTGTCCGGCTCAACCCAGTGCACCTGAAATACCGCCTTTGCCAAATCCACGCCATACGTCGTAACGTCCATATCGGATCCCCTGTTCTGTGAGTGGTTGCTAGACACTTCCACTCTGGCACATCGATGCCGTAGGGACAGGGGATCCTCCTGCTTCATCCTGATCTTCATCTCGCCCTCCTGCCAAAGGACGGGCGGCGTTCATCTCATCTCCTGTGGTCCCTGCGCCGCGCGCTGCTCAACGCTCGATAGTGTAGACCAGGTCGGCGCTGCGCGCCGTGCCGGCTTCGGTCTTGATCGTCCAGTGATCGCCGATGGTGTAGCGCATTTTGATGGTGTTTATCTGCTCGGCCAGGCCAATGCCGTAGCTGATGTACAGGCGTGGCGAGAGGTAGCGGCCCAGCACCAGCGAGGTGTCGTTGTTGAGGTTCGATTCGACGCTGACATCGTCGAGCCCGACCTTGCCGCCGAACTGCTGGAAGATCAGCGCGCTGCCCTGCAACAGCAGGTTGGCGCGCGCCGAACTGTTGCGGCTGGCAGGATCGCTGGTGTTCTGCACGCTCTCGAGCGAACCGCCGGCCAGCAGTAGCGAGACGATCTGCGCCTGCGCCACCGCCGGATCCGAAAAGAAAGTCATGCGCGGATTGCGCAGCGTGCCGCGCACGTTCACGCCCGCGATGATGTCGGGGAATTTCTTGATCGCACGCAGGTCGATCGCCGGATCGCTCAGCGGGCCGTTGCTGAACAGCAGGCGGCCGCGCTCGATGTCGAGCTTGCGGCCGTAGGCCGTGTACTTGCCTTCCTCGACCTGCAGCTCGCCGGTGCCGCGATCAAAGCCCGATTCATCGGTGACGGTGCGCAGGCTCCCGCTCAGGCGACCCGCGAGGCCGAGCGTATCGATGGTGACGCGCTCGCCGAGCTTGAGCGTGAGATCGCTGAACACGGTGAAGGTCGGTGCCGGTGGCGCTTGCTGCGCGCTGACGATGATCTCATCGCTCGAGGCACGTGCCGCATTGGTAAGCTGGTCGGGCCGCGCCAGGCGCGCGTAGGGCAGGGCCACCACACCGGTGATGTCGATGCGGCGGCCCGCGAATTTCATGTTGACGTCGGGCGATACCTGTACGCGCGCCTCGGGAATGTTGACCACGCGCAGGTTCTCGCCGCTCAGGTGCAGCTGGCCGTAGGGCAGCAGGTCGCGCCAGGCGAGCGTGCCGTTGACGCGCGCATGGCCTTCGGCGCCAGCCGCGGCGCTGCCATCGAGCTCGAGCGTGGAATCGTGCAGGCGCGCATCCAGGTTCACGGCGCGCAGCGCCAGGTTGATATTGTAGGCATCGACCTGGCCGTCACTGACTTTGAGTTCACCACTGGGTGTGGGCGCCGCCAGGCGACCGCCGAGCGTCAGGTCGGCCTTGAGATTGCCGCTGACGCGATCGACCTGCGCCACGTAGGAATCGATGAAGCCCAGTGCCTGCGTCTGCAGATGCAGTTCGCCCGCAATCGGCCAGCCGCCCCAATCGTCGCCGTTGCCGCGCGCCTCGAGCTTGCCGTTCACGCTGCCCTGCGCGCCGGCGTCGAGCGCCACCTGCGCGTTCAGGCCAGCGGCATTCAGTACTGCGCGCACCGATCCGTTGCCGAGGCTGAAGGATTCCACGCGACCACCGACCAGATGATGCTTCAGCGCGGCTTTGGCGAGCGTGGCCTCGAAGGCGCCGATCCACGGGTTGCTGGCCAGCGACTCGCCGTGTCCCTCGAGGCTCAGCGAACCCTCGAAGTCGGTGTCGGTGGTGAGCCCGGCGGTGAGCGTGCGCAGCGGCACGTTGCTGGCGCTGACATTGACACGGCTGTTGCCCGCCAGCCGCTCGCCGTTTGCGCACAGGCGCGCTTGCTCGGCCGCCAGGCAGAAGTGATCGAGGCTGAACTCCTCGCCCGACAGTGCCACCATCAATGTTGCGGGTTCGGCCAGCGACAGATGGATGTCGCCGCCATCGTTGCTGTCAGCCTCGGTGAGCTGCGCGCGCCAGCGACCATTGGCGAACGCAGCGCTGCCGCCGGCCTGCAGCGTCAATGCGGATGCACGTACGGAAAAATCGAAGCGGTGCGCGGCCATGGTGCCGTTGGTGGAGAACCGCAAGGTATCGAAGCGCCGCTGCGCCAGGTGCAGCTGGCTCAACTGGATGGTGGAGTCGGCCCGGGCGCTGCCCTGCGGATCAAAATCGATCCTGGCCTCGAGCAGCTGCAGCGCCGAGTCGTCCCACTGGATGCCAGTGCCGTGCAGCGTGGCCTGCAGCAACGGCTGCACCGGATCGCTGCGCCAGTGGCCTTGGGCGCGCAACTTGCCGCGCGCACCTTCGCGCAGCAGGCCCAGATCCGCTGCATCGATGGCGAACTGCAGGTCGACGTGCTCGCCGATGGAACCATCCAGATCGATATGCGTAGCTCCCAGTTGCAATCGCACCTGCTGCAGCAGCCATTCATCGTTCAGGAATGCGATGCCGGCATGACCACTGGCGCGCTGGCCGTGGATGCTACCGGCGAGGTCGCTGAGCTTCGCCTGCAGCGTGGCCGCGGCGCCAAGATTTTCGCCCTTGGCCTGCAGCGCGAAGTTCACATGGCCTGGAATGCCAGGGCGCAGCGCTGCGACATCCAGGTGCGTCATGTTGCCCGCGATCGACCAGTTCACTGCCGGCGTCCAGTTCACGGCGCCATGGAGCGCGGCCTGGCCGGCGTAGGCCTGCAGCGTCGCGCTCGCGATATCCAGGCCGTCATGACGCAGGTTCCCTTGCGCGGCGAATGGCATCACCGGCAGCTCCTTCACCCCCAGTTGTCCGCTGGCGCGCAGCGCGTAGGGCCACAGGCCCGCGAGCGTGTATTCGCCCGCGCCGCTGTGTAGCGGCGCCGCCGGGTCATTCATCGGCCAGCGGAACGAACTCCATTGGCCATGCAGATCGAGGCGCGGGCCGCCCGCGACCACGCCAATGGTGCCGGCGCCGCTCAGCTGCGCGCCCGAGGCATGGTGCGCGAAGCTCACATGCGCGACGGTGAGCTGGTGATCGGCGTAGCTGCCGGCAAAATCCACGCCCAACGGTCCGCTGCCCAGTCCGGGCGGCGTCAGTGCGCCGCGCGCGGCAAAGCCATTGCGATCACCTTGCACATGCAGCGTGCCACTGATCACGCCGAGCGCATTGCCCGCATTCCAGGCGCGCAGGTCCAGGCTCTGCAGCTGCGAATCGGCTTGCCAGTGCCAGTCGCCACCGAGTGCCAGCGCCTCGCCGTGGAAACTGGCGCTCAGCGGACTGAGCACATTGCCGCTGATGTTCGCCTTGTCCAGGTTGCCGTCGAGCTGCGCATTCGCCAGCCAGCCGGGCTGTCCGGGGGCGCTCAGCGTGATGCGCATCGTGCCGGCCATCTGCAGCGGATTGGCGGCGTGCAGCACACCCTTGCTCTGCGCAGTGAAGCCTGCGTACATCACCGAGCCGTCATAGATATGGATGTCGCTGACATCGAGGCCGACGTTGCCATGGATCTGCTCGAAGCTGGCGCTGTGGCCACTGGGGGAGATGACCTCCACGTGATCGATCGACGTCTGGTCAGCTTGCAGCGTCAGGAGGCCAATCAGGAAATGCGGCTTCCATGGCGAGCTGTCAGTGGCAGAGACCGGCAATACCTTGACCTGCACGTTCTCGATGTGGCTGCTGCGCACCTTGATCGATTGCCACAGCAGCGGCAGCAGCGCCACGCGACCCTCGATGTTGGTGGCGCTGATGTGCACGCGATGATGATCGAGCGTAAAGCTATCGACGTGCAGGCCGCCGTGCAGCGTGCCGCGTATCCCCGTGATCTGCAGCGTGACCGGCCCGAGCCGGCGGCTCGCCAGCGCCGCCATGTGCTGCAGCCCGGATTCCGTCCAGCCGGCGTAGTAGACCAGGGAGCTCACCAGCAGCACCAGCGCCAGCACTGCGATCCAGGAGCTGTGGAACAGTCGCTGCATCATAGTTTGGGCGAGATATTCAGGTGCAGGCGCGGCCCTGGCAATACGGGGAAACCCGGCGCATGCAGGGGCTTGGCCAGATCAATGCCGACGGTAACGACCGGCAGCCGCCAGCGGAAGCCGATGCCCACCGAGTAGGCCAGCGCATCGCCCAGGCGATCGAAGGCATTGCCAAAATCGGTGAACGCCGCCACGCCCAGGTTATGCGGCAGGTCGCGCTCGAGTTCGACCGTGCCGGTCAGCAGGTGCCGGCCGCCAACGCCTACGTAGATCTGCGAGACGCTGTCGAACACGCGCGGCGAGAGTGAATCGAAGGCGAAGCCGCGCACACTCCGGTCGCCACCCGCGAAGAAGCGGTAGGCCGCGGGCAATTCCTGGAAGTCGCCCACGGCGCTGGCACCCACTTCACCGCGCAGCAGCAGGTGCCAGCGCGGGTTCAGGTCGAGCACGCGCTCGGATTGCAGATCGAGGCGCAGGAAATTGGCGTTCGCACCCAGCAGATGGTGCGAGCCGATCAGCTCCGCGTACAGCTTGCGCGAGAACAGGTCTTCACCCAGATACCCCTCGGGCACTGCGGCGTAGGTGACGCCCGGCACCACCAGGTTGTTGACCTGCTCGGGCCTGAAGCCGTCGCTGGTGGTGGTGACGTTGTGCGCGAAGCTGAGCGTGAGCACGCGCTGCCAGTTGCCCAGGCTCTGCGTGATGCTGGGGCGAAACGACAGCTCGCGGGTGCGCAGCGTGCTGGTCAGGTCCTGGGTCTGCGTCAGCAGCTGCATCGAGAACTTTTCGCGCACCGGATCGCCGAAGGGCACGTCGTAGCGCGCGTTCAGGTTCTGCGTGGTCTCGGAGGCCTGCAACTGCACGCGCAGCCGATGGCCGCGATCGTTGATGCGCGGATTCAGCCAGCTGATGGTACCGCGCGCGCCGGTATCGGTGCCGTAGCCGGCGCCGAAGGAATAGCCGTTGCGCGCACCCGTGGCGCGGATCTCGATCGGCACCAGGTGCGTGGCCGGATCGCGTGTGCCCGGCGTCACCTCGACGCTGGAGAAGAACTGGCTGTCATCGAGCGCGAACTGCGTGCGCAGCAGCTTGATGGCATCGTAGCCCTCGCCATCGTGGTAGCGCAGGTAGCGGCGGATCTGCTTCTCGCGGATCGCGCTCTGCGTGATGGTGGTGGCGCCGAAGTAGTAGCGCTCGCCGGTTTCGATCTCGAGGAACACACTGGCCTTGAGCGCCTGCGGATCGACCCGCAACTCGCTGTGCAGCAGGCGCGCATCCAGGTAACCGTAGGTGTCGGCTGCCGCCTGCAGGTCGGTCTTGAGTTTGTCGTAGGCCGCATGCTGCAGTCGCTCGCCCTGGTGCAGACCTGGCGCCGCTGCGATGCGCGCGATCGCCGGATCGCTGGCGCCCGCGCCGTGCACCACCACGCTCACCGAATCGAGCACCACCGCCCGGCCCGGATCAATGTTGATCTGCACCCGCCAGTTGCGCTGCTGCTCATCGGGCGTGATGCTGCTGTCGACTTTCGGCTCGTAGTAACCGTAGGGACGCAGCGCGTCGCGCACTTCGATCGGCACGCGCCGATAGAGGCGTTGAACGGCATCGGGCTCGAGCCGCTCTCGCTCCTTGTAATGCTCGAGGCTCAGCAGCGCCTGTACGTTCTTGCGCAACTCGGCATCGACGCCGTTGATCTCGATGCGGATCGCCGCCTGCGCCGCGGGCGCGATCCACAGCAGCAACAGTGCACCCGGCAGTATGAAAAAACGCCTCATGATCTATTGATCGGAGTCAGGCCCGCACCCGGGGTTCCCGTGCACGCTTGCCGGACACGATCAGCTCACCACGAGCGGCGAGCCGCTGGCATTGAGGTACCAGGACTCGATCAGGCGGCGCGCGATCGTATGGCGCGGCGGCAGCAGCAGGGCTGCAGTGTCGGCGATATCCCGCGTCGTGAACCACTGCGCCGCCTCCAGCTCGCCATCGAGTTCGAGCGGCCCGACCTGGGCAGTGGCATGGAAGCCCAGCATCAAAGATGAGGGAAATGGCCAGGACTGCGAAGCAAAGTAACGCGGCGCGCTGGCATGCACGCCGGTTTCCTCATGCACTTCGCGCAGCACTGCGTCTTCCAGTGTTTCGCCCGGTTCCACGAAACCGGCCAGCGCCGAGTAGCGCCCCTTGGGCCAGCTGGCCTGGCGGCCGAGCAGCACCTGGTCGGCATCGGTGACGATCACGATGATCGCCGGATCGATGCGCGGGAAGAATTCCGCGCCGCATTCGGTGCTGGTGCAGCTGAGGCTGTGGCCGGCGCTGCGCGGCGTGGTCGGCGCGCCGCAGGCACCGCAGTGCTGGTGCCGCGTGCGCCAGACCAGCAATGCGCGCGCGCAGGCCAGGATCGAAGCGTGGTCCTCTGGCAGCAGGCCGAGCAATGCCCTCAATTCCTCCAGCGCGGTGCCGGGCGGCAGTTCGAAGCCGCTTTCCGGCGCGTCGATCAGCACGCAGCGTGCACCCTGGTACCAGCCCAGCAATACCAGCCGCGCGGGATCGAGTTCGGCGATCAGCGGATGGTTGCCCTCGAGGAAGGCAATGCGCGGCTCGGGTGTGCGCTCGATCAGGTGCCGGGTGCCGCTCGAGAGCACGAAGCGTGTGGCGCGATCGGCCAGTGCGGCGGGCAGCCAGCTGCTCTCGGCGCGCGCGGCCGAGCGGCGGTCGAGACCCGCGCCTGAGAAGGGATTGTCGCTTGCTGGTGCTGTCATCGGCCCGCCCGGAAGGTAGCCGATCTTAGCAGCTAGGGCCGCGGCATCAGTGGTTGCAGGTGAGGCGCTTCGAGGCTCGCGGGCCTTCCGGGGAACAGACCACGCAGCGGGCCGGATGCAGGGCCAGGGGATCGGCGACCAGCAGCGCACCGCATTCGCGGCAGCCCTGCAATGCAAGTTCGACCCCGTGGCTCAGGGTGACCAGCAGCAGCACGGCGTGCTCCATGGTGATGGCCGGTTCGGCCACCAGCGCACAGTAGGTGTCGTAGGCCTGGCATACGGAAGCGGCCCGCCCGATGCCCGGCGAGAGCCGCGCCGGCGTGCCGCGCGAATAGTGCAGCACGCCGAGCAGGCAACCGATCGAGGCCAGTACCGCCGCTTCCTGCCGCAGGCGCACGGTGCGCAGGAAGTAACCGGCCTGCTGCGGTGACTTGCCGCGATGACGCGTCACGTGCAGGCCGCCGCCGTGCAGATAGGAGCGATAGAGCTTGCGGATGCGATCGTCGGTGAGCCCGGTCCACTGGCGGATCGTGTGCGTGCGCGCCTCATGGCGGATGAACTGGATTGCGATGTCCAGCCGCAGCCGGTCGCGTGAGTAGCGGTCGTCGGAGATGCGCATGTGTGCTCCCTGCGGGTACCTGGATTGCCTGCTTTGCGGCACCGTTGTAGATTTGTGCAAAATATCCCAAATTTGATGCTGGCTTTCCAGTCCTTCCGGCCAGCAATATGACGCGCAAATCAGGAGGAATGCATGAGCGAGCCACAATTTGCCGGCCACCCGCTGGTCGGCGGCTGGGATAGTTCCATGCTCGAGCCGCTGGCCGAGATCAACGAAGAAGTGGTCGAGCTGCTCACCGGCGCCTGCGCTCCCGGCCATGCCGGCGGTGCGGTGGCCGGCGCGCTGCGCTGGCGCTGGGAGGCACTGGGCGCGCCCGCACGGGCACGCCTGGCGCATTGTCCCTATCTGCTGCTCGATGCGGGTTTTGCGCGGCCCGAACTGTGGGCCGCGTTGCCGCGCGCTTCGGTCAACGATGCGCAGCTGCCGCGCGAGAGCGCCAAGGGCCAGCGGCCCATGCCCACGCCGCTGATCCGGCGGGTATTGCTGCTGGCCTGGCACCTGGCGCGCGCCAACCGGCTCACGGCTCGCCTGGCGCTGGGCATGAACGCCGAGTGCGCGCAGCTGTTGGCGGGCTGCCGGCTGGCCGATCTCGAGTGGTTCGCCGAGCAGCGGCCGGCCTTCGTGCGCCCGCGCTGGGAAGACCGCCCCGAACTCTGGCACGCGCTGATGGGGGCGGCGGCCAGCGAGAAAACCCGGGATCTTGAGCGACTGCAGCGCTGGGGCCTGCAGAAACTGGCGGCTGAAGCCCTGAATGCGGCCGTACGTGGGTGATCTGCTCCAGTCACGCTCGGGCTCAGGCTGCGTTAATATCCTGCCCGTCTGGCACCAGGTGCCACTGGCCTCAAGCTGCGGGAGTCAATTCATGTTGCGCAACGGTACTAAATTCTGGATGGCGGCGGCGTTCGGCAGCGTCGCTCTGGCGGGTAGCGTGCGGGCCGGTGAAAAAGACACCAAAGAGCCGGTGATCCCAACCTGCGACAAGAAAATAGGCACCCTTGCGGTCACCGAACCCGAGAACCGCTGGTGGACAGGCCTCAACCTCGAATCCCCAGAGGCACTGATCAAGGTGTTCGTGTCGCAGTCCAAGTGCTTCACGCTGGTCGATCGCGGCAAGGGCCTGGCCGCTGCGCAGGCCGAGCGCGCGCTGGCGGGGTCGGGCGAGATGCGCGGCGGCTCCAACATCGGCAAGGGCCAGATGAAGGCGGCCGACTACGTGCTGGTGCCCGACATCGTCAACCAGAATGGCAACTCGGGCGGCAAGCGCTTCGGCGGCATCCTCGGCGGCTTCGTGCCGGGCCTCGCCGGCGCGGTGCTCGGTGGCATCAGTCTCAAGAGCAAGACGGCCGATGTGGTGCTCACGCTCACCGATGTGCGCTCCACCGAACAGATTTCGCTGCAGCAGGGTCACGCGAAGAAGACCGACCTCGGCTGGGGTGCCGGTGGTGGCCTGGGCTTCTTCGGTGGCTTCGCCGCGGGCGGCGCCAGCAGCTACGCCAACACCGAGATCGGCCAGGTGGTCACGATGGCCTATCTGCAGGCCTTCGCCAAGCTGGTCGACGATGTGAAGAAGATCCAGCCCGATGCCAAGGCCGACAACGCCGCGCAGTCGGTGTCGATGGCCAAGCCCGGCAAGCTCTATGAGAAGCCCAATCTCAAGTCCACCGTAGTGCGCGATCTCGATGTCGGCATGACCATGTATCCCACCGGCGAGAAGGAAGGCATTTGGTGGAAGGTCACTGACGAGCTCGGCAACGAAGGCTGGGTGCCCTCGAGCCTGTTCCAGCTCGCCCGCTGAACGCCGCGCAACGCATGCCAGCACTGTCAGTACGGGGTCTCACCAAGGTTTACGGCAATGGTGTACAGGCCCTGCGGGGCATAGACCTGGATGTCGAGCAGGGCGATTTCTTCGCCCTGCTCGGCCCCAACGGCGCGGGCAAAACCACGCTGATTGGCATCATCACCTCGCTCGTCAATAAGAGCGGCGGCAGCGCGCAGGTCTTCGACTACGATCTCGATCGCGATCTGGAGCGCGCCAAGTCCTGCATCGGCGTGGTGCCGCAGGAGCTCAATTTCAACATGTTCGAGACGCCACTTACGATCGTGGTGAACCAGGCCGGTTTTTACGGCATTCCGCGCCCGCTGGCGCAGCAGCGCGCCGAGAAATACCTGCGCCAGCTGCAGATCTGGGACAAGCGCAACGGCCAGGCGCGCGCGCTCTCCGGCGGCATGAAGCGCCGCCTGATGATCGCGCGCGCGCTGATGCACGAGCCGCGGCTGCTGGTGCTCGATGAGCCCACTGCTGGCGTCGACATCGAGAATCGCCGCTCGATGTGGGAGTTCCTGCAGGCCATCAATGCCAGCGGCACCACCATCATCCTGACCACGCACTATCTCGAGGAAGCCGAGAGCCTGTGCCGCAACATCGCCATCATCGACAAGGGCCAGATCATCGAGCGCGACCAGATGGGGAACCTCTTGCGCCGCCTGCACGATGAAACCTTCGTGCTGAACGTGCGCTCGTCGCTGGCCAGCGTGCCGCAGGTGCGTGGCTTCACGTTGACGCGCGTCGATGACACTACTTTCGAGGCCGAAGTCTCCAAGGACCAGAGCCTCAACGAGCTGTTCGCGCAGCTCTCGCCACTTGGCATTGAAGTGGTATCGATGCGCAACAAGGTCAACCGTCTCGAAGAGGTGTTCATGCGCCTGGTCGAGAACCGGAGCGCTACATGAGCGCGCCCATGCCCAACTCTGCACCGGCCGGAGCGCCCGCCGCGAGCGCGCGCTCGCTGAACGCGATCCGCTGGATCGGATTCAGCACCATCCTGATTCGCGAGTACGGCCGCATCATGCGCATCTGGGGCCAGACGCTGCTGCCCTCGGCCGTCACCGCGATGCTGTATTTCGTGATTTTCGGCAGCCTGATCGGCCGCCGTGTCGGGCAGCTCGGCGGCTACGACTACATGCAGTACATCGCGCCGGGCCTGATCATGATGTCGGTGATCACCAATTCCTACGGCAACGTGGTGGCTTCGTTCTTCGGCGCCAAGTTCGGCAAGCACATCGAAGAGTTGCTGGTCTCGCCGCAACCCAACTGGATCATCGTCAGCGGCTATGCCGCCGGCGGCCTGATGCGTGGCATGATGGTCGGCAGCGTGGTCACTGTGGTCTCGCTGATATTCGCGCGCCTGCACGTGCATCACCTGCTGCTGATCGTGCTGGCCGTGGTGCTCACCTCGCTGATCTTTTCGCTCGGCGGTTTCATCAATGCCGTGTTCGCCAAGAACTTCGACCAGGTGAACTGGATCCCGACCTTCGTGCTCACTCCGCTCACCTATTTCGGCGGCGTGTTCTATTCAATCTCGATGTTGCCGCTCTGGGCGCAGACGCTCTCGCATGCGAATCCGATACTGCACATGGTCAATGCCTTTCGTTACGGGTTTCTGGGAACCAGTGATGTGAGCGTGCCACAGGCGTTTGCCATCATGATCGCGCTTGTCGTAGGGTTGTTTGCGCTGGCGCTCACGTTGATGAACAAGGGTGTGGGCATAAGAGAATAAGACCCGCGCGGGTTCAGTCGGGCGCGCGTTGATGCGGGGTCCGGCGGCTCCGCGAGCAACCGCGGAG
>JANXYK010000050.1 GCA_025350055.1 Gammaproteobacteria bacterium | reverse complement strand
GCGGCGCAGATCCCAGACGCCTTCCTTGGCAGCCTGATCATCGCGCAACGCCTGGCGCGGCGCTTGTGCAGCAGCTGTAAGCAACTCGTCGACGTGCCGGCCGAGGCGCTGCGCAAGGAAGGCTTTCAGGAAGCTGATATTCCTGGCATCAAGATCTATGGCCCCAAGGGCTGCCAGAACTGCACTGACGGGTACAAGGGCCGCGTGGGTCTCTATCAGGTCATGCCAGTCACCGAGAGCATTGGCCGGATCATCATGGCCGGTGGCAATGCCATCGACATCGCCGACCAGGCCTCCAAGGAAGGGGTCTGGGACCTTCGACGCGCGGGCCTCGAGAAGGTCAAGGCTGGCTTTACGAGCCTTGATGAAGTCAACACCATCACGGTCGAGTAATACCTATGGCGCAATCGAGCAGTGCAATCCGCAACGTCAAGAAAGACGTGGCCTTCAAATGGGAGGGGCGCGATCGCAAAGGCCAGAAAGTCACCGGCCGATTGGTGGCCGCCAACGAGCAGGCGCTGCGCGGCGAGCTGCGCCGCCAGGGCATCGCCGCTACCCGCATCAAGGCCCAGTCGAATTCTGGCGGCACCGGCGGCAAGGTCAATCCTGGCGACATCGCCATCTTCAGCCGCCAGCTCGCCACCATGCTGGGCGCGGGCATTCCGTTGGTGCAGGCCTTCGAAATCATCGGCGCGGGCCATGAAAAGCCGTCCATGCGCAAGCTGCTGCTCGAGATCAAGAGCGACATCGAGGGTGGCACTTCGCTGCACGAGGCGCTCGCCAAGCATCCGCTGCAATTCGACGATCTGTTCGTCAACCTGACCGAGGCAGGCGAGCAGGCCGGTGCGCTCGAATCGCTGCTCGACAAGATCGCCACCTACAAGGAAAAGACCGAGGCTATCAAGAAGAAGGTGAAGAAGGCGCTGTTCTACCCTGCTGCCGTACTGGCAGTGGCGCTGATCGTCACAACCATCCTGCTGCTGTTCGTCATTCCGCAATTCGAGAGTCTGTTCAAGGGCTTCGGCGCCGATCTGCCGGCGTTCACGCAGATGGTGATCAATCTGTCCAAGTTCGTGCAGCACAACGGCATTTACATTGCCGTAGTGGTCGGCGCCGGTGTGTACACGTTCCTCTATTTTCACAAGCGCTCGCGCAAGTTGCGCGAGTGGCTCGATCGCGCCATGCTGCATTTTCCGATCATCGGCCCGATCCTCAACAAAGCGGCGATCGCCCGCTTCGCGCGTACGCTCTCGACCATGTTCTCTGCCGGCGTACCGCTGGTCGAGGCGCTCGAATCGGTCGCCGGCGCGACGGGCAATATTGTTTACGAAGACGCCGTGTTGAAGATGCGCGATGAAGTCGCCACCGGCCAGCGCCTCCAGCGCGCCATGGAAAACACTGGCATGTTCCCCAACATGGTGGTGCAGATGATCGCGGTGGGCGAGGAATCCGGCTCGCTCGACACCATGTCGAGCAAGGTCGCGAGCTTCTACGAAGAAGACGTCGACAACGCAGTGGACAGCATGTCGAGCCTGCTCGAGCCGCTGATCATGGCGATCCTCGGCGTACTAGTCGGCGGTCTGGTGATCGCGATGTACCTGCCGATCTTCAAGCTCGGTGCGGTCGTCTAGCAGCCCGTGTTCGAGCTGCTGGCGCAATCGCCCGCGTTGTTTATCGCGCTGAGCCTGGTACTGGGGCTGCTGATCGGCAGCTTCCTGAACGTGGTGATCTACCGCCTGCCGTTGATGCTCGAGCGTGAATGGCGTGCGCAGTGCGCCGAGCACGCGCAGGCGGACAATCCGCCGGTCGCCAATGCGCAGGCCGCTGGCGCCGCGCCGGCCAGCGCTGCGAGCAGCGAGCCGCCCTTCAACCTGGTCGTGCCGCGCTCCGCCTGTCCGCATTGCCGGACACCGATCACCGCCCTGCAGAATGTCCCGCTGATCAGCTGGCTGTTGCTGCGTGGGCGCTGCGCGAAGTGCAAGGCACCCATCTCGAAGCGCTACCCGCTGGTTGAGCTGGTATGCGGCCTGCTGAGCGCCGTGGTGGCCTGGAAATTCGGCTGGTGCTGGCAGGCGCTGGCCGCGCTGCTGGTCACCTGGTACCTGATCGCGCTCACCGGCATCGACATCGACCATCAGCTGCTGCCCGATGCGCTCACGCTGCCATT
>JANXYK010000019.1 GCA_025350055.1 Gammaproteobacteria bacterium | reverse complement strand
GTCGCGGGCCGCTCGCCTTTGGCGGCTGACGCGGGTCATTTCCACCACCGGCTGCTTGATGCGGGCTTTGGCGTGCGCTCGGCATTCGTGTTATTCCTGCTGCTCAACGTGGTGCTGGTCACCGCAGGGCTCGTACTCGCGCACCTGGGCGTGCCCGACTGGGCAGCCTTTGCGGCCCTGGTCGGGGCGGGCGTTGGGGTGGTCTATTCGATGGATCTCGCACCTCACTTGCTGCGCTGGCTGCCCGCGCTGCGCCGCCGCGCTCCGGCCGCCCCCGCCACGCTCGCGGGCTGATACCCACGGCGGCCGGGGCGCATCCCTTTGATGTGCTTCATATTTCAACGCAGACCTTGGTGAGTCTGCAAACTGCGGCAGGTGCCGCAAGTAACCCAATTATCCGGGGGTAGGGGTTGGTTGGACTGTGCAGCACGAATATCCGGCCATCCGCGCGGGAGGCAAGTTCGAATGCAGTGAATTTTCGAGCGGGACCCTTCTGTGCCTAGCCGAGCCCGTTACGGTGAGGCACAGCGGGATGTAATGCGGTCGCGGAAGAATCGTGGCGATGGCTGCTTCCGGATAAGCCGACCCCGATAGTGAGCAAGTCCGTTGGCAAGCGCGCCACCGCGCAATCGAAGCAGCCATTGCCCTAAGCAAGGCAATACGAGACGGTATCGAAACCCACAACTGGCGCAAGGATGACAGTGGGGATCACCTCGGCCACCCTCCGCAATATCTGGAATTTTCCACTGTACGTGTGCCAGCGGCGCGGAGGGCAGCCCTTCGGGAAGTGGCTCGGAATCGCCAGGAATACGACCTCGCGTCGGCAGGCGTGGCTCACCATGGGGCCATCACGGTGCGAATGATATGCCGGGCGACAAGGCTTGTGGCCCTGCCGCTCAATAACACCGGTGTGGTTGCGGGCGGCAAGACAGCCGGCGGCCAACGGAGCCCGGCTCACCCGCGCAGCAATGCTGCGACCAGCGTAACCCACATCCCCATCAGCACGAGCCAGCTCGCGAAGTAGGCGCGTATGCGCCAGCGCAGCTTGTTGGGACCCAAGTGTATGGCGGCATGGGCGATCCGGGCGGCTACATAGCACCAGGCAAGAATCACAATCGTCAAGCCGCCACGCTGCGTAATCATCGCCGCGAGGCAGGCCACGTAGAACAGCGTCGGCGCTTCGAACAGATTACTGAAATGCCGCGCGGCCTTGGCCGCGCTCTCGGGTTCCGGCACGCCCTGGTCCTGGTAGATCCTGAAGTAGCTGGTCGTGATGAGGCCATCTTTTACGGCGCGCACGCGGCGCCTGAAGAGCATGACCATGACGGTGGTGGTCAGCAGCACCATCACGAACATGGGGTAAACGAGGACGGAACCTGCGACGGACATCTTGGCCTCCTGGCGCACGAGTATATGTTGGCTGGCCAGAGGGTGAGATGGAAACTCCGTTCGCGATGTAGGATGCGTTGACCTCCTTGGAGGTGCCGCCAGAAATGGCGCGAATGATCCGCGCGAAGGTCAACAGCGGAGCCTATGGCTCCAATAGCGAAGTCATTCGCGAGGCCCTGCGCGGCTGGCTGGAGCGCGATCGGCGCCTGGCCGCCCTTGATTCCGCGATTGCGCGCGGTGTGGCTGATGCCGAAGCAGGACGTGTCTACGGAATTGAGGATGTACGCCGAGAGGTGCGCGCACGCTTCGCGCCAAAGGGAAAGAAGAAGGCGTGAAAGTGGTTGTCTCCGACAGCGCGAGGCTCGACCTGCTGGGGATTGGCGAATACATCAGGCCCCACAATCCCGAGCGCGCGGCGAGCTTTGTCGAGGAATTATTGGATCACTGCGTGTCGCTGACCGACGAACCGCACAGGCATCCCTTGGTCCCTCGCTAAGAACACCATGGTATTCGTCGCTGCGTCCACGCGGACTACCTGATCTTCTATCGCGTTACAACCGCGCAGGTGGAAATAATGCATGTCCTGCGTGCCGAGCTGGCGCGCGCTGCAGCGACGAACATATTTCGCCGTCTGGAGAGAGCCAAGCTCATCACGACGCCGGAGGCGAATGCGGCGCGCAACGATCTGATGCAGCTCAATATCGAATTGTTTCCCTTTGAGCCCTTCGCCGAGCGCATTTGGGAACTGCGTCATAGCGCAACAAGTTACGACGCGTGGTACGCCGCCCTCGCCGACGCGTTAAATCTCCCGCTCGCAACCCTGAGCTGTGAGTTCCTGACACCCGAATTCTAAAATCGTGCGCCGCTGCCCTGAGCCGGCCACGCCGGCCACGCCGGCAACCCGGTCGCCAATCCATGCAGCAGGCGCTGGTAGCTGGGCGTGCCGATCGCGTTCGCAGTGCAGCTGTCGGGCGGGTCGCAATCAAACTAGAATCACGCCATGACGCAAGCCGCCACCATGAAACACATCATCTTTGGCCCGGATCCGGGCGCGGATTCGATGCGCGTAAACGCGGGGCCGGTGCCGGTCGCGGGCGCGGGCGAGCTGCTGATCGCGGTCGATCACGCCGGCGTCAATCGGCCGGACATCCTGCAGCGCATGGGCAAGTACGCGCCGCCGTCGGGCGCTTCGCCGATCCTCGGGCTCGAGGTATCCGGGCAGGTAGCGGCGATCGGTGCGGGCGTCGAGGGCTGGCGGGTGGGCGATGCCGTTTGCGCGCTCACCCCGGGTGGCGGCTATGCGGAATACTGCCTCACGCCCGCGGGCCAGGCCCTGCCGGTCCCGGCGGGCTGGAGCCTGGAGCAGGCGGCGGGACTGTGCGAGACCTGGTTTACGGTCTGGGCCAACCTCGTCGACATCGGCGGGCTGCGCGCGGGGCAACGCGTGCTGGTGCATGGCGGGTCGAGCGGCATCGGCCTCGCGGCCATTGAGCTCATCAATTTGCGCGGTGCGCAGTGCCTCGTCAGCGTGGGGGACGAAGACAAGGCGCGCTTCTGTCGCGAGTTCGGC
>JANXYK010000013.1 GCA_025350055.1 Gammaproteobacteria bacterium | reverse complement strand
GGCGCCGAGAACAAGGAAAACGACCGGCACATCCTCGAGCGCTTCGTGCGCGTGTCGGGCGGCGAGCAGGCCGACATCGTGGTGATCCCCACGGCGAGCCGCATGAACGAGACCGGCCCGCGCTACGAGCAGCTGTTCCGCAACATCGGCGCCGAGCGCGTCACGGTGATGGATTTCGACACGCGTCGTGATTGCCAGGAATCCGGGCGGCTGACGCGGCTCGAAGAGGCCAGCGGCATTTTCTTCACCGGCGGCAACCAGCTGCGATTGACCACGCTGCTCGGCGGCACACCCGTCGCGAAGCTGATCCGCCAGCGCAACGCGCACGGTGTCACGGTGGGTGGCACCAGTGCCGGCGCCAGCATCCTCAGCGAACACATGATCGCCTTCGGTGACGAAGGTTCGGCCGTAGTCTCGGGCAGCGTGCGCCTCGCGCCGGGCCTCGGGCTCACCAACCGTTTCATCATCGACCAGCATTTCCGCCAGCGCGATCGGTTGGGGCGCCTGCTCACCGCGCTGGCCTACAATCCCTTCGCGGTCGGCATCGGCCTCGATGAAGACACCGCGGCCTTCATCGGCCCTGATGAGACTGTCGAAGTCGAGGGGAGCGGCGGCGTCACGATCGTCGATGGCGCTGATGTGAGTTACTCGTCGATGGGTGAGGTGGCCGAGGGTCAGCCGGTGTGCATGCTGGGCTTGCGCCTGCATGTGCTCGTGGCCGGCGCCACCTTCAACCTGCATACCCGCGTCGCGGAACCGGGCGCACTGGTGCGGGCAAAAGAATAACAGCGGACGCTTTGCGAGCCGCTCATTGAGGGAGTTGCCATGCGTATCCTCGATCGTTCGGTGTATGTCGGTCCTTCGCTCTACGCGCACTTCCCGGTCATCCGGCTGGAGCTGGACCTGGGCGCGCTCGAAGCCTGGCCCACGGGCAGACTGGGCCCGGCCTTTGTTGACGCGCTGGCCGCAGCGCTCCCGGGTCTCGCGCATCACGGCTGCTCCTACAAGACCGAGGGTGGATTTTTCCGGCGCATGCGCGAGGACGAAGGCACCTGGCTCGGCCATGTGCTCGAGCATGTGGCGATCGAGCTGCAGAACATCGCGGGCGAAGAAGTCACCTTCGGCAAAACGCGCGGCGCTGGTGCGCCGGGCGTGTACACCGTGGTCTACGAATACGTGCAGCGCGATGAAGGCATCGCTGCGGGCGAACTCGGCCTGCGCCTGCTGTGCTCATTGCTGCCGCCGGCAATACGCCCCGAAGACAGCGTGCCCGAAGGCTGGGAATGGCCGGCGGCGCGCGATGAGTTCATCCGCTTCGCGCAACGCCGCGCGCTCGGCCCCTCGACCGCCTCGCTCGTGAAGGCCGCAGAGAAGCGCGACATCCCCTGGCTGCGGCTCAACGATCAATCGCTGGTGCAGCTCGGCCACGGCAAATACCAGCAGCGCATCCAGGCCACGGTGACGGGTCGCACCTCGCATATCGCGGTGGAACTCGCGAGCGATAAAGAGGAAACCAACAAGATCCTCGCGACGCTCGGCTTGCCCGTGCCGAAGCAGGAGCTGGTACAGAGCGAAGAACAGGCAATACGCGCCGCGCGCCGCGTGGGCTATCCCGTGGTCACCAAGCCTTACAACGGCAATCACGGGCGCGGCATCTCGATCCGCCTGAGCACCGATGCCGAGGTGGCGCTGGGTTTCAATGTGGCGCGCGAGCATTCGCGTTCGGTGATCGTCGAGTCCTTCCTCGAAGGCGATGACCATCGCTTGCTGGTGGTCAACGGCGAGCTGGTCGCGGCCACGCGCCGCACGCCGGGTCACGTGGTCGGCGATGGTGTGCACACGGTGCTGCAGCTGATCGGCATCGTGAACCAGGATCCGCGCCGCGGCGTCGGCCACGAGAAAGTGCTCACGCGCCTCGAACTCGATGCGCAGGCGCAGAAGATGCTCGAACGCGTCGGGCTGCAGGCGAGCTCGGTACCGGCCGTCGATCAGATCGTGTACCTGCGCTCGACCGCGAATCTTTCCACCGGCGGCACCGCCACCGATGTCACCGATGTGATCCACCCCGACAACCGCGAGATGGCCGAGCGCGCGGTGCGCGCGGTGGGCCTGGATGTTGGCGGCGTCGATTTCCTCTCCAAGAACATCACCGAGAGCTATCGCAAGATCGGCGGCGGCATCTGCGAAGTGAACGCGGCGCCGGGTTTCCGCATGCACGTGGCACCCAGCGAAGGCACGCCGCGCGATGTGGCGACGCCCGTGATCGAGATGCTGTTCCCGCAGGGCACCCCCACGCGCGTGCCGATCGTCGCGATCACCGGCACCAACGGCAAGACCACCACCGCGCGCATGCTGGCGCACATCACCAAGATGGCGGGCTACACGCCGGGCCTCACCACCACCGATGGCGTCTACATCGACGGCCAGCGCACCGTGCAGGGCGACATGACCGGCCCGGTCTCGGCGCGCATGGTGCTCGCCGATCCGCAGATCGACATGGCGGTGCTCGAGACCGCGCGCGGCGGACTCTTGCGTGCCGGCATGGGCGTGCGCGAGGTGAATGTCGGTGGCGTGCTGAATGTGCAGGCCGATCATCTGGGATTGAAGGGCATCGACACGCTCGAGCAGCTGGCCGAGGTGAAGCGCGTGGTGGTCGAAGTGGCAACCGACTGCGCGGTGCTCAATGCCGATGATCCGCTGGTGCTGAAGATGTCCGGCTACACCGAAGCGAAGAACATCTGCTACGTGACGGTGAACCCCGAGCACACGCTGGTGCGCGAGCACATCCGCGCCGGTGGTCGCGCCTGCGCGCTCGAGGCCGGCGTCAACGGCCAGATGATCGCGCTCTATGATCGCGGCAGCCACATCCCGCTGGTGTGGACGCATCTGATCCCCGCCACCCTCGAAGGCCGCGCGCTGCACAACGTGCAGAACGCGATGTTCGCCGCCAGCATGGCCTTCTCGCTGGGCATCAAGCTCGATGCGATCCGCCAGGGCCTGCGCACCTTCGATTCCACCTTCTTCCAGGCGCCAGGCCGCATGAACGTGTTCAACGAGCATCCCTTCAAGGTGCTGTTCGACTACGGCCACAATGCGCACGCGGTGGCGGCGATGGCCGATCTCGCGCAGCGCCTCGATGTCACGGGCCGGCGCATCGTGGTCATGGCCGGTCCCGGCGATCGACGCGATGAAGACCTCGTCGCCATTGCCCACGCGGTCGCCGGCCACTTCGATCACTACATCTGCCGGCGCGACGACTCGCTGCGCGATCGCGCACCCGATGAAGTGCCACGCCTGCAAGCCAAGGCGCTGCGCGCCGAGGGCGTGCCCGAGAGCGCGATCTCGATCATCCCCGACGAGCAGGAGGCGATCGCCGCCGCGCTCAATATGGGCCAGCCGGGCGACCTGCTGCTGGTCTTTGCGGATTCGCTGGTGCGCTCCTGGAAGCAGATCACCAAGTTCAAACCCGCCGGTGCGGCGGCCACGCGCAACCTGAGTGTGGGCAGCAGCGATAGCGCCGAGAGCGACAACATCATGGGCTCAGCGCAGGATTTCCCGGCCCGCATGCATGGCGGCAATGGTGCAGCGGCCGGCCGCAATGGCGCTGGCGGTGGCGGTGCCGCGGGTGCGCGCCCGGGCGAGCAGCGTGCGCCGGCATTCAGTCTCGAAGGCCTGGTGCGCGACGAGCGTGGCGTTCGATTGGCGCCCGAGGCGGAAGACTGAACACCCCGCCCGCGCTGCCCTTCACCGATTCGCGTCGGCTGATGGGCGCGAACCTGTTCTTTGCGGGCACGGGTGCCACGCTGGAACTGATCGCGGTGCCGGGCGATGCGGCGCTGCTCGACAGGTTGTTGCAGGCCTGGCGCGAGCGCGTCGCGCAGGCGCGCACGATGCTCGGCTGGACCGAGAGCGGCATCGCCGTGCGCCCTCATGCGAACGGCGTGTCACTGTCGATCGCAGCGCCGGTCGATCAGCTGTTCCTGGCCACCGAAGTGAATGAGTGGGCGCTGTGTGCGTCGCTGATGGAGCGCGAAGCCACGGGCGACGCGGCTCGCTATGCGGCGCGCCTCGCCGACCTCGAAGCGGCCATGCTGGCCGCGGCGCTGGAGAATGCGCCGTCCGACACGCCAGTCAGTGCGATCGATGCGCCGGTGCTGCAGCAACCAGCGGCTTTCGCCCGCTTGCGGCGCCTGCAGGCGAGCGAGGCACGCCCCGACCTGCGCGCGATGCTGGCGGCCGCGCAATTGCGCGGCCTGCCCGTGATACTCGATGAGAAAACACTGACACTGGGTGCCGGCATCGGTGCGCAAAGCTACGAGCTCGAGGTGCTGCCCGCGCCCGAGGCGATTCCGTGGACATCGCTACGCGACATTCCTACCGCGCTGGTCACCGGCTCGAACGGCAAGACCACCACGGTGCGCCTGCTCGCCGCCTGTGCGCGCGAACAGGGCTGGCGCGCGGCCTACAACTGCACGGACGGCGTGTTCAGCGGCGGCGAGGCGCTGGCGCGCGGTGACTATTCGGGCCCCGCCGGGGCGCGGCGCGTGCTGCGCGATGCGCGCACCGAGGCTGCCATTCTCGAGGTCGCGCGCGGCGGCATCCTGCGCCGTGGCGTAGCGATCACCCGCGCGCACGTCGTCGTGGTCACCAACATCAGCGCCGACCATTTCGGCGAATACGGCATCGACGACCTGGACGGCTTGGCCGACACCAAGCTCGCCATCGCCGGCGTGCTGCCGCGCGAGGGCCTGCTGGTGATGAATGCCGACGATCCGCTGCTCTGCGCCAAGGCCCTGGGCCTGGCGCAGCGCTTTGGCCGCGCCCCGACGCTGGCCTGGTTCGCGCTCGATTTCGACCACCCGCTGCTGCGCGAACATCGCGCGCGCGGCGGCGCGACTTGCGGCGTACGCGCCGCCAATCTATGGCTCGGCCTCGCCGGCGCGAGTGCAGATCCAGTGAATCTGGGCGCCGTGCAGTCCTTGCCGCTGACGGTCGACGGTCACGCCACCTACAACATCGCCAATCTCGCCGGCGCCGCGCTCGCAGCCACGGCGCTCGGCGTCGCAGCGTCCGCCATCGCCAGCGTCTACGCCCGCTTCGGCGCCGCCCTCGAGGACAACCCCGGCCGCATGATGCGCTTCGAAGCCAACGGGGTGCGGGTGCTGGTCGACTACGCCCACAACCCCGACGGCCTGCGCGGCTTCCTGCAGGTCGCCTCGCAGCTGCGCACGCAGCACGGCCGGCTGGGCCTGGTGCTTGGCCATGCTGGCAACCGCAAGGACGAAGACGTCCAGGAACTCGCACGCGTCGCTGCCGGCTTCCACCCCGACCTGATCGTGATCAAGGAAGACGAGGCGCATCTGCGCGGCCGTTCTGCGGGCGATGTCCCGCGCATCATCCGCGCCGAACTCTTGCGCCTGGGACTACCCGACGATGCGCTGCCGATGTGTGCCAGCGAAGTCGATGCAGCCCGGCGCGCGCTCGAGTGGGCAAAGCCAGGCGATGTACTGGCGCTTCCCATCCACGCCTCGGATGCGCGCGCCGCGGTGCTCCAGATCCTGCAGGCGCGCTAGGCGCTGCGGCGCTTCCGCAAAGTGCGCCGTGTCCACGGCGCCAGTCTGGGCTCACCGAAAGCTGCCTGTACCTCATTCGCCTGCCGTGGGCGTCAGTTGTGTGCGCTGTTCGGGGTCAGATAAAAGTATGCCCGCAATGTCAGTCCGGCTGATCTGGCACGGCGCTTGGCCAGGAAAAGGATCCGGTCGCATGTGAACGCACACCACGCGAGGCACAGGCAAAAGATCATCGGAATTCGGAATGTGGAACTGCAGGCCCATTTCAAGAACCTTTCCCAGCCCGGGAGAGCTCTCGCGGTTGATGAAATGAACCACCAGCACGATCACCGCGCTGGTGCCCAACGCTACCAGCATGGATCCGATCAGTAACTCGAGGATCAACGGTAGCATTGCCTTTTTGTCGTCTGGCCGCGTGCGGCGGCGCTAGAATTGTCGCATGAAATTTCGCTTCAAAGCCTTCGCGCTGCATGTGCTGGCGAGCATCTGCGTGCTCTCGCTGGTGCTCGGGATACTGTATTTCGGCTGGTACCGCTGGCCGGGCTGGTACCTCAGCAGCATGCTCAGCATAGTGCCGATTCTGATCGCGGTGGATGTAGCGCTTGGCCCGCTGGCTACGCTCCTGATCGCCAATCCCGCCAAGCCCAGGCGCGAACTGGCGCGCGACATCGCCTGCATCGCGTTGGTTCAGCTCGCCGCGCTGGTCTACGGCAGCACCACCCTGTGGAGCGGACGCCCGTTGTACTACGCCTTCTCCCAGGATCGCTTGCAGCTCGTGCAGGCCCTCGATCTGAAGCCCACAGAGATCGCGTGGGCGCGCAGGGAAAACCCGACGCTGGCTCCGCATTGGTACAGCCGGCCGCGCTGGGTGTGGGCGCCGCTCCCGAAAGACAGTGACGAGAGCCAGAGAATCATCGCCTCGGCGGTCTCCGGCGGCGACGACGTGATCCAGATGCCGCGCTATTTCAAACTCTGGGCCGAAGGGCTGCCCGCGCTGCGGGGCGAGCTAAAGAACGCCGCAGCCATGGCACGCAACGACCTCCGGCTGCGCAAGCTCGGGGCTGCCATAAGGTCGGGCGTGGCCGCGACCGGTTTGGGCGCCGACCAGGCCGTCACCCTGCTGGTGACCGGGCGAAGCACGCCGATGGTCGCGGTCTTCGATCCGCAGGACCTGCGCCTCGTGACGTTGATGCGCTTCGATCGCGGGCTGCCACAGCGTTGATTTTCGGGCTGGCCGCCAGCCGCTTCCGTAGAATGCGCCCCATGCATTTTGCGGCTCAATTCGATGTGATCGTGGTCGGCGGCGGCCACGCCGGTTGCGAGGCGGCGCTGGCCTCCGCGCGTGCCGGCGCGCGCACGTTGTTGCTTACGCAAAACATCGAGCAGCTGGGCGCGATGAGCTGCAATCCGGCGATCGGCGGCATCGGCAAGGGTCACCTGGTGCGCGAGATCGATGCGCTCGGCGGCGCGATGGCGCGGGTCGCCGATCGTGCCGGCATCCAGTTGCGCACCCTCAATGCCAGCAAGGGTCCGGCGGTGCGCGCCACGCGTGCGCAGGCCGACCGCCAGCTCTACAAGCAGGCCATGCGCGAGGTGCTGGAGAACCAGCTGAACCTCACGCTTTTCCAGCAGGAAGTGGGTGATCTGCTGATCGAGGCTGATCGCATCGTCGGCGCCAGCACGGTCACCGGCATCAGCTTCGGCGCGCGCGCGGTGGTGCTCACCGTGGGCACCTTCCTGGGTGGTCGCATCCACGTCGGGCTCGACAACTACCAGGGCGGCCGCGCGGGCGATCCACCCTCGAATCTGCTGGCCGCGAAACTGCGCGAGCGTATGCCGCGCACGGCTCGCCTGAAGACGGGCACGCCGCCGCGGATTGACGGCCGCAGCATCGACTATCGCGCGCTCGTCGCACAGCCCAGCGACTGCCCGCTACCGGTGTTTTCGTTCCTCGGGCGCGCCAGTGACCACCCCAAGCAGGTGGATTGTCACATAACCTATACCAATGAGCGCACCCACGAGATCATCCGCGCCGCCTTCGACCGCTCGCCAATGTACACCGGCCGCATCGAAGGCGTGGGCCCGCGCTACTGCCCCTCGGTCGAAGACAAGGTGCATCGATTTGCCGAGCGCAACGCCCACCAGATCTTCATCGAGCCCGAGGGCCTGGGCACGCACGAGGTCTATCCGAACGGCATCTCGACCAGCCTGCCCTTCGATGTGCAGCAGGCCTTCGTGCGCACCATCGCCGGTTTCGAGCACGCGCACATCACGCGCCCGGGCTACGCGATCGAGTACGATTATTTCGATCCGCGCGACCTGAAATCCACGCTCGAAACCAAGAGCGTTTCCGCGCTGTTTTTTGCCGGGCAGATCAACGGCACCACCGGCTACGAAGAGGCCGCGGCGCAGGGCCTGCTGGCCGGCGTCAACGCCGCGCGTGCCACCCAGGATCTGCCGGGCTGGGTGCCCGCGCGCAGCGAAGCGTACCTGGGCGTGCTGGTCGATGACCTCGTGACGCGCGGCACCGCCGAGCCCTATCGCATGTTCACCAGCCGCGCCGAGCACCGGTTGTTGTTGCGCGAAGACAACGCGGATGAACGCCTCACGCCGAAGGGCCGCGAGCTCAATCTGGTGGACGACGAACGCTGGAATTTCTTCGAAACCAAGCAGCGCTGCATCGCCGCCGAAGTGAAGCGTCTGGAGTCGCGCCGCGTGCTGGTGCGCGAGCCCTCGAGCGAGTGGTGCGAGCGTGTGCTCGGCGGTACCACATTGAGCCGCGATGTCACCGCGATGGAGCTGCTGCGCCGGCCGGGCGTCGGCTACCAGGCAGTACTCGAATTGGTCGGCGCGCCGCCGGGCGACTCGGCGCCGGGCGACCCACGCCTCGCTGACCAGCTGCGCCGCGCCCTCGAAGTGCGCGCCACCTACAGCGGCTACATCGAGCGCGCCGAGGCCGAGATCAGTCGCACCCTGCGCAACGAACACACCACGCTGCCGCCCGACCTGAACTATGGTGCCCTCGCGGGGCTCTCCAATGAAGTGCGCCAGAAACTCAGTGAGATCCGGCCCGCCACTTTGGGCCAGGCCGCACGCGTGCCAGGCGTGACGCCGGCCGCGGTCTCCATCCTGCTCGTCCACCTGAAACGGAGTAACGCCTCATGAGCAAGTCCACCATGTTCGGTATGGCCGCGGCTGCGTGCCTCCTGACCGGCGCTGCCGGCCTGGCGCTCGCTGCCGAGCCGCTGAACATCAAACCCGGCCAGTGGGAGATGAGCACCACTACCCAGATGAGCGGCGCCATGATGCCGCCCGACATCCTGGCGCGCATGCCGCCCGAGCAGCGCGCGCGCATCGAGGCCACTCTGAAGCAGCACGGGGTTGGCGCCGGTGCCCACCCGAACACCACCAAGACCTGCGTGACCAAGGAAGACCTGCTGCGCGGCAGCGTCCATGCCGAAAAAGAGCAGGACAAGAGCTGCGAGTACCGCGTCGTTACCCAGACGGCCACCCACATGGAGACGCATTTCCATTGCGCCGGCAACCCTGCCCGTGACGGCGAGATGAAGATGGAGGCCGTCAGTCCCGAAGAGTTCAAGGGCGCCATCCAGGTGACCACACCCAACGGCAAAGTGAACGTAACGCTCAACGGCCACTGGCTGGGCGCCGCCTGCAGCAAGGGCAAAGACTGAAGCAGGCTTAAGGATGGCGGCATTACGCCGCCCTGCTACCGACGTGCTATGTTGCCGGCTGGCATAGCGGCATCTGCAGGCGAGGTAGTCATGTTCGGTTTCGACTTCAATTGGGTCTGGATCGTCATCGTCGTTGCGGCGGTGGTTTTCATCTCCAAGGCCTGGCTAACGGTGCCTCAGGGCTTCCAGTACACGCTCGAGCGCTTCGGCAAGTTCAAGAAGACCATGGAGCCGGGCTTCCACATGATCACGCCCTTCTTCGAGGGTATCGGCCGGCGCATGAACATGATGGAGCAGGTGCTCGACGTGCCGCGCCAGGAAGTCATCACCAAGGACAACGCCATGGTCGGCATCGATGCCGTGGTGTTCTACCAGGTGCAGGACGCGGCGCGCGCCGCCTACGAAGTGGACAACCTGCGCCTCGCGGTGGTCAATCTCACGATGACCAACATCCGCACCGTCATCGGCGCGATGGACCTGGACGAAACGCTTTCCAAGCGCGATGACATCAACCACCGCCTGCTGCGCGTGGTCGATGATGCGACCATGCCCTGGGGCATTAAGGTCACGCGCATCGAGATCAAGGATATCCAGCCGCCCGCCGACCTGATCGAGTCGATGGGCCGGCAGATGAAGGCCGAGCGCGACAAGCGCGCCAACATCCTCGAGGCCGAGGGCTTTCGCCAGGCGGCGATCCTCAAGGCCGAAGGCGAGAAGCAGGCCGCGGTGCTGCAGGCCGAAGGCGGGCGCGAAGCCGCATTCCGCAACGCCGAGGCCCGCGAGCGTCTCGGTGAGGCCGAGGCCAAGGCGACGGCCGTGGTCTCGCAGGCCATTGCCCAGGGCAATGTGCAGGCCATCAACTACTTCATCGCGCAGAAATACGTCGAGGCGATGAAGGAATTCGCGACCTCGCCGAACCAGAAAGTATTCTTCATGCCGATGGAAGCCACGGGCCTGCTCGCCTCGATCGGCGGAATCGCCGAGCTCGCCAAGGACGCGATGAAGCAGCAGCAGGGCGGCCTGCCGCCGCCACGCGGTGGCGTACCGACCGTGGGCACACCGGCGCGCTGAGCAGCCATGATTGACTTCGCCTCGAATCTGCATTGGTGGCACTGGTGGATCATCGCCGCGCTGCTGGGCATCGTCGAAGCCTTCGCGCCCGGTGCGGTGGCGATCTGGTTTGCGGCTGCGGCACTCGTGGTCGGCGCGTTGCTGCTGGTGATTCCGATTCCCTGGCAATTGCAGCTGGTACTGTTCGTCGGGCTGTCGGTGGCGGCGCTGCTCGTGTGGCGCAACTACAAGGGCGCGCATCCCGAGACTTCCGAACAGCCGCAGCTGAATCAGCGCTCTGCGCAATACATCGGCCAGGTGTACCGGCTCAGCGAGCCGATCGTGCAGGGCTATGGCAAGGCTTTTGTCGGTGACGGCGCCTGGAAAGTGCGCGGCCCCGACCTGCCGGCTGGCGCCTCGGTGCGCGTGCGCGCCGTCGAAGGTGCGTTGTTGATCGTCGAGGCCGCCTGATTCCTGAAGGCAGCCGCCCGGCGGCTGCAACATGTGAGCAGTGGAGGTAGCCATGGCAAGCGCAGCACAGTTACTGGGCCGCAAGCCCAGGGATATTTACTCCGTAGGCCCCGATGCTCCCGTTCTCGAAGCCATACGTCTGATGGCGGAACACAGCGTCGGTGCACTGCTGGTAATGCAAGGCGACAAGCTCGCCGGAATCGTTTCCGAGCGCGACTACGCGCGCAAAGTGATCCTCAAGGGCCGCTCATCCGCCGACACCCCGGTGCGCGCGATCATGACCGCGCAGGTGTACACGGTGGAGCCCAACGAGAGCGCGCAGCAATGCATGCAGATCATGACGGATCGGCGCATACGGCATTTGCCCGTTGTCGATGGGGAGCGGGTGGTGGGGATGCTATCGATCGGTGACCTGGTGCGGGCGGTGTTGGCGGAACAAGCACAGACGATCGAGCAGCTCGAGAACTACATACACCACTGAATGTTGGGGCGTGTTTGGGAGAGGATGGGCCGGCACTGAAGCATGCCCGTCGTCGCTCCCCGATACACGCTTTGGACGGGCGCACTCATGCAATGCCATTGATCTCAGAAGTATTGTCGTTCGCGGTTGTTGCTTTTCTCATGGCGCTCTCGCCGGGTCCCAATCTTCTCTATCTGGCATCGCGCTCGATCTGTCAGGGGCGCTCGGCCGGGTTTGCCTCGCTTGGAGGCGTGTGCACGGGGATGTTTGTTTACATGCTGGCGACGGCAGCCGGTCTGTCAGCACTGTTCAGAGCGGTTCCCGTTGCTTACAACATGGTTCGCTGGACAGGCGCTGCCTACTTGTTGTGGCTGGCCTATCGGGCCTTCACCACTCGGTCCACAGCTTTCGCTCCGTCAGCGCTACCCGCCGATAGCAAAGTATCCCTCTATCGCCGTGGCTTGTTGACCTGCTTGCTGAATCCGAAGGTCGTCGTCACTTACGGGGCTCTGCTGCCACAGTTCATCGACCCGACGGCAGGTCACGTTTTGAGTCAAACGCTGGTGCTTGGATTGGTGCAAATCCTTTGCGCGGCCTGCGCACATTCCCTCGTCATCTGCTCGGCATCAGCTGTGGCCTCTGTGTTCGCCCGACGGCACGCGTTTGCCAGAGTTCAGCGCCACCTGCTGGGTTCGGCTCTTGCCGGTTTGGCAGTGCGCCTGGCGATGGAGCGGCGTAGCGGCGCCTGAGATTTGCTGCGGACCATCAGCCGCCGACAGGCCATGAAGTAGTCGTAGCGGAGGACTAATCTCTGCATCTGCTAACGTGCAGTGCGTGCAGCCACATCGACATGTTTCACCGTGGAGAACACAAGTTTGTGATTTCCGTTCTTCCTGTTGAAATCCATACGCAACGACTCGTGCTGCGGCAACCAAGTGTTTCCGATGCGGAACCCATCTTCAACGGGTACGCACAGGACGCACAGGTAACGCACTTTCTGATGTGGCGTCCGAACCAATCACTCGCTGAAACGGTGCAGTTCATCTCCCAGTGCATCGAGAGTTGGTCCAGCGGGCAATGTCGTCCATACGCCATTTCCGAAACCAGGGATGCGACCATTCCCATTGGCATGATCGAGGCCCGCCGTACCGCGCACGGACTCGACCTCGGTTACGTCCTGCGCCGTAGTCTCTGGGGTCGGGGTTTGATGGCGGAGGCCATCCGTGCCCTGAGCGACGCGGCGCTATCAGATCCCTCCATCTACCGGGTTCAGGCATTCTGCGATATCGAGAACGCTGCTTCCGCCCGCGCACTTGAAAAGGCCGGTTTTCTGCGCGAAGCTCAAATGGCGCGCTACGCGGTGCTTCCAAACATTGGACCTGACCCACGGACCTGTTACCTGTATGCGAAGTGCAAGTAGGACGAGCCCGAGGCGGGCGTTCGGTGCAACGCAAGTGCTGACTCGCAAGCGCAGATTTCTGGCTGGCGATCGAAGTCGCTATGCGAGCGCACCGAATTTCCTGGCGGCTCTGCTAGGGGTGGTTGCACTGACCTCGAGCGCCGGGCCGGCGATTCCTGTTGTGCCCGTCGTCACTACACAGCAAGGGCGCGTAACCGGCGCGGTCGATGCGGAAGGCACCAGTCGCTTTCTGGGCATCCCGTTCGCCGCGCCGCCGGTCGGTGCACTGCGCTGGCGCGCGCCGCAGCCGCCCGCGTCATGGAAAGGGCTGCGCATCAACGATCACTTCAGCGCGAGCTGCATGCAGGACGAGGCGGGCTCGCGGCTTCCGTGGACGGCGGAGTTCATGACGCAGGGGCCGATCAGTGAAGACTGCCTCTATGTGAATGTGTGGACCACTGATCCCGATCCCCATGCGCGTCGCGCCGTCATGGTATGGATCTACGGCGGTGGCTTCGGTGAGGGCTCCAGCGCGATTTCGCTATACGACGGCGCAAAACTCGCCCGCCTGGGCGTCGTACTGGTGAGCTTCAACTACCGCGTCGGTCCGTTCGGATTCTTCGTGCACCCCGAGCTCAGCGCCGAGTCCGCCGACTTTCATTCTGGCAACTACGGATTGCTCGACCAGATCGCCGCCTTGCAGTGGGTCAAGCGCAATATCGCTGCGTTCGGTGGTGATCCCGCGCGCGTCACGATCTTCGGCCAGTCGGCCGGTGCGATGTCGGTGAAGTTGCTGATGGAATCACCGCTGACCAGAGGATTGTTTGCGCGCGCCATTGCGCAGAGCGGGCCGGGCTGGCTCGGGCGAGAGTTTTACGCCCAGCGGTCGCTCGCAGTGATGGAGCAGGGCGGAACGCGACTGGGGGAAGTCTTGGGTGCGACCAGCGCCGCCGCGCTGCGCGCCTTGCCGGCCGCTGAACTGCTGGGTCCGCGAGCGGTTGTAGATGGACAAGCGCTGCGCTACACGCCAACCATCGACGGCAATGTCGTTCGCGCCGAAGCTGCGACGAATCAGGTGCCGCTGCTGTTCGGCATCGTCAGCGGCGATGCACTTCCCATCCCCGGCTTCGGTCCGCCCCGCGTCGACACACTCACCGACTGGCAGGCGGAAGCCGGCAAGCGCTACGGCGAGCGCGTGGGCGAATACTTCAGGCTGTATCCCGCGGCGACCGATGCCGAAGTGACCGCCGCGCGCAATGCGTCGCTCATCGACTGCGCACGCGTGGCGCTGGCGCGTTACGCCAAGGCACAGCACGTGGCGAGCGGCACCGTATACGCCTACTACTTCGATCGTGCCATCCCCTGGCCGCAGCACCCGGAGTTCGGTGCATTCCACACTGGCGAAGTGCCCTACGTATTCCGGAATCTCTCACGACTGGATCGGCCGTGGACGATCGCCGATCGCCATCTCGCCGACGTCGCCTCGGGCTATTGGGTGCGGTTCGCGAAGACCGGGAATCCCAACGCTAGCGGGCTCCCGCCGTGGCCAGAATTTTCCGCCGGCGAAAAGCTCATGCGGCTGGGTGATTCCATAGAACCGATCAATTCGGCCGAAGTGACCCGCCGCATGTTCTGCGAGCAGACGGCTCAAGGGAATGCAGTCAATTGAGCAGCTGACCTAGTTGCTTGGCAAGAACATCAGTCGCGGTTCAACCCGTGCGATCAACTCGAAATCGCGGTCATTGTGCAGCAGGGGTATCTCGTTGCTGATGGCATGAATTGCGATCAGGCAGTCGTTGGCAGAACGAGGCTTTATGCCCTGCCACCGGCAGCGGGCATAGAGCTGGGCAGCCTCGCGCGCGGCGACTCGGGGATTGGGCTCGACCAGAAGTGGCAGCTCGCCCAATATCTGGTCCCACTTGGCGAATCTCTCGGGACGATCCGCACCCTGCAGCACTTCCTGCAGTATGGGCGGCGCGAGCCAGACTGGTAGCGATCGCGACAGCGCTTGCACCAGGATTTCGACTTCAACCACGCGATCGCCGCGCAGGAACGGAATCCAGACCGAGGAATCGACCAGCATGATCTAGCGGCGCGCTGGGCTGACGGCCTTGGGGTCGTAACCTTCGGCAACACCACCCGAACCATGCAACGCCAGCGCGGCCGAGAAGTCGCGGCTGCGCACGTAATGATCCAATGCCACGTGGACCGCGTCGCGGGTGGTGCGCACCCTGGCCAATCGCTTGACGCGATTGACCAGTGCCGTGTCCAACACGATATTGGTGCGATCAGTAGCGCGTCGCGTCGGGCTTTTCATGTCGTCGATTCCATACACATCGTATGTGTATAGATTAGCCGCAGCAGAGCCCTCCATCAAGCCTGCGAAACGCCGATTTGTGCTCACTTTGCACAGATTTGGGCCGCCAACCCATGCATGGTGCGGCTGGGGCAGAGCCATGGGCGCGCAAATTCGCGACCTCCGACACCGCCGCATTCTCATCACAACCCGACCCTTGCCAGCGCGTGTGGCTATCAAGAAGGCGAGCATACGATGACCAAGTTCCATGTATTCCTGCTCCTGCTAGTCATCGGCGTAGCCTGGCTGTTCATGCGCCCGGGCGACCCGCACCGTACGGCACTCCTCTTCGGCACTACCGACCTCAGCAGCGTGCAGAAACAGCTGGCCCGCCTGCCCGATGACGAGCGCAAGCTAATGGAGCACTACGTCAAGCGCAGCAACGGCGACGTGCTGACGCCGAAGTTTGCCGATCCGGAGGATTCGCTGACTGCGCGCACCTTCGCCGAAGCCATCGACCTGCAGAAGCGCTGGGCAGCGAAGCAGCCAGTGGCCGATGCGAAGGCTGCTGATCGCAAGGCCGACCGCGAAGCACAGATGGCGCCACTGCGTCACATCGTCGAGGCACGCGTGGTGAGCGCGAAGGTCATGACACGCAACGAAGCCCAGCAGCAGAGCGACCCGGACTACGCCAAGAAAGCCCATCAGGTGAGCGATGCCACCACCTTCGTGCTGCGCGTGCGGGTGCAGAACCACGGCAGCCAGTCCATCGTCGCGCTCAAGGGAGCGCTGCAGGCGCGCGATCGCGATGCCTACCTGCCGATGAATCTGTGCTGGATCGATCTGCAGCAGGAGATCGCTTCGGGCGAGAGCACGGAATTCTACTGCGGCAACAACGCACATCTGGCGAGTGATCAGCAGCGGGCCTTCGCCGATCAGGTCGAGGGGCGCTTCACGGTGGAATGGGAGCCGCAGTACCTGAAGCTGGCCAATGGCAGCGAGATGAACAGCGGCAGGCAGTAGTCAGCCGCTTTCAATCGCAACGCGCTTCAAGCGCCCGGAGCCGCCGCTCTTGATGGACACGGCGGACTTCGGTCTTCCAAAGTGCTCAACGACCAGCGCGATGAGTTCCTTGTTGGCCTTGCCATCGACCGGCGGGCTCTTCAATTGCGCCTGCCATACGCCCGGGCTGGTCTCTTCGAGCAGACTGTTGCGGGCATTGGGTTTGCCCTTGACCTGAATTACCGTGACCGCCGGCGTTTGCTTGCGGGAACTCACCCGGCCAGCACTGCACCGCAGCGCCTGCGGTTCATCGATCCTTTGGAATGCCGCGCGATCGCGCCAGACGACTGATAGTGGCGCCGAGCACGATGAAAGCCACCACCAGTGCGCCGCGATTCACCTGCGCGCCGCGCAGCGCGCTCGCGACCATCATCAGCACTGCGGTGAGCGAGACGATCGCCGCCAGTATGGTGATGGTGCGCGCCAGGTTTCCGGTACCCAAAGCGGTTGCCTCAGCTCAGCCAGCCCCGGCTCTGCGCACCGCGCGAATACCACACCAGGAAGATCGCCGCGACGATCACGCACAGGGGCAGCGCCGCGCCAGCCGGGCCGCGCACCGCCAACATCGGTGTCATGAAGAAGGCATGGCTCATCTGCACCAGGATCGCGAGCAGCGACACCAGGAACAGCGTGCCGGCCAGGCGCTTGCGCATCAAAAGCAGGATGCAGGCCAGCGTGCCGCCGAACACGGCGATCGCGAAGCTTGAAGTCACCCATGCAGGAATGTCCTGGTAGAGCGCGCGCTCGGCTTCGGGCATCGCGCTGAGTGCGGCCGGGCTCATCTTCACGGTCATCAGGTAGCTGGCGACGCCCAGCAGATTCCAGAGCAGCGCGAGTACGCCGATGATCCAGAAGCTGCGTGGCGGTGTGTTGCCGGTGTTGCCGTCGGACATGTGATTCTCCCCCGTTTGTCTGCCGAACGTCTGCTTGTCAGCGCTGGCGATCCAGCGCCAGGATGGAAAATCCGGCTGCGATGAAAGTGATCCCGGCGCCGATGGTGGTCGCGGCAATGTAGGTGATCGATATCTGCATGGGAAACATGGATGCCTGCCGTGGTGAGCCGAGCTGCTGATCGTACCCTAGAACGAGCGATGTTCAAGCTGCGAGGCGCCAAACCAGGCGTTGGTGTACTGCAGCGCGCGCTCGGCATCGAAACTCTTGCAGGTGAACAGCACCGCCGCGAAGAAGCGCTGCTTGCTCCACACATACAGCGAGATGCCCGAGTCGATCAGCGGAATGAAAGCATCGAAACCCTCATTCTCTTCCTTGCCGGCACCACCCGGTGCATGCACGATGGGCTTGCCGTAAGTGCGCAGGTTCAGGTGCGCCGCGACGCCCAGCAGGTATTGCTCGGCCGCCTGGCTGTCGATGTCGGCCGTGTTGAGGCCTTCTATGAGCAGGCGTTGTCGCAGGATGTCGGGAGCCAGATCGCGCATCGTGACCTCAGTGAGCCCGCTTCATGGGTTCGGCTGTTTCAACACCGACCAGCGTGCGAGCTTTGCTGCCGCGCTCAGGCGCGCATTGGCAGGGCTGGTCGAGGGCAGGCGAATGTAGCTGAGATCGCGCCAGGCGCCACCCAGCTCGGGCTGCACATATCTCTTGTAGAGAGCCTCGGCGGCCGCGCCATTGAAATAGACCGAACGCACTGAGGGATGCTCGTGCAGAAAGGCCGCGAGAGGATTGGGCACGATGCTCTCTGCCACGATGTCGGCATCGAGGCTGGAATCGCGGCTGCAGCTCTGCAATACATCCCAGAGCGCGATGCCCTGGGCACGCAGTCCGGCACCACGCTGCGCGTAGGGCGCGCTGGCAGGAATGCCGAACAGCGCATCCATGATCCCCCAGAAGGCGTTGCGCTGGTGCGCGTAGTATTCGCCAGCCCGCAGCGATGCCTTGCCGGGCATCGTGCCGAGCACCAGCCGGTTCGCGGCGCTGTCGGCAATCGCGGGAAAGCTGCGTACGCGCACAGTTCACACGAGCTTGCGCATCAGCGACCGCCCGCAATTCCTGGCACGAATTCCACCTGCGCGATCCAGTTGCGCTTGCGCCTGGCCAACCGATCGCCCGTGGCCTCAGCGCCGAATGACGCCGACGCCTGGCGCACCAATGAACGCGCCACATCATCGAAGGCATTGACGCTGACCACCGCATGGAGCTGCGCATCGATGCTGCAGCTCACGACCGGCACGACACCGCAGTTGCGGCACACATGGAAATCCGCGGTCTTCGTTTCGAAGGCATACACCGATACCTGATCGGGCTCGTGCAGCGTCACCTGCAGTCGCCCGGTCGGGCAGGAGGTCCACACACCTCCGTGCTTGACGCAGAAGCTGCAGTCGCAGGCCCGCGCGGGTATGAACTCGGGCTCGGGCCTCCAGTCGAGCTGGAAGCTGATGTTCCTGCAATGGCAGCCGCCGTTGATCAGCATGGATGCAGCGGCCGCAATTCGACCACCACCGCTTCATGGCTGGCGCGCTCCAGATCCTCGGGCACCAGTGTGCGATCGCGATTCAGGCGGATCTCGTGATAGGACGCATCCGCCGGGAACAGTGCGAGATACTGCTGCAACGCTGCGCGGATGCGCGGCGGGTCGTCAAAGATCGCCTGCGCGTCGTAAGGCGCTTCCTTGCCCGCAATCAACAGCGACACCGTCGCCCCACCGCGCAGATTCCGCCACCAGAGGTTCTCGGCCGAAGTGAAGCAACGCACCGCGCCATCCACGCGCACGTAGCGCACCGGTGTGGTGTAGCGCCGGCCACTCTTGCGGCCGGTGAAGCTGATCAGCATCAGGCTGCCGCTCAGCATGCAATGCAGCGGACTGCGCAGCAGCACCCGCATCATCGGGTTGATCACTACGAACAGGGGTTCGGGCAGTCGCATGGCTACGCTTGATTGATAGTACCATCTTGATGCCAGGCTCTGGCCACATCGGGGACACCTCATGCGCTTCGCAATGCTGTTGGGACTGCTGTTGTTGAATGCGGTCGCCTGGGCTGCCCCGCCGCCAGCACTGCGGGTCGATCTGCGGCGCCAGAGCTTCAACCACGACTGGCACTTCCGGCGCGGCGATGCCACCGGCGCCGAGCGCGCGCAGTTCGACGATTCAAAGTGGGCGAGCGTGCGTCTGCCGCACGACTGGGCCATCGGCCTGCCCTTCGATCCGAAGATCAATCCGCACACCGGGGCGCTGCCGATCTCGGGCATAGGCTGGTACCGCAAGCACTTCGTGTTGCCGGGGGCAGCCAGCGGCCGCTACCTGCGCGTGGATTTCGATGGCGCAATGGCCAATGCCACCGTCTGGGTCAACGGCCACAAGCTGGGTGAACGTCCCTATGGTTACAGCAGTTTCGGTTTCGAACTCACGCCCTGGCTGCATTTCGATGGCCGCGTCAACGTGCTCGCGGTGCGGCTGCATCCTGAGGCCGAGAGTTCGCGCTGGTATCCGGGCGCCGGCATATACCGCAACGTGTGGCTCGAGATCACGGGCCCCGTGCAGGTGGCGCACTGGGGCACAGCCATTACCTACAAGGATGTCTCGGCCGCACAGGCGACCGTGTTCGTACGCACCGAACTTGGCAATCGCGGCAGCGCAGCCCGGCGAGTCGACCTGCACAGCACCGTCGTCGATGCGAGCGGCATGAGCGTGTGGTCGGCGCAGACCAGCGCAGAGCTGCCGGCAGAAGGATCAGTCAAAGTGCCCGTGACCCTCAGGGTGGAACACCCGGCGCTGTGGGATACCGATCATCCCAACCTCTACACGCTGCAGTCCGAGATCTTCATTGCCGGGCACGTTGTCGACAGCTACAGCACGCCGTTCGGCATCCGCCAGCTCAACTTCGATGTAAAGCAGGGCCTGTCGGTGAATGGGCAAGTCGTACGCCTGCACGGCGTGTGCCTGCATCACGACCTCGGCGCATTGGGTGCCGCCGTCAGCCGCCGCGCCACGGAGCGGCAACTGCAGATTCTGAAGGCCGCGGGCGTAAATGCGATCCGCACCAGCCACAATCCACCTTCGCCCGAGCTGCTCGAGTTCGCCGATCGCCTGGGGTTCCTGGTGGTGGACGAAGCCTTCGACGAGTGGCGCGTGGCCAAGGTCGTCAACGGCTATCACAAGTACTACGACACCTGGTCGGAGCGCGACCTGCGCGAGATGGTGCGGCGTGACCGCAATCACCCCAGCATCATCATGTGGAGCATTGGCAACGAGATCCCGGAACAGGGCTCGCCGACCGGCAAGCAGGAAGCGCACCGGCTGACAGCGCTGTTCCACGATGAAGACCCGACCCGCCCGACCACTTCGGCCTTCAACAACTGGAAGGACGCGATCCGCAACGGCCTCGCGGACGAGGTCGATATCCCCGGTTTCAACTACGCGCCTACCCACTACGCCGACATCCAGCGCGAGCATCCCGGCTGGATCATCTACGGCTCGGAGACGGCTTCGTGCGTGAGCTCGCGCGGCGTGTATCACCTGCCGCTGGAGAAATACGAGAAGCACAACTCGCGGCAGCTCACGAGTTACGATGTGATCGCGCCCTACTGGGCCTATTGCCCCGATGTGGAATTCGCAGCGCAGGAACAATCGCCTTCAGTGCTGGGCGAATTCGTGTGGACCGGCTTCGACTACATCGGCGAGCCCACGCCCTTCTTCGGCTGGAAGGCCGACAACTCGCGCGACTGGCCGGCGCGCAGCTCCTACTTCGGCATGGTGGATCTCGCCGGCTTTCCGAAGGATCGTTACTACCTTTATCAGAGCCAGTGGACCAGTGCGCCGATGGTGCATGTGTTGCCGCACTGGAACTGGCCCGATCGGCTCGGGCAATCGATTCCCGTGATGGTGTATTCCAATGCCGATGAAGTGGAGCTGTTCCTCAACGGCAAATCGCTCCGCAGCAAGCGCGTGGGCTCGGAGCCGGTGACGCTGCCCGTGGGCCCCGACGTCAATGACAAGGGCAGCATCGCCTCGCGTTATCGACTGCTGTGGCAGGTGCCCTATGCGCCCGGCACTTTGCTGGCGGTTGCGCGTCGCGCCGGAGCCGAAGTGGCACGCTATGAAGTGCGCACGGCGGGCGCCGCGGCAAGCATCCACCTGCAGGCCGATCGTGTCGATATAGCGGCGGATGGCGATGATCTCGCCTTCATCACCGCGCGCGTCGAAGATGCCAATGGCAACCTGGTGCCGGACGCGGACAATCTGATCCGCTTCAAGGTATCCGGCGCCGCGACGATCGCCGCGGTCGACAATGGCAATGCCGCGACCGTCGAAGCCTTCCACGCCGATCAGCGTCACGCCTTCAGTGGCCAGGCGCTGTTGATCGTGCGCGCGCGTGCCGGAGAGGGCGGCGACGTCTCGGTAATAGCCAGCAGCGACAAGCTGGCATCGGGAGCCACCGAGCTGCATACGCATGCCGGCAAACAGTGATATCAGCTGCGCGCGATCAGGCGCTCCAGCCGGCCGCGCACACGCCGTCAGTTCATGGCGCAGGTTCGGCAGCTTCCAGTGGCTTTTCCCGCAACAGCGGTACCAGCAGCTCGTTGAGGGCCGCGAGCGTGAATGCGCCGGCCTCTGCATAGCGCACGATGCCATTGCGGTCGATCACGTAGTTGGTGGGTACGCCCTTCATGATCTCGTAGTCACCACGCATCCGCTGTACGAAGGGAAGGCTGCACATCGAGGCCAGCGGCTTGAGTTTGTCCATCGGCACCGAGTCTTCCGTGGCCAGTGCGATTACATCCAGGCCATGGTCTTTCTGCAGGCGGTGATAGCCACTGAGCAGCGGCAGTTCTTCGCGGCAGGGGCCACACCAGGTGGCCCAAAGATTGATGATCAACACGTGACCCTTAAAATCCGCGAGGCGGATATCGCGGCCATCCAAGGTGCGGGCCTTGAAGTCTGGCGCGGGCTTGCCAACTGGGGTTCGGCGGCCACACTGAGCAAGACGATGGTCAGCAGGTGACGGGTGTATTGCAGACCTGCAGTGCCCATGTTCGACTACTTGCGCCAGAACGTCGGCGTGAACAGCACCATCACCGTGAAGATCTCGATGCGCCCGAGGAACATCGCGATCGTGCACATCCATAGCTGGAAATCATTCAGCACGCCGTAGGTGCTGGCCGGGCCCACCAGGTTCAGGCCAGGCCCGGCGTTGTTGATGCAGGCGACCACTGCCGAAAACGCCGAGATGAAATCGAGCCCCGAGATCAGCAGCGCGAAAGTCAGCACCACGATGGTCATGAAGTAGAGAAAGATGAAGGCCAGCACCGAATAGACCACACGGTTGGGTACGATCTGCCCGGAGATACGCAGCGGCGCCACCGCCTGTGGATGCACCAGCGTGAACATCTCGCGCAGTGACTGCTTGATCAGCACCAGCGAGCGGAACATCTTGATGCCACCGCCCGTGGAGCCAGTGCTGGCGCACACGCAACCGAGGAACAGCATCCACATCGGCGCGAACACCGGCCAGCGGCTGTAGTCGGCGGTGTGCAGGCCGGAGCCGGTGGCCATCGAGATCAGGTTGAAGCTGACGTTTCGAAACGTGGTGATGTAGTCCGGATACACGTGGCTCAGCCAGACGTGGATCGATACGCCGACGCAGCTGGCGCCGACCCATACCAGCAGCCATTTGGCCTCGGGGTCGCGGGCATAGGTGCCGGGCTCGCCTTTGCGCACCGCCAGGAAATGCGTGGTGAAGTTCATCGCAGCGATCAGCGAGAAGGCGGCCAGCGTGGCCTCGATCAGCGGCGAGCCGAAGAAGCCGATGTTGGCATCGTGCGTGGAGAACGCACCCAGCGAGACCGCCGAGAACGCGTGGCAGATCGCATCGAACCAGTGCATGCCGGCAGCGCGCAGCGCCACTGCACACAGCGCCGTGAGCCCGCCATACACGAGCCACAGCAACCGCACGGTCTGCATGATGCGCGGCGCGAGCTTGGCATCCTTGATCGAGCCGGGCGCATCGGCACGATACATCTGCATGCCGCCGATCCCCAGCAGCGGCAGGATCGCGATCGCCATCACGATGATGCCCAGGCCCCCGAGCCAGCTGAGCGCATGGCGCCACAGGTTAACCGCATGCGGCAGCTGGTCGATGCCGCTGAGCACCGTGGCTCCGGTGGTCGTGATGCCCGACATGCTCTCGAAGAAGGCATGCGTGAACGACAGGTGCGGCAGCAGCATCACCAGCGGCACGGCCGCCACCGAAGCCACCGCGAACCAGGCCAGCGTGACCAGCAGGTAACCATCGCGCGGCTTGAGCTCGCTCCGGTAGCGGACCGTAGCGAAATAGATCACCAGGCCGCAGGCTGCGCTGAGCGCCGCGCCGGCGACGAAGGCGCGTAGCGCGGCGGGCTCGCCGTAGTAGATCGAAGTCAGCGTGGGCAGCAGGAAATACAGCGAGAAGACCAGCAGCAGGTTGCCGATCTGGTGCAGTACGCTGGCCAGTGCGCGCATCAAGGTTTCAGGTCTCGGACTGGAACAGTCGCTCGATATCGGCGACATGGCGGCGGTCATTGAGGAACACGATCACGTGATCCTCGGCCTCCACCAGCGTGTCGTGATGCGCCATGATCACCTGCTCGCCGCGCGCCAGCGCGACGATGCTGGCGCCAGCCGGCAGGCCGACATCCTCGACGCGCCGACCAACGATGCGCGAACGCTCGGCCGAGCCGTGCACCACCAACTCCATGGCTTCGGCCGCGCCGCGGCGTACCGAGTGCACCCGCACAACATCGCCGCGGCGCACGTGCGCCAGCAGCGAACCAATGGTGATGGTCTGCGGCGAGATCACGACATCGATGTTGCGGCCTTCCATCAGCTCGCCGTAGGCGGGGCGGTTCACCAGCGCCATCACGCGCCGCGCGCCCAGTCGCTTGGCGAGCATCGCCGCCATCACGTTGGCTTCCTCCGAGTTGGTGAGCGCGGCGAATACGTCCGCGGCATCGATGTTCTCCTCGATCAGCAGCTCTTCGTCGGCGGCATCGCCGCGCAGTACGATCGCGTGCTGCAGGATTTCGGCCGCGCGCGCCGCGCGGCGCGCATCGCGCTCGATCAGCTTCACCTGGTTGGTGTTCTCAAGGCGGCGCGCGAGGCGCAGGCCGATGTTGCCGCCACCGGCTATCACGAGGCGCCGCACCGGCGGCTCGCTGCGGCGCAGTTCAGCGAGCATCTTGCGCAAGTCATCGCGCGCGGCGACGAAGAAGATCTCGTCATTCTCCTCGATCACCGTCTCGCCATCGATTTCCACCAGGCGATCGTTGCGGAAGATGGCCGCCACGCGCGCATCGGTGCCGGGCAGGTGCTCGCGCAGCAGGCGCAGCGGCTTGCCAACCAACAGGCCCTCGCGGCGCGCCTGCACGCCCACGAGTTGCACGCGGCCATCGGCGAAATCCACCACCTGGATTGCGCCCGGGTTCTCCAGCAGGTGGGCGATATATTCCGTGACCAGCTCTTCGGGACTGATCCACACGTCCACCGCCAGCGCGCCTTCCGAGAACAGCTGCGGGCGACTGGTGTACTCGGCGGCGCGGATGCGGGCGATGCGCGTCGGCGTGCGATGCAGCGCGTGCGCGATCTCGCAGGCGACGATGTTCACTTCGTCGCTGCTGGTGAGCGCGATCAGGATATCGGTGTCGGCAATGCCGGCGGCCTCGAGCACCGAAGGGTAGGAGGCGCTGCCGGCCACAGTGCGGATATCGATGTGATCTTGCAGATCGCGCAGCACCTGCTCGTCGGTGTCAACCACAGTGACTTCGTTGGCCGGCTCGCGCGCCAGGTTGTGGGCGGCGGTGCGGCCGACCTGGCCGGCGCCGAGTATCAGGATTTTCATCGATGCACCCGCTACATGAGTTCGAGCCGCGCCATGCTCAGCATCAGCCACTTGGCGCCCTGGCCCTCGAAGTTTACATGCACGCGCGCATGCGGGCCCTGCCCCTCGATATTGAGCACCACGCCCTCGCCAAACTTGCCGTGCCGCACGCGGGTGCCCAGGCGCATGCCGCCCACCGGGGGTTCGGCCGGGGCATCGAACAGGCCGCCACCCGCCGCGCCGGCGCGGCCGCCACTGCCGTTGCCGCCGCCATAGTCGCTGCCGCCGCCCGCGTACGCGCCCGATCGTATCGGCGTACGCGAAATCTGGATGCGCGGGCGCAGTTCTTCCAGCAGGGCCGGCGGTATCTCCTGGATGAAGCGCGAGGGCATGTTGTAGCTATCCACGCCATGGAGCCGGCGCTGTTCGGCATAGCTCAGGTACAGGTGCTTCATGGCCCGCGTGATGCCCACGTAACAAAGCCGCCGCTCCTCCTCGAGGCTCTCGAGGTCGTTGAGCGAGCGCTGATGAGGAAAAAGCCCGTCTTCCATGCCGCTAAGGAATACCACCGGGAATTCCAGGCCCTTGGCGGTATGCAGCGTCATCATCTGCACGCAGTCTTCCCAGGCGCCACCCTGGGCCTCGCCCGATTCCAGCACCGCGTGCGCGAGGAAGCTCTGGAGCGGGGGCAGGTCTTCGCCCTCGGGCTCGTAGCCGCGCGCGGCGCTGACCAGTTCCTCGAGGTTCTCGATGCGCGCCTCGCCGCGATCGCCCTTTTCCTTGCGGAAATGCTCGATCAGGCCAGTGTTGTTGATCACATGGTCGACTTGCTCATGCAGCGGCAGGCCGTCGATGTCGCGGCCCAGCCGTTCGATCAGTGCCAGGAAGCCGTGCAGCGCCGCGCCGCCGCGCCCGGCCACCGCACTGTCGCCGAGCACTGCACCGGCCGCGCGCCATAACGAGCTGCCGGCGCCACGCGCGCCCTCGCGCAGCGCGTCGAGGCTGCGTGCGCCGATACCGCGCGTGGGCAGGTTCACCACGCGCTCGAAGGAGCCGTCATCATCGTGATTGACGATCAGGCGCAGGTAGGCGAGCGCGTCCTTGATTTCGGCGCGCTCGAAGAAGCGCAGGCCGCCGTACACCCGATAGGGCATGCGCGCCTGGATCAGCGCCTCCTCGAACACACGCGACTGCGCGTTCGAGCGGTACAGGATCGCGCATTCGGCACGCGCGCCGCCTTGCGCGATCCACTGCTGGATGCGGCCGATCACGAAGTCGGCTTCGTCGCGTTCGTTGTAGGCAGCGTACACGCGCACCGCCTCGCCGCGCGCGCCGCTGGTCCACAGCTGTTTGCCGAGGCGCGTCGAGTTCTGCGCGATCAGCGCGTTGGCGGCCTCGAGAATGGCGCCGGTGGAGCGGTAGTTCTGCTCCAGCTTGTACATCTGCGCCTGCGGGAAGTCGCTGCGGAATTTCTGCAGGTTCTCCACGCGCGCACCGCGCCAGCGATAGATCGAATTGTGCGTGATGATGCCGTTGGCGATGAAGTTGTGCGTACGCTCGATATTCAGGTCATAGACCTCGGCAGCGAACTCCTGCTGCTCGACGCGCTCGACGACGTCGAATTGTCCTTGCTCCGATGCCATGACCATGCCAGGCCGGATCGCCGCTGCCGCGATGAACGGCAGCGAGCGACTGAGCAGATGCCCCTGCAGCAGGTAGCGGCCACCCAGCTCGTCGCGTATCTGCCTGGCGATGGTCATCAGTTCGCCAAAATCGCTGCGCATGGTCTCGAAGCGCCAGCTCTTGCTGGCGCGCTTGGCCGGGCGCACGCTCAATCCCAGGCCCGTCAGTGCACGACGGTCGGCGGCATCGATGCCCACCACCGAAATGCGATGCATGGGGTTGGCGCCGCGGCGGTCGCCGCACAAGGTGACGACGATGTTGTGCCGGTTCGAGTTGCGGCTCTGCGGCGCGTGGTGCGGTCGCGCGAAGTCGAGTCCGCTTTCTTCAAGCAGTCGGTGCGCTGCATCGGTGGTATTCAGCGAGCTGAAAACCCTGGCGATGTGTTTTGCGTCGTGTACCAGGCCGTTACCAGTAATGTTGCGTTTGCCTTTGCGCGCTACGAACGGCAACGTGGGCAGCCCATAGCGCAACGAAGTCAGCATTTCATCCGCGCGCGCTTCATTCTCGGTAGCATGGGTGCGAATTATCCACAGCGCATCGGCATGCTCTTGCAGTGAGCGCTGCTTGAACCCGACCATGGGCCGCGCCTGGCCCGCTGTGTAGACCTGCGAGGTGCCAACGCGAAAGCCGATACCTTCCTTGTGCATCAGGTACAGGAAATGCGTTTGCGGCGTCTCACCCAGTACATAGCCCGCGAAATGCGTGTGCTCGGGCGTGCTCTTGACGACCCGGCCTGATGCCAGGTGCAGATGCACCATGCGACCGCTCCGGTGACGCGCAAAGCACTCCGTGACCCTGGCGGGCCGCAGGTCGCCGCATCCATAGCTGGACAACACTTCATCGCCCGCAACCACCGCCTCAATGGGCTTTTGCGACCGATCGGCCATGGTTACCGATGTGCCCGAGGCCAGGCATTGATCGTCGTCGCCCACCACGAACGGAGCGCCTTCGCTCCCGACCAGCAAGCGTATCCACGCGTACTGGATTGAATTCGTATCCTGGAACTCATCCACCAGCACATGCTTGAAGCGCGCGCGATAGTGGCGCAGCAGCTCGGCGTTGTCGCGCCACAGCTCGAAAGCACGCAGCAGCAGCTCGGCGAAATCCACCGCGCCCGAGCGCGCGCACAGTTTTTCGTATTCCTCGTAAATGCGCAGCAAGGTGCGCTCGGTCGGATCGCCCCCGGCCTTCAGGTGCTGCGGCCGCCGGCCCTCGTCCTTGTGCTTGTTGATGAAGTACTGCACCTCACGCGGCACGAAGCGTGCCTCGTCGAGATCGAGCGCCTTGACCACCTTTTTGATGAGGCGCAGCTGGTCTTCGCTATCGAGGATCTGGAAGCCCTGCGGCAGGCCCGCCTCGCGCCAGTGCAGCCGCAGCAGGCGATGCGCCAGCCCGTGGAAAGTGCCCAGCCACAGCGCACCGCCCGCAATGCCGAGCAGCGCCTCGACGCGCGCACGCATCTCGGCCGCGGCCTTGTTGGTGAAGGTGACCGCGAGGATGGCGTGCGGCGTGGCGCCCAGCGCCTCGATCAGCCAGGCGATGCGATGGATCAGTACCCGGGTCTTGCCGCTGCCCGCGCCGGCCAGCACCAGCGTGGGCCCGATGGGCGCGGTGACGGCCGCGCGCTGGGCATCATTCAGGGGTGCAAGTATCGGTGAGACGTCCATGAGGGGCGCGGATTTTACCCCGCGGCGCGTGCCTCCGCAGCGCTCAAAGCGGCGCGCAACGTCCCGAATTGCCAACGCCGCAAGCGCTGTTGCCAGCGCGCTGCGGTGCTGCTAGTGGCCCTTGGTCGCAGCCGGCGCGGCGGCCCTCGCAAACACGCGCTTGCCCGCAACCCAGGTCTCGTTCACCTGCAATTTCCAGATTTCCGCCGGCGGCACCTTGAAAAGGTCGCGATCGATCAGGATGAAATCGGCCCATTTTCCCGGCTCCAGTGTGCCCAGCGTCTTTTCCTGGTGCTGCGCGTAGGCGGCATCGAGCGTGAAGGCGCGGAAGGCTTCCAGCAGCGTCATGGCCTGTTCATGGTGCCAGCCGCCCGGCGGGTGAAAGCTGTGGTCGGCGCGCGTGACGGCCGAATACAGGCCGTAGAAGGGGTTGTCCGATTCCACCGGGAAATCGGAACCCGCGGCAATGACCGTGCCCTGGGCCAGGAAACTGCGCCACGCGTAGGCGCCCTTGATGCGCTCGGCGCCGACGCGATCCTCCGCCATGTTCATGTCGCTGGTGGCGTGCGTGGGCTGCATCGAGGCGATCAGGCCCAGCGTCTTGAAGCGCGGGATGTCGGACAGCGCCACCACCTGCGCGTGCTCGACGCGGTTGCGCAGCTCGCGACCGCCCACCTTCTTGTACGCCCCTTCGAAGCCATCGAGCACCTGACGATTGGCGGCATCGCCGATCGCATGAATGTTGACCTGGTAGCCGGCCTTGAGCGCCAGCTCGATGCTGGCCTGCATTTCGGCCGCCGTATGGAACATCAGGCCTTTTTGGCCGGGCTGGTCGGAATACGGCGCCAGCATCGCGGCTCCGCGGCTGCCGAGCGCACCATCGGCAAACAGCTTCACCGAACGCACGGTCAGGAACTCGTGGCCATAGCCGATCAGGGGCCCGCTCGCCGAGAGTTTGTGGAAATCCTCACCGACGCTCCGGATCATCGCGTAGATGCGCGCGCTGAGTTCTCCGTGATCCGCGAGTTCGCGATAGATCGCGACCACGTCCGCGCTGACCCCAGCATCGGCCACGCCCGTCAGGCCGGCCGCGTTGATGTGGCGCAGTGCCGCCTGCAGCGCCGCCTTCTGCTCGGCCATCGAAGGTTGTGGAATCACGCGGTTGACCAGGTCCATCGCGTTGTCGACCAGCACGCCATTGGGATTGCCCTGCGCGTCGCGTTCGATGCGACCACCCACCGGGTCGCGCGTCTCGCGCGTGATGCCGGCGGCCTTGAGCGCGCGCGTGTTCAACCACAGCGCGTGGCCGTCGACACGCTCGAGCGCCGCCGGCCGATCGCTGACGGCGGCATCCAGTTCACTCGCCAGCGGGAATCGACCCAGCTTCCAGATCACCTGGTTCCAGCCGGTGCCCTGGATCCAGGCGCGATCGGGATGCGCCTTCGCATAGCTGCGCAGCACTTGCTGCGCCTCGGCGAGGCCGGTCGTGCCATTGACATTGGCGCGCACGGTGGCGAGGCCGAGATCGAGCATGTGGCCGTGCGCGTCGATCAGGCCCGGCAACAGCGTGTGGCCGTGGCCGTCGACCAGCTGCGCGCCCGGGTATTTCTTCTTCAGGTCGGCAGCGCTGCCAGCGGCCAGCACCTTGCCGTTCTCGAAGGCCAGCGCATCGAATTGCTGCAGCTTGTCGCTGGCGAGCGTGTAACCCTGCACGTGCTCGATCAGCGCCGGCGCCGCCTGGCAGGCGCCCGCGAGCGTAAATGAGCACAGCAGTGCGGCAAATCTGGCCGCGTAGGCATGCTGCATGATTGACTCCCCCGTACTTGTGAGCCCATCTTATCGCCTCGCGCATCCGGCGCGCCAATTTCAGGAGCCCACATGACCCGAACTACGCTATTCATCTGTGGAACGCTCTGCGGCATCACGGCGACCGTCGCCACCATGAGCACCCTGGCCAGCGCTGCCCCTGCCGTGATTGAGCTCGACCCGCTAAAGCTCTCACCGCAGCTATACACCCCGCGCTTCGAGAATGACTACGTGCGCGTCTACGAATATCGCATCAAGCCCGGCGTGAATGACCCGATGCACGCGCATCCGCACGGGCTGGTCTATGTGCTGGCCGGCGGCAAGATGCGCAGCGTCACGCCCGAGGGCGAGGCCAGCGACCATGATCTCAAGGCCGGCGATCTGTCCTGGCGCGAGGCAACGCTGCACGCGCTCGAGAATACCGGCACTACCGAGATGCATGCGCTGTCAGTGGAATTGAAACCCTGTCCTGCGCCGGCGCCCGCGCGCTAGCGCTTTCCGGGCGCACCGATCAGCGCCAGGTCGAGGCCATCACATGCGTGGGCTTGATATCCGCCAATGTCGGCGTGCCGGCCTGGCGCATGATCTGCAGCAGCTCGCGATTCAGCAGGTCGATCACACGCTCCACGCCGCTCTGACCGAAGGCTGCAAGTCCCCACACCTGCGGTCGGCCGATACCTACGCCGGTAGCACCGAGCGCAATCGCCTTGAAGACATCAGTGCCTCGCCGTACCCCACCATCGAGCAGCACCGGCACGCGCTTGCCGACAGCGGCCGCAACCCCTGGCAGGCAGTCGAGCGTGGCGCGCAGCGTTTCCTCATTGCGGCCACCGTGGTTGGAAACGATCACGCCATCGACGCCGTGATTGACTGCCAGCGCGGCATCCTCGCCCTCGACCACGCCCTTGACCATGAACTTCACCGTGACCAGCTTGCGCAGGCGGTCGAGGTACTGCGGTGTGATGTTGGGCGGTGCCAGTGCATCGACGTGCGAGACATCCAGCCCCTCGAACATCGGCGCCCGATGCACCGGGTCATGCGAGTTGTTCACGTGGCAATCGGTGCAGGTACGGTTGTCGATCCGCATCGCACGCGCCAGCGTTTCGTTGTTGCGCGTGTAGCCGCGGCCAACCTGGCTGTCGACGGTGAGCACAATCGCAGTGGCGCCGGCACGTTCCGCACGCCGCACCACGCCCTCGGTGACGTTCCAGTCATCGGTCGGATACAGTTGCTGCCAGATCGGCGCGCCGCGCGCCTGGATCACCGGCTCGACCGGTGTCGAGGCCACGCAGGAGAGCATCATCTGCATCGAGCGGCTGCGCGCGGCCTGCGCGGTGCCCAGCTCGGCATCCGGATGAAACGCGCGCTGGCCGGAAACTGCCGAGAGATAGATCGGGCTCGGCCACTTCGCGCCGAACACCGTGCGTTCAGCGGTCACGCCGCTCACATCGACGAAGCGGTGTGCGCGGATCTCGTAGTGCAAGTAGGCATCGTGATTGCGCGCGACGGTGCGATCGTCATCGGTGCCCGTGGCGATGTAGCCGAAATGTGCGGGCGGCAGCGCCGTGCGCGCCAGCGCCTCGAACTCCATCACATTGAGCACCTGGTCGGCGCTGGTGATCGGCGGCGCGTCGCGCAGAAAGAGCTGCGATGGCGACTGCGCAGCATCCAGCGCATACGCAGCAGCGGCTGGCAGAACCGCGAGACCACCCAACACGCTGCGGCGCGACACCATGCGCAGCTGCCCATTCTTTTTGTCCATGGCGATCCTTATTGCGGGTGTGCCGCGTCGTAGACCTCGACGCCACCCACCCAGGTATTCAGCACGTGTATGTCGCGAATGGCCACGGCCGGAATCTTCAAGGGATCCGCGCTCAGCAGCACGAAGTCGGCCAGCTTGCCCGTCTCTATCGAACCCTTCTCGTGATCCTGGAACTCGGCATAGGCCGAGCCCATCGTGTACCCCGTGATCGCCTCGGCGGCGGTCAGTTTCTGCTCCGGAAACCAGCCCTCCGGCCGTTTGCCATCGAGCGTGGCGCGCGTGGTCGCGGCATACAGCGTCTGCATGGGATCGAGCGGCGCCACGGGCCAGTCGGTGCCGAGGGCCAGGCGTACGCCATGGTCGAGCAACGTGCGGAACGCGTAGGTGCGACTGGAGCGATCATGCCCGATGCGCCCCTCGGCCCAGCGACCATCGTCGATGGCGTGATAAGGCTGCACGGAGGCGATCACGCCGAGTTTCGCGAAGCGCTCGAAATCCTTGGCCGCCAGATGCTGCGCGTGTTCTATGCGCCAGCGCCGATCGCGCTGGCCGTGCGCGGCTTCGATGTCCTGGTAAAGATCGAGGATCGCGCTGATGCCCGCATCGCCGATTGCGTGCGTGCACAGCTGCAGGTGGGTGGCATCGGCGCGCAGCATCCAGTCGCGCATCTTGGAGAGCGGCTGCATGTCGGCGGACAGCAGGCCGCGATTGCCGGGTTGGTCATCGAATGCTTCGAAGAAATAGGCCGTGCGTGCGCCCAGCGACCCGTCGGCAAATGACTTGAGCGCGCCAATGCGCAGCATCGGGCTGCCGAAAGTGCGGCCGATGCCAAGCTTCGCCAGGTCCTCGACGCCGGAGATCGCCGGCGCCGCGTACACGCGCATCGTGAGCTTGCCTTCGCGTTGCAGATCGGCGAGCGCAGCGATGGTCGCATAGTCGATCGACATGGCCTGCACGCTGGTCACGCCGCGCGCGGCCGCCTCGCGCATCGCGCGCTCGATGATCGCGCGGCGCTGCTCCGGGTTCGGCTCCGGGATCGCGCGCTCGAGCAGCGGGGTCGCGGCATCCTTGAGTACGCCCGTGGGTTCTCCGTTCGCGTCGCGGACGATCACACCGCCGGGCGGATCCTGCGTCGCCGCGCTGATGCCCGCGAGCTTCAGCGCCAGCGTATTGCCGACGACCACATGACCGTCGTAGCGCCACAGCGCCACCGGATGATCGCCTGAGACCGCGTCGATGAGCTGGCGCGTCGGCAACGCCACCGGATTGAACTTGGTCTCGTCCCAATTGCCCTGCAGCAGCCATTCGCCCGAGGGCCGCGTGGCCGCGAAGGCACCGATGCGGCGCGCGAACTCCTCCGGGCTGCTCGCGTCTTTAAGCTGCACCGAAGCCAGCAGCACGCCGCCATCCATCAGGTGCACGTGCGCATCGTTGAAGCCCGGCAGCAGGCGTTGGCCGTGCGCGTCCACGACCTTGGTGGCCGGACCGCGCCAGCGCAGCGCCGCCGCATCGGAGCCCACGGCGACAATGCGGCCACCCAGCACCGCCACCGCGGCCGCCTCGGGCTGCGCGGGATTGACCGTGTAGATGTGCGCGTTGTGGACGATCAAGTCCGCCGCGGGTCGCGACTCGGGCGCGGCTCCCGCTGCTTCCACAGCCCCCGCCGTTGCGAGGAACGATGACACGATCGCGGCAATGGCCGCAGTTACGAAGCAAGTCCGCATCTCGTATCTCCCCCAAAACGAAACGCAAGGCGCGAGCGAATCGCGCTGGTGCACTACCAGCTGTTTCTTAGTTCGCGCAGCCTCAGGAACACTTCCCGCTCGCCCACCTGCGTGCCGAGCTCCGCTACGCGCTGGCGCAGGCCCTCGCGCAACCCCGGTTCGGCGAGTCTGAAAAAACTGTTGATGCGCAGCTCGTCCTGCAAAGTCACCACGGGCATTTCTTCGGCCGCCGTGGTCTTGTAGCGCTCGAGCCAGGCACCCACCGTCGGATTGGTCGGCTCCACATGCTGCGTGAAGCGCAGGTTGTTCATCAGGTAGTCGTGCCCGGGATAGACCTTCGTGCTCGCGGGCAGCCGCTGCAGCAGCGTGTGGCAGGTGCTATAGAGCAGTTCCGGGTCGCCACCATTGCGGCAATTGCCGACACCTGCATTGAACAGCGTGTCGCCGGAGAACAACGCGGCCTCGCTCCCGTGCGCCAGCAGGCACACGTGCGTCATCGTATGGCCCGGCGTGTCGAGTGATTCGAGCTCGACACTGCGGCCGACGCGGATCACATCGCCCGCTACCAATCCGCGATCGACGCCGCCGATGCGCTTCGCGGCGCCGGCATGCGCCAGCACCTTCGCGCCGGTAGCGCGCACCACCTCGGCATTGCCGTCCGTGTGATCGTTGTGTTCGTGCGTGTTGACGATCTGCGTGATCGTCCAGCCGCGCTGCTTCGCGCGCTGCAGGCAGGCGCCGGCATTCAGAGGATCGATCACCAGCGCCTCGCCGGTCTCGGCGCAGCCGATCAGGTAATGGTAGTTGCGTAGCGGATTTGCCGCCCAGATGCGTTCGACGAGCATGCGATTAGTGTAGCAGCAGGTAGTGATCGACCAGCAGCGCCAGGAACAGCCACATCAGGTAGCTGATCGAGAAGCGGAACAGGCGCATCGGCAGCTCGTCGCGCCGCGTGAGCTTCAGCGCCACGCTGTGCCACAGGAAGCGCGCATTCAGGCCGATCGCCGCGACCAGGTAGATCAGCCCGCTCATGCCGGTGAGGTAAGGCAGCAGCGTCACCAGCACCAGGATCAGCGTGTAGAGCAGTACATGCAGGCGCGTGAATTCCGCGCCGTGCGTGACCGGCAGCATGGGGATATCGACTTTTGCGTAGTCGTTGCGCCGCGCGATCGCCAGCGCCCAGAAATGCGGCGGCGTCCACGCAAAGATGATCAGGAACAGCAGCAGCGCATGCGGATGCACGGTGCCAGTGACGGCGGCCCAACCCAGCACCGGGGGCGCCGCGCCGGCCGCGCCGCCAATCACGATGTTTTGCGGGGTCGCGCGCTTGAGCCACACCGTGTAGATCACGGCGTAACCGATCAGCGAGGCGAAAGTCAGCGCCGCGGTCAGTGCGTTGACCAGCAATACCAGCACGGCCATCGAGAGCGCACCCAGCGTCAAGGCGAACAGCAGCGCATGACGATAGTCGAGATGCCCGGTGGGCAGCGGGCGTCTGCGCGTACGCGCCATGTGCGCATCGATGCGCCGATCGAGCACGTGATTGATCGCGGCGGCCGAAGCTGCGGCCATCGCAATGCCCAGGTTCCCGAACACCAGCGCACGCCAAGGCGGCAGGCCAGGTGTCGCAAGCAGGGTGCCCACGACCGCAGTCAGCACGATCAGCGCCACGACCTTGGGCTTGGTGAGTTCGAGGTAGTCGCGCCAGCGTGCATGGCCCTGGGCCGCCCCGGCATGCCCCGCGGCGTCATGCCCGGCATCGGCTTGCACAGTGCCACCAGCAATTGCGATACCCCGGTTCAACTCGGTCGCCACGGTCAAGCCGGCCTCAGCGCGCGATTGAGTGCGGCCACCGTCAGCAGCAGCAGTGCGGCCCCTGCGCTATGCGCGGTCGCGAGCCACAGCGGAAAGCCGTAGTGCACCATGCTGATACCGATCACCAGTTGCAACACGAGCGCAGCCAGCACGCATTGCGCCGCGCGGCGCGCGAAACGATCGCTCCGGATGCGCATCACGCGGATGGCGGCCAGCAGTAGCAAGGCCGTGGCCAGCAGTGCCCCGAGCCGATGCGTGAAATGGATCGCGACACGCGCCTCCTGTTGCAGCACTCCGCCCTCGTAGTTCACGCCTTGTCCACGCCACAGTACGAAGGCGTTGCTGCCATCCATCGTTGGCCACCAGGCGCCCTGGCATTTGGGTACGTCGGGACAGGCCACGGCGGCGTAGTTGCTGCTGGTCCAGCCGCCGAGTGCGATCTGCAGCGCCAGTGCCACGAGCGCGATCAGCGCGAAGCGTCGGGTGCGCGGCAGGCTCGAGCCCAGGAAGGGTGTGGCTGCACGCCAGGCACTGGCGCGCCGCCGCCAGAGCGTCATCGCCAGCCACCACAGCAATGAGAGCGTGGCCAATCCGAATACCAGATGTGCGGTGACGATCAGGGGCTTGAGCTGCCAGGTGACGGTCAGCATGCCGAGTATGCCCTGGGTAATCACCAAGGCGAGCAGGCCCAGTGCGTAGGGCACCGGTACCACCCGTTCACGTCGATATTGTATCGCTAATGCAGCAATTACGAAGATTATCAGACCCAATGTTTCCGCTGCGTAGCGATGGGTCATCTCCTTCCAGGCTTTGCCGACCTCGACCGTGGCGCCATTCAGCGTGCCGTCTGTGGCTGCCTGCTGGGCTCCACTGGGCGTCAGGTGACCGTAGCAACCCGGCCAGTCGGGGCAGCCAAGGCCTGCGTTCGAGAGTCGCACGTAAGCACCAAGCACGACCACGATGAAGGCCAGCGCGAAGGCGGCCACCACCAGGGAACGTAATAGGCGGGCTCTGGAAGTCATCGCAGCGAGGCACCTTCAGCCGATGTGGGAGAGGTCCAATAGTTTTTTGAGGTCTTCGCGCAGACCCTTCGGGTCGGCCCGCACATCGTAACGCATCATCAGATTGCCCAGCGGATCGACAATGAAAATGCTGCGTTCCAGGGGCGCCGGAAAAGCCGGCAACCAGGCCTGCGTGTCGGGCGTCGTAGCGCGTAGCAGCACCAGTCCTTGGTGCTCATGCTGCAGGTACGCGTCATCGCAACAGCCCTCGCCGGGGATGAGTACGCGCTGCGCCCGCGAAGCGAGCTTGCCGAGCGACAGCCAGGTCTGGCGGGCGTAGATCAGGGTCTCGCGACACGCAGCGTCACACCCCTGCTCGCCGCTGCCGATGACCACCAGCGACCATTTGCCGGCCAGCACTCCGGGCTGCGACAGCGGGCGCGCGGGCTCGATCAGCGTGCCGTGATTGGTGTGCGTGAGCGGCCGCCAGGACGAGCCGTAATACAGCCAGAAAGCCAGCGCCAGCGGCGCGGCGAACAACAGCAGCAACAGCAGGATCTGCCGCCGGCCGGGGCCGGCAGTGCTCTTGGATGAAGTCATGATGCCTTGCGTTTCAGGTTGAGGAAGAAGAACAGGAACAGGCTGAGCGCGGCCAGGCTCCACCATTGGATGGCGTAGGCCAGGTGCCGCTCGGGCCCGAAGCCGGCGCTCGCGGGTTGCCAGTCGCGCAGGAACCCTTGCGGCTGATTCGCATCCAGCAGCAATTGCTGCGGTTCCACAGCGGCCCGCAGTGCAGTGCCCAACTGCGCGCTGGTCGGAAAGCTGCTGCGTTTGGGCCAGCTCGCATCACTCGCAGGTGGCACATTGCCCGCGGCCAGCGCCGCGACTGGCAGTGCATCGAGTCGCCCACTGACCTCGAGGCTGGTGCTGGCGTTGCCGTCAATTTGACCAGCGGCTGCCAGCGCCAGATCGGGCAGCGTATCGCGCAGTCCCTGTGGCAACGGCAGCCAGCCGCGGTTCACGAGCAGCGTGCGCCCATCCTCGAGCTTCAGCGGCGTCAGCGCTTCATAGCCCGCCCGACCAACGTGGATGATGTTGTCGAGCAGGAACTGGTGCGCACCATCGTAAATGCCGCGCACGCTCACCCGCGCATAGCGCGGCAGGGCGCTCGTGGAGCGGCTGCCCAGCGGCGTGGATGAGAGGCTGCCAGTGGCAAAGGCCGCCGCCAGCGCCCGCTTCTGTGCGGCGCGATGCCACTGCCAGCGCCCGAGCTGCGTGAACAGCAGCGCGCCGGCCAGGGCCAGCACGGCCATGCCCCAGGAGGCACGCAGCTCGCGATTGCCCAGGCGCAGTTGCAGCAAAATCTTCGGTCTCCAGCAGCGGAAAAGCGGGCAGGCATTGTGCCGACCCGCGCCCGGCGAGTACAGGTGCGCGCTGTACTTGGCAGCCGCTGCAGGGCAGGATGAGGCACTTATGGGACCGATGCGGATAGTCGTTTTCGTGGTGCTCGCCGGCGTGCTCCTGAGTCTGGGCGTGGCGTTGTTCCACCTGGCCTCGAGCAAAGGCAGTTCCGACAAACTGCTGCGCTCGCTGACCATCCGCGTGGGGCTCTCGGTGCTGCTGTTCGTGCTGCTGATGATCGCCTGGCGCGTCGGCCTGATCCGCCCGCACGGGCTCGCCCACTAGCTGCGTGTCGCGCTCGCGTTCCACGGGCGTCGCCTGGGCGCTGCTGGGCGCTGCCGGCTTTTCCTTCAAGGCGGTGTTCATCAAGGCGGCCTATCGCTACGGCGTGGATGCCGAGACGCTGATGGCGCTGCGCATGCTCTACTCGCTGCCGCTGTTCCTGCTGCTGGGCCTGCACGCCACGCGCGCCGAGCCACGGCCGCGGCCGCTGGGCCGCAGCGACTGGCGCGAACTGTTCCTGCTCGGCGTGCTCGGCTACTACGCCGCGAGTTACCTGGATTTCCTGGGACTGCGGTACATCTCGGCCGCGCTCGAGCGCGTGATCCTGTTCATCTATCCCACCATTGTGGTGCTGTTCACGGCCTGGCAGCAGCGTCGCTGGCCCACAGCGCCGCAGCGACTTTCGCTATTGCTGTGTTACGTGGGCGTGGTGCTCGCGATGCTGCACGACCTGCAGCATCAGCAGGGCCAGGTGTGGATCGGCGGCGCGCTGGTACTCGGCAGCGCGATTGCCTACGCGGTCTATCTGCTGCGCGCCGCACCACTGTTGCAACAGCTGGGCTCGGCGCGCGTCGCCGCCGGTGCGACTTCGATCGCCAGCGTGCTCGCGCTGCTGCAGTTCTTTGCGCTGCGACCGCCCGGTGCACTGCTCAGCCAGCCCTGGCCCGTGCACGCCTGCAGCATCGCGATGGCCGTATTTTCCACGGTCCTGCCGATCTGGTTGGTCTCCGAAGCGATCCGCCGACTCGGCGCAGGCACCACCGCGATCATCGGCTCGCTCGGCCCGGTGCTGACCATGCTGTTGGCCTGGGCATTCCTGAGTGAACCGCTAGGCGCAATGCAGATATTCGGTGCACTGCTCGTGATCATCGGCGTGCGTCTCGCCGCCGTGACACAATGAAGCCAGCCGCTTTGCGCAACCTCGCGCACGAGGAACTCATTTCATGCCCAGCGTAGAGATCGTCAAGCTCAAGGTGCACGCCGACGCCCGCGGCGCCGTGTTCGAACCGCTCGAGCTCCAGCTGCTTTCAGGTTGGCGAAACGTACACGCGGTGATCAGCGAACCCGGTGCCGTGCGTGGCAATCACGCCCATCTGCGTGGCACCGAAATCAGCGCCGTCGTCGGGCCGGCACTCGTACGTTTTCGTGAAGGCGGCACAATCCGCGACGAAGCAGTTCCAGCAGGCGAAGTGTGGCGCTTCAGATTTCCGCCGGGAGTTGCGCATGCATTCCGCAACACGGGAACTCGGCCGTTTGTTCTGGTGTCATTCAATACTGAACTGCATGATCCGGCAGTTCCAGACGTAGAGCGCGTAGAACTGATCTAGCCGGCGCGTGATCGCAAGTCCGCCGTAATCGGCTAGCGCGCGGTTCGCGCGCCTGCCAACTACACCCAGTAGACGAATATGAATAGTCCGAGCCACACCACGTCCACGAAGTGCCAGTACCACGCGACCGCCTCGAATCCGAAATGACGGCTAGGCGTGAAATGCCCCTTGAGCGTACGAAACCAGATGATCGTCAGCATGATCGCCCCGATCGTCACGTGCAGGCCGTGGAAACCGGTGAGCATGAAGAACGTGGAACCGTAGATGCCGGTGGAGAGCTGCAGGCCCTTGTGCATGTAGGCCTCGCCGTATTCGTTGGCCTGGAAGGCCACGAACAGGAAGCCGAGTAGGAAGGTCAGCGCCAGGAAGATCTTCAGCACATTGCGGTTGCCCGCTTTCAGCGCGTGGTGCGCGATCGTGATCGTCACACCCGAAGTCAGCAGGATCAGCGTATTGAGCGCCGGCACGCCAAAGGCCGGAATCACCTCGAAGCTGCCATCCGCACGCGGGCCGAGTTTCGCCGGGCCATTGGTCGGCCAGCCGGCATCGTAGTTCTGCCACAGGAAAATGTGGTTGAAGACCTTGACGCCCTCGCCGCCGATCCACGGCACCGACAGTTCGCGCGCATAGAACAGCGCGCCGAAGAAGGCCGAGAAGAACAGCACTTCCGAGATGATGAACCACACCATGCCCATGCGGAACGAGCGGTCGACCGCGAGGTTGTAGGTGCCCGCTTCGCTCTCGTTGATCACGGTGCGAAACCACCCGATGAACATCACGGCCAGCAGGGCCAGACCCGCAAAGAACATCACCGGACTGAACCATTCATTCAGCCACGCGACCATGCCAAACATGGTGGTGAACAGAGCCACCGAGCCGATGATCGGCCAGGGCGTGCCGTGCGGAATGTAGTACTTGCCCGAATCGGCCTGGCTGTGCGACTGCGACATATGCTTCCCTCTGGACTACTGGCCGGCGCTAGCGCGCCGCGACATGCGTGGACAAATCGTAAAAAGTGTAACTGAGCGTCAGGCGATCGAGGTTGCCCGGCAACGCACGATCGACAAAAAACCGTACCGGCAACACGCGCTCCTCGCCCTTCTTGAATGACTGCGGCGAAAAGCAGAAGCACTCGGTCTTGTGGAACCAGCTGGCAGCCTGGCTGGGTGCGATATTCGGAATCGCCTGCGCCACCGTATCGTGGCCGGTGAGGTTGCGGGCAATGAAGTGCGCTTCATATAGCTTGCCGGGATGCACTGCCATCGTTTCCTGCGCGGGCCGGAACTGCCAGTTGCCGACCGTCGGCAGGCTGGTCATGAATTCCACCGTGACGGTGCGCGTCATGTCGGTGCCCTGTTGCGCGACTTCGCGCACCTGCACTGCCGAGCGCAGCGTCTGTTGATCGCCGATGCCTGTGATTTCGCACAGCACGCGATACAGTGGCACCAGCGCAAAACCGAACAGCGCGCTACCCGCAACGCACAGCAGGAGCTTTGCCGTCAGGCTGCGATTCGCCCGGCGCAGTTCCTCCCCGGCATTCATCCGTGCGACCTGTAGACCGTCAACAGGATGAAACCGGCGTACATCGCGAGCGCCACCAGGCCCAGCAGCAGCGCGGTGCGACGCGCGCCTCGGCGCTGATCGCTGCGCGCGCTCAATGCTCGGCGCCGTGCGCAATCTGCGCTTCGCTCGGCGGATCCTGCCAGGTGTGGTATGGCGCTGGCGAGGGCACTTCCCACTCGAGGCCATGCGCGCCTTCCCACACCTGCGCCGGCGCTTTCTCGCCACCGCGCACGCACTTCCAGATCAGGATCGGGAACAGCAGTTGCGAGAGGCCGAAGCCAAAGCCGCCGAGCGAGGAGACCATGTTCCAGTCGGCGAACTGCGTGGCGTAATCGGGGATGCGGCGCGGCATGCCGGCCAGACCCAAAAAGTGCTGCGGGAAGAACAGCACGTTGACGAAGATCGCCGAGAGCCAGAAGTGCCACTTGCCCAGCGCCATGCTGTACAGGTGGCCGGTCCACTTCGGCAGCCAGTAGTACACGCCGGCCATGATGCTGAAGATCGCGCCCGGCACCAGCACGTAGTGAAAGTGCGCGACCACGAAGTAGGTGTCCTGGTACTGGAAGTCGGCCGGCGCGATCGCGAGCATCAAGCCCGAGAAGCCGCCGATCGTGAACAGGAACAGGAAGGCGAGCGCGAATAGCATCGGCGGCTCGAAGCTCAGCGACCCGCGCCACATCGTCGCCGTCCAGTTGAACACCTTCACGCCGGTGGGAATCGCGATCAGCATCGTCGAGAGCATGAAGAACAGCTCGCCGGCGAGCGGCATGCCCACCGTGAACATGTGGTGCGCCCAGACGATGAACGAGAGGAACGCGATCGAAGCCGTGGCGTACACCATTGCTTCATAGCCGAACAGCGGCTTGCGCGAGAAGGTCGGGATCACTTCCGACACGATGCCGAAGGCCGGCAGAATCAGGATGTACACCTCGGGGTGACCGAAGAACCAGAAGATGTGCTGGAACATCACCGGATCGCCACCGCCCGAAGCGCTGAAGAAGCTGGTGCCGAAGAAGTGATCGGTGAGCAGCATGGTCACCGAGCCCGCGAGCACTGGCATCACCAGGATCAGCAGGTACGCGGTGATCAGCCAGGTCCACACGAACAGCGGCATGCGCAGCAGCGTGATGCCCGGGGCGCGCATGTTCATGATGGTCACGATCACGTTGATCGCGCCCATGATCGAGGAAGCACCCATCAGGTGGATCGCGAAGATCGCCATCGGGAAGCTGTCGCCGCCCTGCAGTACCAGCGGCGGATACAGCGTCCAGCCGCCGGCCGGCGCGCCGCCCGGCACGAAGAAGCCGATCAGCAGCAGCGTGAAGGCGAAGGGCAGCAGCCAGAAGCTGAAATTGTTCATGCGCGGCAGCGCCATGTCGGGCGCGCCCACCTGCAGCGGGATCATCCAGTTCGCAAGGCCCACCCAGGCTGGCATCACCGCGCCGAAGATCATTGCCAGCCCGTGCACCGTGGTCATCGAATTGAAGAACGCCGGATCGACGAACTGCATGCCGGGCTTGAACAGCTCCAGGCGGATCACCATCGCCATTGCGCCGCCGACGAAGAACATGATCCCGGAGAAGACCAGGTACAGCGTGCCGATGTCCTTGTGATTGGTGGTCGACAGCCAGCGCCAGATACCCGCGGGCGGATGATCGTGGTGGTCGTGGGCGTCGACGGTTTCGGTATAGGCCATGATGGGTACTCGCGACAGGTATTCGTTGTGGGTGGTGCTGGCCGATCAGCTGCGCGCCGGAGCGGCGCGCACGGTGGCGGCAGCGTTCGCGGCACTCGCCGGCGCGGCAGTCGCCGGCGCCGCTGCGGGAGCGGCTGCATCGGCCGGCTGCTGCAGCGCCTTTTGCGTGCGTAGCCAGGCTTCGAAATCAGCCTTGCTGCGCACATCGATCACGATCGGCATGAAGCCGTGGTCGCGGCCGCACAGTTCGGCGCACTGGCCGCGAAACAGGCCGGTGTTGGCCGCATCGATCTTGAACCAGGCCTCGTTCACGAAGCCAGGAATCGCATCCTTCTTGATCGCCAGCGCCGGCACCCACCAGGAGTGGATCACATCCTGCGCACTGATCAGCAGCCGTACCTTCGTGTCCGCCGGCACAACCAGCGCGTGATCGACATTGAGCAGGTAGTTCGGGACGCTGTTCGGATCGATGCCCGAACCCAGCTGACGCGCGAAGTTGCTGTCGCGATCGAGCGTCGAGAGCACGGTGACGCCACTGCCCACGTATTCGTAGCCCCACTTCCACTGGTAACCGGTGACGCGGATCGTGAGTTCGGTCTTGGTCGCATCGTCGGTCTCGATCAGCGTGCGCGTGGCGGGCACGGCCATCACTACCAGGATCGCGATCGGAATCGCCGTCCAGATGATCTCGGCCTTGGTGTTGTGCACCAGGCTGGTGTCGGGCACCGCGCCCTGCGATTTGCGGAAGCGCACCAGCGAATAGATCATCACGCCGAACACCAGCACCGCCAGCACCACGCACACCCAGAACACCATCATGTGCAGTGAGTAGATGTTGCGAGAGATCGCGGAGATGCCCTGCGTCATGTTCAACGCCCAGGCGGCTTGCGCCGTGGGTGCGACCATCGTCAGCAGGGCCGCAGCGAGACCCGAGAGCAGGAGTCCAGATTTTTTCATCTTCATTTCAGGCCTTAAGAATTGCAGGCTTAACTCGCCTCAACGGCGCCATGTTTCCTTTTCGAACGAGCCGCACTGATCCGGCGCCACTACAGCGGGCAAATCGGGATCGCGGAGCTTGCGGCGCGGCGCAGTTTAACCTGTGACCGCGATGGCGGAAACAGTGATTGCTCACTAGGAGAAATTGACAGCGATCAGTTGGCGCTACCGGGCTGCGCGGCGAGCAGGTTTTCCGCTGCCGCGCGCAATGCGAGCGCATCGCAGCTCGAATCCGGCGTATGGGGCAGCAGTGCCAGCGGCGCTGCGCCCAGCAGCTGCGTCAACATGGCGATGTTCTCGTCCCGCGCTACAAATTCCGGGTCGATATGGCTGCCGATCCAGCCGTGCAGCCTGCAGCCGCGGCGCTCGATGGCCTGCGCGCTGAGCAGCGCATGATTGAGGCAGCCGATGCGCAGGCCCACCACCAGCAGCACCGGAACGCCCAGCGCCCGGGCCACATCGGCCATGGTTTCGGTGGCGCTGATGGGGGCATACCAGCCCCCGGCGCCCTCGATCAACAGCAGGTTGTGGCCCGCGGCCAGTGTCTGCGCGGCACTGACGATCCTGGGGACGTCGATGCGGATTCCGGCCCGCTTTGCCGCGATATGCGGGGAGAGCGGGTCGGGCAGGCAGTAGGGATTGAGCAGCTCATATGGCGAGATCTGGCCGCTATTATGTTCGATATATAGCGCATCTTCGCTGATCTGGCGTCCATCCTTCAGGATCGAGCCCGCCGCAACCGGCTTCATGCCGGCAACCGGTGCCCTGAGGGCCCGGGCGGCCTTCAGCAGGCCCCCGGATACACGGGTCTTGCCCACCCCGGTGTCGGTTCCGGCGATAAAGAAGGTAGGACACTCAAATGGAGTGGTCACGGGGCGGCTCAACTCCCGGATTCGTCCGACGGCGGGGCCATTCGCCGCCCGATGGCGGTGACCGGCACATGCGCTTCACCGAACGCGTTCATGCCTACGTGCGCATGTGCAGCCTGGGACTTGGCTGGCGCGAAGGCCGCCCCGCATATGATCTCCCAGGTCGCCGGCAATCCGGCGGGCTCGCGCCAGCGCTCGTAGTTCAAGCGCATGCGCTCCAATCGCCCACGGCCCGTGAGTGTGCGGCGCCGATCGGCAGCCGCGTTGCCGGCACCGATCGCGCGCAGGTTGTTCATAAGCGCGTGAACATCGGTGTGATGGTCCAGGCGCAGATCGCGGTCCATCACGGGCTCGGACATGCCGGCCTGCTGCAGCGCCTGCGCCAGCAGCGGCATGTCGGCAAACGCGCTCACGTGTGGCATGGCATCGGTGCCGGCCCAGGCGGCGCGCAACTCCTGCAGCGTGTCGGTACCAAAGGTACTGAACAGCAGCAGGCCGCCCGGCCGCAATACGCGGCGCACCTCGGTAAATACCCGCGGCAGGTCGTCGCACCATTGCAGCATCAGGTTGCTGTACACGAGATCGACCGATTGCGAGGCCAATGGCAGCGCAAGCGCATCGGCACACAGGCAGGTGTAGCGTCGCCACGGCCAGCTGCCACGCTGTGCCGCACGCAGCATGCCGGGCGCGATATCGATCGCGAGCACGCGCGCGCGCCGAAAGCGGCGGCGCAGCTCGTGCGCGCCGCGCGCCGTGCCGCATCCCAGGTCGACGATCAGCTTGGGTTGCAGTGGAAAATATTGCAGGCGACTGAGCAGCTCGGTGCGCACCTCGGCCTGCAGCAGCGCGGCATGGTCATAGCGTGCGCCGGCACGACCGAAGGCACGCGCGAGCGCGCGCTGGTCAACGCGGAAATGATCGGGGTGGGTACTCACGACGCGCCGCTGGTCGCGATGAACTCGCGCAGCAGGGCCATGAACTCATCGGCATGCGACAGGAACGGTGCATGCGCGCTGCGCACGAACTCGTGGTAACGGCCCGCGCTCAAGCCGCGCGCCAGCGCCTCGGCAGCGCGTGGCGGGGTGATGCGATCGTATTGACCGCCCACCACCAGCGCAGGTTGATGCACCTGCGCCAGTAGCGGGCGCAGATCCGTGTGCGTGAGCAGGTCGAGCCCATTCAGTAGTGCAGGCGGCAACGCAGCACCATGCATTCGCAATGCCGTACGGAGCGAGTGCAACAGCGGCTGTGCATTGCGACAGCCGCGCAACTGCAGCTCCAGGAAATCATCAACCATCGCCTGGCTGTCTTCGTGCACACGCGCACGCATGCCCGTCAACAAAGCGGCATCGACACCGTGCGGCCAGTCATCGGCACGCAGCAGCCGCGGTGTGGTGGCGATCAGCACCAGGCGCGCAACACGGTCGGGTGCCAGCATGGCCGCGCGCAGCGCGAGCTGACCGCCCAGCGACCAACCGACCAGCGTGGAGTCTTTCGGCAATGTGGCCAGCAGTGGTTGCAGCAGGCTGTCGAGGGCCGCGAGCTGCGCGGCTGCCGCGGCAGGTACGGTGTCCCGCCAGTCGCTGCGCCCGTGGCCGGGCAGGTCGACCGCGATGGTCTGAAAGTCCGCCTGCAGATTCGCGCGCAACGCGTCGAACACGCGCAGGTTCATGGCCCAGCCGTGCCAGAAAACCACAGGAGCGCCCCGGCCACTGCGCTCTACGTACAATGCTCTCGCATCGCCGCATGGCGTGGCTGCTGCTGCGCTCATGACGCGAACTCGGCTCGCCACTCTGAGGCAAGCGCCTCGAGCAGCGCATCAATGTCGGCCACGCGGTGATTCGCGCTGAAGGTGATCCGCAGCCGCGCGGCGCCGGCCGGTACCGTTGGCGCACGGATCGCGCCGACCCAGAAGCCGTGCGCGAACAATGCTGCGCCCAGGCGTGCGCAGCGCGCATCCTCACCGACGATCAATGGCTGGATCGGGCTCGTCGATGCGCACAGCGGCAAGCCCAGCGCGGCAGCGCCGTTGCGAAAATGATCCACGCGTTGCTGCAACTGTACACGCCGCCAGCTCTCGCGCTGCGAGAGCGCCAGCGCGGCGCGCGCCGCGGCCGCGACTCCAGGCGGCAGCGCTGTGGTGTAGATGTAGGTGCGCGCCTGCTGCTGCAGCAGTTCGATCACCTCGCGATCGCCAGCGACGAAGGCGCCGAAGCTGCCGAAGGCCTTGCCCAGCGTACCCATCAGCAGCGGCACCGACGCGGCATCGAGGCCAGCGAGTTCGAGCGCGCCGCGACCGCTGGCGCCCAGCACACCGAGGCCATGCGCGTCGTCGACCAGCAACCACGCGCGCTGTGCGAGGGCCGCGGCAGCAAGCTCGCGCAGCGGCGCCACATCGCCATCCATGCTGAACAGGCCATCGCTCGCCAGCATTGTGCAGTTCGGGTGCGCAGCGAGGCGTTCGGCCGCGTCAGCGGCATCGGCGTGGGCGTAGCGCAGCAGCCGCGCGCCACTGAGGCGCGCGCCATCGATCAGCGAGGCGTGATTGAGGCGATCCTCGAGCACGATCTCGCCGCGCGCCACCAATGCACCCAGCACGCCGAGATTGGCCATGTAGCCGGTCGAGAACAGCAGGGTGCGCTCGCGGCCGGTGTAGGCGGCGAGCTCTTCCTCGAGTGCATGATGTTCACTGCTGTGACCGCTGATCAGGTGCGAGGCGCCACTGCCAGCGCCCAGTTGCGCGCTCGCGGCCTGCTGTGCGCTCGCGAGGGCCGGGTGGTGAGCGAGTCCGAGGTAGTCGTTGCTGCAGAACACGCGCAGGGTCTGTCCGGCGACTTCGGCCTGCGTGCCATCACCGCTGCGCGGCCAGGCATCGATGGTGCGACGCTGGCGCAACAGGTCGCGCGCGCCCAGCGCAGCGAGCCTGCCTCCAACCGCCAGCGAATCCCGGTGCACGACTGCCGATGCGAGCGGCGCGCCCGCGATCAGGCGCTCGCCGCAGTGGGACGCGCGGCAGGGCTGTGTACTATCGGCGCGGCATTGGCCGTTGCGCCATTCGCCGCTGGATCGCTGGCGACAGCCTGCGGCAGGTCCTCCGGCTGCATGCCGAGCCTGCGCAGCAAAGCCTGGTCGCGCGCCACATCGGGATTGCCGGTGGTCAGCAGTTTCTCGCCGTAGAAGATAGAGTTGGCGCCGGCCAGGAAGGCCAGTGCCTGCAACTCATCGCTCATGCTCTCACGCCCCGCCGAGAGCCGCACCTGCGCCTGCGGCAGCATGATGCGCGCCACGGCAATGGTGCGGATGAAATCAAAGGGATCCACCGGCGCCGCATTCTCGAGCGGCGTGCCCGGCACGCGCACCAGCTGGTTGATCGGCACACTCTCGGGATGCACTGGCAACTGCGCCAGCACCACCAGCAACTGGGCACGATCGCGCTGGCTCTCGCCCATGCCGACGATGCCGCCGCAACACACCTTCAGATCGGCAGCGCGCACGGCAGCGAGTGTGTCGAGACGATCCTGGTAGCAACGCGTGCTGATGATCTGGCTGTAGAACTCGGGCGAAGTGTCGAGATTGTGGTTGTAGTAGTCGAGGCCGGCGGCCTTCAGTTCCTGCGCCTGTTCGGGCTCGAGCATGCCGGCGGTCACGCAGGTTTCCATGCCGAGCTTGCTGACCTCGCGCACCATCGCCGAGATCTTCTCCAGGTCGCGCCGCTTGGGCGAGCGGAAGGCCGCGCCCATACAGAAGCGCGTCGCGCCGGCCGCGCGCGCCGCCTGCGCGCGTGCCACCACCACTTCCAGCGGCAGCAGCGGCTCGTTCTCGAGGCCCGTCTCGAAGCGCACGCTCTGCGGGCAGTAAGCGCAGTCCTCAGGGCAGGCGCCGGTCTTGATCGACAGCAAGGTGCTCATCTGCACGCGCGTGACATCGTGGCACTGCTGGTGTACCTGCTGGGCACGGAACATCAGCTCGGGGAAGGGCAGCGCGAACAGCGCCTCGGCTTGGGCCAGCGTCCAGTCGTGCCGCGCTTCAATCATGTGTGTTGCTCCCTGCCCGCGCCAGAAATGCCGGCTGCGCCACCGGCGGCGGCGAGCCGAGAATGGGGCGATGTTCCAAGCGCCGACGCCTCATGTCAACCAAAAGTACGTCCGGAAGTCGACAATGGCCCGGCTGCGTGCCGGGCTGGCCACGCTCCTGGCGCCACCCCAGTGCGTGCTGTGCGATGCGCCCGGGCTGCCGGGGCCCATAGACCTGTGCGCCGGGTGCCTGGCCGCTCTGCCGCGCAACAGCGTGGGGCTGCAGCGCGCCCCCGGCTGGAATGCGATGTACCCGCTGCCGCAATGGGTCGTGCCCGTGCCACTGCGTCCGTTGCGGCTGCGCGAGCAGGCACAGCGCCGCGATCTCATTCAGACCACGTGATCTGGTTCCAGCGCACAGGCATTGTGCGCATCGGTCTCGATCTGCACCGTCACATGCCCGATGCGATAGCGCTCATGCAGTTGCCGCGAGAGACTCGCCAGCGTCGCATCGCCCGGATGCCCGCCCGGCATCAACAGGTGACAGGTCAATGCCGTCTCGGTCGTGCTCATCGACCAGATGTGCAGATCGTGGATCGCGCTGACGCCAGGCCAGCCGCGCAGGAATGTCGCAACCTCGTCCTTCTTCAGGCCGGGTGGCACCGCATCCATGCTCATGCCCAGCGAATCGCGCAGCAGTGACCAGGTGCCGGCCAGGATGATCGCCGCAATTGCGAGGCTCACCAGCGGATCGAGCCGCTGCCAGCCCGTGAGCAGGATGACTCCCGCACTCACCACCACCCCGAGTGATATCAGCGCGTCGTAGCACATGTGCAGAAAGGCGGCGCGCACATTGATATCGCCTTTGCGGCCAGCCGCGAACAACCAGGCCGTGATGCCATTGACCAGGATGCCGATCGCCGCCACCACCATCACGGTGCGGCTGGCGATGGACTCTGGCTCGATCAGTCGCCGTACACCTTCTACGGCAATCGCGCCCACCGCCACCAGCAGCAACATCGCATTGAGCAGCGCCGCCAGGATCGTCCCGCGCCGCAGTCCATAGGTATGCGTGGCCGACGGCACGCGGCGCGCGAGGATCGAGGCGATCCATGCCATCGCCAGGCCCAGCACGTCGCCCAGGTTGTGGCCGGCATCAGCCACCAGCGCCACGGAGTGCGCGACCAGGCCGTAGAAGGCCTCGATGAGCACAAAGCCCAGGTTCAGCGCGATGCCGATCATGAAGGCAGTGCCGAAGTCATGCGGTGCATGGGAGTGCGCGCCGTGATCGTGCCCGTCGTGATCGCGATGATCGTCGTGCGAGTGCGCGCTCATGCGAGTGCCGTCATCGTGGAGGCCGTAGCCCGCGTGATTTCATGTTGCCGCGGAGAATACAGTGTTGTCAGTGTCGCTGTAACTGTCAGCACGATGGCGATCAGCAGCATCTCCAGCACGATGCTACGTCGCAGCGCACTGGCCGCGCCTGTGGGAGATGCCGGTACGGTAGCTGCTGCGGTACGCAGTGCCGGTACCAGCCACCACTTGTTTGCTGCCGCAGGCACCATCAGCAGCGCGAACAACAACAATTTGAGCAGCAGCAGCTGGCCATAGGGCTGCGCCGCGGTCCATGCGCCTGGCCACTCGCCAGTGAGTATCCTGCCCATCATCACGCCGGCCACAGCAATGACTGGCACGAGGTAGCCGGCAATCGACGAGTAGCGCGAGACGATGTGCGCAGCGATGGGTGCAGATTCGACCCGTGTCACCAGAATCAGTGGCCACAGTGCGCCGTACCAGAACGCAACGATCAACAGATGCAGCATCAGCAGCGATGCCAGCAGTGTGCGTGCCTCATGCTCACTGGTGTGTCCGGTGCTCAGAAACGCGCACAGCGCAATTGCTCCGCCGATACACGCCAACAGCGGTGCGTTATGCGCCGATAGTTCATGGGCAGGGCTCGCTGACCGGCGCTGCATCGACCACATCAATTGCAGCAAACCTGCCACCAGCAACGCGGTTGCCAGTACTGATCGCGAGCCCCAGGCGAGCGTCTGCAGGCTCATATCCCACAGTCCGCTGAATTCACCGGCCATGCGTGCCGCCTCGAGGCCATGATGCAGGAGCGCGAGCAACACGGCGCAAGCAGCGCTCGCAATCCCCAGCAGGCGGATCGGGTGCCAGGATGCCCGCAAGAGTGGTGCGAACAGGTAAATGAAGAACGCCGCGCCGACAGCCTGGAACAGCAGCATAAACGCTAGTGCGCGCGCTGCGATCGACAAGGCATCAGGTGACACCGGTGGATTCCTGCGTCAGTGCTTGCGGTATTGAGCTGTGCCGCTATTTGATCGTGTCTGGCGCGGGCCGCTTGCCGGTGTCGCGCATCGCATCCTTGCGTATGGGCTGCGCACCATTGGGCAATATGCTGAACCTGAATGTGCCGCCCGAGATGTGGCCATCACCCGGATCGAGTGCGCGAAAGCTCACCAGGTACGCACCCGGGCCCAGCGTGGGCGCCGCAATCGACAACCGTGTGAGCACCCGATCCGGAAGCGGCGCGATTTTCTGCACTGCGGCCTCGCCCGACTTGCGTATGCTCAGCGCCGTGACGCGCGCTGCTTCGGAGAAATTCAACACCAATGTAGTCGGCGCGTTCGCCACCGCGCTGCCGTTGGCAGGAGCTGAAGAGACCAGGTGCACGTGCGCAACTGCAAGCGGCGCGGCAAACAGCGCGTACAGTAGTGCAGCTGCAACCGTGAACGATGACGTTCTCATGATGACAGGACCTCTAGCTCTTGCTGGTGTAGTCAATGATCAATCCAGACAGCACGACCAGACCGAAATAGTTGTTGTTGTGGAATGCGGCCAGACAGCCTGCAGAGTCGCGATTGCGCGCCGACCATTGCTGCCAGGCAAACAGCACGGCGCCGACCCCCAGCGATATGTAGTACGGCGCGCCGAGTTCCAGCAGCCGGCCTATCAACCCTAGCGCCACCAGCACCATCAGCTGCATTGCACCGATCATCAGCAGGTCCATATCGCCGAAAGTGATGGCGCTCGACTTGATGCCGATACGCAGGTCGTCCGGCCGGTCGGCGATCGCATAGAAGGTGTCGTAGACGCAGGCCCAGACGATCGCCGCCAGCAGCATCACCCAGCCCACGCGTGGCACGGCCCCGAGTTCGGCGGCAAAAGCCATCGGTACTCCCCAGCCGAAGCACACTCCAAGGTACAGCTGTGGCAGTGCAAAGAAGCGTTTAAGCAGCGGATAAGTCGCCGTCAGTGCGGCGCCGATGAACGAGAGGCGTATGGCCGCCGAATTCAATTGCAGTACCAGCGCAAGTGCGCAGGTCAGCAATGCCAGGAACAGCAGCAGCGCTTCCACCGGACTCACGCGCCGCGCGGCCAGCGGGCGATCGCGCGTGCGGCGCACATGCGGGTCGATGTTGCGATCGATGAAGTCGTTGATCACACAGCCCGCAGAGCGCATCAGCACGGTGCCAAGCACGAAGATCAGCAACACGCCGCGCTGCGGATGTCCGCCGGAGGCTGTCCACAGCGCCCAGAGCGTGGGCCAGAGCAGCAACCAGATGCCGATGGGGCGGTCGAGTCGCATCAGTTTCGCGAAGTCCGCGAGACGCGACACGAGCCAGTGCCGTTGCACTGCCAGCGCGCTCGACAGTGGCGGTTGCGGCGTCAGCGCCGCGGGTACGGGTACGGGTGCCGGCGCCGTTACTTCAGGCGCTGGCGCTGAAGGCTCCGACGGTGGCGACACCGCGAAGGGCAGCGACGCCTGCGTCGGCGCGGGTTCACCCGACGCGGCCATACTGCTCCCCGGCGCCGATCCAGCGCGCAATCAGTGCAGTGCAAGCGGTGGGATGCGCGCTCTCCAGCTTTGCCGCTGCGGCGCGCACCTGCGGCAACAGGTCGGCATCGCGCACCAGGTCGGCGACGCGCAGCTGCGCGAGGCCGGTCTGGCGGGTGCCGAGCAGCTCGCCAGGGCCTCGCAATTCGAGATCGCGTTGTGCGATCACAAAACCGTCATTGCTGTCGCGCAACGCGGCGAGTCGAGCGCGCGCCATCTCCGACAGCGGAGCGCGATACAGCAACACACAGGTGCTCTCATGCGTGCCGCGGCCGACCCGACCGCGCAGCTGGTGCAGCTGCGCGAGACCCATGCGCTCGGCATTGTCGACCACCATCACGCTGGCGTTGGCAACATCGACACCCACTTCTATTACGGTGGTCGCGACCAGCAGCTGGATCGTGCCGGCACTGAAGGCGTGCATCACCTGCTCTTTCTCCGCACCGCTCATGCGACCGTGCACCAGGCCGACCTTGATCTGCGGAAGCGCTTCGGTGAGTGCGGCGGCCGATTCCTCGGCGGCCTGGCAGCGCAGTTCCTCGGATTCCTCGATCAGCGCGCACACCCAATAGGCCTGCCGGCCGCCGCGACAGGCCTCGTCGATGCGCGCGACCACATCGGCGCGACGCTCTTCCGGGATCACGACCGTGCGCACTGGCGTGCGGCCCGGTGGCAACTCGTCGATCACCGAAACATCGAGGTCGGCGTAGACTGTCATGGCAAGGGTGCGCGGTATGGGTGTGGCGGTCATGATGAGCTGGTGTGGCATGGTGCCTCGACCCTTCTCACGCAGCAACAGGCGTTGCTGCACGCCGAAGCGATGCTGCTCGTCGATGATCGCCAGCGCCAGCGACTGGAACTGCATGCTCTCCTGGAACAGCGCGTGCGTGCCTACCACCAGCGGCAGCTGGCCGGCGGCGATCGCCGCGCGCGCCGTGCGGCGTGCACGCGCGGTCTGCGAACCGGTGACCAACACGACCTCGACACCCAAGGGTTTGAACCATGTGCCCAGTGTACGCGCGTGCTGCTCGGCCAGTAGCTCGGTGGGCGCCATCAGCGCCACCTGACCGCCGCTGCCGATCGCGCGAGCGGCGGCGGCCGCGGCGACGGCGGTCTTGCCGCAGCCCACATCGCCCTGGATCAGGCGTGTCATCGGTTGCGTGAGCGCGAGGTCGGCGTCGATCTCGGCCAGCACGCGCTGCTGGGCACGCGTCATGCGAAAGGGCAGCGCTGCGAGCAGGCGCGGCTCGAGCTGCTGTTCATCAGCAAGTCGCACGGCACCCTCGGTCTTGGTCGCGCGCCGCAATGCCATCAGCGAGAGCTGATGCGCAAGCAGCTCTTCGAGTGCCAGGCGCCGCTGCGCCGGGTGACGACCGGCACGCAAGGTATCGAGAGCGGTTCCGACCGGCGGCTGATGCAGGAACTCGAGAGCCTCGCGCAAATCGGCCAGCTTCATCGACGCGCGCAATTGCGCAGGTAGCAGATCGATCAGCGGTGCGCGCTGGCTGGCCGCGAAGGCCTTCTGGACCAGCATGCGTAGCCGACCTTGAGTAAGTCCTTCCGTCGCGGGGTAGATGGGCGTCAGCGTTTGCGGCAGCGGCTCATCGTCTTCGCGCTGTCGCTGCAGCTGGCGATATTCCGGATGCACGATCTCGAGCCCGAGCGGCCCGCGCCGTACTTCGCCGTGGCAGCGCAACCGCGTGCCGCGGCTCAGGCCTTCGCGTTGTGAATTCGAGAAATGGAAAAACCGCAGCGTGAGCGAGCCCGTGCCATCGCTCAGGCGTACCAGCAACTGGCGCCGGCGCCGGAACACCACCTCGGAGAGCAGCACCTCGCCTTCGGCCACCGCATGCGCGCCCGACTGCAGCGCGCCGAGCGGCACCACATGCGTACGGTCCTCATAGCGCAACGGCAACACGAACAGCAGGTCGGCCAGTTCCTGCACCCCTAAGCGCGCCAGCTTCGCCGCGAGCGCCGGGCCGATGCCGGGCGCCAGTGCCGCATTGCGCTTCAGGCGAGGCTGAGTATGCACTCCATCTCGACCCGCGCACCGCGGGGGAGGGCCGCGACGCCGATGGCCGCGCGCGCCGGATAGGGCATGGAGAAATACGTGGCCATGATCTCGTTGACCTTGGCGAAGTGCGAGAGATCCGTGAGGAACACTGACAGCTTCACGCAGGCCGCGAGCGTGGTGCCCGCCGCCTCGGCGATGGACTTCAGGTTGTCGAACACGCGGCGGATCTCGGCCTCGATGTCGCCGGTGATCAAAGTGCCGGTGGCCGGATCGAGCGGGATCTGGCCCGAGACAAACACCAGGTCGCCGGCGCGCATCGCTTGCGAGTAAGTGCCGATCGCCTGTGGCGCGTTCTTGGTGTGGATGACTATGCTCATGGTGTAACGATGCTCATGGTGTGGGCCCGCTCCTCTTACGGTTCTGTCCGGCAATTGTACGCACGACGCGCAGCACTTCGCTCATCCTTCGCACCACGCGCACCGCGCGCGCCAGATGCGCGCGATCGCTGATCTCGAGCACGAAGCTGATGGTCGCGGTCTCGGCCTCGTGTTGCTCAAGGTTCACGCTGCTGATGTTGGTCTGCGTGCCGCTGATCGCGGCCGAAACGGCAGCCAGCAGGCCGACGCGGTTCATCGCCTCGATGCGGATCTCCGACTTGAAGAGCTTCCCTTCGGTGTTCTGCCAGTTCACCGACAGCCAGTTCTCGGGATGCTTGTGGCTGTCGGCCACATTGGCGCAGGTGCCGCGATGAATCACGATGCCACGGCCGGTGCTCAGGAAGGCGACGATCTGATCGCCAGGCAACGGATAGCAGCAGTGTGCATAGGTGACCAGCAGGCCTTCGGCGCCAGCTACCGACAGCGGTGCCAGTTTGCCGTCGCGCGTTTCGGGCTGTTCAGCGGGCAGCATGCGGCGCGCCACCAGGGGCGCGAGCCGCTCGCCGAGACCGATTTTCTCGTACAGCTCGTCCGCTTCTTTCAGCGCCAGGTCATGCAGTGTGGACTCGATCACCGCGGGCGCGATGTCCTCGAGCTTCACGTTGAACTCGGCCAGCGCCTGGGTCAGCAGCCGGCGGCCCAGCTCCACGGCCTCGCTGCGCTTCAGGCTCTTCAGGTAGTGGCGAATGCCGCTGCGCGCCTTCGCCGACACCACGAAGTTCACCCAGGCCGGATTCGGGCGCGCGCCCTTCGCAGTAATGATGTGCACCGTCTGCCCATTGCGCAGCACCGTGCGCAGCGGAATTAACCGCCGATCCACCTTGGCCGCGACGCAGCGGTTGCCGATGTCGGTGTGCACCGCGTATGCGAAATCCACCACCGTCGCGCCGCGTGGCAGCCGCAGGATCTCGCCGCGCGGCGTGAACACGTACACCTTGTCCGGATACAGATCGACCTTGACGCTCTCGATGAACTCCTCGGAGTTGCCGCCTTCCTGCATCTGCATCAGGTTCGAGAGCCAGGCCCGCGCACGCTCCTGCTGCGCCGAGCCTTCCTTCGCGCTTTCCTTGTATTTCCAGTGCGCAGCGATGCCAGACTCTGCGACGCTATCCATGTCCGCCGTGCGGATCTGCACTTCGATCGGCACCGCATTGGGCCCGAACAAGGTGGTGTGCAATGACTGATAGCCATTCACGCGCGGAATCGCCACGTAATCCTTGAAGCGCCCCGGCATCGGCTTGTACACGCTGTGCACCACGCCGACCGCACGATAACAGGTGTCTACGGCATCGACGATGATACGCACGCCATACACATCCACGATCTCGGCCAGCGGCGCACGCTTGCGCTGCATCTTGCGATAGATGCTATAGAGATGCTTCTCGCGCGCCTCGACCTTGGCGCTGATGCCGGCCTTTTGCAGCGCCGCCTCGAGCTGTACATGGATCTTGCCGAGGAATTCCTTCTGGTTGCCGCGCGCACGCCGCAGCGCGCGTTCGATCACGCGATAGCGCTGCGGATACAGCGTGCGAAAGCCTAGCTCTTCGAGTTCGAGCTTGATGCTGTAGAGCCCGAGCCGCTCGGCGACCGGCGCGTAGATGTCGAGTGTCTCGCGTGCCACCTGGCGGCGCTTGGCCGGCCCCACCGCATCCATCGTGCGCAAGTTGTGGGTGCGATCGGCCAGCTTCACCAGGATCACGCGCAGGTCGCGCACCATCGCCAGCAGCATCTTGCGGAAGCTCTCGGCCTGCGCTTCCTGCCGGCTCTTGAACTGGATCTGATCGAGCTTGGTTACGCCATCGACAATCTCGGCAACGTCCTTGCCGAAGCGCGTGGCGATCTCTTCCTTAGGAGTCGGCGTGTCTTCAATGACATCGTGCAGGATCGCCGCGACGATCGTGTCCGCATCAAGATGCAGGTCGGCCAAGATCTCGGCCGCTGCCACGGGATGGGTGATGTAGGGCTCGCCGCTGAGTCGCTTCTGGCCCTGGTGTGCTTCGGCGCCAAATTCCGCTGCTGCGCGGATGCGCTCGACCTGATCGCTAGGCAGGTAGCTGCTGACTTTGCTCAGCAGCTCCTTGAGGCCCGGAGTGCGTCGGGCGCCGGGGAGCAGTCCCAGTAGCGACGACGCATAGTCCATGGCTTCCTTAGGTGTCGGGTTAGTCGAACCCCGTCAGTCGCGATCGATCAGACCGAACTGCGGCGCGCGGAAGGTGGAGTCGTTGTCCGCCTCGGGGACAACCGCCGGTTCTGGCGGCGGATCGGGTTCTTTCAGCATCTCGGGCGTGATGTTGCCGGCGGCGATTTCGCGCAGCGCCAGCACCGTGGGCTTGTCGTTGTCCACGGGCACAGTGGCCTCGGCCCCGTTGGCCAGGCGGCGTGCACGCTGCGAGGCCAGCAGCACCAGCTGGAACAGGTTATCGACGTTTTCCAGGCAATCTTCGACAGTGACTCGGGCCATGATGCCGTTCGACCTTTAAAGCTCGGGGGGAATAGCCCCGGTAGTCTACGGCATCCGCCCCGTCTCAGGCCACTAAAGTCTGCAGTAAAGCCTCGATTTCTGGCCTGTTTGCCCTCAATTGGGCCCCGTGGCCGTCGATGATCGACAGCAAATCGGCCACCGCCTGCTCGAAGCGGTCGTTGACCACCGCAAAATCGAATTCCCGGCAGTGCGACATGTCGGCGGCCGCATCGGCCAGACGCCGCGCGATCACCGCATCGCTGTCGGTGCCGCGCACGCGCAACCGCTGCTCAAGCGTGGCGCGCGAGGGCGGCAGAATGAATATGGAGGTGCATTTCGGGCTCGCTTTGCGCACCTGCTGTGCGCCCTGCCAGTCGATCTCGAGCAGCACATCGTGGCCGCTCGCGAGCTTGGCCTCGACCTGCTCGCGCCCCGTGCCGTAGTGATTGTCGAACACGCGCGCGTGTTCGAGAAAGGCGCCATCCGCGACCAGCCCCGCAAAGCGCTTGGTGTTTACGAAGTGGTAGTCGCGCCCATCCACCTCATGCGCGCGCGGCGTGCGCGTGGTGTGCGAGACCGACACCACCAGGCCCGGGCGCGCCGCCAGCAACGCCTTCACGAGACTGGTTTTACCGGCGCCCGAAGGGGCAGAAAGTATGTACAGACGACGTGGTCTTGTGACGGCGGTCATGAACGCTATTCTGGCCCGATCGCGCGTGGCCCGCCATCGCATACAATCCGCGCCATGAACAATGCACGCCTGCTATGGCTTATGCCCTGCCTGCTGTTCGGCCTTATCGCTACCAGCCGGGCCGACACCTGCGCGCCAGCGACTTCCGCCGGTAGTGCTCCCGCCGACTGGCGCAGCTACTGCTGGCTCAACCTTGGCAATTACAACGACGCGACCGCGCGCTCGGCCGCTGGCCAGAATTTCAGCTTCACGCTGGCCGACGGCGCCAGCCTGCAGTTCACGCTCAAGTCGACGGCGGCGATGAACGCCATCGCCTCGCCCTCCTGGAGTGGCTCGGCCGTGGGCAATTCGGCCTTCATCGGCATTCCGGGCAGCCCGGTGCTCTACACCTCTGCAGCCGGCACGGTCACGGTGACCTTGAGCAACATCTTGGTGACGCCGCCATCGGGCCTCAGCACCAATGCTGCCTACGCGATCGTGGTCGCCGATGGAGAATCGTCCAACGGCGGCGAGTCGCTGGCCTTCACGACCAACGGCAGCGCCTGGATCACGCTCGATCAGATTCCGCCGATCTCGGGCGCCACCTATCCGACTGTAGCAACCTCGGGCGGTGGACTCACCGTCACCGAGACCGGTGTTGCCGGCACGGTGGGCGGATATATCTTCGGCAGCTCGACGCCCACCACCGTGACCACGAAACTCGTGGCCGGCGGATTGCAAGGTGTGATGATCGCAGTGCGTTATGCCTGGGTGTCGGTGAACAAGACGTTGACCGGCACGCGCATCGACCCGACCGACCAGTTCCAGTATTCCGTGGTGGCCACGCAGAACTCCGCGTCGCTCGCTACCGCCACGACGAGTGGCGCGGGCACCAGCGGCTTCACTCCCGCAGTGGCCACCGTGGCTTCGGGGTATCCCGTCACCGTGAATGAAGTGATGGCCACCGGCAGCGCCAGCGCACTCACTAAATATGTGCCCAGCCTCACCTGCAGCAATGTGAATGCGGGCTCGGCGACCGCGTTGCCCACCGCGGCCGCAGTGAGCTCCTACAACTTTGCCACGCTCGCCTATGGCGATGGCATCACTTGCGTGTTCACCAACATCGCGCAGCCACGCATCACGCTTACGAAGGCGCTCGCCGCGACGCGCGTGTTCGCCGGCGATCAATTCACGCTGACCATCGCGCATGGCGCAACCGTGGATGCCACCGCCACCACCGCGGGCAGTGGCAGCACGCTGACCGTGAGCAGCACCGCGACCACGGTGGTGCCGCCGACCGTGGCCTATACGCTGAGCGAGAGCGGCGCCGGCACCACGGTGCTGGGTTACTACAGCGCGACGATCGCCTGCACCAACAACATGGCGGGCTCAGCCACCACCTTGCCGACCACTGTCGGCGGCTCGGTCACGCCGCGCAATGGCGATGACATCCGCTGCACGATCAACAACACACCGAAGCCACCCACCGTGGCGTTGCTGGTGACCAAGACCACAACCGCCACGGCCGATCCCTTTAACAACGCCGTGAATCCGAAACGCATTCCCGGCGGCACCTCGGCCTACGACATCACGGTGGCGAACACCGGTACTGCGCCGGTGGATGCAAATTCGCTCGTGATCACTGATGTGATTCCGGTCAACACCGCGATGGTGGTCGGTGGTACGCCGGTGCAGTTCTTCGATGGTGCGCCCGCGAGCGGCATGAGCTTAGTTGCCGCGAACGTTACGTACTCGAGTCAGGTGGGTGGCGGTGCGCCCTTCACCTACACGCCGGTCGCGAATGCCAACGGTGTGGATTCACGCGTCACGGGCATTCGCATTGCACCTACCGGCACGATGGCCGGCGCGACTGCGGCGGGGCAGCCGAGCTTCCGGGTGCGCTTCCAGGTCGTCGTGAACTGAACGATCGTCGCGACTAGTGCTTAACCGCATCAGCCGCAGCAGCGGGTGTGCTGAAGTAAAACTCATATTCCTTGATCAGCGCAGCAAGCCGCTCATCCTTGGCAGAATCAGCCAGGAACTGACTCACTGTGCCCTTGGCCCACTCCAGGCCTTCCTTGCCCATGCCATAAGTGGTGTCGTTGGTATAGATGTTCTGCGAGCGCGTGAAATTCTTCTTGTAGCTGTAGATCGCGAGCGGCGTGCCGTTGACCTCAATCTCATAGTAGATCGACGAATCGCCGTTGGTCACCACCGGCAAAAGCCCGAGTGTGCCGCCGGCAAAGATTGCCGAGGCCAGGGTCGAAGCTTTGCCGCCGCCAGTCAACTCGAAGGTGTGCCAGACGTGCAACACGATTGGGCAGCCGAAGATCTCCTTGCCCAGTTTTGCAAAGTGCGCATCGGCCTTGATCAGCGTGTAGAGTTCGTCGCCGGCGACGTCGCCCCGGTACTGGATAGCTGGCAGTGCCGTAGCTGGCACTTCGACCTGCTCCGCCGAAACCGCGAGCGCACACAGCAACAGCCCGCAGGCAAGGAAGCTCTTCATTGCTGACTCCCTATTGAAAACATGAAATGCCAACCACCGAACCCAGCGCCGCATCGTTGGCGATGTGGATGTTGCCCTGCGCATTGGGCTCGACCTCGGTAAAGGCAATGTTGTTACGCTGCAGGAACATCGCCGCGTAGCGCGCGTCGAGCGCGAAGTTCACGTTCTGCGGCAAGGCTCCAGCGGGGATGAACTTGTTGGTGGCCAGCGTGCTGACGGTAATGCCCAGCAACTCGCCGCCGTCAGAAACCACCGGTCCACCGCTGGAGCCGGGCTGGATCGGCGCCGAAAACTGGAACTGGCCGACCGAACCGGCCAGCGCGCCGCGCGAACTGACATTGCCGCGCGTCAGGTTCGGCGTGGCAGCCAGAATTTTCTGCAGCGGAAACCCGACATTGGTGACCGCTTCACCCAGCGTGATTTCATAGCCCTTGCGTAGCGGGAGAAAATGCGGCGCGGGCGTCGCCGTATCGAGTACCGCCAGATCCACCAGGTGGCTCTGCGCCACTGGCGTCGCGGCCAGAATCTGCTCATCGCGCTGCACCTCGACAAGCGCGCAGTCGTCGAGCACGTGCGCCGCCGTCAACACCTGGCCCGCGGCGTTGATATAGAAACCGGTACCACTGGCCGTATCCTTGTCGTGATCCACATATTGAATGGGCTTGAGGTTCTTCAACAGGCCGACAGCGGGATATTTCCCGGCGTCAGGCTGCAGTCGGGTCAATACGTCGTACATCACCAGGCGCGCCGCACGTTGCCACGACTTGGACAGGTCGTTGATATTGAGCTGCCGCATCGGCGCGAGATCCACCTGCTGATCGGTCAGCAGCACCTTGCCCGCGGGATCGATCACGCGATAGCTGAGCGTGGTGCGGAACTTGCCGCTCTCGGCTTTCAGTTCCGGGTGGATCGCCAGCAGCAGGCCGAAGGGGGTATCAGCGCCCGCGTCGATGACGAAACCGGGCGCAAAATATCCTTGCAGTACGCCCTTAATGTTGGCCTCGAAAGAATGACCGGACATGCCCCACAACCCACCGACCGAGGTCGACAATCTGAACTCGCGCTTCGCCGCGGGCAGATACACCGCGATGATGGCGTTGCTCGGCAACTTCAGGTCTTTGGAAAGCGATTTGCCGGGCGGCAGCAACTCGTTGCTGGCGCCGCTGGCAATACTGGCCAACCCCACAGACACGAATAAAGCCAGCAACCGCCGGTTCACTGACATGGCATTCCCTCCCAGGCGCCTGACCCCGGCTCTCACTTTAACGCGTAGGCGAGCACATAGTCGCCACGCGTACTGTCACCTTTGTATCCACCCGCCGCAATCACCAAGTATTGCCTGCCGTTGATGGCGTAAGTCATCGGCGTGGCCTGGCCGCCCGCCGGCAGTTTTACTTCCCACAGCAACTTGCCGCTGTCGGTCGAGTAGGCACGCAGCCGGTCATCGAGACTCGCGGCTATGAAGATGAGCCCGCTCGCCGAGACGATGGGGCCACCGAGGCCCGGCATGCCCAGGTTCATATGAATGTAGGGCGTGTCGCCCAGTGGCACCTGCCACTTGATGGTGCCGTGCTGCATGTCGACCGCAGTAAGCTGACCCCATGGCGGCTTCACGCAGGGAATGCCGAGCGAGGACTTGAAGGCAGTGCGACGCATCGCATAGGGCGTACCAGTCTGGCGCGCGAACTCAAAATCCTTGTACGCCGCTGATTCCTTCTGTTCTTTAAGCTGCGCACGCGGAACGAGCGCTACCAGGAACGGCAGCGTCATCGTATTGGCCACCGCGATCTGCCGCTGCGGATCGAAGGCAATGCCACCCCAGTTGGAGCCGCCTGCATTGCCCGGCTGCATCAGCGAATCCTTGAGCGAGGGTGGCTGGAACATGCCCTCGGACCGATTGCTCTCGATGCGCTTGCGGCAACTGCGCGTGTCGAACCAGGCGATGCCCCAGGCATCATCCGCAGTGATCTTCGACTGGCGCGTCAGCGCCGGCGGCGCCACTGGAAAGGGTTGCGTGGGCGAGGGATGTTCGCCAGCCACCGCATCCTGCGGTACCGGCCTTTCGACGATCGGGAACAGCGCTGCGCCGCTGTCGCGATCGAAGGTATAAAGGAATCCGGTCTTGGTCGCCTGGATCACGGCCGGCACCTGTCGACCGTCGTGCATCAGCACGGCGAGCGTCGGTTGCGAAGCGACGTCGTAGTCCCAGAGGTCGTGATGCACCAGCTGCTGGCCCCACTTGAGCGCGCCGGTGTTGCCATCGAGTGCCACCACGGCATTCGCCCAACGATTGTCGCCCGGCCGCTCGCCGCCGAAAAAATCGGGACTCGCCGAGCCCGTGGGCACGAACACCAGGTGGCGTACGGCATCCACCGACAATGGCGCCCAGGCGTTGGCGGCACTTGCAGTCTTCAGGCTCTCCGCACTCCACTCCCTATATGCGGGGTTGGAGGGGTCGCGCGGAATCGGGTCCCAGCTCCACACCAGTTTGCCGCTGCGCGCATCGAAAGCACGCACGGTGCCGAGTTCCTCCAGCACCGCGCGGTTGTCGCCGATGGAGGAACCCACGATCACCTTGCCATCGAGAATCGCGGGCGGTGAAGTCACGAGATAGTCGCGCCACTCGTCACCCGTTTCATACTGCGAGCGGATGTCCTTCAGCAGGTTCACCGCGCCCTGCTCGCCGAAATCCGTGCAGGCCTTGCCGGTGGCGGCGTCGAGCGCCAGCAAGCGCCCATCGAGAGTCGGCGCGTAGATGCGCGCATGGCACACGGCGTTGCGTGCGCTGGCCTCATCCACCCACAGCGATACACCGCGCGACACGCCATCGGAGTAGTGCAGGTCCTTGCGGCTGGCGCTGTCGTGATGCCAGCGAAGTTTGCCGGTCACGGCATACACCGCGACCACATCCGTGCTGCTGGTGGTCAGGTACAGCGTGCCGTCATAGAGAATTGGCGTGGCCTCGAAGGCCGAGCGACTCCAGTCCTTGACGCCTTGGCCGAGCTCACCGGTGCGGAAGGTCCAGGCGACCTGGAGCTTGTCGACATTCGCCGGCGTGATCTGCGTGAGTGGCGAGTAGCGCGTGCCGCCGGCGTCGCCGCCGTAGGCGCTCCACTGCGTATCAGGCGATACGGCCGCACTCACCGTGGTGGCGAGCAGGCACGAGAGCAGGGCCGGGAGGATTGTCTTCACGCGTGTACTCCTGGATCTGCCTGATCGGGCATGCAGAGTACAACGCAGTCAACGGGCGCGCGAGTCTTCTGGCCCGCGCGCCCGCTTCAATCACCGCGTCGCGATCACTGCACCGTGATCGGCAACTTCTGCGAAGCGTGGCCGTTCACGATCACCTGAAGCACGCTGGCGCCGCGCTCCTGCGCAGCTGACACATCGAAGGTGGTCGACACCGTCTCCTCGCTGGCCACAGCCATGCTGCTGTGATCATGCGTGCGCGCGTAGGACACGTGTCCGGTGCGATTGTTGGTGATGCGCACCAGTGGGAAGTTGGTGGCGGCCTGTGCATCGTCGCCGTAGGAGGCGCCCTGCGACATGCCGTTGAAGCCGCGGCCGATCACGCGATAACTGTTGCCACGGCGTACCTGCGAAGGCGCCGCATAGATCCTCGGATCATTCTCCGATTCCTGTTCGCCGCTGGCGGGCGTGTAGATCTCGATGTCGTTCGAGATATCCGTCAGCAGGATCTGCCCGGTCGGCAGTACCAGCATGTTGCCGAAGAAAGAGGAGTCGATCGCCGCATTGGGCGGGCCGGCAATCTCTTTCAGGTTGCGGCCGTCCCACTCGAGGAATACTGAGGGCGTGCTGAACACGCCGGGGCTGGCCATCATCAGCACCTTGCCGTTGGGCTCGAGCGCGGCCGGGCCATCGGCAATGCCGAGGCCATCCGGAAAATCGGGACCCGCGGACCAGGTACCTTTGCGCGAGTTGTAGATTGCCGTGTGCGCCGCGGCGCAGGCATTGGCGCCGGTGTAGAACACCGTGCCATCGGGCCGCAGTACGCCAGGACCCACTTCATAGGTTGCCACGGCACTGCCGCCACAGTCGGCGGAGGAATCCCAGAGTTGCGTCACGGTGCTGCCCGCGCTGCTCCAGGTCTTGGTGCGCGCGTTGTAAAGCTCGGAGCCCGTGCCCGCCGGCTCATAAGAGCCGACGTAGGCATCGACCGCGAGCACCTTGCGATTCGGCAGCAGTGTCCAGCCTTCTTCATCATTGATGTCGAACTTGCCGGTGCCCGCCGAAGTCCAGGTGAGCGTGAGCGGATCGAGCAGCGCCGCCTGGTTGGTGCAGCAGTTGGCCTGCATGAAGGTGCCATCGGCGAGTACGACGCTCTGCGCATCGCCAATGGTCTGCTCGGTGCCGAGGTAGGGGAAGAAGGTTGGCGGCGCCACCATCGTCCAGCTATCCGCGACCGGATCGTAGATTGCGCCTTGCGCGGTCCAGCTCGGCACCAGCTGCGTCTGATCGAGGCTCAAGAGATATTCGCCACCCTCGATGATCATGCGGCCATCCGGCAGCACCGCGGTGGAGTGATAGAGCGGGCTGTAGAAAGCGGGCGTGGAGGCGACCTGCGACCAGGTGCCGTTGATGTAGCTGCCGCTCTGATCGGGCGTCAGTTTCCACCAGTCGGGAAAGCCCGCGTCCTGCACCAGCACCGAACCATCGGTGAGCAGGATCGGATTCGCCGCGCCATCGATGAAGCTCTGCTGGTTGGTCAGCGGCGTCCAGGCGCTGCGTGTGGCAGCGAGGGCCGCGACCGACATTCTCTGCGCGAGTGACTGCGGCGCGCCAACCGGGTGCGCCAATGGTTTCGCATAGTGATCCACGGCGACGGCACTTTCCGCAGCCAACGTTGCAACGAGCGCGGTTCCTACCAGCGCGACCACGTGTCTGTAACTGGGCATAGATTCCCCCTTGGTTTTGTTTACGGTGCTGTTGTTGTTCTGGCCACCGCAGGGCCGCAACGTTAGCGTAGACGCAGTTGGGCGTCCACGCGAATGCGTGGCCTGGAACCGGCGGGACCTACGGCGCCACCCGCCGTGCGGTCAGGATCTTCACGGGCTCGGCGAGAATCTGCCCGCTCATGGAACCATCGCCCACATCCTGGGAACGCGGCAGGCTGAGCATGTCATGGACCAGCGGCATCCCCGATTCCACATGGCCGAACACCGCGTATCCCCGGTCGTCGGGCCCGCCATCGAGCGAGGGCAGGTCGCCCACCACGATGAAGAATTCGGAGGTGGCAGTGCCCGGTGCGTTGCGCGCCATCGATACCGCACCCTCGACGTGACGTAGCCCTGTCACCGTTGGCGACTCGTGCGCAATCGGCTTGAACTCCTGGACGCGGCCGCCGCGCAGCCCGCCCTGCAGCAGGCCGTACTGGCCGGCGTCGTCGACTTTCAGCGCGCGGTAGAAGCGGGCGTTGTCGTAGCGCTTATGGTCGACGTAGTGGAGGAAGTTGGCGGTGGAGATGGGTGCGTGCTCGGGGTCGAGGGCGATCACGATGTCGCCGGTCTGGAGGTGCAGTACGACTCTTGGGCCTGTGGCAGCAATCGGCGGTACTGGCTCGACAGGAGCGGGTTCTGCCGCGCGGCTAGTGGCCGCACCGAGCGCCAACACCATGGTTACAGCAAGATGAGTCAGGCCCCCGACAAACTGGTGAACTCTCGCAATCGTTGGCATGAGCGCTCCTGTAACGGGCCGTTAGTGTCGGTGAATCCTAGCAAATGGTGGCGAACCGGTGGTTTGGAGGCCAATGCCCGAAGCTTGGCGCGCTAGATGTTGGCGTGCGAAAGCAGTAACTCTCCAGCCCATGCCTACTGCCACCGAGTCCAGTTCTACCCTCGCCGTTCTCATCGACGCCGACAACGCCAACCCCGCCATCGTCACAGGCCTGATCGATGAAGTGGCCAAGCTCGGCCGCGCCACGGTGCGCCGCATCTTCGGCGATTGGACCACACCCAACCTGGGGTCGTGGAAGGGCGTGCTGCTGGAGCATTCCATCACGCCCATCCAGCAGTTCGCCTACACCAAGGGCAAGAACGCGACCGACAGCACGATGATCATCGATGCGATGGATCCGCTGTACGCGGGCAATGTCGATGGCTTTTGCATCGTCTCGAGCGACAGCGACTTCACGCGACTGGCCTCGCGCCTGAAGGAATCGGGCAAGCACGTCTACGGTTTCGGTGAAAAGAAAACACCACAACCCTTCGTGGCGGCCTGCGATCGCTTCATCTACACCGAGGTGTTCACGCGCGTCGAAGGCCAGGCGCCGCGCCCCAAGGTTGCGGCGGAGCTCGACGGCGACAAGGAATTCCTGGAGCTGGTGGACGGTGCGGTGGACGCCGCCTCCGACGACAGCGGCTGGGCGCACTTGGGAGAGGTGGGGAGCATACTCACTAAAAAGCGGCCCGACTTCGACTCGCGCAACTACGGTTATTCGAAACTCAGTGACCTGCTTGAGGCAACGCCGCGGTTTGAAGTTAAGCGGCAGGATAAGCTGGTGACAGTGCGGCGCAGGAAGTAGTACCCGCCTGCAATTCTGGGCAATATCGCCACAAAGGCGAACGTTGGCGTGGAGCGCTGCGCTTCACCATGCGCCAATGAGCGTCGCAGGCCGAGTTCATGGCGCGCGGCCACTGGCCTAGAATGACTCCCACGGGGAATCATGAACGGCAAGACTACAGACATCGATCGCCTGTACGGCCTGGACCCGGTCTTGGAACCGGGCCCGGAAGCTGGCAACGATGCGCTGCAGCGCCACGTGGACATCGAGTGCCCCTATTGCGGTGAACACATCGGCGTGCAGCTCGATCTCTCTGCCGGGCCGCAGTCATACATCGAGGATTGCCAGGTGTGCTGCCAGCCTATCCAGCTATCAGTCCAGGTGAACGACAGCGGCGAACTCGAGGGCGTCGAGGCAGGGCGCGGTTAGCAAGTCGCCTGTTCGCGCTCCTGCGCCAGCTTGAACCCCGGCCGCGCCACCACGCGCTGTATATAAGTGTCGATCGCCGCCGACTTGGGCATCATCGGGCTCTGCGCGAACATTGCGAAGGTGGTGCCGTAGAGCACGTCTACCGCACTGAAGCGCTCGCCGAGCATCCAGGGGCCCGCGCCCAATTGCTTCAGCACCGCCGGCATCGCTTCGTCCACGGGCACCCAGCCCGCCGTGCCGCGCGGCACCTCGGTGTTCATGAACTTCGACATGAAGGCGGGCTCGAGCACGCCGGTGTAATAACTGAGCCACGAGAGATACGCACCGCGCTCGCGTTCGCCGACCAGCGGGCCGAGCTTGTTCTTGGGGTACTTGTCGGTGAGGTAGAGCGCGATCGCGGGTGATTCAAACACCAGTTCACCATCATCCGATATCGCCGGCACCTTGCCATGCGGATGCGGATTGGCCGGATCGATCGCGCCGCCTTCGCGTCCGCGGATCGTCACCAGATTCAGCTCATACGGTGCACCCAGTTCCTCCAGCAGGAAGATGAAGCGCGTGGCGCGGGTCTTGGGGCGGTAATAGAGAGTGATCATGGGGCGGTGATCCTGGTTGGGCGCGTGGGGTGCTGATTCTAGGCCACCGGCGGCATGCGCAGTGGTTATGTCAGCAATCAAAACCCCTTTAGCCGCTGTGAAAAGTGTGAACTGAACGGTAAAGCCTTCGTCCGCAGCCGCCGTTAACCGTTGAGACATTCTATGGAAACTCAACTATGCGATTCATCAGTCGGCTACACCTGATTGCAGGCATTGCGCTGCTCAACGCCTGTGGTGGCGGCGGTTCCTCGGGCGGTTCGGGCAACCTGCAAGGTAACAACGGGCCCGTGACGAGCATGGTGTCCGGAGCAATCGTCGACCTGGCCGGTGCGCCAGTGGCAGGTGTCACGGTAAGCGTCTACCACCTGAACACGAATGCGGCGGTGAGCGCGCAGACCGATGCCAAGGGCAACTATTCGCTGTCGGGTCTTCAGACTGGTGCGAATTCGGACTACGCATTGTACGTGCAGAAGTCCGGCTTCGGCTTCTATCCCGCGACGAGCGATCCGGCGAGCGCGATCGAGCGCAGCGACTTCAACGGACTGTATCGCACGATCATCCGTATCGCCTCGATGCCCACACACACGGTGATGGGCGCGAACTTCACGGCGTATGGTCCCAGCGATCATGTCGCGAGCCTGGCGCGCACCGGGCAAGCGTCGAGCTTTGCGAGCGGCGATGACTACGCCAATCAGTCCGGAGTCGCGTGGCCCGCGACACGCTTCACCGACAATGCAGATGGCACCGTCACCGATCACCTGAGCGGCCTGATCTGGTTGAAGGACGCGGGCTGCACCGCAGCCACGGATTGGTCAAGCGCCCTCAGCGCCGCACATCAACTGGCGAGCGGCAGCTGCGGTCTCACGGATGGCTCCAGCGCCGGGCAGTGGCGCATGCCCAACGCGAACGAACTCGAGAGCCTGGTGGATGTGTCGCAGACGAATCCCGCGCTGTCATCGGGTGCGCCGTTCACAAACGTCGACGCCATTCATGCCTACTGGTCTTCGACCACCTATATGGCTTTGCCATCGAACGCGATGGCGATCCGCTTCACCGATGGCCGCTGGATCAATGGCATTGATCCGAACGACGGCTCATTCAACAACGCCAAGACGACTTCCATGAATGCCTTGTGGCCGGTGCGCTCGGGCGCGCCGGGTGCAGTGCACGTGCTGGCCACCGGTGTCTACAACGGCCAGGGTGGCGATGCGACCGCTGCAGCAGGCACCGACGCGAGCCTGCAACTGGGCGCGCCGCTCACATCACCGCGCTTCATCGACAACGGCGATGGGACGCTCCACGACACGGTCACGGGCCTTACGTGGCTCAAGCAGGCTGACTGCATCCAGCAGACCTGGTCCGCTGCGTTGAACGCCGTGAACGCGCTCGCCGCCGGCCAGTGCGGCCTGGCCGATGGCTCAAGCGCTGGCCAATGGCGGCTGCCCAATCGCAACGAACTCTTGAGCCTGTCCGATCGTGCGCCCACCTTTCCGCAGGCGAGCTACTTCAACGGCCAGCCGCAGGCCGGCCCCGCCGTGATCGGGCCCGTGATTTTCAACAACTACATCGTGTCCGAGTACTACTGGACCTCGACCACTTACGCGGGCGATACGACGCAGGCCTGGACGGTTTACAGCTGCGATTTCGGCGTGTACCAGCTGGCGAAGAGCGAGACGCACTACGCGCTGGCGGTGAGATAGCACCGCCGTCGCCGGCTAGTGCAGCTTCTCCATCAGGTAGCTGTTGTGCTGCTCGTGCAGCTTGTCCTCGTCCGCGACCGTGATGGCCTTGCCGTCGGCTGAGAGCTCGTAGCGGATCACGTCGGACACCTTGCCCTTGATCGTGTCGGTCTCCTCGATCGTGCGCTCGCCCGACTTCTTCAGCGCCACCATCACGTGACCCGGATCGTTGGTCTGCAACACCGGCGGACCACCGAACTGCGCATCGGCAACGCTACCATTCCATGAGAGCTTCATGCCCTTGGCAGTGGATTCGATGCCCATCGTCCGGCCCGCATCCGAGATGTCATCGGCCGTGCTTGCCTGCCATTCACCCGAAAGCGCGTGCGATCCCGGAGCGCCGGCCGCCGTGCGCACGGAGGTACTGCTGAAATGCACTTCCTTCACGCCCATGTAGTTCGTGGCCTCGAGCACCATGCTCTTGCCGTCGGCCGAAACCGTGCGCCGAAACTTCACCAGCACCTTGCCTTTCTGCTTATTGACCTGATCGACCGTGTGCGCATCAACGATCTTGACAGCCACGGTGTCGGCATAGGCGCTGCCAGTGATCGGCTGATCGGTGCCATCGGCCTTGACCGTATAGCTTGGATTACAGATACCGCAGGTGTACTGGCCGTTGATCAGCAGGTATTTGTCCGGCTTGCCGGTGGTCTTGTAGCTGCCCGTCTTGAGTTGCCAGGTGCCATCCCAGGGGCTGGCGGCGGCCAGGGTCAGTGCCGGAAACAGCGCGATCAGTGTGGTGGCAGTGAAGAGACGAAAATTGAATTTCATGTTGCGCACTCCCTGCGTTGGCGTTGTTGTGGAGGTTGGCGACCAGATTCTATACCCGCAACCATCCGGCATGAGATAGTTTCAAACCTTAAGATCAAGAGCAGAAATCATGGATATATCCACAGCCGGCGCCGCCTGGCATCACGCGCAGATCAACGTCGGGCGCATGGTCGCGCCGCGCGGCGATGCAAGCGTGGCACCTTTCTTCGATGCGCTCGATCGCATCAATGCGCTCGCCGATCAATCACCCGGCTTCATCTGGCGCCTGCAGAGCGAGTCTGGCAATGCCACTGACGTGCAGGCCACCTCCGACCCGCTGCTTCTCGTGAACATGTCGGTGTGGGCCGATGCCGAATCGCTGTTCGAATTCGTCTACCGCAGCGCGCATACACCCGAGATGGCGCGGCGACGCGAATATTTCGAGCGCTATGAAACCGCGTACCAGGCGCTATGGTGGGTGCCTGCCGGTCATGTGCCGAGCGTGGATGAGGGGCTCTCGAGACTGTGGCGGCTCGATCGCTACGGCCCGACGCGCGAGGCCTTCACTTTCAAGGCGCGTTTCCCGGCCCCGGGATTCAGTGATCCGCCCAAAGACATGCAGCCTGATCCGTGGTGCCTCGGCCGCGCCTGAACCGGACCGGCGAGCCGTCGCTTAGCTTTGCCGCGCGGCCTCGATCGCCGCAATGTCGATCTTCTTCATGCGCATCATCGCCTCGAACACGCGCTTGCGCACCGCAGGGTCGGCATCGCCCATGGCACGCGTCAGCACGGACGGCGTGATCTGCCACGACACACCCCATTTGTCCTTGCACCAGCCACACTGGCTTTCCTTGCCGCCGTTGCTGACGACCGCGTTCCAGTAGCGATCGGTCTCGGCCTGGTCCGCGGTTGAGACCTGGATCGAGAAGGCTTCGCTGTGCGTGAAGCGCGGCCCACCATTCACGCCGATGCAGGCAATGCCCAGCACGGTGAACTCGACCACGAGCACGCCGCCTTGCTTGCCGTCGGGATAGTCAGAGGGCGCGCGGTGCACCTGGCCGACAGAGCTGTTCGGGAAGGTGGCCGCATAAAACTGTGCCGCATCCTCGGCGTTGTGGTCATACATAAGGCAGATCGTGGCCTTGTTGCTGTTCATGTGTGCGCTCCCCGGTTTCGAATGCCCGGCCTAGTCGTGCGTTTCCGGCCACGCCGATGCATCGATCGTGGTGCGATAGGCATGCCAGGTTGCGTGCCCGAGCAGTGGCAGCAGTACGATGAAGCCGATGAACGCGGTGAAGAACCCTATAGCGACGGCAAGCGCGATCAGCAGTCCCCACACCAGCATCGGCAGCGAGAACGCTGTCGCCGCGAACACGATCGCCGAGAACAGCGCTCCCACCACCGAGCCGATGCCGAAATAGGGAATGAGATCGCGCCAACCAGGGAAAGCTTCGACCGGGCGGAACACACTCATCACCGTCGCGGCCCGCGCCTCAGGTCGCGCCACCCGAGCCGCAACCACGTGAGCGGTGCCCCCGCAGACAATGGCCGGCACGGTGCCACGAACGGCAGCGTGTTGGGATCGATAGCGGTCATCATGGCGGGATCGCGTTCAGTGAGCGCTTTGCGATGGCGTTCTGCTCGCCCACCATCGCGCCGCTCCGTAACTCACGATCGGGAGCGAGGCCAGGAAGAACAGGTGATACCACACCGGGAAATGTGACCAGATCCTCAGGTGCATTGGCACGAACATGGCCAGCAGCAGCAAACCCGCGATGACCGGCGCGGCCATGACACCACGGTTTACCACCATCGCAGCGATCGCAGCCGCGGCTGTCGCTACGAGGCCCATCGCCAGCCGCGCGATCTGGGAGCCCAGCGAGAACGACAGCATGACTTCTTCAGCGCGATAGCCGGAAATTGCCGCGCGCAGACCGAAATTGATGACTGTGGCCACGACAGCCCAGGTCACCAACGCAGCGACCACGGCGAGGATGAGTCTCACGGGTTTGGACATTGGAGTTCCCCCTGAATTGCCATTAGGTTACCGCACTCGTACCGCCGGCACCTACGGTGCACACCAGGCGCACCATGACCACCCGATCCATGACCCGCCGCCAGTTCAGCCGCAGCAAGCTGGATCTCTGGCTGGAATGCCCGCGTTGCTTCTACGATGACATCGTCCTCGGCCTCGGTCGCCCCAGCGGCCGCCATTCCGTTCCAGCATGCGGAATTGGAGACCTGGCGCAGCAACTTCAAGGGCGTCCGCTGGACGGAACCCGAATCCGGCTGGACCTTCTATGGGGCCATCGACGATCTGTGGCGCAAGCCCGATGGCAGCCGGATCGTCGTGGACTACCAAGGCCACCGCCAAGGCCGATGAAATCACCGCGCAGAACATCTATCCCGGCTACAAGCGTCAGCTCGAGATGTACCAGTTCCTGATCGAGAAGGCCGGCTTCAACGCGGACGCGCGCATCTGGCTGGTCTACGCCAACGGCATCAAGGACGTTGGCGCGTTCAACGACGTGCTCAAGTTCCGCACGCGGATGATCTCGGTCGATTGCGATCGCAGCTGAGTCGATGAGGCGTTTCGCAAGGCCGCCGCGTTGCTCACCGGTGGCGTGCGGCCGCCGTCAGCGGAGAATTGCGATTGGTGTCAGTGCGCTTCGGCAAAGTCAGCGCTTGACTGAATCGACCGCTACGCGCGGCCCTCAATTCATACGAAGCGCCGCGACCCAGCGCACCACCGCCGCCTGCAGCACAATCCTTTGATCACTGAATGAGTGGTCGGTCTCCATCACCTACGCCGTGAGCTGCACCGACGGTATGGCATGCAGTGCCTGCAGCAGGGTACCGGTCTGATCGTCTTCGGTATCACGGGTGGCCGTGATGACCAACACCGGATGCGCTGCAAGCGCAACGGCCAGTTTGCTGAGATCGAACTCGAGGCCGTGCTCCAGTGTCTCGCGTGTCAGCAGCTCGTGGTACGTGCCGGCCAGGCGCCATCCACGTCGTCGTAGTTCTCCGCGCCGGCCTTCATTGCCGCCGCGTGATCCAGCGCGTGCCATTGTCGGTAGTCGGTACTGATGTCCCACGGCGCAAGCAACACAACGCCCTGCAGCCCTGGGGCATAGTCCGCGGCGCACGCAGCAACGTAACCACCGTAACTGTGCCCGATCAGGATGAGTCGCTTGGGGTCCGTACCCCAGGCGGCAGCGATCTCTGGTCGCTGCAGCGTGCGAATCAGCGCCGCAGTGTCTTCAACACCACGGCGCAGCGTGAACTGACCGACCGATCCCCAGGAGCCCGTGTAGTGGAACGTAACCACGGTCCAGCCTGCGCGGCGCATCACGTAGGCGATGTCCAGGGTTTGATCGTTGCCGGGCAATCCGTGGAACAGGATTGCAGTGGGATGCGGGCCGGCGCCAGCGGGGCGGAACACTTCGGCGTTCAGCAGCCCACCGTGACTCTCGAACTGCACGGCCTGGGTTCTGGCGGGATGGACGGAATCAAGGGCGGGATCCTGGTAGAGCGCGGCGGGCAGTTCGTCGGCCAGCAGCGCAGTAGCGTTCACCGCGAACAGCGCGGCAGCCAGCGCGGCGAGTGCACGGTGACTACAGCCAGTTTTCATAGCGCCTCTATTCACAGGGGTTTTCAGCGGCTCACTCGATGTTCTGCACCTGCTCGCGCATCTGCTCGATCACCACTTTCATCTCCACTGCCACGCGCGTGGTCTCGAGATCCTGCGATTTCGATGAAAGCGTGTTCGCCTCGCGATTGAATTCCTGCAGCAGGAAATCCAGGCGCCGGCCCGCGGCTTCGGGCGCGTCCATCGTACGGCGCGTCTCTTCGATATGCCCGGTGAGGCGATCGAGTTCTTCTGCCACATCGAGTCGATGCAACAGCAGCACGATTTCCTGTTCGATGCGCTCCTGATTCAGCTCACCACCGAGTTCGCGCAGTCGCTCTTCGAGTCGCGTACGCACGCGCGCGAGCACCTCAGGCAGTCGTGCACGCACCTGCGCGACCAGCTCCTCGAGCACGACACAGCGCTGCACAATCAGATCCGTGAGCCTCTGGCCTTCGCGCAGACGCGCCGAGCTTAGGTCCTTGAGCGTCGCGGCGAACAGCGCGCGCACCGCATGGAACAGTGCCTCGCTATCCGGCTGTTCATCGCGCAGCACGCCAGGCCAGCGCAGCAGCTCGAGCACGTTGATGCGGCCCTGCTCGGGCAGCGTGCGGGCGAGCTCGGTGCTGCGGGCCACGAGCTGCGTAAGCGTGGCTTCATCGACCTGCAGCGCGCCCGCGGCCGTGGCCGGCCGATGCAGCAGCGTGCAGTCCACCTTGCCACGGCGCAGGTCGCGGGCCAACAGCTGGCGCAGTTCGGTTTCCAGGGCTCGGCAGCTCTCTGGTAAACGCACCGCAGCATCCAGAAAGCGGTGATTGACGCTGCGGATCTCGCAGACCAGGGTGCCAAAAGCGCCGGCACACTCCTGGCGCGCAAAACCGGTCATGCTCGAGATCATAAGTAAACCTGGGGGCGGATACGGGCGGGCGCTTACTTCGTTGTGCGCAGAATGTTATAAGACGCGGCTAGTCTAACTCAAACGATCTGGAGCCCGCTTGCGCGTTGAACATGCCGATCTCAGCCTGCTGGGAGCGCGCGAGAGTAATCAGGACCGTGTTGGCGCCGAGGTCACCGAGGCGGCCTCGCTCCTGATTGCCTGCGATGGCATGGGTGGGCATGCCGAGGGCGAGCGTGCCGCGCAGATTGCACAGGAGCTGATCGGGCAGCGCTTTCGCGCGGTGGCGCGCCCGCTGCTCGATCCGCTGGGTTTCCTGCATCTCTCCCTAGGCGCGGCGCATCAACAGATCGTCAAGCACGGCGCCGACTTCCCGCTGGAGAGCCGGCCGCGCGCCACCATCGCACTGTGCCTGGTGCAACGGACCTCGGCTTACTTCGCGCATGTGGGCGACAGTCGCGCCTATCACATGCGTCGTGGCAAGGTGATCGCGCGCACGCGCGATCACTCGCACGTCGAGCTGCTGGTGCGCGAGGGCGTGATCGGTGCCGATCAGGCGCAGCATCACCCCATGCGCAATTTCGTCGAGTCCTGTCTCGGCGGCGAGGCCCTGCTGCCCGAGATGGACATCAGCACGCGCCAGGTGCTGCAGGCCGGCGATGTGCTGCTGGTGTGTACCGATGGCCTGTGGGCCAATCTCGATGACGAGATCATCGGCACCGCGTTCGCCGATCCGCAGGCACCGCTGGCCCCCGCACTCAATGCCCTGGGCGAGCGCGCCGTGTCCCTGGGTGGCCCCACGGCCGACAACACTTCGGCCGTTGTGCTGCGTTTCCTGGAGTAATACCGATGAGCAAACGTCGTAACGAACGCGCCGCCGATGCGCTGCGCGCGGTGCGCTTCACGCGTCACTACACGCGCCACGCGGAAGGCGCGGTGCTGGTGGAATTCGGCGATACGCGCGTGCTGTGCACGGCGACCATCGAAGAGGGTGTGCCCGGCTTCCTGCGCGGCAAAGGCCAGGGATGGGTCACGGCCGAGTACGGCATGCTGCCGCGTGCGACCCATACGCGCTCGGCGCGCGAAGCGGCGCGCGGCAAGCAGAGCGGGCGTACGCAGGAAATCCAGCGCCTGATCGGGCGCTCGCTGCGCGCGGTGGTCGACATGCGCGCGCTCGGTGAGCGCACCGTGACCATCGACTGCGATGTGTTGCAGGCCGATGGCGGCACACGCACCGCATCGATCACCGGCAGCTACGTGGCACTCGCCGATGCCGTCGATGCGCTGCGTCGGCGCGGCGTGCTCAAGGGCAGCCCGTTGCATGGCCAGGTGGCTGCAGTGTCGGTGGGCATCGTCGGGGGCATACCGGTGCTCGATCTCGACTACGAGGAAGATTCCGAGGCCGAGACCGACATGAACGTGGTGATGAACAACGGCGGCGGTTTCATCGAAGTGCAGGGCACGGCCGAGGGTCACGCCTTCCGGCGCAATGAACTCGATGCGCTGCTGAATCTCGCCGCCACCGGCATCGGCGAGCTGTGCGCGCTGCAATCGCAGGCGCTCGCGGACTGAGCCATGCGTGTTGTGCTGGCCACGGCCAACGCTGGCAAGCAGCGCGAGTTCGCGGCGCTCCTGCAGCCGCTCGACATCGAACTGCTGCTGCAATCGACGTTCGGCATCAGCAGCATCGAGGAGACCGGCACTACCTTTGAAGCCAATGCGCTGCTGAAGGCGCGTCACGCCGCCACCGTGTCGGGATTGCCTGCGCTCGCCGATGATTCGGGCCTTGAAGTCGACGCCCTGGGTGGCCGACCGGGCGTGTATTCCGCGCGCTATGCCGGCGCCGCGGCGAGCGATGCAGACAACAACGCGCTCTTGATCCGCGAACTCGCACAGGTACCTGACGCGCAGCGCACCGCACGCTATCGCTGCGTGCTGGCGCTGGTACGCAGCGGTGACGACGCGAAGCCATTCGTGACCCACGGCAGCTGGGAGGGCCGCATCGCGCGCGAGCCCGCCGGGAGTGGTGGCTTCGGCTACGACCCGTGGTTCATTGCGCGCGGCTTCGCTTGCACGGCCGCACAGTTGCCACTCGCCGAGAAGAACGCGCTCAGCCATCGCGCCGAGGCATTGCGCGCGCTGGTTGCGGCCCTGCAGGCCGGGCGATGAGCGGGCCCGAAGCCCAGCCCGAGACCCGGCCCGCGCTGCCTACCGCGCCGCCGCTGACGGTGCCCACGCTCGCTGCGCCACCGCTAGCGTTGTACCTGCATTTCCCCTGGTGCGTGCGCAAATGTCCCTACTGCGATTTCAACTCGCACACGCTGCACGGACAATTACCGCAACAGCACTATCTCGATGCACTCGTGGCCGACATGGCCGCGCAGGCGCCGCTGGCCGGCGGCCGCGAGATCAGCAGCATCTTCATGGGCGGCGGCACGCCCAGCCTGTTCGCGCCCGAGGCCATCGGCCGCTTGCTCGAAGCCCTGCGCCAGCTGGTGCCCTTCCAGCCGCAGGCCGAAATCACGCTCGAGGCCAACCCCGGCACGATCGAACGCGGACGCTTCGCCGAGTACCGCGCCGCCGGCATCACCCGCGTGTCCCTTGGCGCGCAGAGCTTTGCGTCCGCGCAGCTCGAGCGGCTCGGACGCATTCACAGCAGCGACGACACGCGCACGGCGGCTGCGGAGCTGCACGCCGCGGGCCTCGCCAATTTCAACCTGGACCTGATGTACGCCTTGCCCGACCAGGATCTTGCCGGCGCACTCGAGGATGTGCGTGCCGCGCTGGCGCTCAAGCCCGCGCATCTCTCGCATTACCAGCTGACACTCGAGCCGGGCACGCTCTTCGGTGCGCTGCCGCCCGCCGGCCTGCCCGATGAAGACCTCGCGGCGCTGATGCAGCAGCACTGCCAGTCCGAGATTGCCGCCGGCGGTTACCGGCAGTACGAAGTCTCGGCCTATGCGCGCGACGGCGCCGGGTGTGCGCACAACCTCAACTACTGGAACTTCGGTGACTACTTCGGTGTCGGCGCCGGAGCGCACGGCAAACTCACTGACCAAGCGCACGGTACGATTGGCCGCACGCAGCGCGAGCGCGAGCCGCGCCGTTACCTGGCAAGTGGCGCGCAGGCACCGCTGGCGCTGCGCGACATCCCCGACGCCGATCTGCCGTTCGAGTTCATGATGAATGGCCTCAGACTGGTCGATGGAGTCACGAGCGCACGCTTCGAGTCGCGCACCGGTCTGCCCTGGTCGACCGTAGCCACTCAGCTCACCAGCCTCGAGGCGCGCGGACTCGTTGAAAGGAACAGTGAATACTGGCGTGCGAGCACGCTGGGACAGCGCTTCCTGAACGATGTGATCGCGGCGTTCCTGCCGCCGGGACCGGCCTCGGCGCAAAGTCGCGGCCAAGGCGCTGATCGGAAAAATCCAGAAGGACCGGGGGCTTAGAACATTTGCTGCGGCGCTGCGCTTGTTATGCACAAGCACCGGGGTTGCCAGCCACAAATTAAGGAATTACGGTGCGCATCGCAGGCCTTGCGGTATTTTGTGCATATAAACCATTGATTATATAAGCTGTAATGTATTGGTCATTTATTGTCCAATCCGACAGAAATGCAGAAATGGCGTATTCCGTGGCCTGAGGATTGGCAATTGCCCACAGAGTTATCCACAGAAATTGTGGATAAGAAAAGCCGTCCTGGAAGCCTTTCCGCTGGCCCCTTGCCGCACCAGGCCCGCACAGCTAGACTGCGCGCCCCTTTTTGGATCCGGAAACGCGAGGTTGATCAACATGAAAGCAGCCACTCATCCGGACTACACCGAAATCAGCGTTGTCTGCAGCTGCGGCAACACCTTCAAGACGCGCTCCACGCTTGGTCAGGATCTGAGCGTCGACGTCTGCTCGAATTGCCACCCGTTCTACACCGGCAAGCAGAAGATCGTCGACACGGCCGGCCGCGTCGACAAGTTCCGCAAGAAGTACGCGGCTGCTGCCGCGCGCTGAGGCACCGCGACCGGTCGAAAGCGCGCCTGAACAGCGCGCTGCGACCAGCGCACGCTCTTGCGGCATCTTAAGCCGTGCTGAGCCGGGCCATCCGGCGCACCAATAAATTGCACAGCCGTCGGCTGCGTCACTTTAGTGACGCGTTGTCTGTCCGATACCTTGATTCCATGTGACTCACATGTAACGCTGCGGCCCGCTGCGCGCGTCGCAGCGTGTGCACGGCGAAGACCATCACCTCAGGAAGCGGATCCGCATGGACAACAAGCCCTTTGAGCTCGCCAACCCGGCCACCGGGGTCAAATCGCTCCTGCCGGTACGCGCAGGGACCATCGGCCCGCAGGTGCTCGACATCAGCGGCCTGCCCAAGGATCACGGGGTCTTCACCTTCGATCCGGCCTTCGGTGCCACGGCTAGCTGCGAGAGCAAGATCACCTACATCGATGGCGATGCCGGCGTGCTGCTCTATCGCGGCTACCCGGTCGATCAACTCGCCGCGCACAGCTCCTTCATGGAAGTGGCCTACCTGCTGATCTACGGCAACCTGCCGAGCGCCAAAGAGCTCGACACCTATCGTGGCAGCATCACGCGCCACACGATGATCAACGAGTCGTTGCTGCGCTTCACCAACGGTTTTCACCACAACGCGCATCCGATGGCGATGGTCTCGGCGGTCGTGGCCTCGATGTCGGCGTTCTATTACGACTCGATGGATATCCACGATCCGCGCCATCGCGAGATCTTCTCGCATCGCATCATTGCCAAGCTTCCGACCATCGCGGCGGCCGCGCACAAGCATGCGTTGGGGCAGCCCTTCATCTATCCGCGCAACGATCTCGCCTACTGCGCCAACATGCTGAACATGTTCTTCGCCGTGCCCTGCGAGCCCTACGAAGTCGATCCGGTCGCGGCGCAGGCACTCGACCTGCTGTTCATCCTGCACGCCGATCACGAGCAGAACGCCAGCACCTCGACCGTGCGCCTGGCCGGCAGCACCGGCACCAACCCGTATGCGGCTATTTCCGCCGGGGTTTCCGCGCTCTGGGGTCCGGCGCATGGCGGCGCCAACGAGGCCGTGCTTGACATGCTCGAGGAGATCGGCTCGGCGGCGAACATTCCGAAATTCCTCGACATGGCCAAGGACAAGAGCAGCCACTTCAAGCTGATGGGCTTCGGCCATCGCGTGTACAAGAATTTCGATCCGCGCGCCAAGATCATCCGCGAGATGTGCCACAAGGTGCTGGCGAAGCTCGGGCAGACCGACAATCCGCTGTTCGAGCTGGCGTTGCGCCTCGAGGAAATCGCGCTCAAGGACGAGTACTTCGTCTCGCGCAAACTCTATCCGAACGTCGATTTCTACTCAGGGATAATCTACAGCGCACTGAAGATTCCGCGCTCGATGTACACGGTGATGTTCGCGATCGCGCGCACCGTCGGCTGGGTGGCGCACTGGCTGGAGATGATTTCCGATCCGGCGATGCGCATCGGCCGCCCGCGCCAGCTCTATACCGGCCCCACACAGCGCGACTACGTCGCGGTCGCGAAGCGCTAAGCGCGCCGCGCTAGCCGCGCTCGACCAGCCCCGCCAGCTCCGTCGCATCCGCGCGGCGCATCGGCCGCCCGTCCAGTGGGCTCACCGGCGCCTGGCGGATGCCATCGAGCGGAAACACCGTCGCATCGATCACCTGCGTCTCCACCTGGAAGCGCACGCTTGGAAAACTTGCGAGACGTTCGGCGTCGAGCCGCAGCCGGTGTTCGCCGGCCTCATGCTCCACACCGCGATCGAGCAGGCTGAGTGCCACAGCGTCGGGGTTGTCCGCGAACACATGCAGCTGCACATCGGCATGGCGCGTGGCCGTGCCGGCCAGTACCGGGCCTACGAGGCGCGGCGAGAACTGCGACAGCGCGCGCATCGCCTGCAGTGCCGCGCGACGCTGCGCGCCCAGTGAGCTCGCGTGCGAGTCGGCCGCGAACAGGCGCTGGTATTCGGCCAGTGAGGCTTCGATCTCGGTATTGCGCGGCAACGCGCCCTCGTTGCTGATGCCGAGCCGTTCGGCGGCCTTGCGCTTGGCAGTGCCGTAGTCCTGAATGCCGTGTTCGGACATGAGGCGCGCTGCTTCCTGGCTGAGCGCGCGGCGCAGGTTACCGCTGCGCGGGGAGTTTCGACGTGGCACGCCGCTAGAATAGCGGTTCCGAGCTGTCGTTTGTCGGCGTATTGCTCGCGTTGCCCTGCGTAGGCAACTTGTCCGGGAAGAACCACTCGTTCACGACGTTGGCATCGCCCTCAGGCGCCAGCAGGCCCGTGGTCACATCGATGCGCTGGCTCACGAGTCCGCCGGGCATGGGCCGCGGCACATCGGGCACGCCACGCAGGCCCTCGCGCATCAGGCGTACCCAGATCGGTACCGCGACGCTCGCGCCTTCCTCGCCTTCGCCCAGCGGTCGCTCCTGGTCGAAGCCCACCCACACGGTGGCCTCAAGGTTTTGGTTGAAGCCATTGAACCAGGTATTGCGCGATTCATTGGTCGTACCGGTCTTGCCAGAGAGATCGTTGCGACCCAGTACCAGCGCGCGCCGGCCTGTGCCACGCTTGATCACATCGGCCATGATGTCATCCATCAGCCAGGCGTTGGCAGCGCTGATCACGCGCGGCGCGCGCTGTGCCGGCGCCACCATCGGCATTAAGCGCTGGTCATCGGGCGGCGCCATCGTGAGCTTGCCGTTCGCGACTGCCGCGACGGTCGGCGTCGTGGGCGCAGGCGCCGCTGCGGCGACGATTGTCGGCGCTCCGGCAGTTGCACCTGCGGCAGCCGGCGAGTCCGGCGCGCCAGCTCCCGTTGCCGGTGCGGCGCTCTCGCAGGGCGCGCACACCATCTTCGGCGTATCGCGCCACACGGTTTCACCCGCAGCGTTCTCGATGCGCTCGATGAAATAGGGCTCGATCTTGTAGCCGCCGTTGGCAAAGGTCGCGTAGCCGGTGGCCACCTGCAGCGGCGTGGCCGTGAGCGTGCCCAGCGCCAGCGTGAGATTGTTGGGCATCGCGCTGCGATCAAAGCCGAAGCGCGTGGCGTAGTCGATCACATCACTGGCGCCGATCGCGCGCAGCAGGCGGATCGACACCAGGTTGCGTGAGTGCACCAGCGCCTCGCGCAGGCGCGTCGGTCCGCTGAAGGTGCCGCCGTCATTCTCGGGGCGCCAGATCTGCTCCACGCCCTGGTCGGCAACGACTATAGGCGCATCCATGATGATGCTCGAGGGCGTGAACTCATGTTCGAGCGCATCCGAATAAAGGAAGGGCTTGAAGCCCGAGCCCGGTTGCCGGTGCGCCTGCGTGACGCGGTTGTAGGCATTGCTGAAATAGTCGAAGCCGCCGATCAGCGCGGCGATCGCGCCATCCTGCGGATCGAGCGCCACCAGCGCGCCCTGCGCCTCGGGAATCTGCGCGAGCTGCAGCACACCGGCTACGCTGCCCAGCACGTAGATCAGATCGCCGCGCTTGAGCACGGCATCGACTTTGTTGCTGCCACTCTTGCTGCGCGCCCAGGAAACGCCATCGGCATCGATCTGCCCGAAGCCGCTGCCACGCACATAGACGCGCGCCGCGGTCGGCGCCACCGACACGACCACGGCCGATTGCACGTTGCCCACCGGCGGCAGGTCGGCCAGCAGCGCCTCGAGCTGATGCGGTTCGACGCTGGTCTCGAGCTTCACCTGGCGCACGGCGCCGCGGTAACCATGGCGCCGGTCATACTCGATGAGTCCCAGGCGCAAGGCGCGATTCGCGGCGGTCTGCAGCCGGCCATCGATCGTGGTGATCGCGCGATACCCCTGGTTGATCGCCGCCTCGCCGAAATGTTCGATGACCTTCTGGCGCGCCATCTCCGCCACGTATGGTGCTTCGACGTCGTAGTGCGGCGCGAACTCGCGCGCGTTGATGACTTCCTCGCCCGCGCGCTTCGCCGTGGCGGCATCGATGAAGTGCAAGGCCTGCATCCGGTGCAGCACGTAGCGACGACGATCGGTCGCGCGCTGCGGGCTCGTGACCGGGTTGTAGCGCGAGGGCGCCTGCGGTAAGCCCGCGAGCATCGCTGCCTCGGCAACAGAAAGTTCGTTGAGCGGTTTGCCGAAATACACTTCGGCCGCCGCCGCGACACCGTAGGCGCGCTGGCCGAAGAAAATCACGTTCAGATAGGTCTCGAGGATCTGTTCCTTGCTGAAATCGCGCTCCATGCGCAGCGTCACGAACACTTCCTGGAGCTTGCGCTTGATGTGCTTGTCCTTGTTGAGGAACATGTTGCGCGCGGTCTGCATGGTGATGGTGCTGCCGCCCTGCGAGAACTCGCCGCCGCGCACGTCGACCCAGAGCGAGCGCAGCATGCTGAGGTAGTCGACGCCGCCGTGCTCGAAGAAGCGATCGTCCTCGGCCGCGAGGAAAGCCTCGCGCACCAACTGCGGAATCTCCGCGTAGCCCACCGGCACGCGCCGCTGCTCGCCGATCTGCATGATCAGCGCGCCGCTGCGGGTGTACACGCGCAGTGGCACCTGCAACGGGGTGTTGCGCATGCTTTCCGAGCTTGGGAGCGAGGGCGCCAGGTACACGTAGCTGGCCAGCAGGGCGTATACGACCCCCAGGACCCCCACCAGACCCAAAGCCCCAAGGCCAATCAGTACGCGCAGCGTGCTCGACTTCACCTATTCAGACTCCATTTGTTGCGCCCGGCGAGGGGACCATGGTGAACTGCCAAGGCTGTGTTGCGCTACGGTACCGGTTGATTGGAGCGCTCCACAGGCACTTGATTTAGCCCGGGGGGCTGCCAGCGGCGAAATTCGTGAGACGACTCACGTTCAATTTAACCGACGGCTGATATATATTTGCCTGATATTGTCATAGGATTACCACTTTGGCGTGCATCTTACTGAAAAGGAAGGGAAAACGTGTTCCTGTTCTCGCGTAAGAACCGCCAGCTGCTGGGGTTGGACATCACAACCTCCTCGATCAAGCTGATCGAGCTGGCTACAGCGGGCGGTCAATACCGCGTGGAATCGTATGCTGCCGAGCCTACGCCGCCCAATTCCATGAATGAGAAGACCCTGGTCGACCCGCAAGCGGTCGGCGAGGCGATTCGCCGTGCCGTGAAGCGCGCAGGCGCTTCCGCCACGGAGGTAGCCATCGCCATCAGCGGCGATGCGGCGATCACCAAGGTGATCCAGATGCCGCGCGGCTTGCGCGATTCCGACCTGGAAGCACAGGTGGAAATGCAGGCCGATCAGTACATCCCCTTCCCGATGGATGAGGTCAGCTACGACTTCGAAGTGCTGGGCCCCTCGGAGAAGGACAACGATTCAGTGGACGTGCTGTTGGTGGCCTCGCGCACCGACAACGTCGAACAGCGCCGCGCCGCGGTGGCGGCTGCGGGCCTGACGGCGCGCATCGTCGACGTCGAAGCCTTCGCGCTCGAAAACGCCTGCAAACTGATGACGCACCAGATGCCCGATGGCGGCATCGATCGCACCATCGCGGTCTGCGATTTCGGCGCCAGCAGCACCACTTTCAGCGTGCTGCGCAATCTCAAGGTCGTGTACACGCGCGATTTCGCCTTCGGTGGCCAGCAGCTCACCGAAGAAATCATGCGCACCTACGGCCTGACCATGGAAGAGGCGGGGCGCGCCAAGAAAGAAGGCGGGCTGCCAGGCAACTTCCAGGCCGAAGTGCTCGACCCCTTCATCGACGACATGACGCAGCAGGTGAGTCGCTCGCTGCAGTTCTATCTCGCCTCGGGGAGCGGTCGCGAGCAACCCGACAAGATCCTGATCTGCGGCGGCTGCGGCAACGTGCCGGGCGTCGCCGAAGTGATCCAGAGCCGCGTGGGCATCACCGCCGAGAAGGGTGATCCGCTCGGCCAGATGAAACTGTCATCGCGTGCGCGCGCCCAGGCGGTGCAGCGTGATGCCACGGCGCTACTGACGGCCTGCGGCCTGGCCCTGCGGAGCTTCGACTGATATGCCACGCATAAATCTATTGCCCTGGCGCGAACAGGAACGCAAGGAGCGCAAGCTGGCGTTCTTCGTGTGGCTCGGCGTCGCGGCGGTCGGTGCCCTGCTGGTCGCCGGCGCGGGCTACGTGCTGCTCAACTCGACGATTAGCGCGCAGGAGCGTCGCAACGAGCAGCTGCGTGCCGAGATCAAGTTCGTCGACCGGCAGATCGAGGAGATCAACGATCTCGAGACGCAGAAGCAGCGTTTCATCTCGCGCATGCAGGTCATCGACAAGCTGCAGCGTTCGCGCTCGGAAGAAGTGCACCTGTTCGACGAGATCACCAAGACCATGCCTGATGGCACCTACCTCACCTCGGTGAAGCAGGCCGGCCGCAAGCTGAAGTTCGAAGGCGTGGCGCAGTCCTCGACGCGCGTCTCGACCCTGATGCGCAACATCTCGGCTTCGCAGTGGATGAAGGATCCCGAGCTGGAAGTGGTCGAGAGCAAGGCCGGCACCGGCCCGGCCGGCGACAGTTTCGTACTCGATGCCGCGCAGGTCACCACCGCTGGCGATGATGATGCCGCGTCCGCACCCAAGCGCCGTGCGCGCAGTGGAGGCAGCTGATGAATCTGCTCGAAGAACTGCGCTCACTCGACCCGCGTGATCCGGGTCGTTGGCCGTTCGCAGTGCGCGCCGGTGCAGTGGGCGTGTGCTTCCTGGTGCTGGCCGGCGTGGCCAGTTACGTGCTCGTGTGGCAGGGCCTGAATCCGCAGCGCGAACAGCTGGAAGACCAGGAAACGGCGCTGCGCAGCGAGTTTCGCACCAAGCATTCCAAGGCCACCAACCTCGAGGTCTACAAACAGCAGCTGGTCGACATCGAGAAATCCTTCGGTGCGATGTTGCGCCAGTTGCCCAGCAAGACCGAGGTCGACAACCTGCTGGTCGACATCTCGCAGACCGGCCTCGCTTCGGCGTTGACGCAGAAGCTGTTCCAGCCCGACACCGAGGTGAAGAAAGATTTCTACGCCGAGCGGCCGATCAAGATCCGCTTTGTCGGCAGCTATCATGAATTCGGCCAGTTCATCAGCGGCATCGCGGCGCTGCCGCGCATCGTCACGCTGCACGACGTGCAGATCACGACGGTGGACAAGTCCGGCGGCTTCGACAACCTGACCATGGACCTGACCGCCAAGACCTACCGTTACCTTGACGACGAGGAAGTCGCCTCGGCCGAGGCCGATCGTCGCAAGGCCGACAAGGCCAAGCGTCCGGGCGGTGCTGGATAATGAGCATGGCCAATCACACTGCAAATTCCACGCTGAACCTGCGCACTTCCTGGCGCGCGCTTTCGCTGCTCGCCATGAGCGCCGTGCTGCTGGCCGGCTGCTCGGGGCGCGATTCCGACCTGAACCGTTTCATCGAGACAACCAAGAAGGAACCGGGTGGTCGCGTCGAGCCGCTGCCCGAGGTCAAGCCTTACGACAGCTACGCCTATGCCAGTGGCGCACTGCGCTCGCCCTTCGTGCCTGGTGGTTCGCGCGGTGCGACCGCGGGGCCGCGGCCGGAGACACAGCGCAATCGCGAGTTCCTCGAGCAGTTCTCGCTCGACACACTCAAGATGGTGGGCACCATCAATCTCAAGGGCCAGAGCTATGGCCTGGTGCGCGTGGCCGACGGCCGCGTGCAGCGGGTGCTGGTGGGCAATCGCCTTGGCCAGAACGACGGCAAGATCACCGAGATCACGCCCAACAAGATCAGCCTGATCGAACTCGTACCGGACGGCCTGGGTGGGTACATCGAAAGACCCGCGGCCATGGCCGTGAACGAGTGATGGATATGGAGAGCATGCGAATGAAGCGAGCAAATGCCGTAACCCACCTGTGCAGCGCCCTGGCGCTGGCAATCACCTGTGTGGCCGCATCGCTGCTGGCCGTGGCAGGCGCGCAGGCGGCTGACGCCCCGGCCAACACGCTGCAGTCGATCGACGTGCAGACCCTGGGCGGCAAGCAGGTCCAGCTCACGCTGCACCTCTCTGCACCGGCTCCCGAGCCGATGTCCTTCACCATCGACAAGCCGGCGCGCATTTCCCTCGACCTGCCGGGCACCGGCCTCGCGCTGCCTTCACGCCGCATCGACGTGGCCTCGGCTGGCGTCGACACCGTGCTCGCCGCCGAAGCCAACGGCCGCTCGCGCATCGTGCTGAACCTCGACCAGATGCTGCCCTACCAGACGCGTGTGGCCGGCAATGACATCATCGTCACCGTGGGTGCCGCCGCGCAGGGCCCAGCGACCGCCAGCGCCGGCAGTGCGCCGGCCCAGCAGAGCGCTGCTGCTGCCAGTGGTGCGCGCGAGATCCGCAGCATCGATTTCCGTCGCGGTGAAGGTGGCGTGGGCCGCCTGATCGTGCGCCTGTCCGATCCGCGCACGCCGATCAATGTGGTCCAGCAGGGCTCGCAGATCCTGGTGGATTTCGGCGGCGCCGACCTGCCGAGAAAACTCCAGCGCCGCTATGACACGGGTGATTTCGGCACGCCGGTCACCGGTTTCGATGCGCTGCGTGTGAACAACGATACGCGCATCGTGCTGAGCGCCACCGGCGACTTCCAGCAGCTCGCCTACCAGTCGGATGACCAGTACGTGGTTGAAGTGCAGCCGGCAGCGAAGGCCGCGGTCGTCACGGATGATCACAAGGAATACAAGGGCGAGAAGATTTCGCTCGATTTCCTCGATATCGAAACCCGCTCGGTGCTGCAGATCCTCGCCGACGCCAGCAGCCAGAACATCGTGGTCAGCGACTCGGTCAAGGGCAACGTGACGCTGCGCCTCAAGAGCGTGCCCTGGGATCAGGCGCTCGACATCGTGTTGCGCACCAAGGGCCTCGACAAGCGCCAGGACGGCAACGTGATCATCGTGGCGCCGGCCGATGAGCTGGCCTCGCGCGAGAAGGCCGATCTCGCTTCGAAGAAAGACATTTCGGAACTGGCGCCGGTGCGCACCGAGTTCCTGCAGGTCAACTACGCCAAGGCCGCCGACATCGCCTCGCTCCTCAAGAGTTCCACCGGCAGCTCGGTGCTCTCGAGCCGCGGCAGTGTGGCGGTCGATGAGCGCACCAACACGCTGCTGCTCTCCGACACGTCCGAGAACATCGACGCGGTGCGCAAGCTGGTGACGACGCTCGACATCCCGGTCAAGCAGGTACTGATCGAGTCGCGCCTGGTCATCGTCAACGACGATTTTGAGCGCGACCTCGGTGTGCGCGCCGGACTCACTGGCACGCGTGGCAATGGCAACAATGGCTTGTTCATGACCTCGGGCACCGCGAACTCGGTCGATACCGGCCTCGGCTCGGCGCTCAGCAACCTCTCCAATCATGGCACCGTGTATCCGGTCGGCGTGCCCACCGGCACCACCGCGCCTGATCGCTACAACGTGAACCTGCCGGTCAGCAATCCGGCCGGCAGCCTGGCCTTCATGCTGCTCGGCTCCGACTACATCGTGGATCTCGAGCTCTCGGCCGCCCAGGCCGAAGGCCGCGGCGAAGTGGTCTCCTCGCCGCGCATCATCACGGCGAACCAGAAGGAAGCGACCATCGAGCAGGGTACGGAAATTCCGTACCAGCAGTCGGCTTCGAGCGGCGCGACCACCATCTCCTTCAAGAAGGCGGTGCTGTCGCTGAAGGTGAAGCCGCTGATCACGCCCGACAATCGCATCATCCTCGACCTCGCGGTCACCAAGGACAGCGTCGGCCAGGTGGTGGTGACTTCCGGTGGCGTCAACGTGCCGGCGATCGACACGCGCACGCTGACCACGCAGGTGCTGGTCGGCGACGGCCAGACCGTGGTGCTCGGCGGCATCCTCGAGACGGTGCGCCGCGACTCGGAAAAGAAAGTGCCCTATATCGGTGACATCCCGGTGCTTGGGCATCTGTTCAAGAGCACGACCAAGGTGAACAACAAGAATGAGCTGTTGATCTTCGTGACTCCGAAGATCCTGCGTGAAGGGGTCAAGGTCAATTGACCTGTCGTGACAGGGAATTGGCAGGCTTAACTCAAGGATCAATAGCTCAGGTGATTACGATGCGCAAACTCAGATGGTTCTCGGTGCTCGCGACTTTGGCACTTGCGGCCTGCGGCGGCAGCAGCGATTGCGGCACTTCTTTCGCGAACACCTGCGGCAGCAGTGGGGGGTCCTCAGTCGCCAAGATAACGCTGTCGGCTGACACGATGTCCATACCTGCCGACGGTTCGGTGCCAGCCAATATCACTGCGCTAGCCAAAGATGCCAAGAACAATGCCGTGTCCGGTGTGACCATCACGTTCTCATCCAACGCCGGCAGTCTCGTGGTATCCCAGGCGATCACCGACACAAGCGGCATAGCCAAGGCTGCGCTGTCCGCCAGTGGTGTTGCGGCGGGAGGTTCGATTTCGGTCACTGCTACAACCGGCAGCGCCTCGGCAAATGTCGCGATTTCCGTAGTGAACACCCAGCGTACCGTGAGCCTGCAAACCAGCCAGGCGCAGATTCCCTCCGATGGCACGAAGTTGGCAACCATCACCGCGCTGGTGCGCGACGCCAACAACAATGTGCTTCCGGGTGTTAGCGTGAATTTTGTGGCGACCTCAGGTGCGTTGACGGTCACGCAGGGCACGACTGACTCCAGCGGCGTGGCGACGGCGACTCTGGGTGCGGGAACCGATCCGACCAATCGCACGATTACAGTAACGGTGACGGCTGGTGCGGCCACTGCCAACCTTCCGGTGAGCGTCACAGGCACCTCGTTGACGTTGAGCGGCCCCGCCAATCTGGTCATCACCAACAATGGCTCCTATGATGTGCTGTTGACGAATTCCTCGGGCCAAGGCATCTCGGGCGCAACGGTGGCAGTGTCTTCCAGCGCTGGCAATGCACTGGCGCCGTCAATGCTGACTACGAATAGTAGCGGCCGGGCGACGTTTACGCTTACTGCCTCCGTGGGCGGACCCGACACGATCACGGCCACGGCGCTCGGGCTGACTCAACAGAAGAGCGTAGACGTAAGCACCCAGAGTTTCAGTATTTCTTCACCCGCCGACGGCACCAAGGTAAATCTTGGCACCTCGCAGACGGTGACCGTCACCTGGCTGAACGGCGGTGCGCCCGTGGTCAATGCACCGGTCACCTTTGCGGCGACGCGCGGCACATTGGTACCCAACACTCCGGTGAACACCGATGCCAATGGCAACGCCAGCATGTCGATTAGTTCAACCGGCGCGGGCCCGTCGATTGTCAGCGCTAGTGGTACGGGGGTTTCGGCGCAGATTTCGCTGGACTTCGTGGCCACAACGCCGAGCCAGATTGCTGTCCAGGCCGGACCCGCTACTGTTGCCGTCGGTGGCAGCAGCACGATCTCGGCCACTGTGCGCGACGCGGCCAACAATCTGGTGGAAGGCGCTACGGTCGATTTCCAAGTGCAGACTGATCCCACCAACGGCGGACTGTCGGTGGCCACGGCGGTGACCAACTCCCAGGGTATCGCGCAGACTGTCTATACGGCCGGCGCTTCCAGCAGCGGCGCCAATGGCGTCACTATCAAGGCAACCGTTCACCTGACGGCCATTACCAGCTCGACCAACCTGACCGTCGGTGGTCAGACTGTGTTCCTTTCGCTAGGAACGGGAAATACTATTGATACCAGCAAGGGGCCGGCTGTCTACCAGATTGTCTATTCAGTGTTTGCGGTGGATAGCGGTGGCGCCGCGCTGGCCAATATCCCGGTGACGCTGGCCGTGTTGCCGGTCGCGTATGGCAAAGGGCAGATGTTGCAGCCTTGCGCAACGAACTGGACGCCGAATTACAGTACGCCCACGAACGACCCATTTGCCTACAACAGCCTGAAGATGTGCAGGAACGAGGACACGGACTATACCGGCAACATCAATTCGACCGCGGGCAAGGACTACAACAACAACCAGAAGCTGGATCCGGGCAACGTCGCTGTGGTGTCGCCAAGCTCCGGAGTCACTGATGTCAACGGGCGCCTCGATGTGACCATTACCTATCCGCGCGATCACTCGTACTGGGTCATGGTGTCGCTGGTAGCCTCAACTACAGTTTCGGGCACGCAGAGCAGCACTACTTCAACCTTTGTACTGCAAGGTGCTGTTACCGACTATGCCTGCAGTGTTGGTCCGCCCGGACCCACGAGTCCCTATGGGCAGGCGGTAACGTGCGCAAACCCAAACTGAACTGATTGGTCAGAGTTCGGCTATGAAGCGGCCGCCTTCGGGCGGCCGCTTTGTTTTCAGAGCCCGTCGCGGCATGCTAGCGGCCATGATCGGCACGCAGAACATTTTCCTGGTGGGCCCGATGGGTTCGGGCAAGACCGCGGTCGGGCGCCGGCTCGCGCGACTTCTCGACCTGCCCTTCATCGACAGCGACCACGAGATGGAAGTGCGCACCGGGGCCGACATTCCGCTGATTTTCGAGCGCGAGGGCGAGGCCGGTTTCCGCCGCCGCGAGGCGGAGGTGATCGCCGACCTGACTACCCGCACCGGCATTGTCCTGGCGACCGGCGGTGGCGCGGTGCTCTCGCCCGAAAGCCGCCAGCACCTGAAGTCGCGCGGCTGGGTGGTCTACCTTGAGACCTCGGTGGCGCAACAAGCCGAGCGTGCCGGGCGCACCCGCCATCGCCCGCTGCTCAATGGCGGTGATCCGCGCGCCCGGCTCGAAGCACTCATGGTCATCCGGGAGCCGCTGTACCGGGAAGTGGCGGATGTCGCCATGACCACGACCCGCAAACGGGTGCCGACCGTTGCCGGCCAGATCGTTCAGGCCTGGCGTTTGGCCCACAACGCAGGTTAAGCGCGCGGCGCAGGCCCGCGCCGGCCACAGTATACTTGCGGCCCCAATAGTGCCCGCCACATGCAGACACTCACCGTAGAACTCGCCGATCGCTCATACCCGATCAACATCGGTGCGGGCCTGTTGCGCCAGGAATCGCTGCTCCAGGCGGCCGTGCTGGCGCGCGACATCCTGCTGGTCAGCAACACCACGGTTGCGCCGCTGTACGCCGATGCCGTGCGCCAGTCGCTGGGCGATCGGCGCATCATCGATGTCATCCTGCCCGATGGCGAACAGCACAAGTCGCTCGCCACCGCGGGTCGTGTGTTCGACGTGCTGATCGCCAATCGCTTCGGCCGCGATGCCCTGGTACTCGCACTCGGTGGCGGCGTGGTGGGAGATCTCGCGGGTTTCGTCGCTGCCTGCTACCAGCGCGGCATCGACTACGTGCAGGTGCCCACGACCCTGCTGGCGCAGGTCGATTCCTCGGTGGGCGGCAAGACTGCGGTCAATCATCCGGGCGGCAAGAATCTCATCGGCGCATTCCATCAGCCGCGCGAAGTGTTTGCCGATACCGATGTGCTGGCAACACTCCCCGATAGCGAACTGAGCGCGGGCCTGGCTGAAATCATCAAGTACGGCTTGCTCGCCGATCGCAGTTTCTTCGAATGGCTGGAGGCGAACATGCCAGCGCTGCGCCGGCGCGATCCCCAGGCGCTCGCACACGCGATCTACCGCTCCTGCCAAATCAAGGCGCAGATCGTCGAGCGCGACGAGCGCGAGCAGGGCGAGCGCGCGCTGCTCAATCTCGGCCACACCTTCGGGCACGCGATCGAGGCCGCGACCGGCTATGTGGAGTGGTTGCATGGCGAGGCCGTGGGCGTGGGCCTGCTGCTGGCCGCCAGCATGTCGCAGCGCCTGGGCGCACTGAGCGCGGCCGATGTACGCCGGGTCGCCGCGCTGCTCGAGCGCGCGGGCCTGCGTACCAGCGCACCGCAGATTGGCGCTGCCACCGCGGCGGACTACATGCGCATCGACAAGAAGGTGCAGGGCGGCCGGGTGCGCCTGGTGCTGCTCACGCACCTCGGCGAGGCGTACATCACCGGCGACTACGCTGATGCCGCACTGCGCAGCACACTGCAGGAGTACTTCGGCGCATGAGCGCACAGCCCGTGAACGTGCTGGCTGCCTACGCCGCGCACGACGCGAGCTCGCGCGGCCGCCGCCATGTCGAGCCGCCGCCGGAGTATCGCGGCGAATTCCAGCGCGATCGCGATCGCATCATCCACTCGAACGCCTTTCGTCGCCTGGCCTACAAGACGCAGGTGTTCGTCAATCACGAGGGCGACCTGTATCGCACCCGCGTCACGCACTCGATCGAAGTGGCGCAGATCGCCCGCTCCATCGCGCGCGCGCTCTCGCTCAACGAGCCGCTGGTCGAGGCCATCTCGCTGGCGCACGATCTGGGTCATACGCCCTTCGGCCACGCCGGCCAGGATGCGCTCAACGAGTGCATGCGCGAGTACGGTGGCTTCGAGCACAACCTGCAATCGCTCCGTGTGGTCGATGAACTCGAGGAGCGCTATGCGGACTTTCCCGGTCTGAATCTCAGCTTCGAATGTCGCGAGGGCATCCTCAAGCACTGCGCCCTGCCCAAGGCGCGCGAACTCGGCGACGTGGGCCAGCGCTTCGTCAACCGCCAGCAGCCCGGACTCGAAGCCCAGCTGGCCAATCTCGCCGATGAGATTGCCTACAACAACCATGATGTCGACGACGGCCTGCGCGCCGGCCTGATCACGCTCGATGACCTGTGTGAAGTCACGCTGGTGCGCCGGCATTTCGACAGTGTGCGCGCCGCGTATCCCACGCTGACCGCGCGCCGCAGCATCCACGAGATCGTGCGTCGCATGATCAACGAGGTGGTCGTCGATGTGATCCGCACCAGCGGTGAACGGCTTGCGGCCGCAGCGCCGCAGGACATCGACGCAGTGCGCGCACACAGCGGTCCGCTGATTGCCATGAGCGAAGCGGTGCGCGAGCAACACCTCGAATTGAAGCGTTTCCTGCGCGAGCGCGTCTATCGGCATCATCGCGTGCTGCGCATGACCAGCAAGGCGCGGCGCGTGCTCGAGGCGCTGTTCAGCGCCTTCATGGCCGATGTGCGCCTG
>JANXYK010000033.1 GCA_025350055.1 Gammaproteobacteria bacterium | reverse complement strand
GCAGGCAAGGGTGCCGCCAAGCGGGGCGCCTGAGGGAATCCGCTTGGGGTTGAAAGCCCGGGCTCAGCCCAGGGCTTTGACGCGCGCAGCCAGGCGGCTCTTGTGCCGATCGGCCTGGTTGCGGTGGATGATCTTCTTGTTGACCAGCGTGTCGATCAGCGGCACCGCAGCCTTGTAGCTGGCCTGCGCCTCGGCCTTCTTGCCGGCGGCCGTGGTGTCGATCACCTTGCGGATCGCGGTGCGCATGCGCGAGCGCAGCGCGACGTTGCGTTCCCGATGCTGCAATGCCTGCCGTGCCGCCTTTTCCGCCGATTTTGTGTTCGCCAAGCGCCTGCTCCGCCGTTCCTGAAATGCTGGTCCCCTGAAGGGCCGCGTAGTGTGCGGAAGGGCCCCGGGTCTTGTCAATGCGGCTCCGGTATAGTTAAGGGTCCGCGTTGCCGTTAAGGTCCATGAGCCGCCCCATCCTCAAAAATACCGCCGTGACGGGCGTTACGACCTTCCTGTCGCGCCTGACGGGCATGGGCCGGGACATGGCCATCACCGCCGCCATGGGCGTGGGGGCGGTCTCCGACACCTTTTTCGCGGTCTATGCGATCCCCAACTTCCTGCGGCGGCTGTTCGCCGAGGGGTCGTTTTCGCAGTCCTTCGTGCCCGTGCTGTCCGAATACCGGCAGACCCGGAGCGAGGCCGAGGTGCGCGAGCTCGTGGCCGATACCGCCGGCACCCTGGGCTCGGTGCTGCTGCTGGTGACGATCCTGGGCGTGGTCGCGGCGCCGGTGATCGTGTACCTGTTCCTGCCGGGCTTCGCGCATGCGGGCGGCGATCGCATGGCGGTCGCGGTCGAGCTGTTCCGCTGGGTGTTCCCCTATCTGCTGTTCATCTCGCTGACCTCGCTCTATGCCGGTGTGCTGAACAGTTATCAGCGCTTTGCGTTGCCCGCGTTCACGCAGGTGATCCAGAACGTGGTAATGATCTTTGCCGCGGTGTGGTTGGCCGCGGGCAGCGCCAAGCCCGGGCTGGTGCTGGCGATTGGCGTGTTCATCTCGGGTGTGCTGCAGGTGTTGACACTGCTGCCCTCGGTGGCGCGTCTGCGTCTGTTGTCGTGGCCGCGCTGGCGGCCGGCGGCCGAGGGCGTGCGCCGCATCATCCGGTTGATGGGTCCGGGCATCATCGGCAGTTCGATGTCGCAGGTGAGCCTGCTGCTCAATTCCGCGATCGCGACATTTCTCGCGGTGGGCAGCATCAGTGCGCTGTACCTTGCCGACCGGCTGATGGAGTTTCCGCTCGGTGTGTTCAGCATCGCGCTTGGCACGGTGATCCTGCCTAGTCTTTCCGCGCAACACGCCAAGCAGGCGGGTGCGGAATTTTCCGCCACGCTCGACTGGGCGCTGCGCATCACGGTGCTGCTGGTAGCTCCCGCGATGATCGGCATGATGTTCTTCTCGGGGCCGATCGTCAGCGCGGTATTCGGCTTCCGGAAGGTATCGCCCTTGGGCATGCAGATGGCGAGCATGGCGCTGATCACTTATTCCTGGGGCGTGATGACCTTCAGCCTGGTGAAAGTGCTGGCGCCGGGCTACTACGCGCGCCAGGACACGCGCACGCCGGTGCGTGCCGCGATGACTGCGCTGGGCGTCAACATGCTGCTGAACCTTTGCATGGTAGTGCCGGCGGTGAAGCTGAAATTCGGCGCGCCCTACCTGTTGCTGGCCACGACGACCTGCATCTCCTCGGCCGTGAATGCGACCCTGCTGTGGCGTGGCTTGCGTCGCAGCGGCGTATATCAGCCTTCGAAATTGTGGGGCTCATTGTTGTTGCGCGTGGCCGTGGGCTGCGTCGTGATGGCGGCCGTATTGTGGTGGATGTCCTCCAGCCTCGAAGTCTGGCTCGCGTACCGGCAACTCGAGCGACTGTTGCGTTGCCTCGGTGGCATCGCGCTCGCGGCGCTGCTGTATTTCCTGGTGCTGTACGCATTGGGCGTGCGCCGCGGCGACCTGCGGACGCGAGTGGCGACGTGAGGCTGCTGCGCCTCTCGGCCGCGCGCCGCAGTTGCGCTGGCGCCCGGGCGGTGACAATCGGTGGCTTCGATGGTCTGCATGTGGGTCACCAGGAACTGATCCGCCGTACGCGCAGCGTCGCGCAACGACTAAAGTTGCCGGCCGCGTTGCTGAGCTTCGAGCCGCTGCCGCGCGAATTCTTCCAGCGCGAGCAGGCACCGGCGCGATTGACCGATTTCCGCGAGCGCTGGCGGCTGCTGCAGTCGCTGGGCCTGGATGAATTCCTGGTGCTGCGTTTCGATGCGCACCTGGCGCAGTTGAGCGCGCCCGATTTCATGCAGCTGCTCGCCTCGGTCGGTGCGCGCCACGTCACGGTGGGGCACGACTTTCGTTTCGGGCACCGCGGAGCCGGCGATACCGCAATGCTGAGGCAGCAGGGGTCGCAGCTCGGATTCGACGTCGAGGTCGTGGAGCCGGTAGTGCTGGAGGGCGAGCGCGTAGGTTCACGCCAGGTGCGCGAGGCGCTGGCAATAGCCGATCTGCCCGCCGCGCAGCGCATGCTGCGCCGGGCCTATTCCATGCGCGGCCGCGTGCGGCGCGGTGAGCAGCTCGGCCGTACCCTCGGTTTCCCTACGGCGAACCTGGCGATGCATCGACGCGCGGTGCCCTTTTCAGGTATTTTTGCGGTGCGCGTGCATGCGGGCGCCAGCGGCGGCACGATGGCGGCACTCGAGGGCTGGCCCGGTGTGGCGAGCCTGGGTACGCGCCCGCAGGTGAACGGCGTCGAGCCGCTGCTCGAAGTGCACCTGTTCCGCTTCAGCGGCGACCTTTACGGTCGCGAGATCGAAGTGGAGTTCGTTGCCAAGCTGCGCGATGAACAGCGCTTTGCCTCGCTGGACGAGATGACTGCCCAGATGCATCGCGATGCCAAGGCCGCGCGAGAACTATTGTCCTGAAGTGGAATTGCAGTGACCGATTACAAAAGCACGATCAACCTGCCAGTGACCGACTTCCCGATGAAGGCGGACCTGGCGCAGCGCGAGCCGGCGCAACTGGAGCGCTGGGCCAAGCTCGATATCTACGCGCGTATCCGCGAGTACGCGCGCGGCCGGCCGCCCTTCGTGCTGCATGACGGGCCGCCCTACGCAAACGGCGCGATTCACTTGGGCCATGCGCTCAACAAGGTGCTCAAGGATATCGTGGTCAAGTCTCGTGGCTTCGAGGGTTGCGATGCGCCCTATGTGCCGGGCTGGGATTGCCACGGCCTGCCGATCGAGCTCGCGGTCGAGAAAAAGCACGGCCGCCCGGGCAAGAAACTCGATGCGGCGGCCTTTCGTGCGGCCTGCCGCGAGTTCGCCACCAAGCAGGTGGAGACCCAGCGCGCCGACTTCAAGCGCCTCGGCGTGTTCGGCGATTGGGAACAGCCCTATCTGACGATGGATCCGCGCTATGAAGCCCAGCAGATCCGCTCGCTCGGCAAGATCATCGCTAATGGCCACCTGTATCGCGGTCTCAAGCCCGTGCACTGGTGTTTCGATTGCCGCTCGGCGCTCGCCGAAGCCGAAGTCGAATACGAGAACCACACCTCGATCGCGATCGATGTCGAGTATCGGTGCGTGGACGTGGGCGAGTTCGCGCGACTGAGTGGAATCGCTGCGGCCGCATTGGGTCGCGTCGCGGGCGTGGCGCCCAAAGTATCGGTCGTGATCTGGACCACCACGCCGTGGTCCTTGCCCGCGAGCCAGGCGGTTACGCTGCGCGCGGATTTCGACTACGCGGCCTACGCGGTGCAGCGCGGCGCGGATGACGGCAGCGCCGATGCGGGCGCGGAAGTGCTGGTACTGGCCGAGGCGCTCGCACCCGACTGCCTTGCGCGCTACAAACTCGAAGGCAGGCTGCTGGGCCGGTTCAAGGGTGCGGCACTGGAAGGCCTGAAACTCGAGCATCCGTGGCTCGCTCGCCAGGTGCCGGTGATCCTGGGCGATCACGTCACGCTCGATACGGGCACCGGTGCCGTGCACACGGCGCCCGCGCACGGCCAGGAAGATTTTGCGGTCGGCCAGCTGTACATGCTGCCGGTGAACAATCCCGTTGGTGACGACGGACGATTCGTTGCCGGCACCGAATTGTTCGAAGGGCTCAAGATCGAGGCGGCCGTGCCGGCCATCGTCGAGCGTCTGCGCACCGGCGGGCGTCTGGTGCACCAGGAACCCATCCAGCATTCCTACCCGCACTGCTGGCGTCACAAGAGTCCGCTGATCTTCCGCGCCACTTCGCAGTGGTTCATCAGCATGGACAACAAGGGCCTGCGCGCCAACACATTGCGCGACATCAAGGGCGTGCGCTGGACACCCGACTGGGGCCAGTCGCGCATCTCCTCGATGATCGAGAATCGCCCGGACTGGTGCCTCTCGCGCCAGCGCACCTGGGGCGTGCCGATCACGCTGTTCACCCATCGCACCACGGGCGCGATGCATCCGCGCACGGCCGAACTGCTGGGCGAAATCGCGGCGCTGGTCGAGCGCGGCGGCGTTGATGCCTGGTTTGCACTCGACCCGGCGACGCTCCTGGGGAGCGAAGCGGGCGACTACGAGAAAGCCACTGACGTGATGGATGTCTGGGCCGACTCCGGCATGTCCTTCGAGTGCGTCGCGGCACTGCGCGATGATTTCCACTCGCCGGTCGACCTGTACCTCGAGGGCTCGGACCAGCACCGCGGCTGGTTCCACAGTTCGCTGCTGCTGTCGGAGGCGCTGTACGCGCGCGCACCGTATCGGGGCGTGCTCACGCACGGTTTCACCGTGGACGAGCAGGGCCGCAAGATGTCCAAGTCGCTGGGTAACGGCATCGAGCCGCAGGATATCACGCGCACGCTCGGCGCCGACATGCTGCGCCTGTGGGTAGCGGCCACCGACTTCGCCAACGAGATGAGCCTCTCCCAGGAAATCCTCAAGCGCATGAGCGATTCCTACCGGCGCATGCGCAACACGCTACGCTTCCTGCTCGGCAACCTCCATGGCTTCGACCCTGCGCAGGCCGTGCCCGCGAATGAATTGACGGCGCTCGATGCCTGGGCGCTGGAGCGTGCCCGCGCGCTGCACGGCGAAATCGCCGCAGCCTATCGTGACTACCAGTTCCACCTGATCTACCAGAAGATCCACAATTTCTGCGTGGTGGACCTCGGTGGTTTCTACCTCGACATCATCAAGGACCGGCTTTACACCACGCCCGCGCAGTCGCGTGCGCGTCGCTCGGCGCAGACCGCGATATGGCACATCGCCGAGGCGATGGTGCGCTGGCTGGCGCCGATCCTCTCGTTCACGGCCGAAGAGGTCTGGCGCTTCCTGCCGAGCAAGCGCGCCGAGTCCGTGTTCCTTTCCACCTGGTACGAGTTGCCGGCGGCCGCTGCACGCGACATCGATTGGCCACTGCTGATCGCATTGCGCACTTCAGTGGCGCACGAGCTCGAGGCGCTGCGCGCGGCGGGCCGCATTGGCGCGCCGTTGCAGGCCGAGGTGGAGATCTATTGCAGTGCCGCGCTGTACCCGCGCCTCAACGCGCTGGGCGGTGAGCTGCGCTTCCTGCTGATCACCTCCGCTGCCAGCGTGCAGCAGTCCGCGACGCAACCCGCCGGCACCAGCGTCGCGGCCGATGTGCCCGGCGGCGGCGTGTGGTTGCGCGTGCAGCCAAGCAACCGCCAGAAGTGCGTGCGCTGCTGGCATCAGCGCGCCGATGTCGGCAGCGTCGGAGAGCACCCGGAGCTCTGTGGTCGCTGCGTCACGAATCTCAGCGAGCCCGGCGAATCGCGCCGGTACGCCTGATGTCGCGCAACGGATCAGGGCTGGGCATACACGTGGATGACCCCGCGCATCCAACCGCGCGCGGGCAGCTGCGGTGGCTGGGTTTGAGTGTGGTGCTGATCGCGCTCGATCAATGGAGCAAGCACCTGATCGAGGCGCACCTGAGTTTCATGGAGTCGCGCGAGATCCTGCCGCTGTTCGACCTGGTGCGGGCACACAATCGCGGCGTGGCCTTCAGCATGTTCAACAATTCGAGCGGCTGGCAGCGCTGGGCCTTCAGCGCTCTGGCGCTCGCCGTGAGCGCCGCGCTGATCACCTGGCTCGTGCGTCTTGAGCGACGGGCGCAACTGATGGCTGCGGCGCTGGCACTGATCCTCGCCGGCGCGCTCGGCAACTTGATCGACCGGCTGCGGCAGGGCTGGGTGGTCGACTTCCTGCAGGTGCACTGGCACGAGCATTATTTTCCGGCCTTCAATGTGGCCGATTCGAGCATCACCTGTGGCGCGGTGCTGCTGCTGCTCGATGCCTTGCTCAGTTCACGGCAGTCACACGGCCGCTGATCGTGCGCATCCTGCTCGCCAATCCGCGCGGGTTTTGTGCCGGTGTCGATCGCGCCATTGAGATCGTCGAGCGCGCGCTCGAGATGTTCGGGGCGCCGATCCACGTACGCCATGAAGTGGTGCACAACCGCAGCGTGGTCGAGCGGCTGCGCGCGCTCGGCGCGGTGTTCGTCGAGGAACTGCACGAGGTGCCCGATGGCGCGACGGTGATCTTCTCCGCGCATGGCGTCTCTACTGCGGTGGAGCAGGAGGCGCAGCGTCGCGACCTGCAAGTGTTCGATGCCACCTGTCCGCTGGTGACCAAGGTGCACATGGAAGTGGCGCGCTTTGCCCGCGAGGCGCGCGAGGTGATCCTCATCGGTCATGCCGGTCACCCGGAAGTCGAGGGTACGATGGGGCGCTTCGATGCCTCGCACGGTGGCCGCATCATGCTGATCGAGAGCGTTGCCGATGTGGCGAAGCTCGAAGTACGTGAGCCCGCGCGGCTCGCCTTCGTTACTCAGACCACGCTCTCGGTCGACGACACGGCCGCGATTGTCGAGGCGCTGCGCCAGCGCTTTCCGGAACTGCAGGCGCCGCGCAAGGAAGACATCTGCTACGCCACGCAGAACCGGCAGGATGCCGTCAAACAGTTGCTGCGCGAATGCTCGGTGCTGATCGTGGTCGGTTCGCGCAGCAGTTCCAATTCCAATCGCCTGCGCGAGTTGGCGGACCGCGCTGGCGTGCCCGGCTATCTGGTGGACGGCGCCGAGGACCTGCGGCGCGAATGGATCCAGGCTTGCGAAGCCGTGGGTGTGACGGCGGGCGCTTCGGCCCCCGAAGCCCTGGTGCGCGAAGTGGTGGCAAAGCTGCGCGAGTGGGGTGGGGCGGAGCCCGCCGAGTCCGCGGGCACCCGCGAGCACGTGGTGTTCGCTTTGCCGCGCTCATTGCGGCCAGCCAGCTGATCCGGCCAGCCGGACCCGCCCAACGGACAATATGTCGGCCTGAATTGGCGAATTAGTCCGCAGTGCGGTAAATATAGCGCCGCTATGGTCGCCAACCCCGAAGTGCTGCTCTCCCAGTCGCCCGCCGCGCAGGGGCCGATCGATGCGGCCGCGCGCCTGCAGGCCTGTGGCATCCGCGTGACCGCGCAGCGCCTGCAGATCGCGCAGTTGCTGCTGACGGCGCCGCAACATCTCTCGGCCGACCAGGTGGCCGAGGCGCTGCAGCGCGCCGGCATGCGGGTCTCGAAGGCCACCGTCTACAACACGCTGAACCTGTTGGCCGCCCACGGCCTGGTGCACCAGTTGAGCCTCGATGGCCAGCGCAGCTGGTACGACTCCAACGTGCAGGCGCACTATCATTTTCACGACGAGACCTCCGGCGCGCTGATCGACGTAGCGCTGCCCGAGGTGCAGTTCAGCAAACTGCCGACCCCGCCCCCAGGGATGGAGGTCGCCGGCATCGACATGGTGATCCGCCTGCGCCCGCAGGCGTGAAACACGGCACATCTGCGGAATTTGCATTGCTAGGCGCGCGCCGCTTCTCTTAGAATGCCGCGCCTTTCTGCAGTATCGGGCCCCGATATCCTGCCGGAGTAGCTCAGTTGGTAGAGCGGCGCATTCGTAATGCGTAGGTCGTAGGTTCGATTCCTATCTCCGGCACCAATTCATCGTTTCCGGACATCCGAGAATGTTCAAAAATTCTCACGAAGTGCCTGTATTTAAGACACTTCGTCACTTTCAATGTTCAGGGACGTCCGAGGACGTTCGGGGACTGCTGAGGGTACGGTGAGGGTACAAATGCGGGTACGATGGGTACGTGCCGAAAAGTCGTACCCGCACGGGAGCCGTACCCTCATGACACTTTCGGAATATCAAATTCGTGCCACCAGGGCGAAGGACAAGCCCTACAAGCTGAACGATGGGCAGGGCCTCGCACTGCTAGTGAATCCGAATGGCGGCCGCCTGTGGCGCCTGCGGTATCGCTTCGCAGGGCGCGAAGGAATGATCGCGCTCGGCTCGTACCCAGCGACCACGCTGAAGGAAGCGCGCGAGCGGCGGGACGCTGCCCGCAAGCAAATTGAGGCGGGCCTGAACCCTTCCACGTTGCGTGCCGAAGCTCGTGACCGGCGCGAAGTGACCTTCGAGGTGCTCGCTCGTGAATGGCTCGGGCGCCAGACCTTCACCGACAAGACGCGGGTCAAGGCCGAGTGGATGCTAAATGAATTCGTCATGCCGCACCTGGGGCGTCGGCCCGTCAACGAACTGACCGCGCCCGAAGTCCTGGCGGTCCTGCGCCGCATCGAGACGCGCGGCCGGCTCGACACCTGCCATCGCACGAAGTGGCGTATCGGCCAGGTGATCCGCTACGCGATTGCCACGGGGCGCGCACAGCGCGATCCGACCGCGGACCTGCGCGGAG
>JANXYK010000032.1 GCA_025350055.1 Gammaproteobacteria bacterium | reverse complement strand
TTGAGGTCGCGCCCCTCGGGGGTATTTTCCGCCGGCAATGGCGTCGACTCACCCCCGCCGCGCGCGATGATGCGATGCGCTGCGATGCCATGCGCCGCCAGGTAGGTGGCGATCACCCCGGCGCGCTGCTGCGAAAACTGCTGGTTGTAGGTCTCGCTACCCGTGGCATCGGTATACACGCTCACGGTCACCTTAAGCTGCTCTTGCCGGTGCAGGGCATGGGCGAGTTCGTCCAGCGAACCCGCGAACGCCGGCAACAGCGTGGACTGGTCCGGCGCAAAAGCCGAGTGGGCCGGGAATCGCAGACGTACCGCCGTCGCCTCGTGCTCGATGATCGCGCTGCTGCCCGACAGTGCCGCACGCAGGCGCACCTCGAGGGCACCGAGTGATTCCTCCACCACCGTGCCGCTGGCCGGTGGCGGCGTGGCCGTCGTACCCTTGGTCGCTGGCGCGCGCGTGGTGCTGCAGCCCGCTGCCAGCAGGCAGGCCATGACAACCAGGGCGCAGTGACGAACTTGCAATGTAGGCATGGTAAACAGGGTCTCGCAGCAGCCCGGCGACTCGAGCGCCGCCGCCGCTACTTTACAGAGCTGCGCCGTCATTGGTGTGTAAAATCGAGCTTTGGTTCCGAAGGGGTTGCCGCTTGAGCAAGACCGCGCTGATTACCGGCATCACCGGGCAGGATGGCGCCTACCTGGCCGAGCTGCTGCTGGCGAAAGGCTATGAGGTGCACGGCATCAAGCGCCGCGCCTCCAGCTTCAACACCGACCGCATCGATCACCTCTACCAGGACCCGCACGAGCGCAACGTGCACCTGCGGCTGCATTACGGCGACCTTACCGATGCCACCAACCTGATCCGCATCGTGCAGCAGGTGCAGCCCGACGAAATCTACAACCTCGCGGCGCAGAGCCACGTGGCCGTCTCCTTCGAGACGCCCGAATACACCGCCAACTCCGACGCGCTCGGCACGCTGCGGCTGCTCGAGGCGATCCGCATCCTGGGGCTGGAGAAAAAGACCCGCTTCTACCAGGCCGCCACCTCCGAGATGTTCGGCAAGGTAATGGAGACGCCGCAACGCGAAACCACGCCGTTCTATCCGCGCTCGCCCTATGGCGCGGCCAAGGTCTACGCCTACTGGATCACGGTGAACTACCGCGAGGCTTACGGCCTGTATGCCTGCAACGGCATCCTCTTCAACCACGAATCACCGGTGCGCGGCGAAACTTTCGTGACGCGCAAGATCACGCGCGCGCTCGCGCGCATCAGCGAGGGCCTGCAGGAGAGCCTGTACCTGGGCAATCTCGATTCGCTGCGTGACTGGGGTCATGCACGCGACTACGTGCGTGCCCAGTGGCTGATGCTGCAGCAGGCGACGGCCGAGGACTACGTGATCGCCACCGGCGAGCAGCACTCAGTGCGCGAATTCGTGACACTGGCCGCGGCGCATGTGGGCATGCAGCTCGAGTGGCGCGGCAAGGGCGTGGCCGAACAGGCGCTCGAGCGCAGCAGCGGCAAGGTGATCGTCAAGGTCGATCCGCGCTACTTCCGGCCTACGGAAGTGGATACGCTGCTCGGGGATGCCGGCAAGGCGCAGCGGCAGCTCGGCTGGCGCGCCGAGATCGGCTTCACCACGCTGGTGAAGGAAATGATCGAGGCCGATCGCGAACACGCGCGCCGCGATGCGCTGGTGGCGCGCGAGGGCTTCAAGACCTACACGCGACATGAATAGCGCACCTGGTGCGCTGACGCCGCAATCGCGCATCTTCGTAGCCGGCCACCGCGGCCTCGTGGGCAGCGCGATCGTGCGACGCTTGCAGGCGCAAGGCTGCACGCAGCTGCTGCTGGCCGATCGCGCGCAACTCGACCTGCGCCAACAAGGCGCAGTGAATGAGTGGTTCGCCGCGCAGCGCCCGGAGGTGGTGATCCTGGCGGCTGCGCATGTCGGCGGTATCCTTGCCAACGACAGCTATGCGGCCGAGTTCCTGCACGACAATCTGGCGATCCAGACCCATGTGATCGACGCAGCCTGGCGCAACGGCGCGCGCAAGCTCACCTTCCTGGGTTCGAGCTGCATCTATCCGAAGCTCGCGCCGCAGCCGATGAACGAGGACTGCCTGCTCACCGGCCCGCTCGAGCCCACCAACGAGTGGTATGCGATCGCCAAGATCGCCGGCATCAAGATGTGCCAGGCCTATCGGCGCCAGTACGGCTTCGATGCGATCGCGCTGATGCCGACCAATCTCTACGGGCCCGGCGACAACTTCAGCCTGCAGAACTCGCACGTGCTGCCGGCGCTAATCCGCAAGTTCCACGAGGCCCGGGAAACTGGCGCGCCGGCCGTGACCGTCTGGGGCACGGGCACGCCGCGCCGTGAATTCCTGCATGTCGACGACCTGGCCGACGCCGCGGTGTTTCTCACCGAGCGCTACAGCGCTGCCCAGTGGCTCAATGTCGGCATCGGCAGCGACATCAGCATTGCCGAACTCGCGGCGCTGGTGGGGCGCGTGGTGGGCTACACCGGCGCCCTGCAGTTCGACACCTCGAAGCCCGATGGCACGCCGCGCAAGCTCCTGGATGTGGGACGACTGCATGCACTGGGATGGAAGGCCAGCACGCGACTCGAGGCAGGTATTCGCCGCACGTATGAATGGTATCTGCAGCACCTGCAGGATTTGCGCCGCTGATCTCGCCAGGCCGGGGGCAGCCGGCTAACATACGCCGCGTCGATTCCCAACCCGGTGAATCGGCGGGGATACCCAATGTCAGCGAACTCGGCGACCATGACTCGTCAGCCTGGCTTCGTGCAGGGCATGGCGCTGCTGCTGCCCATCACGCTGGCCGTGATCGGCGTATCGGTGTTCACGGCCACTGGCGCCAAGATGATCAAACATTTCAAGTACGTTCCCCGGGGCGACTACCTGGTCGATCTGCTTCAGACCATGCCCGGGTTCTGGATCGTGTTCTTCTCGCCGGTGTCTGGCTGGCTTGCCGATCGCTTTGGCCGCCGCCGGATACTCATTGCATCGATGATCGTCTATGCAATCGCAGGCGTTGCGCCCTTCGGCATGGAGAACATCTACGCGATCCTGGTCACCCGCTGCTTCGTAGGCATGTGCGAATCGGTGGTGTTGACGATCACGACCACGATGCTATGTGACTATTTCCGCGGTGCCTCGCGCGAGCGCTGGCTCGCGGGCCAGACCGGCGTGGCATCGCTTTCCGCGCTGGTAGTGATTCCGCTGGGCGGCTTCCTCGCCAAACGCCTTGGCTGGCAGGGCCCATTCCTCGTGTACCTGTACAGCCTGCTGCTGGTGGTGGGCGTCATCGCCTTCACGTGGGAGCCAGAACGCGAGTCAGCGCCCACGACCGCGATGCCAGACCCCGACGCACGCTACCAGACCATGCCCTGGGCACGCATGATCGGCATCATTGCGATCACCCTGTTGGGCTCGGTGTGTTTTTATTCCACGATTACCAAGAACTCCGTGGCGCTGCAGTCATTGGGCGTGACGGATACAGATCGGGTCGGCCAGCTGTCTGCCTTGGCGAGCCTCGGCGTACCTATCGGCACTGTGGTGTTCTGGGTGCTGGGCCGACTGCACATCGGCTGGCTGCTGTGCATCGACTTCCTGCTGATCGGCACGGGCTTTGCACTGATGAGCAATGCCACTGCGCCGATGTCCTACGCGCTGGCTGCCAACGTGCAGCAGATGGGCTGCGGCATGGTGTTGCCGACGCTGCTGGTATGGGCGACGCGCGGCCTCGCCTATGAAATACGCGGCCGTGGCAATGGCCTGTGGCAAGGTGCGTTCGGTGTCGGCCTGTTCATCAGCGCCGCGCTGCTCACATTTCTCGGCAAACAAATTGGTGGGCTGCTGCCCACTTTTGGCGTGCTCGGAGACGTGTGTTTTGCAGCCGCCGCGGCGGCGGTAATCGGAAAATTGCTTTGGGGGAATGCGCGATGAAACTCTACGGCTCGGACAACAAGGAACTGATGAGCGTCTCGAGCCTCGCGCGTGACGGCAACAACTTGGTCATCAAGGGCAAGATCTTCGGCACCATGCCGCTGACCGCGAAACTCAAGCCCGAGGAAGCGCGCGCGGCACTCAAGCTGATGGACTTCAAGACCATCCTGTTCCTGCTGACGATCATGTTTCGCCGCAGCAAGAGCTGAGGCGCTAGGGCACCAATATCGACGAGCCCACGGTGCGCCGCGCCTCGAGCTCGGTGTGCGCCCGCGCCGCTTCCGCCAGCGGAAAGCGCTGACCGACGTGTACGCGGATCTTGCGGCTCTTCATCAGTGCGAACAGTTCCTTCGCGCCCTGGTTGCGCACGCTCGCTTCGCCGAGGTAATCGCTGCCCGCAGTGCGGGTGAAATAGAGCGACCCGCGACGCGCCAGATCGAGCGCCACGAACGGCGCCACCGGACCCGAGGCGTTGCCGAAGCTCACCATCAGGCGACGCGGCTTGAGGCAATCGAGCGAGGCGTTGAAGGTGTCCTTGCCGACGCCGTCATAGACGACATCGACGCCCTGGCCCTTGTTGAGCTTCTTCACGCGCTCGCCGAGATTCTCGTAGCCGACCAGCACGTGATGGCAACCGTGTTTCTTCGCCAGCGCCAGCTTGGCTTCGCTCCCCACGACGCCAATCACTTTCGCACCTAGCGCGCGCGCCCATTGGCTCAGGATCAAACCCACGCCGCCAGATGCGGCCGGCAGCAGGATCACATCGCCTTTCTTCAGCTTGTAGGTCTGGCGCAGCAGGTACCAGGTGGTCAGGCCCTTGAGCAATGCGGCCGCGGCTTGCTCATCGCTCACGCCCGGCGGCAGCTTGATCACGCCTGAGACCGGCAATACACGGCGCTCCGAATAAGCGCCATTGAAGGACATGTACACCACTCGATCGCCGACCTTCAGTCCGCGCACCTTGGCGCCCACGGCTTCGATCACGCCCGCGGCCTCGCTCCCTACACCCGAGGGCAAGGGGCGCGGATACAGCCCCGTGCGCACGTACACGTCCATGTAGTTCAGCCCGATGGCGGTGTGACGGATCAGCACCTCGCCCTCGACGGGCGCGGGTACCGGCACCTCTTCCCACTTCAGTTTTTCAGGACCGCCGAATTCATACAGTCGAATGGCTTTGGACATGGCATGCACTCCAGGATTACCAGGCGGTAGCACCGCCATCGATATGATAGTCCGCGCCAGTGAGCCAGCCTGCTTCATCGGAAACCAGGAAGGTGACGAACCAGGCGATGTCTTCGGGCTGGCCGAGGCGCTTTATCATCATTTTCTCGAGCACGTTGTCCTTGAAGCCCGGTAGCTCCAGCACGGGCTTCGTGGCCGCGGTGACGATCAGGCCCGGCGAGATGCTGTTGGCGCGGATGTTGTGCGGCCCGCCCTCCATCGCGAGCTGGCGCGTCATCGCGAGCACGCCGCCCTTGCCGGCGCAGTGGGCCAGCGCCCCGCTGCCCTTGAGCGCCTGGTAGGCGTTGGCCGAGGCGAAATTGACGATCGAGCCGCCGCCTCGCCGCTTGAGATATTCCCACACCGACTTGCAGCCGTTGAACACCACATCGAGCTCGCCCTCGAGCGTGCGCTTCCAGTCACCGTGCGTCATCTCCTCGATCATACGGAACGCCCCCCAGGCCCCGGCATTGACGAGCGCATCGATGCCGCCAAAGCGCTGCGCGGCGCCGTCCATCAGCCGCTGCACGTCCTCAGGCCTCGTCAGATCGCAGGGATGCAGGCTCTCGAGTGGCAGGCCCTCGGCGCGCGCCTCGTTCACCGTGGCAGTGGCGGCAGCGACGTCGATGTCGCAACCCATCACCTGCGCGCCATGGCGCGCCAGCATCAGGGCCACGCCCTTGCCGATGCCGTTGCCGGAACCGGTGACGACGGCGACCTTGCCTTTGAGGCGCTCGGAGAGCATGTGCGGTCCTTGGGCTTGGCGGGCGATCAGAGCCGAAGCATACACCCAGAAAAAAGCAGGGCCGCCCAGTGGCGGCCCTGCCCCTCAGATCAAAGGTTCGCGATCAGAACCCGGTCGAGAAACGCAGACCCACGTAGCGCTTGGCATCGCGCGCCGGCTGGCCGACGACCGCACTGGTGCCACCCCACGGGCCGCTCCAGAAATCCTCGAGATCGGTGTAGTACACCTTGTTGGTCACGTTGTTGGCGAACAGGGTGACCGAGGTTTTGCCGCCCGCGGCGTGGTAGCCCACGCTCAGATTGAGGATGCCGATCGAGGGCATCACTGCATCCGGATTCTGGTCCGCGAGCATCTGCGCGGAATCGCGGTACGAGTAGTTCGCGCCCAGCGTGATGTCGCGCTCACCGAGCGGTATGCGCTGTTCCAGCCCCAGTGTGTACTTGAACTTCGGCGCGTTCGGCATGGGCTTGCCCGAGACGTCCTGCAGCCCCGTCGGGCAATACGAGGGGAAAGCGCCTGGAGCCAGTACCACTTCCGGGGAATAGCAGGGTGCATTGCGGAAATCCTTCAATACGGCATCAATATAAGCGGCATTGAGATTCACGCGCAGGTGATTGGTCGCTGCGAATGCCAGGTCGACTTCCAGACCCTTGGTCTCGGCGCCGGCGTTCACCAGCGTCGATGGCGGGTTGATGGAATTGTTCGGGATCACAGCCTGCACCTGAAAATTCTTGTACTTGGTATAGAAGAGCGCAGCGTTAAAGGTGAGGCGGTTGTTCAGGTAGGTACCCTTGCTGCCGAGCTCGAGGCTGTCAATAGCCGTGCGCTTGGCCAGGCTTACCTTGCTGGTGACGCCGGTTGCGGGAAGCGGGAGCAGCGGCTCGGCCAGGTTGAACACCGCCGGCGCATAGCCGCGCGAGTAAGTGACATACGTCATTACATCCCGTGAGTAGTTGTGCTGCAGACCCACGTCACCGACCAGCGTGGATTCACTGTGGCTATCGGTCTGGCTCAGGCCGAAATGCAGCTTTGGCGGCGGGAAGCTCTCATCGTACGAGGACTGAGCGTAGGTATAGTTCACCTGGTCATAGTTGTAGCGCAAACCGGTGATAAGCCTGTTGTCGGGTGTGAACTTCCAGGTGCTGCGCGCATATAGCGCAGTTGACTTGGTGTCAGGCCGCACGTCGGTATTGTCGAGTGCTGCCAGCAGATCGCGCTTCAACTGCAGAGCGACCTTGTTATCCGAATAAAACAGGCCGGCCACGTAGCTGAAGTCCTGGTCCGTGGGAGACGCCAGCTTGAACTCCTGGCTGAGCTGCTTCACGTCGATGAACTGGGTCTGTGTATTGTCGAACGGCGGAAATCCAGGCGCCGGTATTGCACCGATACCGACCAACGCATCTGAGAATTGGTTGAAGAAGAAACTGTCGACAGCGAACAGGTCCTGCACGTTGGTCTGTACTTCATGTTGGTATGCGGTGGTCGAACCCAAAGTGAGGTTGCCGATGCGATATTGAATATCCATCGAGAAATCCCGGTCACTGACGTCCGAGTAGACGTCGATCGGGCTGCTGTACTTCAGATTATTGAAGCTCGGCGTAATACCGGGCAGCAATACATCCTGTTCCAGGAATCCGAACGGAAACCCCGGCGTGCCGGAGGGCGGGCACCCACCGATCAGCAGGCAGACCCCCGGGGCGAGGTGTGTGTAGACGAAGTTGAAGCCCGTGGAGTTGTCCTTGCCGACGCGCGCCATCAGCGTGATATCCAGATTCTCCGTAGGCTTGAACAGCAACTTGCCGCGCGCGCCATACACTGCCTCTTCGGTGTTCTTGTTTAGATGTGTATTGGTGATGGGGAAGGTGCGCGAAGTGAAATAACCGGCGAGGCTGTAGTCGACCTTGCTGCTCATGGGTCCCGAGATGAATCCATTGAGGCGGTATTCATCGTCGTTGGTGACAGTGGCGTTGAGTCCACCAGTGAGCGTGTCGGTGGGCTTGTGCGTGACCATGTTGATCATGCCCTGCGCGGCAGCGCGGCCACCGAGCGTGCCCTGCGGGCCCTTGAGGACTTCGACGCCCGTGACATCCTCGAGTGCGTTGGCGGCGCGCGAGTCAGAAGGCACCGGCACGCCATCGATCTGAATCGCAACGCCCGAGGCCAGGCCGACGTTAAACTCGCTCTGCACCGTGGAGATGCCGCGCATGCCCATGGGCACGCGGCCATTGATGGTGCCGTTGAGGTTCACCGAAGGCACCAGGCGATTCAGGTCGGAGATGTCGCCGGCGTTGTACTTGTTGATCGTATCGGCCGAGATCACCGCGGCCGAGACCGGGATATCCTGCAGCCGTTCAGTACGCTTCTGTGCCGTAATCACCACTTCTTCCAGACCGCCGCTGTCGGCAGCCGGTGCGGTCGCCGCCACCTGTTGCGCCAGCGCCAACGGCGCGCCCAGAAACAGGGCAGCAAGACTCGTGAGCGTCAGTGGCGCAGCCAGTAATCTCATAGTGGACCCCTCTCGCACCGGGAGAATAAGAAGGTTTAGCGCCGCCCGGAATCTGCGCGCGCCGGAGAATAGAGCAACTAAGGCATTTGAAGAAATTATCATTTTGGATTATATGTATCTGAGGCATGGATACCTGGGCACCAGACCCGGAGGCCTTGATGCGGATGAAACAGTTCGACCTGAACCTGCTCGTGGCACTTGATGCGCTGCTCAGTGTCAAAAACACCACACATGCTGGCAGGCGCGTCAATCGTAGCCAGCCGGCGATGAGCAGCGCGCTCTCCAGACTTCGCGATCATTTCGAGGACGACCTGCTGACGCAGGTGGGGCGCAACCTGGTGCCTACGCCGCTGGGCGAAAGCCTCGCGGCCCAGGTGCGCGACATACTCACGCGCGCCGAGGCAACGCTGGATGCGCGCTCGGTGTTCAATCCAGGCAAAGCGCACCGTCAATTCAAGCTGATGATGTCGGACTTCGTTTCGACGGTGCTGATGTCGCAGGTGGTGCGACGCGCCGCGGCCATCGCGCCCGGCGTCGGCTTCGATATCCTGCCGCACGAGATCCTGCCGTGGGAATCGATCGAGCACGGCGAATCGGAGCTGCTGATCATGCCGGAGGAGTACCTGCCCGAGGGCCTGCCGCGCGAGGTGCTGTTCGAGGAAAAATATGTGTGCGTCACCTGGCGCGAGAATCCGCTGGTGGGCGACACCATCACTGAACATCAGTACCTGACGCTCGGACACGTGCTCTCGCGCCCCGGCAGCCATCCGCAGCGGCGCATCAGTGCGGATGAGCGCTACTTCGAACAGTCGGGCCAGGTGCGCAGCGTCGAGGTCGTGGTCTCGGAGTTCGGCAACATTCCGCATTACCTGATTGGCACTTCGCGCATCGCCACGATGCATGGCCGCTTGGCCGCGCTGTATGCGCGCTTTCTGCCGTTGAAGATATTGCCCCTGCCGCTGCCGGTTCCTTCACTGCATGAGGCCACCGCCTGGCACCCGCATCGCGAGCGCGATCCGGGCCTGCGCTGGTTGCGCGAATTGATCAAGGAGACCGCGGCCACGATCTGAGCGCGGATGCCTACGCTGCTGGCGCCGCGCGTCTACTCAAAGCCGCGTACGCGCTTGCTGCGCAGGCTTTCCTTGGCGCGCTGCAGGCGCAGCAGCAGCTCCGGGCCCTGGCGCAGCGCAACGCCGACCGCCAGCACATCGACCACCGCCAGCTGCGCCAGCCGCGTGGTCATCGGCGTGTAGATATCGGTGTCTTCGTCGATCAGCATTTCCAGCGACACGTTGCAACGCTGCGCGAGGGGCGAGCCGAGTGCGGTGATGCCGATCACCTCGGCACCCGACTCGCGCGCGAGGTCTACGCTCGAGAGCAGGTCGACCGTGCGGCCGCTGGCGGAGATTGCCACCACCACATCGCCCGGGCGCAGCATGGTCGCCGCCATGCCGTGCACGTGCGCATCGGAGTACGCGGCCGCGGGCAAACCGAGCCGGAAGAACTTGTGCTGCGCATCGGCGGCGACGATGCCTGAGCTGCCGAGCCCGTAGCATTCGACGCGGCGTGCTTTTGCCAGCAGATCGATCGCCGCTTCGAGCCGCGTCGGATCGAGCTGGCTGCGCACCTGCAGCAGTGTGCTGGCCGCCTTACCGAAGACTTTTGCAGCCATCTCGGCCACGGAATCGCCGGGCCTCACATCGGCGTGCACGAACTGCGGGCTGCTGGCGAGCGATTGCGCCATACGCAGCTTGAAATCGGCGAAGCCGCTGCAGCCGAGCGAGCGGCAACAGCGGATCACGGTAGGCTCGCTGACCTGCGCCTGCTGCGCCACCGAGCTCAGCGACAGGGACAGTAGTTCGTGCGGCCGCTCGAGCAACAGATCGGCCACACGCCGCTCGGCTGCTGGCAGCCGCTCGCGCGCGCTGGCGAGAAATTTCAGCCAGCCGCCGCCGATCGGCGCATTGATCACCGCGTTCACGCGGCGCTGCCCTCGGGGCACCAGTACACATCGACCGGCACGCTGGCCTGGCGCAGGATCGCGCGCACCGGCATCGCCTCGATGTCGCCCGCCGCACAGGCCTGCTCGTACACCTGCCACTTCTGCGCACCCACGATCTGGATGCAGATCTGGCGCGACTCGAGCAGCGCGGCCAGGTTCAGGCTCAATCTTGCGAACGGTGCTGCCACGGGACGCACGCCCAGGCACCCGGGCGCGACGCGCAGGTCGAGGCCGGCAGCGAGCTCTGCACTGCCGGGGAACAGCGAGGCTGTATGGCCGTCATCACCCATGCCCAACAGCACCATGTCGAAGGGCCGCGGCATCGCCTTGATCATCTGCCAGGCTTGCTGCGCGCCGGAATGCGGCGACCCGGCGTCGTTCTTCATGCCGATCAGGCGCGCCGCGGCCGCGTTGTCGCGCAGCAGGTCGGCATGCACCAGGCGCTCATTGCTGGCCGGATGATCGAAGCCCACCCAGCGCTCATCCGCGAGCGTGATCTGCACGCGCGACCAATCGAGCGCTTCGCGCGCCAGGCGCGCAAACATCGCCGCAGGCGTGCGGCCACCCGAGACCACGAGACTCGCGACGCCGCGCGCAGCAATGGCGCTGCGCAATTGCGCAGCCACCGCGGCGGCGAGCGAGGCGGCCTGCGCCGCGGGGTCCGCATCGCGCAGCACGCGCAACTCAAAGTTCATCGCGCCACGCATAGCCATCGCGGCCGATCAGCGCAGTGGCCGCGGCCGGGCCCCAGCTGCCGGCAGCATAGGTCTTCGGTGCGTTGCCCGATTGCGCCCAGCCGGCGCGGATCGGATCGATCCAGCGCCAGGCGGTATCGAGTTCGTCGCGGCGCATGAACAACGTGAGGTTGCCCCTGACCACATCCATCAGCAGGCGCTCATACGCGGACATCGGCCGCTCCTTGAACGACTCGGCGAGGTCAAGCGCCAGATTCACCGGACGCAGGCGCATCGCGTCGCCCGGCGCCTTGGCGAGCACCGTCAGGGTGATGCTTTCATCGGGCTGCAGCCGGATCACCAGCTGGTTGGGTGCATCGGCAGCGCGATTGGGGAAGATCGAGAGCGGCACATCATCGAAAGTGATGGCGATCTCGGCCACCTGCTGTTGCAGGCGTTTGCCGGTGCGCAGGTAGAAGGGCACGCCGGCCCAGCGCCAGTTGTCGATCTCCGCCTTGATCGCGACGAAGGTCTCGGTGTTGCTGCCTTCCGGCACGCCCGGCTCGTCGGCGTAGCCCACCACGCTCTTGCCATCGATGGCGCCAGCACGATATTGGCCGCGCACCGTCTTCTGCTCGACATTCTCCGCATTGATGGGTCGCAGCGCGCGCAGCACTTTCAGCTTTTCATCGCGCACCGCGTCGGCATCGCTGCTCGCCGGCGGCTCCATCGCCAGGATGCACAGCAGCTGCAGCATGTGGTTCTGCACCATGTCGCGCAATGCGCCGGTCTCGTCGTAGAACTTGGCGCGGCCCTCGACGCCCAGCTGCTCGCCCACCGTGATCTGCACATGGCGGATGCGACCGCGGCGCCACAGCGGCTCGAATAGCGCATTGCCGAAGCGCAGCGCGAGCAGGTTCTGCACCGGCTCCTTGCCGAGGTAGTGATCGATACGGTAGATCTGCGCTTCGCTGAAACTGCGACCGATTTCCTGGTTGATACGCTCGGCGGATTGCCGATCGGTACCCAGCGGTTTCTCGAGCACCACGCGCGAGTTGGGCGTCGCGACGCCGGCCGCGGCCATGTTGGTGCCGGTCGCGATATACAGGCTCGGCGACATCGACAGGAACCACACGCGCACCTGCGCATCGCGCTCGGCGATGCGGGTCTTCAGTGCCTTGAAATCCTCGACGCGCGTGGCATCGACCTGCTGGTAGTCGAGGCAGCTGGCGAATTCCGACCAGCGCGCTTCGTTGAATGCCACGCCATCGAGGTGCGCGCGGCACTGCTCGGCCGCGCGGGCGATGTATTCATCGCGCGACATCGCGGAACTGGCGCAGGCCAGGATGTGTGCGCGCTGGTCGAACTGACCGGCCATGAAGCGGTGATAGAGCGCCGGCAGGAGCTTGCGCATCGCCAGGTCGCCGGTGCCGCCAAACAGCACGATCTCAAAAGGGTCTAGCGCCTGCACAGATTACCTCCGGTGCAATAAGTGAAACCGAACCTGTAGCAAAACTACCAAGTCAGCCGTAGTTTGAACCTGATTTTTCTCTTTGTCTTGATTTTTTATGGAGTTGAGACCCTTTGCTGATTATGGCAAATAGGTCTTGCCAAAAATCGATCATGGAGTTTTACTACGTCAAGTGAACAAGACCCCCGCGCTCCACCCCATCATCATCGGCGTCACGCAGCGCATCCGCGAGCGCAGCGGCGCCACCCGCCACGACTACCTCGCGCGCATGCGCGAGGCCGGCCACGAGGGCACCACGCGCGCGCAATTGAGCTGCACGAACCTGGCGCACGGCTTCGCGGCCTCGGCCCCGGCGGACAAGGATGCGCTGCGCGCCCTGCGCTGGCCCAACATCGCGATCGTCAGCGCCTACAACGACATGCTCTCGGCCCATCAGCCCTTCGAGCGCTACCCGACGCTGCTGCGCGCGGCGGCGCGCGAGGTCGGCGCGACGGCGCAGGTGGCCGGCGGCGTGCCGGCGATGTGCGATGGCGTTACGCAGGGCCAGGCCGGCATGGAGCTCTCGCTCTTCAGTCGCGACGTGATCGCGCTCTCGACCGCGGTGGCGCTTTCGCACGCGATGTTCGACGCGACGCTGTGCCTCGGCGTCTGCGACAAGATCGTGCCGGGGCTCCTGATCGGCGCCCTCGCCTTCGGCCAGCTCCCGACCCTCTTCGTGCCGGCCGGCCCCATGACCTCGGGGCTGCCCAACCAGGAGAAGGCGCGCATCCGTCAGGCGCATGCCGAGGGGCGCGTCGATCGCGGCGCATTGCTCGAATCCGAGGCACAGAGCTACCACGCGGCCGGCACCTGCACCTTCTACGGCACCGCCAACAGCAACCAGATGCTGATGGAGATCATGGGGCTGCATCTGCCGGGCAGCGCCTTCGTGAACCCGAATACGCCACTGCGCGATGCCTTGACGCGCGCGGCTGCGCAGCGCGCGGCGAAAATCTGGGCGCGCGGCGATGATTACCGGCCACTGTCGGAAATCGTCGATGAACGCGCAATCGTGAACGCGATCGTGGGACTGCTGGCCACCGGTGGCTCGACCAATCACACCATCCACCTGATCGCGATGGCCCGAGCCGCGGGCATACTCATCGACTGGGACGATTTCAGCGAGCTGTCGGCGGCCGTGCCGCTGATTGCACGCGTTTATCCCAACGGCGGCGCCGACGTGAATCACTTTCATGCCGCGGGCGGCATGGCCTTCGTGATCCGCGAACTGCTGCAGGCCGGGCTGCTGCACGGCGATGTGCGCACCGTGGTCGGCGACGGCCTGTGGGCTTACACGCAGGAACCCTGGCTCGACGAGGGCAAACTGGCCTGGCGCGACGGCGCCGTGAGCAGCGGCGACGCCGAGGTACTGCGCAGTGTGCGCGAACCCTTCAGCGCCGATGGCGGCCTGAAGCTGCTGCGCGGGAATCTCGGCCGCTCGGTCATCAAGGTCTCGGCAGTCAAGCCCGATCGCCGCGTGGTGGAAGCACCAGCACGCATCTTCGAATCGCAGGAGGCCGTGAGCGCGGCTTTCAAGGCCGGCGAACTGCATCGCGATGTGATCGTGGTGGTGCGTGGCCAGGGGCCGCGCGCAAACGGCATGCCCGAGTTGCACAAGTTGACGCCGGCGCTCTCGGCGCTGCAATCCAAAGGTCATCGCGTAGCGCTGGTCACGGACGGGCGCATGTCTGGCGCCTCGGGCAGCGTGCCTGCGGCCATCCACGTGTCACCCGAAGTGTTGTGCGGCGGGCCGCTGGGGAAATTGCGCGACGGCGATGTCGTTCGACTCGACAGCAACAATGGCACGCTCGAAGCGCTGGTCAGCGAAGCAGTCTGGAACCAGCGCAGCCTTGAAAGCCTGGCGCCGAAGACCTCGCACGGCATGGGCCGCGAACTGTTCGCGACACTGCGCGCCCACGCGGCCAGTGCCGAGCAGGGCGGGGGATTCACTTGAACATACGCGAGATCATGGCGCGCGCACCGGTTATTCCGGTGCTGACGATCGAACGCGAGAGCGATGCCGTGCCCCTGGCCCGCGCCTTGTGCGCCGGTGGCCTCACGGTGCTCGAAGTGACGCTGCGCACGGCAGCGGCGCTGGGTGCAATCACGGCCATGCGCAAGTCCGTGCCTGAGGCGATCGTGGGTGCCGGCACACTGACGCGACCGGAAGACTTCAAGCGCGTCGCCGAGGCGGGTGGCCAGTTCGCGGTTACGCCCGGCCTCACCGACGAGCTCGCGCTGGCCGCCAAGCAGGCGCCCTTTCCGCTGTTGCCAGGCATCGCCACGGCCTCGGAGCTGCTGGCAGCGCGCGCGGCCGGCTACTCGGCACTGAAGTTCTTCCCTGCCGAACCTGCCGGCGGCACAGCGATGCTGTCGGCCTTCGCGCCTGTGTTCCAGGACGTGGTGTTTTGCCCCACCGGCGGCATCACGCGCGAGAGCGCGCCGCGCTATCTGGCGCTGGCCAACGTGCTGTGCGTGGGCGGCTCGTGGATCACGCCCTCTGCGGCCTTGAAGAGCGGCGACTGGGCCCAGATCGAATCACTCGCCCGCGATGCAGCGGGGCTGGCGCGCCGCAACTGACTCGCGCCCCCGCCTGCCCTCCTGTAGGCTGCGCTAAAACAGCGGGGGGATTGCATGGGCGCCTGGTCGAAGAAATCCATCGAGGTCATGCGCGCCGAGGCGCACGGCGGTGACCGCCCTGCCCTGAAGCGCTCGCTGAGCGTCACCAATCTCACCGCCTTCGGCGTCGGCAACACCGTAGGGGCCGGCATCTTCGTGTTGACGGGAACGGTCGCGGCTTTGAATGCGGGCCCCGCCGTCACGCTCTGTTTCATCTTCGCCAGCCTGGCCTGCTTTTTTGCAGGCCTCTGCTACGCGGAATACGCGGCCATGGTGCCAGTGGCGGGCAGCGCCTACTCGTATGCCTATGCGACCTTCGGCGAGCTCATCGCCTGGATTATCGGCTGGTGCATCATGTTCGAGTACCTGTTCTCGGCATCGCTGGTGGCGATCAGCTGGTCGGGATACGTGACTTCAGCGGTGGGTGACCTGGGGCTGCATTTGCCCGCAGTGTTGACCAGCGCGCCCTTCAGGGCCGATGCCAATGATCATGTGGCGCTCAGCGGCGCGCTGATCAACCTCCCGGCGGTACTGGTGACACTCGCCTGCACGGCCCTATTGATCGTGGGCACGCAGAAATCGGCCCTGGTCAATTCCGTGATCGTCGTGGCGAAGGTGCTGGCGATCCTGATCCTGGTCGCGGCCTGCATCCCGCATATCAACACGCAGCTCTGGCATCCGTACGTGCCACCGAACACGGGCGAGCTCGGGCATTTCGGCTGGTCCGGTGTGCTGCGCGGTGCGGGCATCGTGTTCTTCGCTTACATCGGCTTCGATGGCGTATCGACGCTGGCGGAGGAAGCCAAGAACCCGCAGCGCACGATGCCGATGAGCCTGTTCCTGTCGCTGGCGATCTGCACGACGCTCTATGTGGCCGTGAGCCTCGCGGTCACGGGCATTGCCGACTATCACCTGCTCAATGTGCCCGACCCTCTGTATCGCGCACTGAGCCTCGCGCACGCGGACCTCGGCTGGCTGAAGGTGCTGGTCGCCGTCGTGGCTGGATTCGGCCTGATCCCGGTGATCCTGCTGAGCCTGCTGGGCCAGGTGCGTATTTTCTACGCGATGGGACGCGATGGCTTGCTGCCACCCGTGCTCGCGCGCTGCAGCCAGCGCTACCAGACGCCGCATATCGGCACACTGATCACCGGCGTACTGGCAGCGCTGACTGCCGGACTGTTCCCGCTCGACCTGCTGGGTGAACTCATTTCGATCGGCACGCTGCTGGCCTTCGCGATCGTGTGCGCGGGCATCATCATCCTGCGGCGCCGGATGCCGGATGTGCAGCGGCCGTTCCGCACGCCCTGGGTGCCGCTGGTGCCGATCCTCGGAGTCATCTGCTGCCTGGTGCTGATGTACTTCCTGCCGATCAGCACCTGGGTCCGCCTGGCAATCTGGCTCGCGATCGGCTTTGCCGTCTATTTCGGTTACGGCAACAAGCACTCGAAGCTGCACAGCAGCCACTAAGCCAGCCGAATCCCGGTCCGGAGATCCCGCGTGAAACGTGCGCAGGGCGTAGGCCTGTTGGTATTGGTCACGTTGATCTGGGGAACGACCTTCCCTTCGATCAAGGTGGCGACGGCTTACCTCACGCCGGGCCAGATCGTCGCGGCGCGTTTCGCCGTCGCCTTGCTGGCGCTGAGCTGGTTCCTGCGCAAGGCCACGCGCCTGACGTGGTGGCATGGCCTGCTGACGGGGTTCCTGGCGGCGATCTCGTTCCTGTCGCTGGCGCTGGGCATGAAGACCACGGGCAGCGCCCGCTCGGGTTTCCTGATCGGCCTGAATGTGATCCTGGTGCCGCTGGCGATGCCCTTCCTCGGGCGCAAGCTGACCACGGGTGCGATCATCGGTGCAGTCCTGGCGGCTGCAGGCATGGCGGCCCTCGCCTGGGATGCCAGCGTGCTGTCATTCAGCCCCGGCGACTGGTGGGTGATCCTCAGCGCCGCCAGCTTCGCGGCCTACATCCTGGTGATGGATCGCTGCGTGGCGCTGCACGATTCGCGCGCTTTCACCGCTGCGCAGATCAGCTGCGTGCTGGCATTTGCGTTGCTTTTCAGTGCCCAGCAGGGCGATCACTGGCCGGCGCTGCAGGGTCCCTGGCCTTGGGTGATCATTTACCTCGGACTCGTAGCCACGGCCTTTGCGATCTGGCTGCAGGTGAAGGGCCAGCAGGTGGTGACACCGGTGCAGGCCGCAATCATCTACTCGCTCGAGCCGGTATTCGCAGCGGCCTTTTCCGCGCTGTTGCTGCATGAGCGGCTGCGCGGCCAGGACCTGCTCGGCGGCGCGCTGATCGTCAGCGGCATGATCGTGTGCATGCTGCCGCAGCGCAGTCAGGGCTGAACATCCGCATCGGTCAGCGTGGCGATGAAGGCCACGAGATCATCGATGTCGGCTTCGCTCACTAGCGACGCATCTCCCGGCTGCAACTGCATCGGGACCTCGCGACGATTCACGTTGCTGCGCAACGCTGCGGGCAGGTCATCAAATCTCACCACAGGATCGGAACGCCCCGCAGTTGCGGCCGCGCCGGGGTCGCGCGGATACCAGCGCTCGGGATGCGTGTCGCGCTCGGCGTAGAAGCGCACCGCATCACGCAGCGTATGCACGCGGCCATTGTGGAAGAACACACTGCGTGCCGCGGCGTTGCGCAGGCTCGGCGTCTTGAACATGCCGCACCAGCGTTGCTCCTTCGCCAGATCGGCGCGCAGTGGTCCGCAGAGTCCCAGATCGAAATAGCTGGCGTCGGTATTGGCCAGAATCTCCGGATTGCGCGGCACACCGAGCGCTGCGTAGCTGAAATCCGTGAACAGTGGATGCGAGCCATCGGCGCCCAGGCTCGAGGTATGACAGGCGCTGCAGTTGCCCTTTTGCGGATCATTGAATAGCTGCAAGCCACGCAGCTCGGCCGCGCTCAGTGACGCCTTGTTCTCCAGCCAGGCATCGTAGCGACTGCTGTAGGGCCGGAACGATGGGTCATCGAGCTCGAAGCGCTCGATGGCCAGCAGCGCAGCAGCCAACAACCGCTGGGGATCACCGAAGATCTGCGCACCGAACAATTTGCGCAGGCGGTCCGCACAGGCGGCACGTTGCACCCGGGCAGCGAGCTGCGCGGCGCTTGCGTTGCCCATCTCGAAATCGCCCAGCAGCGGCGAGGCGGATTGCGCGCGCAGCGTGTCGAAGCGGCCATCCCAGGTGAAGCCACCCACTGGTGCGCTGTCGGTTTCGGTGACGCGCTCGACGGCACTGGCCTGGTACTGCTTGGCCCACAGCGGCGTATGAACCAGCACGTAGCGCAGGGATGGCACGGCGCGCCGGCCCGGTAGCGTGAGCTGCGCGCCGCCCAGTTGCACGGCACGTGCGTTGGGCGGCCCGTAGGCGTGGCGTGGATCGTGACAGGTCGCGCAGGCCATGCGCCCGGAGGCCGACAGCGAAGGATCGAAAAACAGCTCGCGACCCAGTGCGGCCAGCGCGGCGGGCGCCAGGGTCTCGGCGGGCGCTGGAGCGTTGGCCGGCGCCGCAGCTGCGGCCGTTGCGGTTGCGGTTGCGGTTGCCGCCAGCAGCGTGAGGCCCAGCACCACACCGCGGCGGACGAAGTTCATCTGCCTGTCGTCTCAATGACGCTTGAAGATCTCGGGTGCGAAGGGTGCGAGACCACTCTGCGCCGCGTAGCCCAGGTGGCCGAGCTTGAAGATGTCTTCCAGGCTGCGCAGCAGCGCGTAGTGGTTGTAGGGCACCTCCGAGATAGTGCCCGGCTGGATGTAGGGCGAGAGCAGCACGGCACCGATGCGATCGCCGCCGACGCCCGCGAGCACCACGCGATAGATCTCATGCTCATCGACGTAGTCGAGAGACGCCGGCACGCTCACGTTGGGTCCTGGTTGCTGGTTGCAGCAGGAAGCGCCCGCGTAGGTGGCCAGCGTCATATTTTTGCCAGTGGCCGGATCGCGGCTGCTCTCGATGCTGGCGACATTGCTCTCATCGAAGGTGATGATCAGCAGGCCATCCTGCTGGTAGGCCGGAGAATTGAGGATCTGCGCCACCCAGGTGCGCAGGAATTCATCGGCCAAGCGCAGGCCGCCCGGTTCGCCGTTGACGCATCCCCTGCCGGGCAAACCGCTGCCATCACCGTCGTGACCATCGCGGCAGAGGTTCGGCGTGATGAACGACAAGTTGGGCGTGCTGGCGACCTGCTTGAGATCGGCGGGCAGTTTGTCCAGGTTGACGACCAGCTGCGCACAGCGTGGCGTATCGATGATCGAATGGAAATACACGAAGGGGTCGTGGCGTGCCGCGTACTGATCGCCCGTCGGCACGGCGGCGCTTGGCGGCTGCGGATTCTGTGTGCGATCCAGTTCGTTGAGCGCCGGATGCCCGCAGGTGGCCTGCTCGCGAGCGGGGTTGTTGCCCATGTCTTCCATGTAGCCCTTCCAGCTCAGGCCCGCGGCATCGAGCTGGTCGGCCAGCGTCTTCACGCTCGCCGGGTACACGCAACCATCCCCGATCGCAAGGCCATCGTCGGTCACGCCAGTCGACTTGAAGTCGTTGAAGCGTTCGCAGTCGGCCTGCGTCTGCTTCGAGGAGGGCTGGCCGCTGATCATCGCGATGTAGTTGTCGAGGCTCTGGTGACCAGTGGCGTAGTACTGCGTCAGGTGCGCGCCCATCGGGCGCAGCGTGTTCACCAGGTAAGGGTCGAGCGCGCCATTGCCGAAGGTATCCTGGTAGTCCTGGTTTTCGAGCACGATCAGGAACACGTGGCGTACTGGCGGCATGTTGTGTGCCGACTTCGGGCCAGTGCCCGTACAAGCCGCGAGCAGCAGGATTGCAGCAGACAACAAGCCGGTGACGGCGGCACGCCTTGCGCGCGGCATCGGGAGAACTCGGGGAAGCATTGCGAACGCCATGATCAAGGGGCACTCCTGAAGTTCAGGGGCGTAGCTGCCCGCGGTTCAGCACTGCGGAAATCGGAACCCAGCAGCGCAGCAATCGTCGCGGCAATCTGCGCCTGCTTTACCGGTGGCACATCGTGCAGCTCACCCAGTGGCGGCGTATCGGGCCCGATGATTGCCAGCCAGATATTCTCTGAACCGGGCTGCTCGACCCGGCCATGCTCCTTCCAGTCGACCAGCCCGCTGCCACGACCATGATCGGTTGTGATGATGAAGGTGGTCTGGTCGCGATACTGCGGCATGGACTGCATCGTCTCCCACAGCTCCTGCGCAAAACTGTCGGATTTGTGCGCACTCTCGAGCAGCTGGTCGTAGCGGCCGCTGTGCGCCCACTCATCGGTATCGCCGTAGCCCACGAACAATACGCGTGGATGCGCAGCATGCAGGTAGTCGAGCAAGGTCACCTGCACGAAGGAATCGGTGACGTCACCATCCTCGAGTGCCAGCGTGGTCTTGTAGAGCCGTGTAAGCAGCTCATCGCGCGGCGTGGGCGGCGAGCTCATCGGCGGCGGCGTGCCGCCGGCCTGGATGTACAGCTTGCTGCGCGGCGTGTTGAAGATTTCGCGATACAGGTGCCAGCTGCCGACGATGCCGACCTTGCCCTTGAGGTCGGGCTGCTGGTTCAGCCACTCGAACACGTTCAGGTTGGGATTGTAGCGCTCCGCATTGTCGATGATCGTCGGATCTGCGTGGCCGATCGACATCTCACTGTAACCGGGGTAGGAGCTCGCGTAGTCATTCACCACCTGAGCGACGCTCCCGAGCTTCTGGTTGCCGTAGATCTGACCCTGCTTCCCGATCACCTTCCAGAGGAAGGGCATCAATTGCTCACGGCGCTGCTGCAGCTCCGGATTGCCGAAACGCGTGGCGAGCTGCGCCTCGCTCTCCCAGCTACCGCCGTATTGCTCGTTCATCAGCGTGGCGTCGGCGCCCGCGAAGACTTCCTGCCAGCGCAGACCGTCGAGCACGATCAGCACCACATTGCGGGTCTTCAGCGGCGCGGCAGTCGTGGCGGGCGTCGTGGCCGCCGTGCAGATTGAGGCCAGCGCAAGGAGCGGCAGTGCGAGCATGGCGACGATACGCTTCATGTTGGGTTCCTTCAGGTTGACGGCGTCACCGGCGCGCAGGCCGGGAACAGTTCATCGACGGCGGCGGTCAGCAGTCGATCGTGCAGCGCCACGTCCTGCGCCGTGGTCGTGGGCGCAATCAGCACCATGTTGTGGAAGGGCGTGATCAGCAGGCCGCGATTATGCAGGTAGAGGTGCAGGAAGGTTTCGAGCTCGCGATCAGCACCATCGTGCGCGAGCGTGCCATTGGCGGGCGGCTGCGGCAGGAAGCTGTATTCCACGCGACAGCCAAGCTGCACCACGTTCCAGGCCAGGCGCCGCGACTGGATCAGGCGCTCGATCGAGCGTCGCAGTTCGGTCGCCAGCGCGATGGTGTGCTCGAAGGTGGACGGCGTGAGCACCTGCTCGAGCGTGGCACGCATCGCCGCGGCCGAGAGCGCATTGCCGGCCAGCGTGCCGCCGACACCGCCGGTGTCTTCGTAGTCAGCATCGCGCTGCAGGCCCAGCCGATGCACAACTTCGGCGCTCAGGCCGAAGGCACCCGAGGGTACGCCACTGCCGATCGCCTTGCCGATCGTCACGATGTCGGGCTCAAGGTTCCAGGCCTGTGTGCAGCCACCTGGGCCAGCAGAAAAGGTATGGGTCTCATCGATCACGAGCAACGTGCCATGCCGGCGCGTCAGCTCGCGTAGCGCCTGGTGATAGCCGGGCTGAGGCAACACGATGCCCATGTTGGTCATCGCAGGTTCGGCCAGCACGCAGGCAATGGACCTATCGGCCAGCGCCTGTTCGAGCGCGGCGACATCGTTGAACTCGATCGCGCGGGTGGTTTCGGCCGGATCGACGGCCGGGCCCACGTTGCCCTCGCGCGCACGCGTGGCGCCGCTGGCATCGCGAACCGCGAAGGCTTCATCCACCGTGCCGTGATAGCAGTAGCTGTAGACCAACACCTTGCGGCGCCCGGTGATCTGGCGCGCGACGCGCAGGATGCTGCGATTCGCGTCAGTAGCCGACAGCGTGAACTGCCAATACGGCATGCGAAAACGCTGCGCGAGCTGCTCGGCCACCACGGTGCTGTCTTCGGTGGGCAGCATCATGGCAATGCCGCGCGCCACCTGCGCCTGCACGGCACTCACCACGGCTGGCGGACTGTGGCCGCCCATCGCCCCGGTGTCGCCCAGACACAGATCGACGTATTCACAGCCATCGACATCGGTGATGCGCGCACCGCCGCCCTCGCGCACATACACTGGGAAACGCCCGGCCCAGCGCGCCATCCACGGCATCGGCACACCGGCCACCATCGACGATTTCGCGCGCTGATGCATGGCCGCCGAGCGCGGATGCCGGTCGATGAACTGCTGCAACTCCCTGGCGTGGAGCTCAGCCAATCGCTTGCGATCAAGTGTTTGCATTGAATTCACTGCCATCGTACCGTAACAATCCTGCCAAGGTCAGGCAGCATACCGCAACGGAATCGGATGAACGACGCGACGCGCGCAAGCGCGGCAGGCCTGTGTCTGCTGATGCTGTATTCCGGCTTCGCCCTGGCCCGCCAGGCGAACTACGACCGGCGCGTAGTGTTCGACTACAGCGCCGACAGCCACGCGTATTACTACAGTCACGCCGCTGGCACACGGCCCAGCGAGCTGGAAATTGTTGACGCGCGACTGCCGGTGGAGACGCACACTTGCAGAACGCCGCCCAATTGCCTGCGGCTCAAACATACCTCGCATGCCGGCCGTGACTGGCACGTGGGTCTTGAACCTGCCAAGAGCCGCTATGGCGTCGACTTCAGCGGCGATGCAGATGCCGCGCCGATGATCGTGATGATGGAGAACTACCGGACCGGCCTGGTCTGGAAATTGTTCATGTCGAACCCGGAGATTCCGCGGGCGCCCAAGGCCATCGGCTTCAGCAAGGACTGAATGCGAAACGGGCACCGGCGCTGCGCGCCAGCACGCAGCCCGGTGCCCGGCAGCCTTCACATCGTCAATCGCGGCCGCCGAGATCCAGCAGCGCAGCCGTGTGTTCGCGGCGCGCGCCTTCGAGCTCATCCACCGGCAAGTGCAGGGCCTGCAGTACCGTCGGGGCGATCTGTGTGGTCTCGACGCGGTCCGCAATGCGCAGGTTCGGCACCCCGCGACCCCAGACCAGGATCGGAACGTGGCGATCCTGCTGAGCATCGCCGCCGTGCTCGGCGATCTTCTTGATCTTGGTCGGGCTCGAATACACCACGCCGACCTGGGCGATGCCAATCACGTCGGGCACGCGCTCGTCGTCCTGCGAAACCCCGATGAATTCGGCCGCGTCCTCGCCAGCATAGATTGCGCGCAGCCCCGAGTGCTGCACCGTACCGTCGTAGCTGACAAAATTCCCTGCCGAATCAGAGCCGCCGGTCTTGACTGGCACGTAGTTCCAAAGGAAGTTGCGCACAAAACCGGTCGCGACCGCGGAGCGATCCGCGAGCCACAGCAGCATGCCATCATCATCGATGGCGAAAGCAACCAGCGACTGTTCGCTGTGGGTTGCGCCCCAGGCGGCGTTGATCGCACTGACGACTTCGCCATCATCGATCAGGCGCAGCTGCGCGCGATCCAGCGGTGACTGGCCGTGCTTGGCGGACACGATGACCAGGGTATTCTTCGGGTTGACCGCTGCCAGGATCCTGCCCAGCTGTACGTCCACGAACTCCAGGGCACCGCCCAGCACCGTGCTGGCAGTACGGCCGTCGGCAAAATAGCCGCCCTCGCCCTTGATGCCACCGTCGCCGATGAAGTGCGAGAAGTTGAGCTTCTGCGCGGTCGACACCGACTGGAAATTCATGCCATAGATGGCCGGCGCACCGGCACGGTTGGGCGTGCCGTCGTGATCTGCGCCCTTGGCCCAGTTGAGTACGGCATTGACCTTCAACCCATCGTAGCACTGCGTGCTGAGGTTATCCTTGGTCCAGTCATCACCGCTCCCACCGGGGATCAGACTGTTGACCTCCGGCGCGAACAGATCGTCCACGCCAGCGCCCGACGGGCCGTTGATGAGGTCGTAAGCGGCGTGCTTGTCGGACCAGGCAGTGTGCAGACCGTGGGCCTTGGCGACCTCGAAAATGGTGTTCACATGCAGGTAGGCATGCGGATAAACACCCTGGCAGCTGACCGGGTCCACTGGCAACTGCGCGGGATCAATGTTGTCGCGGGCCTGCTTCGACAGCTTGGGAATCAGAGCGGCGATGTTGTCATAGGTGTAGGTTGCGGCATTGCTCGGATCAAGCAGACCCTGTCCCGCATCTATCGATTTCAGGTTCCTGTCAAGCTGCTCGAAGTAGGTGACCTCGGTACCCGGCGTAGCGCCCTTGCAATCAGTGGTGTTGGGCGGCAGCAGTCGGCGGTTCCAGCTGTCGTCGTAGTACACGCCGGTCGTTTTCGGATTGGCGCCGGTCACGATGGCTGTCAAACCCGGAAACGAATCCGACGGAAAAGGCGTGCGCGCGTTACTGAAGCTCGTACCCTCGTTGACCAGTCGCGCGAACGTCGAGTTGGCATGCGTCGCGATATAGGAGTCCACATCGGACTGGTGCAGTCCGTCGACGGATATCACGATGACATGCTGGGCGTGGGCGTGTGCGGGTGCAGCTGTGGCAGCGGATGCCAAAAGCGCGGCGGTGGCGGCACAACTGGCGACGAGCGCGAGCCGCGCGGTGCTCAGACGATACCTCGACATCTTGGGCTCCTTGCTATGAGTGGCGGATGGAGGAGCGCAGTGTCCGATGGCTTCGTGTCAATCACGTGACGTCTGTCTGGCGGATGTGATGGTGGGTCGGGTGG
>JANXYK010000075.1 GCA_025350055.1 Gammaproteobacteria bacterium | reverse complement strand
GATGTCGATGCCGGTGAGCGCGATCAGGTACCAGGTGACCAGCAGCGCGGCCAGCGCCTGCCAGCACCAACCGAATTTCCAGGCCACCACGGCGCTCAGCAGGCCGCACACCAGCTCGACCAGCGGGTAGCGCTTCGAGATGGGTGCCTTGCACTTCGCGCAGCGCCCACGCAGCAACAGCCAGCTGATCAGCGGAACATTCTGCAGGGCGGTGATCGGCGCCCGGCAATGCGGGCAGGCGGAGCGCGGCACGACCAGGTTGAAGGGCGGCTCGCCGCTCGCAGCACTGGCCGGCGCGGCCCCAGCGGCCTGCGTAATGGCGACCGGCGGATTGTCCGCCTGCGCGTGCTCGGCGCACTGGGCGCGCCATTCGCGCTCGAGCATCACCGGCAGGCGGTAGATCACCACATTCAGGAAGCTGCCGACCAGCAGCCCCAGTACCAGGCTCAGCGCGATGAACAGCGCGGGCGATTGCGCCAGCAGCTCGAACACGGGCTGCTAGACGATCGCGCCGAGCTTGAAGATCGGCAGGTACATGGCGATCACCAGGCTGCCGACCAGCACGCCGAGGATCGCCATGATCAGCGGTTCGAGCAGGCTCGACATGCTGTCGACCGCGTTGTCGACGTCTTCCTCGTAGAAGCTCGCGACCTTGCCCGACATGGTGTCGAGCGAACCGGATTCCTCGCCCACCGCGATCATCTGCACCACCATGTTGGGGAACATGCCCGTGTTCTCCATCGAACGCTGCAGGCGCTGGCCGGTGGCCACTTCATCGCGCATCTTCATCACCGCGTTTTCATAGACAATGTTTCCGGTTGCGCCGGCCACCGATTCGAGCGCTTCAACGAGCGGCACACCGGCCGAAAACATGGTCGACAGGGTGCGTGCGAAACGCGCGATGGCCGCCTTGTTGAGGATCGGACCGATGATCGGGAACTTGAGCATCACGCGATCGAGGAAAATGTTCAATTTGCGCGAACGCTTCTTGAAATAGAAGAACGTGTAGAACCCCACGCCGACAACGACGGCCAGGTAAACGCCTTTGGCCTGCACGAACTTCGACAGGTCGATCACCATCTGCGTGAAGGCCGGCAGGTCGGCACCGAAGCCCTTGAACAGGGTTTCGAACTGCGGTATCACGAAAATCAGCAGGATCATGGTGACTATCAGGGCGACTGCCAGCACGGCCGCGGGATAGAACAACGCCTTTTTGACTTTCTTCTTGATGGCTTCGGTCTTTTCCTTGTAGGTCGCAATCTTGTCGAGCAGTGATTCGAGCGCGCCGGCCTGCTCGCCAGCCTCGGTAAGGTTCACGTAGAGTGCGTCAAAGTGCAGCGGATGCTTGCCCAGCGCTTCATGCAGCGAAGTGCCGCCTTCAATGTCGCTCTTGATCTCGAGTAGCAGTTTTCGCATGGAGGGTTTTTCATGACCCGCACCGATGATCTCAAAAGCCTGCACCAGCGGTATGCCGGCACCCAGCATGGTGGCGAGCTGGCGGCTGAAGATGGCGATATCACCCTGGTTGACCTTGCCACCACCTCCGGATTGCGACTGCGCCCTGACGCGCGTCGCGGCGATGCCCTGACGGCGCAGTTCGCCGCGCAGCGCCTGCTCATTGGCGGCTACCAACCGGCCCGTGACTTTCTGGCCCTTACGATCGCGCCCCTCCCATTTGAAGGCCACGTCCCTCTTGGAATTGCGGATTGCACTGCTCGATTGCGCCATAGGTATTACTCGACCGTGATGCTGTTGACTTCATCAAGGCTCGTGAGGCCCGCCTTGACCTTTTCGAGGCCCGCGCGGCGCAGGTCCCAGACGCCTTCCTTGCTGGCCTGGTCACCGATGTCGATGGCATTGCCACCGGCCATGATCAGCCGCCCGATCGCTTCGGTGACCGGCATCACCTGGTAGATGCCCAGGCGCCCCTTGAAGCCATCAGTGCAGTTCTGGCAACCCTTGGCGGCATAGATCTTGAGCGCGGGAATGTCGGCTTCCTGGAAGCCTTCCTTGCGCAGCGCTTCGGGCGGTACGTCGACCAGAGTCTTGCAGCTGCCGCACAGCCGGCGCGCCAGGCGTTGCGCGATGATCAGGCTCACCGAGGTCGCGATCGCGTAGGGCTTCACACCCATGTCGATCAGGCGCGTGAGGGTTTGCGGCGCGTCGTTGGTGTGCAGCGTGGAGAGCACCAGGTGGCCGGTCTGCGCCGCCTTGATCGCGATCTCGGCCGTCTCGAGGTCACGGATTTCGCCGACCATCACGACGTCGGGGTCCTGGCGCAGGAACGAGCGCAGCGCTGCAGCAAAGGTCAGGCCGACCTTGTTGTTCACGTTGACCTGGTTGACGCCGGGCAGGTTGATTTCCGCCGGATCTTCCGCAGTCGAGATGTTGGTGTCTTCCTTGTTCAGGATATGCAGACCGGTGTACAGCGAGACGGTCTTGCCGCTACCGGTGGGGCCGGTCACCAGGATCATTCCCTGCGGCTTGGCCAGGTATTTCAGGTACAGCTCGCGCT
>JANXYK010000067.1 GCA_025350055.1 Gammaproteobacteria bacterium | reverse complement strand
GCGGCACGGCGCATGGGGGCCACCCGGACAGCAGTCGGGGAGCGAAACGTCAGCCGCGCACGCCACCGCCTGCACGCCCGCAAAGAGCAAGCTCGTGCACAAGACCGAAATACTGACGATGCGGCGCAACATTTCTCTTGGGTTGAGTACCAGAAGCGAGACCTACGTTGTGACCCAATCAAAACCAGATAATTCCAAAATTTACGCCTTCAGCCTAGCACAAGCTGCGTTCTACGACTCATTTCAGCGTACTCCCCAAGGATGCTTCATGCACTTGATCAACGAGTTTTAGGAGCAGGTTGCCGGCGGCGTCCATTTGACACGCACTTTGCAGGATCAGCTCGTCCATGCGGATACTGTCGAGTGCGTTCGACCCAACACCATGACGGGCCGCGGTGATACTGGCAGGCTCACAATCGCTCTTATCCCAGCCACCCGTGCTCCTGACATACTTGCCATGGGCGGCGAGAACAGACTCGTCATCGCCGCTGTGACCACCACGATGCCGAGCAAGACGATCAGCTCGACCGCGAGGCTGAGTGAGAAGCGGCGGACCGCCGACGCCGCGCCCTCAAGCAGCGCCGGACCCAATCGGGCTCGATTCAGCGCCGCAAGGGACAGTGCCACGACGAGCAGCGCCACCTTGCCCGTGAGTGCGGCTGTATAGGGATCCCGTATCGAGTAGCGTCCACTGGTCAATAGCCAGGCCATAACCAGACCCGCCACGGCCATCGCGGGGACGAGAACCGTCGCAAGTGCGGAGAATCGCATCACGACCTGGTGGACAACGGCTGCCGGCTCCCTGCGGGCAACCAGTATCAGCGGCGCAATCGAACCTATCCAGAATGCAGCGACCAGCAGGTGTAGTTGCAGGAGCGAGACGATGGCCCAGCGCGGCTCATGGCTCACCGAGTGGCCAACCAGAAGGAAGGACTCTGTGACCAGGGCGGCCCCAATTACCCCCAACACCTTTGCTTCTCTGGCCGTCCACACGAAGGCTGTAATGAGGAGCGCGCTGCCCAGGACTCGCAGTGACGTCGCTGCGGCCAGTGGCAAGTGGGCCAAGCGTCTGTGCATCGCATTGTCCATGACGCCCGCAAATTCGCCCGACATGCGACCCGCTTCCAGCCCGTAGCTGGCCAGCACTGTAAGCAAGCCGACGCCGCTCAGGACGATACCCAAGCGTCGAACGGCCGCGGTCGATACCTCGAGTCGCGCCCCGAACAGCGCCAGAAACAGCGCGATGCCCACTGCCTGCAGCAGCGCGGCATAGGCCACTGCCTTGACCATGACTGCAAGCGCGTCGATGTCCACGGTATTCGCCAGCACCTGTGAGCCGGCGGCGTCGACGCGCCGCCCAAGCCCTACTTGGCGGCTCCGACGGTGAAGAGCACCTTGTCAGCCATGACATGCCCATCGTCGCTGACCGCTCGCCATTTCACGATGTAACTGCCGGCCTCAAGCGTTGGGAGCGCGAGCGAAAACGTCTTGGATGCCGCGTCTGCGAGCGGGCCAAGTTTCGTGGCAGGCCCATCGCCCTTCTGGACGGTCACCGCCGTCAGCTGGACGGGCTCGTTGAATTCGAGTGCGATCTGCTTCGGCGCCTCGGCCACGGTGCTGTGATTAGCCGGCACCGATGAGTGCAGGTGCGCGTGCGCACTCGCGACGCCCGATAACGCCACACCGACCAGCAGCGCCATCAGCGGGACAAGCTTCTTCGTCATTAATTTCTCCTGGTGATTCCTAGAGCTCATTGCAATCCATCATGAACGGGGCCGCCGGACTGGCGCCCCAAAGTCCGGATCCTCGCTGACCATGCGGGCGACCGATCCTTCCGGCGCCGCGTACCAGCCTGGATCACGGTAGTCTGCTGCCGCCAACCCGTGACGCACCTTGACGACTGTGAACATGCCACCCATCTCCAGGGCGCCATAGGGGCCTGTTCCGCCCATCATCGGGAGGGTGTTGGCCGGTCCCGGCAGGCTCATCGCCTCGACATGCTCCTGGTGCTCGGACATCCCGTTCGCACCCATATTCATCATGCCGGGCAGAAGCGCTTCAAGATCCGCATCCGACTCCGCGATCCGCGCACCGAGGACGTTCGGGATCCCGTGGCCCATCGCGTTCATCGTGTGATGCGACATGTGACAGTGCAGCGACCAGTCCCCGGGCACGGCGACGAACTCGAGGTCCCGCGTCTGCCCCACGCCGATGATCTCTGTCACTTCCTGGCGCCAGCGCTCACGCCGCCAGCGCCCGCCATCGGAACCCGTCACGTCGAACTGATGGCCGTGCAAATGGATGGGGTGGTTGTACATCGACAGGTTGCCGATACGGA
>JANXYK010000007.1 GCA_025350055.1 Gammaproteobacteria bacterium | reverse complement strand
TTTTGGATGCGTCCGAAAGAGCAAGTAGCGACACCGCAGAGCGATTTGTTTCGCTTAAAGCTGACAAACCTCATTGACCTGCGCCACGAGCTGTGTCGGCTGGCCGATCAAATTCACTGGCAAGCGCTGGTCGATCAGTTCGGGGCTCTGTATTCAGACAACGGCCGGCCCGGTGTGCCGATCCGCTTGATGGCGGGGCTGCATTATCTGAAGCACACCTTCGGGTTATCCGATGAAGCGGTGGTGAAGGGCTGGAAAGAAAATCCGTACTGGCAATACTTTTGTGGCGAGGAGTATTTCCAGCACCAGTTACCGATTAATCCTTCGCAGATGACCCGATTTCGCGATCGCTTGGGACCTGGCGGCTGTGAGCAATTATTCAAGCTTACGATTGCGACCGGGTTGGTGGCCAGGGTCGTGAAGCCTGCCCACTTTAAGCAGGTGACGGTGGACACCTCGGTGCAAGAAAAAGCGATTGCCTTTCCAACCGACAGCCGTTTGTATCACAAGGCGCGTGTGTGGCTGGTGCGATTGGCTAAGCGCTCGAAGATCCCCCTGCGGCAGAGCTATCTTCGCAAGGGTAAGCAGGCGCTGTTCATGCAGCATCGATACGCCGCCGCCTCCCAGATGCGCCGAGCCCGCCGGGAGCAAAAGCGAGTGAAGGTCTATTTGGGGCGCGTTTACCGGGATATCCTGCGACAGTTACCCCATCAATCAGAATCGGTTAACGCACAGTTCACGGAAGCGATGGCGCTGGTGGCGCGGCTCCTGGTGCAGCAGCGGAACGATAAAAACAAGCTCTACAGCTTGCATGCGCCAGAAGTGGAGTGCATCGCCAAAGGAAAGGCACACAAGAAATACGAGTTTGGCGTCAAGGTGAGCCTCACCGCCACGCAGAAGACAAACTTCATCGTCGGTGCCCTGTCACTGCCTGGCAATCCCTACGATGGACACACCCTGGGTAAAGCGCTGCAACAAGTCAGAAAGCTCACCGGTACGCGGCCGCAGCAATGCTTTGTGGATCGTGGTTACCGAGGTCACGAGGTCAAGAACACTCGGGTGTACATCGCCGGACAAAGGCGCGGCATCACGCCGGCCTTACGCCGTGCACTGAAGCGTCGCAACGCGATCGAGCCGATCATCGGGCATACCAAACACGATGGGTTGATGGGCAGAAACTATCTCAAAGGCAGTGCAGGCGATGCGATGAATGCCATCCTCGCCGCTGCCGGTCACAACCTGCGCATTATCTTGAGAAAGCTGCGACTTTTTTGGCCCAACTTTTTTCACCGGATACTGAAAGAGCTATGCCCCGACAGTCGCATCAGCTTCGCCGCGTGAGTAAATCGAACCAAAAACAGGCTTTATCAGGGGCGACTAGGGTATCGGCGCCAGGGCATCATGGGCACACGATGACAAAAGAACTCTTCCAACCGCTCTCCGGTAACGAGATGCCGCGCTTCGGCGGTCCGGCCACTTTCATGCGCTTGCCGGCCTGCACACTGGCCGACCAGCTGGATGTGGCATTTCTCGGCGTGCCCTTCGACATCGGCACTTCGAACCGTCCTGGCGCGCGCCTGGCGCCACGCCAGATCAGGGATGAGTCGCGCATGCTGCGGCCCTACAACATGGCCACACGTGCCGCGCCTTTCGATTCGCTGCGCGTCGCCGACGTCGGCGATGTCGCGATCAACACCTTCAATCTGCTCAAGAGCATCGACATCATTGAAAAACATTTTAGTGCCGTGCTCGAGAGCGGCGCGATCCCGCTGACGATGGGCGGCGATCACACCATCGTGCTGCCGATCCTGCGCGCGATGCACCGGCGTCACGGACCCGTGGGTCTGGTGCATGTGGATGCGCATGCAGACATCAACGATCACATGTTCGGCGAGAAAATCGCACACGGCACGCCCTTCAGGCGCGCCGTGGAAGAGGGCCTGCTCGACACGCAGCGCGTGGTGCAGATCGGCCTGCGCGGCACAGGCTACGCTGCGGACGACTTCGACTGGTCGCGCAACCAGGGTTTCCGCGTGGTGCAGGCCGAGGAGTGCTGGTACCAGTCACTCGCGCCGTTGATGCGCGAAGTGGTCGCCAAAGTGGCCCCGGGGCCGGTATACCTCAGCCTCGATATCGACGGCATCGATCCGGCCTACGCGCCTGGCACTGGCACCGTGGAGATCGGCGGCCTCACAGTGCCGCAGACGCTGGAGATTATCCGCGGCTGTCGCGGACTTGATCTCGTGGGCGGTGACCTGGTGGAAGTGAGCCCACCCTACGACACCAGCGGCAACACCGCGCTGCTGGCGGCGAATCTCCTGTTCGAAATGCTCTGCGTGCTGCCCGGAGTCGAGTACCGCGCATAACGGAAAAGCTGGCTCCACGAAGGAAAGAGCAGATGCGACGTCGAATAGTACTGGTATGGATGCTGGGCATGGGCGCCGGCGCGGCCAACGCGGTTGCGGGCACGCCGGAAGTCGCAGTGGGCATGCTGCCCGCAGCGCTGGCCGATGCGCCGGCGGCGCAGGTGAGCAGCGGCGCGCTCGACGCCAGCTTTGCCGCGTACGGCGCATCCGAAGCCCGCCAGCGCAATGGTTCGGTATGGCTGCGGGTCGTGCCGCCTCAGGCCAGCGCCGCACAGGCGGTGCCCGGCGCCGATATGCCGGTGCTGGTCATCCATCGCGGCAAGCAGACCCAGCTGCAGCTCTATGCGCACGGCGAGGGCGCGGCCCGGCAACGCCTCGCGCTACTGCCGCAGTTTCGTGCCGCGCAGGATGAGATATTCGCACTGCCAACGGGCTCGGCAGTCGGTCAGGCTATATATGTGCGCGTGACTGCAATGTCGAGCGGTTCTGAGCAACTGCGCTTCAGCCTTGGCACGCTCGCGGACACCCTGGCGCGCGGTGCCGCCGATGCGCGCATCATCGCGGTGTGCTTCGGTGCATTGCTGGCCATGTCACTGGCCGCAGCGACGATCTGGACGCTGCTCGCCGACCGTGTGTTCCTGCTGTATGGGCTGCTGTTCAGCACCCAAGCGCTGTTCGTGGTGTACCTGTCGGGCCAGGGCTTCAGTTGGCCGCTGCTCGGCTACGCTGCGCCGCTGAATTCACTGGCGTGGAACCTGCCATCCACGCTGGGCGGCGCTGCCTCCTGCCTGCTCGCCCGGGAACTGGCGGACCTGCAGCGCTATGCACCACGCGTCTACCGCATCCTCGGCTGGTTTGCCTATGCCTTCGTGGCGCTGATCGCCGCCAATCTGCTTAAGTTCGTGGGTCTTTCCGCAGCGGTAAATGCGGTCGGCAACCTCTTGTTCATCTCCTGCGCCGGCTTCACGCTCGCCGGCGCCTTCCTCGCCTGGCGTCGCGGCAGCGCCGCCGCCGGCTGGTTCCTGGTGGCTTGGACGCTGCTCGAAAGTTTCACCATTGTCGCGGCGTTGCGGCTGCTGCTCGCGCCAGGCGCGGCCGGCGGTCATCTGCTCAACTACTATGGCCTGCCCCTGTCGATGGTCGCGGCTGCGATATTGATTGCCCTGGGCGTGGCCGATCGCCTGCGCGAGCAGCGCGTGGCGCTGAGCGAGGCCGAGAAGCGCGCGCAGACCGACGCCCTGACCGGCGTGCTGAACCGACGCTCGCTGATCGAGCGGCTGGACGCCGCCTGCAAGCGCGCCCAGGCACGCGGCCTGCCCATCTCCGTGCTGTTCATCGACCTCGATCATTTCAAGCAGATCAATGACTCGTTCGGACACCAGGCGGGCGATGCCTGCCTGCGGGCCATCATCGAGCCCATACACGCGGAGCTGCGCCAGTCCGATGTCATCGGTCGCTTCGGCGGCGAGGAATTCGTGGTGCTGCTGAGCAGTGCTGACGCCGCGGCAGCGCGCCCGATTGCGCAGCGCATCCTCGAGCGCGTCGGGAATGTGCACGTCGAAGGCTACGGGCAGACCATTCGGCTCACCTGCAGTATCGGTGTTGCGGCCAGCGACGCGCTCGGCGTGTGGGGCGAACACCTGATCGCGCACGCGGATGCTGCGGTCTACGTCGCCAAGCGCCTCGGGCGCAACCAGGTGCAGCTCGCCACGGGACAAACGGCCTGAGTGCTAGCCGGCCGGTTCGAGAGCGCCGCGCATCCTGCTGATCGCCTGTTCCAGCGTCGCGCGCGAACAGGCAAAGGACATGCGGATATGTCCGGGAGCACCGAAACCTGAACCTGCCACTACCACCACGCCGGCCTTGTGGATCAGGTACTCGGCGAAGGCGTCGTCGTCCTTCAACCCCAGCGTGCTAATCGCCTCATGTACATCGGCGAAGGCATAGAAGGCCCCACTGGCGGGATGACAGGAAACGCCCGGCAGCGTGTTGAGCGCGCCGACGAAATAGTCGTGACGTTCCTTGAAGGCCTTGTTCATGGTTGCAACGCAACCCTGGTCCCCGTTGAGCGCCGCGATCGCTGCCTTCTGGCTCATGCTGGCGGCATTCGAAGTCGACTGACCCTGGATGGTCGCCATCGCCGCGACCACTTCCGCGGGGCCGCCGCAGTAGCCGATGCGCCAACCCGTCATTGCGTAGGCCTTGGAGCAGCCATTGATCGTCACGGTGCGATCGTAAAGCTGCGGCACCACCGTCAGCAGGCTGGTGAAGGGCTCGCTGCCCCAGTAGATCTTCTCGTACATGTCATCGGTGCCGATGACGATGCGCGGATGCTTCAACAGCACTTCACCCAGTGCGCGCCACTCGGCCGCGGTGTAGGCCGCGCCGGTCGGATTGCTGGGGCTGTTGATCAACAGCAACCGGGTCTTGGGCGTGATCGCCGCCGAGAGCTGTGCCGGCGTGATCTTATAACCCTGTTCGGGGCCAGCGTAAGGCGTGACCGGCACGCCATCAGCCAGCAGCACCATGTCCGGATACGACACCCAGTAGGGCGCGGGAATAATCGCCTCATCGCCTTCGTCGAGTACTGCCAGGCACAGGTTGAAAATCGTCTGCTTGGCGCCCGATGACACCAGGATCTGCTTGCGCTCGTAGCTGATGTTGTTGTCGCGCTTGAACTTGGCGATGATCGCGTCCTTCAGCTCCGGCACGCCATCGACATTCGTGTAGCGCGTGAAGCCGCTGGTGATCGCCTGCACCCCGGCCGCGGCGATATGCGCCGGCGTATCGAAATCGGGCTCACCGGCGCCCAGGCCAATGACATCCTTGCCTTCGGCCTTGAGCCGCGCGGCCAGGGCGGTGACAGCCAGGGTAGGGGACGGTTTGACGCGCTGCGCGCGCCGGGACACGGCTATGGTCACGAGATTCCTCTCAATAGCGAAGTGTGCGGGAAGCTCGCTATATTAGCGAACACGCCATGGAAACTCGACCCTTCGAACTCGTCTCCAAATACCAGCCTGCGGGCGATCAGCCGCAGGCGATCGAGCGCCTGGTCGAGGGCCTGGAATCGGGCCTCGCGCACCAGACGCTGCTGGGCGTCACCGGTTCGGGCAAGACCTTCTCGATCGCCAATGTGATCGCCCGCGTGCAGCGGCCCACATTGGTGATGGCACACAACAAGACGCTGGCTGCCCAGCTGTATGGGGAGCTGAAGGAATACTTTCCGCGCAACTCGGTCGAGTACTTCGTGTCCTACTACGACTACTACCAGCCCGAGGCCTACGTGCCCTCGAGCGACACCTACATCGAGAAGGATGCCTCCACCAACGAGCACATCGAGCAGATGCGCCTCTCGGCCACCAAGGCGATGCTCGAGCGCAGCGATGCCATTATCGTGGCCACCGTGTCCTGCATCTATGGCCTGGGCGACCCGCAGGCGTACCTGGCGATGGTGCTGCACCTGGTGCGCGGCGAGCGCATCGACCAGCGCAAGCTCCTGCGCCGCCTGGCGGAGATGCAGTACACGCGCAATGACCTGGAACTGCAGCCCGGCACGTTTCGCGTGCGCGGCGACATCATCGACATCTTTCCGGCGGAGTCGGGTCGCGACGCGGTGCGCGTCGAGCTCAATGACGACACCATCGAGAACCTGTCGCTGCTCGATCCACTGCTCGGCAAGGTGCTGCAGCGGATCCCGCGCTTCACGGTGTATCCGGGCACGCACTATGTGACGCCGCGCGACCGGCTGGTCGGTGCGCTCGACCTGATCCGCGAGGAGCTGCGCGAGCGCCTGCCGGTGTTGCATGCCGCGGGCAAGCTGGTCGAAGCGCAGCGACTGGAACAGCGCACGCAGTTCGACCTGGAAATGATCCGCGAAGTGGGCTACTGCTCGGGCATCGAAAACTATTCGCGTTATCTTTCGGGGCGCGAAGTGGGCGAGCCGCCGCCTTGCCTCTACGACTACTTGCCCCCCAATGCACTGCTGGTGATCGATGAGAGCCACCAGACCATTCCGCAGCTCGGCGCCATGTTCAAGGGCGATCGCTCGCGCAAGGAAACGCTGGTCGAATACGGCTTCCGCCTGCCTTCGGCGCTCGACAACCGGCCGCTGCAGTTTGCGGAATGGGAGCGGCTCGCACCGCAGATGATCTTCGTCTCGGCCACGCCCGGATCCTACGAAGCCAGCCACGAAGGCCAGCGCGTCGAACAGGTCGTGCGCCCCACGGGCCTGCTCGATCCCGAGATCAACGTGCGGCCTGCCACCTCGCAGATCGACGATGTGCTGGGCGAGATCCGCCTGTGCGTGGCCGCGAACGAGCGAGTGCTGATCACTACACTCACCAAGCGCATGGCCGAGGATCTCACGGAGTACCTCAGCGAGCATCGCGTGCGCGTGCGCTACCTGCATGCCGACATCGAGACCGTGGAGCGCGTGGAGATCATCCGCGATCTGCGCCTCGGCAAGTTCGATGTGCTGGTGGGCATCAACCTGTTGCGTGAAGGGCTCGACATGCCCGAGGTCGCACTGGTGGCGATCCTCGATGCCGACAAGGAAGGGTTCCTGCGTTCCGGCGGCTCGCTGATCCAGACCATTGGTCGCGCTGCGCGCAATCTGCACGGTCGCGCGATCCTGTACGGCGACAAAGTCACCGTCTCGATGCAGCGCGCGATCGATGAGACCGGTCGACGGCGCGCCAGGCAGCACGCGTACAACCTCGAGCATGGCATCGAGGCGCGCAGCATCATCAAGCCGGTGGCCGATGTGATGGAGGGCGCCCGCAGCGCGCCGGCGCCGCTGGCTCGCGGGCGAGGCCGCGGCACGACGCGGATAGCACCCCTCGCCGTGCCGCGCAATCTCGCCGAAGCGCAGCGCGAGATCCGCCGCCTTGAGGAACTCATGTATGCGCACGCCCGCAACCTCGAGTTCGAGCAGGCCGCGACCGTGCGCGACCAGCTCGATGCGCTGCGACGCTTCGAGCTGGAGCTCGGGTTCGATGCGCCGCCGACAGCAGCGCAGAGCAAGAGCTGAAAACGCTTATGAATCCGCGCTTTAGCTTGCCAGTGCGGCACGCCTCCGGTATCTTTCGCCCCGCTGAAACAGGCGCGTAGCTCAGTGGTAGAGCATCACCTTGACATGGTGGTGGTCGCTGGTTCGATCCCAGTCGCGCCTACCAATTTCCCGGAATGCAGGCTTCAACCAAGTGCCGACTATTACTCTGCCGGACGGCTCGCAGCGCAGCTTTGATCATCCTGTAACGGTCGCCGAAGTGGCGGCAAGCATTGGTGCCGGATTGGCGCGCGCGGCGCTGGCCGGCCGCGTCGGCGACAAGCTGGTCGACACTTCCTATCGCCTCGAGGGCGACTGCAAGCTCAGCATCGTCACTGATCGTGATCCTGCCGGGCTCGAGATCATCCGCCACTCGACCGCGCACCTGCTCGCGCAGGCCGTGAAGCAATTGTTTCCTGAGGCGCAGGTCACCATCGGCCCGGTGATTGAAGACGGTTTCTACTACGACTTCGCCTACTCGCGCCCCTTCACCACCGAGGATCTCGCCGCGATCGAAGCGCGCATGCGCGAGCTCTCGAAGTCCGACCTCGCAGTCGAGCGGCGCGAAATGGCGCGCGATGCCGCGGTCGCGTATTTCCGCGGCATCGGCGAGGCGTACAAGGCCGAGATCATCGCCAGCATCCCGGCCACTGAGGCAATCAGCCTGTACGGGCAGGGTGATTGGGTCGACCTGTGCCGCGGCCCGCACGTACCCTCCACCGGCAAGTTGAAGGCCTTCAAGCTGATGAAGGTGGCGGGCGCCTACTGGCGCGGCGATTCGCGCAATGAAATGCTGCAGCGGATCTACGGCACGGCCTGGCCCGATCAGAAGCAGCTCGATGCCTACCTGCACCGGCTCGAGGAAGCGGAGAAGCGCGATCATCGGCGCATCGGCCGCGAGCTCGACCTGTTTCACATGCAGGAGGAAGCGCCAGGCGCGGTGTTCTGGCACCCCAAGGGCTGGCGCCTGTTCCAACGCCTGATCGCCTACATGCGCGTGCGCCAGGAAGCCGCCGGCTTCCAGGAAGTGAACGGCCCCGAACTGATGGACCGCAGTCTCTGGATCGCTTCCGGTCACTGGGAACAGTTCGGCGAGAATATGTACACCACGCAGACGCCCGACGAGCGCGTCTACGCCATCAAGCCGATGAACTGCCCCGGACATGTGCAGATCTTCAAGCAGGGCCTGCGCAGCTATCGCGAACTGCCGGTGCGCTTCGCCGAGTTCGGCAAGGTGCACCGCTATGAACCGTCGGGCGCACTGCATGGCCTGATGCGAGTGCGCGCCTTCACGCAGGATGACGCGCACGTGTTCGTCGCCCCCGAGCAGCTCACGGCCGAAGCCGTCGCCATGACGCAGCTGATCCTCAGCATCTATCGTGATTTCGGTTTCGATGAGCTGCGCATCAAATTCTCCGACCGTCCGGCGAAACGCGTGGGCTCGGATGCCATCTGGGACCAGGCTGAAGCCGCGCTCCGGCAGGCCGCCGATGCCGCCGGCATCGAGTACACGTTCAACCCGGGCGAGGGCGCCTTCTACGGCCCGAAGCTCGAGTTCGTACTGCGCGATGCCATCGGCCGCGACTGGCAATGCGGCACGCTGCAGGTTGATCTGAACATGCCGGTGCGCCTGGGTGCGCACTACATCGACGAGCACAGCCAGAAGCAAACACCCGTCATGCTGCACCGCGCGATCTTCGGGTCGCTCGAGCGATTCCTGGGCATATTGCTCGAACACCACGCCGGCAAACTCCCCACCTGGCTGGCCCCGGTGCAGGTGGTGCTGATGGGCATTACCGACCGCCAGCACGAATACGTGCTGAAAACGGCGGATTTACTGAAAAAACAAGGGCTTCTGGTCGAATGCGACTTGCGCAACGAGAAGGTGGGCTTTAAGATTCGCGAACATACGCTGCAACGCGTGCCTTACCTGTTGGTCGCAGGGGACAAGGAAGTTGCGGCGAACTTGATTTCCGTGCGTTCCCGTAGCGGCAAAGACCTGGGCACCATGCCTGCACAGACGTTCATCGAGCGTCTGGCGGTGGAGCTCGAAAGTCGCGGGCGCCGAAGTTTGGAGGATTGACGTATAGCCATTGCAACGAAGCGCATCCGGCGCAATGAAGAGATCTCGTCGCCTACGGTGCGCGTGATCGGAGCGGACGGAGCGCAGGCGGGGGTGATGACCCGGTTCGAAGCCCTGGCATTGGCACAAACCGCCGAGCTTGATCTGGTTGAAGTCTCGCCCACGGCTGAACCGCCAGTGGTGCGGGTGATGGATTTCGGCAAATTCCTGTTCGAACAGAACAAGAAGGCCCACTCTGCCAAGCGCAAGCAGAAGCAGCAGCAAGTCAAGGAAGTGAAGTTTCGTCCCGGTACGGAAGAAGCGGATTACCAGGTCAAATTGCGTAATCTGCTGCGTTTCCTCACCGAGGGTGACAAGGCCAAGGTAACCCTGAGGTTCCGTGGCCGTGAGATGGTGCATCAGGATCTGGGTCGCAAACTCCTGGATCGGGTACAGGTCGATCTCGCCGCAGCGGCGATCGTCGAGCAGTTCCCGATAATGGAAGGGCGGCAGATGATCATGGTGTTTTCACCAAAAAAGAAGTGATCGGTCGCGGCGCGGGCTTCAGGGCCTGAGCTGTTGCTGATCCGCAGGCAAGCGGGGCGCGTAAGCGCCCTTGCGAACCTTTAGCTACAAATTGGAGTTGATTTATGCCCAAGTTGAAAACCAACCGGGCGGCGTCCAAGCGTTTCCGTAAAACGGCGAACGGCTTCAAGAGCTATTCGTCGGGGCGTCGCCACAATCTCGGCCACATAGATTCCAAGCGCAAGCGCCACAAGCGCTCCGGCGGCAGCAGCCTCGTGGATAAGAGCGATGTGAATCGCCTGATCCAGCTGTTGCCCAACCATTAACCGTACACGCTAGAGGAATCGAACCATGGCACGAGTCAAACGTGGCGTGACGGCCGGGCGCCGTCACAAGAAGATGCTGGGCAAAGCCAAGGGCTATTACAACGCGCGGCGCAAGACCTATCGCGCCGCCAAACAGGCCGTGATCAAGGCCGGGCAATATGCCTTCCGCGATCGTCGCGCCAAGAAGCGCGACTTCCGCGCACTGTGGATCACGCGTATCAATGCGGCCGCTCGCCTGCACGAGCTCTCCTACAGCCGCCTGATCGCGGGTCTGCGCCTGGCCGGCATCGAGATCGACCGCAAGCTCCTGGCCGACCTCGCGGTCAACGACGCGAACGCCTTCGGGGTCGTCGCTACCCAGGCCAAGGCGGCGCTGGCAGCCTGAGCCTGTGGCGGATCTGGCCGCACTGACGGCGAATGCGCGGGAGCAGGTGCAAGCCTGCGCGAGCCTCGCTGCGCTCGATGAACTGCGGGTGCTGTGGCTCGGGCGCAAGGGCGTCTACACCGAGCAACTCAAGGCACTGAGCGCGCTGCCGGCAGCGCAGAAGCCTGCCGCCGGTGCGCTCATCAATTCAGCCAAGACCGAGCTGCAGAATGCCATCGAGGCACGCCGCGCCACGCTCGAGCAAGCCGCCATCGCCGCGCAGCTTGAATCCGGTCGCATCGATGTCACGTTGCCCGGCCGCGGCGAGTTGCGCGGCGGACTGCATCCGCTGACGCGCACGCGGCTGCGCATCGAAGCGCTGTTCCGCAACGCGGGCTATGAAATTGCCACCGGGCCTGAAGTCGAGGACGAGTTCCACAACTTCGAGGCGCTGAACATCCCCGCCAATCATCCGGCGCGCGCGATGCACGACACTTTTTATCTCAGCGACTCGCTGCTGCTGCTGCGCACGCACACTTCGCCGGTGCAAATCCGCGCGATGCAGAAGCGCCAGCCGCCCTTCGCGATGATCTCCCCAGGTCGCGTGTATCGCTGCGATTCGGATGTCAGTCACTCGCCGATGTTCCACCAGGTCGAGGGCCTGCTGGTCGATACCGACGTCAGCTTCGCCAACCTGAAGTTCGTGCTGCACGAATTCATGGAGGCGCTGTTCGAACGGCCGCTGCAGATGCGGTTGCGGCCCTCGTATTTCCCGTTCACCGAACCCTCGGCCGAGGTCGATATCTCCTGCGTGCTGTGCAGCGGCAAGGGTTGCCGCGCGTGCAAGCAGACCGGCTGGCTGGAAGTAGCCGGCTGCGGCATGGTGCATCCGAATGTCTTCCGCGCCTGCGGCATCGATACCGAGCGCTACAGTGGCTTTGCTTTCGGCATGGGCATCGAACGGCTGGCGATGCTGCTGTACGGCGTGCCCGACCTGCGTTTCTTCTACGACAACGATCTGCGCTTCCTGGCGCAGTTCGCGCGGGGTTAGGCCATGAAGCTGCCCCTGTCCTGGCTGCGCTCCTGGGTGGAGCTGCCGTGGAGCGATGCGCAATTGAGCGCACGCCTGACGATGCTGGGCATCGAGGTGGAGGCGATGAACGCCGTCGCGCCGCCCTTCAGCGGCGTGGTGGTCGCAGAGATTGTCAGCGCCGTGCCGCATCCACAGGCGGATAAATTGCGCGTGTGCCAGGTGTCCACCGGAGCCGGCCCGGCGCTGCAGATCGTGTGCGGTGCGCCCAATGCGCGTGCGGGTCTGCGCAGCGCGCTCGCTACCGTTGGCGCGCAACTGCCGGGCGGACTCGCCATCGGCAAGGCAAAACTGCGCGGCGTGGAATCGCAGGGCATGCTCTGCTCCGCGCAGGAACTGCAGCTGAACAGTGCTGGCGCCGGCATCATCGAGTTGCCGACGGATGCGCCGCTGGGCACTGCATTGCGCGACTACCTGCAGCTTGATGAAGTGCAGATTGAACTGGGCATCACGCCCAATCGTGGCGATGCCATGTCGGTGCTCGGCGTGGCGCGTGAACTGGCCGCCGTGAGCGGCACTGCGCTGAAGGAGCCACAGCTCCCCGGCGTCGCGAACAGTTCGGCGAGCAGCGCTGACGAGGCGGGCGCCACGAGCGATCGCTTTCCGGTGCAGTTGCGTCCAGGTGCGGGCTCGGCACGCTTCGCCAGTCGCGTAGTACGCGGCGTGGACAATCGCCGGCCCGTTCCCAACTGGCTGCGCCTGCGGCTCGAGCATTCGGGCCTGCGTTCGATCAGTCCGCTGGTCGATGTGACGAATTTCGTATTGCTGGAACTGGGCCAACCGATGCACGCCTACGACCTGGGAAAACTCCAGGGTGGCATCGAGGTGCGCAAGGCCGGGCAGGGCGAGAAGCTGCGCCTGCTCGATGGCAACGAACTCGAGCTCGCTACGGATGTGACGCTGATCGCCGATGGCGGCGGCGCCGTAGGCATGGCCGGCATCATGGGTGGTGAACGCAGTGCCATCAGCGCCGACACCAGCGATCTGTTTCTTGAAGTGGCCTGGTTCGATCCGGCGGCGATCGCCGGCCGTGCGCGCCGCTATGGCATGCAGACCGATGCCAGCCAGCGCTACGAACGCGGCGTGGATCCAGCACTGCAGGAGCGCGCACTCGAGCGTGCTACGGCATTGATCCTGGCGATCGCCGGCGGTCGTGCGGGCCCCGCGCAACTGGTGGACTTGCCCGAGGAACTGCCGCGTCGCTCAGGCATCGAGCTGCACAGTGCGCGCATCGCACGCTTGCTCGGCGCACCGGTGGCAGCCACCGATGTGACGCGCCGCCTGGCCGCGCTTGGCATGCAAGTCGAGACGCTGGGGAGCGATCACTGGCGCGTGACACCGCCTTCCTGGCGCTTCGATATCAGCATTGAAGCCGACCTGATCGAAGAGCTGGCGCGTCTGGGTGGTTACGATGCGATCCCCGAGCGCGCCCCGCGCGGCGAACGCCGCCTCGGCAGTGTCAGCGAGCAACGCGTCGAGCTCTCGCAGGTGCAGGCTTTGCTGGCCGCGCGCGGCTTCCATGAAGCCATCACTTTCGGGTTCACCGATCCGGTAGCGCAACGGCGCTTGCTGGGCGATGTACCCACCATTGCGCTGCGCAATCCGATCGCCAGCAATCTCAGCGTCATGCGCGCCTCGCTGTGGCCCGGGCTCCTCAACGCGGCACTGGAAAACCAGCGGCGCCAGCGCGAGCGCGTGCGCCTGTTCGAATGCGCTATCTGTTTTACGCGCGCGAGCGACGGCACTATCCTCGAGACGCAGAAGATCGCCGGACTGGTGTTGGGTGCGCGCTTGCCCGAACAGTGGGGCGCGGCACGTGCCGGCGTGGATTTCCATGACCTGAAGGGCGAGCTCAGCGCATTGCTGGCCCTGGCCGGCCCGGAGAAGGCGCACCAATTTGATGCTGACCCGGCACCACCACCCGGCCTGCACCCCGGACGTAGCGCGCGGATCGTGCACGATGGCCGCGTGATCGGCCATATTGGTGAGCTGCATCCGGCAGTGGTGCGTGAGCTTGATTTTACATATGCGCCGATCGTGTTCGAACTGGATGCCGATGCCGTGCTGCGCTCGCAACCGGCGCGCTCTCAGGCGATCTGCGCTTTCCCGCAGATTCGCCGTGATATTTCCTTCACCGTACCGACTTCCGAGACTTATGGGCACATTGCTGAACGTGTTAGTGTTGCCGCCTCAACCCGGTTACACGAGCTGCGAGTTTTCGACCTATACCAGGGGCAGGGTGTAGAAATTGGTCGAAAAAGCGTCGCTTTGGGGTTGATTTTGCAGGATTTATCCCGCACGCTTACTGATGCCGACGCCGACGAGGTGGTGGCCAGGGTGTGCGCAGAGCTGCGCTCGAGCTTGGATGCGAGAATAAGAGAATAAGACGATGGCTCTCACCAAAGCGGAAATGGCGGAAGCGCTCTTCAATCAACTGGGGTTGAACAAGCGTGAAGCGCGCGAACTCGTCGATCTGTTTTTCGAAGAAGTGCGCGGCGCGTTGAGTCGCGGCGAGCAGGTGAAGCTTTCGGGCTTTGGCAATTTCGATCTGCGCGACAAGAACCAGCGGCCCGGCCGCAATCCAAAGACCGGTGAAGAGATTCCAATCAGCGCGCGACGCGTGGTGACATTCCGCCCCGGGCAGAAGCTCAAGGCGCGAGTTGAGGCCTATGCTGGAAGCAAAGAACAATAACGAGCTGCCAGCGATTCCCGGCAAGCGTTACTTCACGATCGGTGAGGTGAGCGAGCTGTGCGGCGTGAAGCCGCATGTGCTGCGTTACTGGGAACAGGAATTTCCGCAGCTCAAGCCGGTGAAGCGTCGCGGCAACCGTCGCTACTACCAGCGCCAGGATGTGATCATCATCCGTCAGATCCGCAGCCTCCTGTACGAGCAGGGCTTCACGATCGGCGGCGCGCGCAACAAGCTCGGTGGTGACGAGGCGCGCACCGATATCAGCCAGAGCCAGCAGATCGTGCGGCAGATGCGCATCGAGCTCGAAGAAGTGCTGCGCATTTTGCGCCGCTGAACTATCATCGATCGGTTGGTATCGATCACTGGTTTACGGTCGGGACGTGGCGCAGCCTGGTAGCGCACTTGCATGGGGTGCAAGGGGTCCCGAGTTCAAATCTCGGCGTCCCGACCAAACCTTGAAACCAACTCCCGGCAATATTCTGCCGCAGCAGCGGTCTTGCGCAGTCGCACACAAACGGCCACTGGCGTAGACTTGACGCCACAAGGCAGGGCCACCATTTGTGCCCGGCTAATCAATGGTTCGCCGCCCACGGGGTCAGGAGGCTGGCATGAAGACGACAGGCTTTGGTATTGGCATTTGCGCATTCGGCGCGTTGTTGCTGGCCGGCTGCGGCTCCGACACCCAGACATCCGCGATGGACACGGGTACCACGCGCGGTACGTTGATGGTCAATCCGCCGCTGCGCATCGCCGCTGTCGATGCGGCCACGCTGAAGGCGCAACTCTCGGCGAGCGCGTCTGGCCAGCAGCTGCTGCTGATCGCCGGCGACCCGACCTGCGGCGTCGACTTCAACTACATGCATTACTGGACCGTCGGCGGCAATGGCGAAGCGGCCAGTGCTTCCGGCGCATTGATGGTGCCCACCGGCGGTGCGGGCTGCAGCGGTGCGCGCCCGATCCTGCTGTACGCACACGGCACTGACACCGACAAGCTTCGCAACCTGGCCGATATCACCGACCCCACCAACAGCGAAGGGGCGTTGATCGCGGCGATGTTCGCAGCGCACGGCTATATCGTGGTCGCCCCGAACTACACCGGCTACGACACCTCCTCGCTCCCGTATCACCCCTATGTGAATGGCGCCGCGCAGTCGGCCGACATGATCGATGCGCTGACTGCGGCACGCAAGGCACTCGGTCATGTGCTGGCCGCGGGAACCACCGACGGCGGGAAGCTGTTCATCACCGGCTATTCGCAGGGCGGCTATGTGGCGATGGCGACGCACAAGGCCATGCAGGCGGCGAACATGCCGGTCACGGCTTCGGCGCCGATGTCTGGTCCCTATGCGCTGTTGGCCTTCGCCGATACCGTATTCTATGGCCGCGTGGACCTGGGCTCGACCGTCTTCACGCCGCTGGTGACCACCAGTTACCAGAAATCGTATGGCGGGATGTACGCAGCGACCACAGACGTCTATGAAGCCAACTACGCCCCGACCATCGAAGGGCTGCTTCCCAACTCGATCGCCATCAACACGCTGTACACGAGTGGCAAGCTGCCGCCGCTGACGCTGTTCAACAGCCATACGCCCGGCACCAACGGCGAACCGAGCAGTGGCAGTGCGCAACTGGACGCCGCCCTGGCTGAACCCAGTGATCCGAATGATCCGAATACACCACTGTACCGGCTGGGCTTCGGCAATCCGGGCAATCTGGTCACGAACGCGTTTCGCACTGCCTATGTCGCCGATGCGGCGACACATCCAGACGGCGCAGTGCCGTCAGTGACCAATCTGATGCCAAGCTCGACGGCCGCCTTGCCGCTGCGACAGAAGCTGGCGATGAATGACCTGCGCAGCTGGGCACCGACTTCGCCCGTACTGCTGTGTGGCGGCGCGAAGGATCCGGTGGTCTTCTTCCCGGTCAACACCGGCGTGATCGAAGCGTTCTGGGCCAACGTGGCCATGGTGCCTGCGGCCCTGGTGCCGGAACTCGATCTGGAAGCCGCGCCCATTGGGAATCCCAACAATCCGCTGTCGGCCTTTGATCCGCTCAAGGTGGCTTTTGCGCACACCGAACAGGCGATCTTCACGGGCGCCGGCGGTGGTGCAGCGGGTCAGAGCGCGGTGGTGCAGTCCTACCACCAGACGGTAGCTCCTTTCTGTTCAGCCGCAGCGCGCGGTTTCTTCAGCCAGTTCTGAGGGCGGCATTCATGAATACCTACAAAGTCATCGCAGGTCTGGGTCTGCTCGCGGCATCGGGTGCTGGCGCAGCAATGGGGGCCGAGGCTGTACGCAGCAACGAGGTGCGCATTGGTGCCTATTTCGTGATGTACGACGCCAAGGCGAAGGACATCACTGGCCCCTTTGTTCCGCCTGGCACCAATCTTGACGTCAAGAACGTCAACACCTTGTACCTGGCGTACTTGCGCCGACTGAATCCGCACTATTCGATCGAGCTGGCCTTTGGCCTACCGCCCAAGACCGACACGGTGGGCAAGGGTCCGGCCACGCTGGGCTCGGTGCCCTTCAATGGTCAGGTGGTTTCGACCGCCAAGTGGTTCGCGCCCAACGTACTGCTGTGCTACACGTTCATGGACGAGGGCGCGACCTTCCGGCCCTACGTCGAGGCCGGCGTCAACTACACTCACTTCTATGACCGGCAATCGACCGCTGCCGGCAACGCCGTCAACGGCGGACCGACGGCCATATCGCTGACCAATTCGGTGGGGCCGGTTGTCACAGCCGGAGTCACCTGGCAACTGCCCGCTCACTGGAGCCTGCATGCGTCCTACTCCAGGACCTGGGTCAAGAGCGACTACATCGGCAACACCGCTGGTGTCTTGCGTCGCACGCATATCGACTTCAACCCCAGTGCCGCGGTGGTATCGCTCGGCTATTCCTTCTGAGGCCCGAGGGCGGGGCGGTCGCGCATAAAGACAAGCCATTCCTTGACTTAGGCGTGCCACTCCCTACAATTCCGGCCTTCCTTGTCGGCGCGGGAATAGCTCAGTTGGTAGAGCGCAACCTTGCCAAGGTTGAGGTCGCGAGTTCGAGCCTCGTTTCCCGCTCCACTCCAAATCTTCGGCTGGGTGGCAGAGTGGTCATGCAGCGGCCTGCAAAGCCGTGTACGCCGGTTCGATTCCGACCCCAGCCTCCAACCTCAAGCGGACGTGGCGAAACTGGTATACGCAGCAGACTTTGACTGGAGTGCCCTGGGGGAAACCCCGGGAGCAGAACCGCCCAAACTCGGGGAACGCTACAGGTGGCGACCATGAGCTTGCTACCCAGGCCAATCCCGAGCCAAGCCCCGCAAGGGGAAGGTGTAGAGACTAGACGGGCGGCGCCTAAATCCTCATTGGCAGGGCAGGGCGAAGGGATAGTCCAGACCACGAACGCGTGCAGCAGCGCGCGGCGGCGAAAGTCGAAGTGGCAGGAAAATCTGCTTCCTTGAAAAGGGAGTGTGGGTTCGAGTCCCGCCGTCCGCACCACATGACATATGTTTAGCGCGACCAATCTGCATCTGTGGCGCAGCGACCTGCACGTGTTGCGGGGCCTGAGTTTCGAACTCGCGGCCGGCCGCTGCCTGCAGATCACGGGCATCAACGGCGCCGGTAAATCAACTTTGTTGAGAGCGCTGTGCGGATTGCTGCCGCTGGAAGAGGGCGCCGTCAGCTGGCGCGGTATCGACACGCGCAAGGATCCGCATGCCTTCCACACCGAACTCGCGTGGCTGGGCCATGGCACGGCACTCAAGGGCGATCTGAGCGCCGCCGAGAACCTTCACTATTCCGCCGGTCTGCGGAAAAACCTGAGCAACACCGATATCGAACGCGCACTCGCCAGTGTCGGCTTCGCCGATGCCGATCAGCGCCTGGCACGGCAGATGTCCGCGGGTCAGCAGCGACGCGTGGCACTGGCGCGGGTGCTGCTGCTCGACTGCGCATTGTGGCTGCTCGATGAGCCGACAGCGAATCTCGATACACGCGGCCAGGCCATGTTCGGTGAACTGCTGAACGCGCATCTGCAACGCGGCGGTCTCGCCATAGTCGCAACGCACCAAGCGCTGCAATTGCAGGCCGCGCAGCTGCAGGAACTGGAACTCTCATGAGCACACCGGTGTCAGCTGCAAGGGCCGGTTGGTTGCTGATGCGCCGCGATCTGCGCCTGGCGATGCGGCGGCCGGGCGAGTGGCTGCAGCCGCTGGGCTTTTTCCTGGTGGTGATGACGCTGTTTCCACTGGCCGGCAACCCGCAGCTGTCGCGCCTCAGAGACATGGCGCCGGCTGCCTTATGGGTCGCAGCATTGTTATCCTCGCTCCTGGCCCTGGAGTTCCTGTTCCGTGAGGATGGTCAGGACGGCACGCTGGAACAACTGGCAGTCTCGGGTCTGCCGCTCTCCTGGCTGTTGCTGGCCAAGACCTGCGTGCATTGGTTATTGACAGGTCTGCCGCTGGTGCTGGTCGGACCACTGGCGGCGACAGCGCTCGGTGCGCCCTACGCCTCGATACCGGGGGTGCTGGTGGTACTGCTGGTAGGCAGCCTGGCCTTGAGCCTGATCGGCGCCGTGGGCGCCGCGCTCACGCTGGGCCTGCGCCGTGGCGGCGTGCTGCTCGCGCTGCTGGTGCTGCCGCTCGCGGTGCCGGTACTGATTTTCGGCGCGCGCGCCAGCGCGCTGGCGATTGCGCTCGAGCCGATGGCAGGTTCGATCTACCTGCTCGGCTCGATCGCGGTGTTGAGTGCGACGCTGGCACCGCTGGCGGCTGCGGCCGCGATGCGTATCAGTCTGGAGTAGACATGGCCTGGATCTGGTTTCACAAGCTCGGTTCGCCGCCGCACTTTTATCGGCTGGCAGGGCGCATGACGCCCTGGTTTGCGTGGCCAGCATTGCTGCTGTGCCTCGGCGGCCTCTACGGCGGCCTCGTCAGTGCGCCGGCCGATTACCAGCAAGGCGAGGGTTTTCGAATCATCTACGTGCACGCGCCCGCCGCCTGGCTGTCAGTGATGATCTACAGCGCGATGGCGGTGTACGCAGCCGTGGGCCGCATCTGGCGCATCAATGTTTGCCACGCGCTGGCAGCAAGCTGCGCCGGGATCGGCGCTTCATTCACGCTGGTGGCGCTGGTCACCGGGAGCCTGTGGGGCCGGCCGATGTGGGGCACCTACTGGGAATGGGATCCGCGCCTGACCTCCGAACTGGTGTTGCTGTTCCTGTACCTCGGCTACATGGGTCTGCGCAGCGCCATCGATGACACGGCGCGCGCGGATCGCGCGAGCGCCGTACTCGCCATTGTCGGCGCGGTCAACGTGCCGATCATCCATTACTCGGTGACCTGGTGGAATTCGCTCCACCAGGCGCCCAGCGTGATGAAATTCGGCAAGTCCTCGATGCCCGCCAGCATGCTGATTCCGCTGCTGATGATGCTGCTGGGTTTCACTCTTTTTTTCGTCGCGATCATGCTGGTGCGGGCGCGCGGTGAAGTACTGCGCCGCGAACGCGGCGCACAGTGGGTCGCTGAAGCGGCGGTGGAGGCATGATGCACTGGTTGCAAATGGGTGGTTACTGGCCCTGGGTGTGGCCCTCGTACGGGTTGACCCTGCTGGTCGTGGTACTCAACATCGTCACTGCGCGCCGCAGCCTGCGCGCGGCCCGCGCCGAAGTGCGCCGACGCCTGCAGATGCAACGGAGCAATCCATGACACCCAGACAACGACGCATGACACTGGTGGCGGTGATCGTCGTGGGCGTGAGCATTGCCAGCGCGCTGGCGCTACGCGCCTTCCGCGATAACGTGATGTTCTATTTCGATCCCACCAAGGTGGCGGCCGGTGAAGTGAAGCGGGGCCAACGCTTCCGCCTGGGCGGCATGGTGGTGCAGGGGAGCCTTACACGCACGCCCGGCACGCTGAACGTGAGTTTCGCGGTCACCGACTTCAAGAACAGCGTGCCGGTCAAGTACGACCAGGTGCTGCCGGATCTGTTCCGCGAGGGCGCCGGCATGGTCGCCTATGGTCGCCTCGATGCCAGCGGCACCTTCGTGGCCGATGAAGTGCTGGCCAAGCACGATGAGAAATACATGCCGCCTGAACTCGCACGTTCGCTCAAGGCCGGTCAGGCCGCGGCGGCGGGCGGCGCGGGCGGTGCCCCTGCTGCTGCCGGCGCTGCGGCAGCCGCGACGCCATCCACTGGAGGGACTCAGTAATGCTGGTCGAACTCGGTCATTTCGCGATGATCCTGGCGCTCGCACTGAGCGCTGCGCAGGCCTTTTTTGGCCTGACTGGCGCCGCGCTCAAGCGCGAACGCTGGATGTCGGTGGCTACCAGTGCGGTCACCGGGCAGTTCCTGTTCCTGGCGCTCGGCACGGCCACGCTGGTGCATGCCTTCGTGGTCAACGACTTCTCGGTGAAGTACGTCGCCAACCATTCGAACTCGGCGCTGCCGCTGTTCTACCGCGTGGCGGCACTGTGGGGTGCGCACGAGGGTTCGCTGCTGCTGTGGATCTGCGTACTCGGCGTATGGAGCATCGCGGTCGCCTGGCGTGGCGCGAAGCTGCCGCCCGATTACCTGGCGCGTGTGCTCGGCGTACTGGGCGTGGTCAGCTTTGGTTTCCTGCTGTTCCTGCTCACGACTTCCAATCCCTTTGAACGCTTGCTGCCCGCGGCCATCGATGGCGCGGACCTGAACCCGCAGCTGCAGGATTTCGCGATGGCGATCCATCCGCCGATCCTGTACGCGGGCTACGTAGGCATGAGCGTGAGTTTCGCCTTTGCCTGCGCGGCGATGCTGGAAGGACGGCGCGATCACCTGTGGGCGCACTGGCAGCGACCCTGGACAGTCATGGCCTGGGCGTTCCTGAGCTGCGGCATTGCGCTCGGCAGCTGGTGGGCCTACTACGTGTTGGGCTGGGGCGGCTGGTGGGCCTGGGATCCGGTCGAGAACGCCTCGTTCATGCCTTGGCTCGCAGGCACGGCACTGATCCACTCGCTGATCGTCACCGACAAGCGGGGCCTCTTCAAGAGCTGGACGCTGCTGCTGTCCGTGGCAGTGTTCTCTCTCAGCCTGCTAGGTACCTTCCTGGTGCGCTCGGGCGTGCTCAACTCCGTGCATTCCTTCGCGGCCGATCCGGCGCGCGGCATCTTCATCCTCAGCTTCCTGGTGCTGATGATCGGCGGTGCACTGGCGCTGTATGCGTGGCGCGCGCCCTCACTCGGCTCGGATGTGGGCTTCGAGATGGTCTCGCGCGAGTCATTCATCCTGTTCAACAACATCCTGCTGGCCGTGGCCACGGCCGTGGTGTTTGGCGGCACGCTGGCACCGATGATTGCCGACACGCTGGGGTTGGGCACGCTCTCGGTAGGGCCACCGTATTTCAATCCCAGTTTTCTCGTGCCGACGCTGCCACTGGTAGCTCTGTTGTCGGTCGGCATTCATGCACGCTGGCGGCGCGGACAGTTGAGCCTGTCGAAGCAACGCCTGCTGGGCACGTTGGCTATCGCGCTGGTGGTGGGCCTGGGCATCGTGTACGGCATCTATGGCAGCACGCGACTGATGACACCCATCGGCGCGGTGCTGGGCATCTGGATCATCCTGTCCTCGCTCGTCGATCCGCTACTGCAATTGCGCAAGCGCATCGCATTGCCCGCGGGCGTGCTCGGCATGACGGTGGCGCACATCGGTGTCGGCATCTTCGTACTCGGCATCACCTTTGTGGAGTCGAGCACGATCGAGCGCGACATCGCGCTCGCACAGGGCCAGTCCCACACGATCGGTGGTTACGAGTTCCGCTTCCTGGGCGTCGAGAACATGGAAGGCCCGAACTTCGATGGCGTACGTGGCCATGTGATCGTTTCGCAGGGCAGCAAGGTGGTGGCCGACCTGCACCCGGACAAGCGGCGCTACTTCGTGCAGGGCACGGTGACCACCAAGGCCGCAATTGGCGCGCAGTGGAACCGCGATCTGCTGGCGGCGCTGGGCGAAGACCTGGGCTCCAATTCCTGGAGCCTGCGCCTGCAGTACCGGCCGATGATCCGCTTCGTGTGGCTGGGCGCCGCGATCATGGCACTGGGTGGCGTGATGACGCTGTTCGATCGGCGCTATCGCACGGCACCGGTAGCTGCTACGGCGAACACGCAGACGACGGGTGATCCCGTGCAGGCAAGCACATGAAACGCTTCCTGCTGCCGCTGGGAGGCTTCGCACTGCTGGTCGTCGTGCTGCTGGTGGGCCTGCGCCACGCGCCCGAGCGCGAGGCCAAGTTCGTGAAGTCGCCGTTGCTTGGCAAGCCGGCACCGCAGTTCACTTTGCCGCAGCTGGTCGATCCGGCGCAGACTTTTGATTCCAGCAGCCTGCGCGGCGGCTGGCACCTGGTGAACATCTGGGCCACCTGGTGCGTGACCTGCCGCGAGGAGCACGAGGTGCTGCTGCAGATCAAGCAGGAAGGGCGCGTACCGATCGTGGGCCTCGACTGGAAGGACGAAGATGCCGCCGCGATTTCCTGGCTCTCACAGCTCGGCAATCCCTACCAAGTGGTGCTGGCCGATCGCAAAGGGGATGTGGCCATCGATTTCGGTGTTTATCTCGCGCCCGAGAGCTTTCTGATCGATCCGCAGGGCATCGTGGTCGAGAAGCAGTATGGTGCGATGACCGTGGAAGACTGGCGCAGCAAATTCCTGCCGCATCTGACGGCGCCGGCCAAGGCGGGCGCGTGAGCGCTGCTCGCATTCGCCAGCGACTGCTGGCTGCAGTCTTCGCGTTCACGATGCTGGGCGCAGTCGCACTGGCGTTCGCCGTCGACAACACGCCGCAGTTCGCCGATCCGGTATTGCAGGCGCGCTACTACGGCCTCACGCATGAGCTGCGCTGCATGCAGTGCCAAAGCGAGGCGCTGGCCGACTCGAACGTCGGCCTGGCAGCAGACCTGCGCATGGAAGTGCACAAACTGATCGAATCGGGCAAATCAGACGTCGAGATCCGCGACTTCATGGTCGCGCGCTACAGCGAGTTCATCCTGCTGCGACCGCGCATGAGCCTGCGCAACCTGTGGTTGTGGGCCGCTCCGGGCCTGCTGCTGATCGCGGGCATCGTGGTGGCGCTGCGGGTCTTGCGGCGCCGTGCACAATTGCCGATCAGCGACGACGAAGTCTCCTGAGGTTCGCTGCCGCGACATGACCGGTTTCATCGTTACGGCTGTGCTGCTGGCACTGGGCGCCATCCTGTTCGTGACCTGGCCTTTGCTGCGCAGCTCTCCCCAGGGCGCAGCTGCGCAGACCCTGTGGGCGGTACTGGTCGCCGGCTTGATCGCCGCCACGGCGCTCGTGCTCTATCCCATGCTGAGCCACAGCGGCTGGCGCCAGGTTGCGGCTGAGCGCGCCCGCGCCGAGGGCGACGGCACGGCGATCCAGGCGCTGCTGCGGGCCACCGAGGAACATCCGGATGATGTGCCGGCCTGGCTGGAGCTCGGCCGCGGCTACCTGCGCGCCAGTCAATGGGCACTGGCGCGGCGCAGTTATCGGCGTGCGGATACGCTCAGTGGCCGCCGCAGTGCCGTGGCGCTGGCCGGTCTCGCGCAGACCATCATGTTCGAGAACCACGGCGGCGACAACGAGGCGGCGCTCGCGCTGTTCGAGCGCGCACTGCAGATCGATCCGCATTCGCCACAGGCGCTTTTCTATACCGCGGTGGCGCTGATGCACCAGGGCGCGCTCGAGCCATCCCGGCAGCGCTTCGCCGCGCTGCTGGCCCTGGATACGCCGGCGTCGATCAGCGATGTGATCCGCAAGCAGATTGCGGCGATAGATGAACAGATCGCCGCCATCCAGAGCGCCCAGAAGACCAGCGCAACTACTGCCATCCATCTGCACATCGTGCTGGCACCAGGGCTGGAGGGCAGGGTGCCGGCCGGCGCACCGCTGTTCGTGTTCGTGCGCTCGCCGCAGGCCGGACCACCGCTGGCGGTCAAACGCCTGGCCGCGACCTTTCCGCAGGATGTCATTCTCTCCGCTGCCGACGCCGTGATGAGCGGCAACAGCATCAACAAGGGTCAAAAGGTATTGGTGGTGGCCCGCGTTTCAGTCAGTGGCGCACCCACGGCCAGCGCCGGCGACCTCGAGGGTCACACTGACGCCGTTGCAGGCGCGGCGGCAACCCGAATGGTGCTCATCAATCGCTGAAGGCTGATCATTGAGCGCCGCCGGCGCCGTGCACGCCCGCGCTGTCGCTGATCAGCAGTTCATAGAAGCGAATCAGGTCCGCGTAGTTGTCGATGGCCATGCGCTCATCGGTGCCGTGGAAGCGCGCCAGGTCTTCAGCACGCGCACGCACTGGCGAATAGCGATAGATGTCGTCGGCAACAGCCGTCATGTGGCGCGAATCGGTGGCACCGATCATCAGGCCCGGGGCTACCACGGCCTCGGGAACCAGCGCTCGGGTTGCACGGCTGATGCTCTGAAAGGCCGCCGAACTGCGTGAGGCGACGGCCGAAGCTTCATCCGCAGGCGATGCCGGCTCGATGGCCACGCGCGGATCGTCGATCGCGCGCCGCACATGTTCGGTCACGGCCACCGCGGTGTCGCCGGGTACCAGCCGGAAATTCACCACGGCCTCGGCGAGTCCAGGTAGCACGTTTTCCTTGTTGCCGGCATTCACGATTGTCAGTGCGGTGGTCGTGCGCAGCATCGCATTGGTCGAGGGTTTCTGTTCCAGAAGGTGCCGGACCAACGGGCCAAACAGCCAGCGATTGGTCATCACCACGCGATTGGCGCCGTGCATTTCAGGCGCAACGGTGTCGAACATTTCTGTGGCCACGCCACCGATCGCGACCGGCATCGGGGCTGCTTCCACGCGCTCGAGCGCGCGTGCCAGGATACCGATAGCCGATTCGCGCGGTGGCATCGATGAATGACCGGGCGTCGCAGTAACGCGCAGCTTCAGTGACAGCGAACCCTTCTCGGCCACGCCGATCAGTGCCAGCGGCGCTTCAAGCCCGGGCATGATGCCCTCGGTGATCAGCAATCCTTCATCGAGCGCGAATTCGCAATGCACGCCGCGCTGTGCCAGCAGCCTGGCAATCGCCGTCGCGCCATCGGCACCCCCATTCTCTTCATCATGGCCAAAGGCCAGGTAGATCGTGCGCTGCGGCTTGAAGCCCTTGCTTACCAGGGCCTCCACGGCCTCGAGCTCCGCCATCAGATTGCCTTTGTCGTCCCAGGCACCCCGCCCCCAGACGAAGCCGTCGCGGATCTCGCCGCCGAAGGGATCGGCGTGCCACTGGGATTCAGTGCCAGGCGCAATCGGCACCACATCCTGGTGCGCCATCAGCAGGATCGGCTTGGCCGCGGGATTTTGACCCTTCCAGGTGTAGAGCAGGCTGTAGTCGCCGACCGTTTCGCGTTGCAGTTCGCGATGCAGATTCGGAAACGACTGCGCCAGGTAGTTGTGCAGGCGCAGCAGCTCCGCCCTGCTCTGCGCGAGGCTTTGAGGGGAGGGCGCCTCCTCCGAAATGGTGCGCAGGCGCACTGCGCCAGCGAGTCGGCCCGCAACCGCTTGCTGGTCAATATCGATGCGCTGCGCCACGGGTACCGCAAGTTGATGGCTGTGCGCGCGCAAGGTGCCAAGCGCCACTGCGAAACAAAGCAGCAACAATGCGGCGAGCAGATAGCGCGTGAAAATTCTACGCATTGCAGGCCCATAGGGGCCAGTGAGAGGCGCATACGATCAGCAAGAGGGCCATCGCATGGCGGCGCCGGGTGGTCGTCATAGGGAGCCTCATAGGTGCATCAGCTGCAAGTATAGTTCCTATAAGATTTGACATAATATACATTATGCGAAGTAGCAAGGCGATGTTACGGTTGACGTACCCTCGGCAAGATGCGAAACGGAAATTTGTGCCCTTTAACGGGACACACCAGGAAACAAAATTTGCAGCCCGCTAAGGACGAGAGCGAAGCTATTTCACCGAACCACCGACGATGTAGCACCCACCTGCGTCGAATGCGTTTCGAGAAACTCCATCTGTTTCTCCAGGCTAATCCGCAGATCGGCGGCGCGAGATACCTCCGAAGCGCCGAGCAGTTCATGTTGCGTGCGCATCATCGCCACTTGGCCGCCCTCGGCGTAGGCTTCGGTCAGCTTTTCCAGGGTACGAAGGCCGGCACAGGACCAGAGCCACTGCGCCGCCTGGCTTGGCTCTTGCAGCAACTGATCGATTTCGTGGCGCGCCGTTGCCAGTCTGCCCTCATCCCATCCAGCATTCTGACCAATCCTTAAACCAGCGATTTGATCCGTCACTGTCATGCTGTGATCCACAAGTACTGACGCCAACTTGGAACAATTTGCTTTTGCTGAGTCCGCCGCATGGCAGTAACGTAGAGCGCCCCCATACGGCACGGACCAAAATTGGTCTAGATACGAAAATACATCCGTTTCTATGCCGGCGCGCTCTAACGACGTCAGATTCGTCGGCAATTGTGGCAGCAGACTTCTCACGACACTGGATTGGTAGGTATCGGAGTGCCTCGCCAGAGCGGCCCGCTCATAGGCAGCTGCTTCAGTCGCTTGATCGCCGGCATTGAGTGCCTCCTGGGCCGCTGCTAAGGCCGCCGCGGCGTTGTCAGGGTCTAGCTTTGTCCATTTCTCTGCGGACAATTCCGAACACTCAGTCTTCAGATTTGGTCCGTCGCCGGTCGATGCATACACTTGTCCGTCGCCGGTCGATGCATACACTTGGCACATCTGGTAAGCCAAACCATAAATCACGGGGTCCGTCGTTCCAGCAGTGAGTTGTACGAGTTCGTTGCCCGATACAGCCGACATAGAAGAGACGAGTTGGCTGCCGTGTTCGTGACCCTCCAGGAGCAGTCCGACCACCCTCGCGCGCAGATCGCCACTGTTACGAAGATTCTCCACCCACTGGTGCTCCTTTGCCGCTACCTTTCCAGAAATAGCGCCGTCAACCCGAATAGCACCCACAGCCGCGTTCGATCGTTAGGCCCCGTCATCGCAGGTAACCACCATTTCAGCCCCCAGTTTGTCAGTCATTTGAGAGGTTACATGGCTGAGGACCGTTCCGGGCACTTAACCGCCACTGGCCCTTCAAGCAAGTCAGCAACGAGTCGCTGCCACAGGCGGCACAGGCGGCTGGCGTTTCCTTCCCGGAGTTGCTTGATCTCATCTGCCGCGGCACGGTTCGGCGGCCCCGGCGATGAGACACGCGCATTCTGCGTTCGGCGAGGACTCGCTGGCGCCGCGCTGGATCTACCGCGCTTGCTTCGTGCTAAGGTTTGCGGGGCCGGTAGGTGCTTTCCCGCGCCATGCCATGTGCACTGCTGCAAACGTAAAAGCGGAAGGGCTTATGCGAAAGTTTATGGCACTCGGAGTCGTTCTCTGCCACGTTGTGATGGCCTCAGCCGGCGAGGTAGCAGAAGGTGACTCCGATGTGATCGCGTTCTCGAGATACGTGTCCGATGTTTCGCGTCTCAATGGAATGTACCACGGGGTTGCCGACTACTGTCGTCAATTTGTGCCCACGCTGATCCTCAATCAATCCGACGCAGCTTGGCGAGAGCACAACGGTTCATATATCGATTCAGTGGACATGGGCATCGAGAAATTCATTGCCGCTCGAGTAGAGGCTGAGCGCAAGGCTGAAGCGATCGCACAAATGAAGGCTTACGCCCGGACTTGGTTCCAGGCGGCTCACGACAAGAGCAATGTGCTCGATCAGGTGCAGCGCGCGGACAACAAGGCACTTGCATGCAGCTACATGCTAGGCACGATGGCCTCCGAGTCGTTTTACCTGCAGAAGATGTTTCCGGCGGATGCAGATTATTGGTCACACAATCTGAAGCCGTAGACCTTCGGCGCAAAGCGATGGTAAAGGTCGCCATCACGCGTGCGTGGTGACCAGAATGAGCAATAGGGTTCGGCGAACGCCCGCTTTGTGCCCCTCACGGTCACTCGCGAGTGGCCGGATTAGGGCATCAGAATGCCGAGCTGAGCCGCAAACATCGATCCATTTCAGATTTGGAATTTGGCGTTATGAAGAAAATTGACATCTCCGCGGTTCCCGCGGAGTCAGGCGGCACCTACCCGCATCCCTTCGATGAACCGTGCATGGATCAATCCTGTCGACGACTGGCCCGTTTCGCGGGGCTGACACAGTTTGGCGTGAACCTGACGGTTATCGAAGCGGGCGCTTGGTCCAGCCAGCGCCATTGGCACAGCCACGAGGATGAATTCGTCTGGGTGCTCGACGGTGAGTTGGCATTGGTTACTAGTGCGGGCGAAGAAACATTGCGCGCTGGTGACTGTGCGGCATTCAAGTGTGGTGATCTTGATGGCCACCACCTGATAAATAAATCCGGGCGGCCGGCCCGAATCCTCGAGATCGGTACAACGGACAGGCGAGACCGTTGCACTTACCCAGACATTGATTTGATCGCTGATGCAGGCGCGTACAGTCAGCGAGACGGCACACCTTACCCGCCAAAGCGATAGATGCTGTTTTTAATTGCACACGTCGTTAAGTCGAAACCGTCGGTTGCCCGGAATCGCGAACGGCAGTTGTCTTGCCGCGAGTTCGCGGGTACGAGTGTCCGAAAGTGAAAGCACGCGCCCGCTGAACAGAATTGCCAATTCTGTTCGGCGGCGAGCCGCTGCGGGCACTTTTCAAAAGAACCGCCCTCCCCGGCTGCTTTTTCTCTGGTGGCTGTTCTTATATGCGAAATAGATGGCCGCAGCCCCTGACTGCCTCCCTTGGGTCCGCTCGTGCTCGCCCTGCAGCGCCAACGTCTCAAGAACTCTGTGCTGAACCAAAGATAGAGTGCCGCACCTGCAGACTTGCAACCACAAAAGTTCTCGCGCCACAAAAACCAGTTTCCCGCATTCGCATCGCAGGCCAGGAATCCGTCTATTGAGGTGTCCAAGTATTGCCCCGCAGACTCTGTATATCCGGAAGCGACGTAAAGCTGAGGGAAATGCAAATGCGGTATCTCACATTCGCACTGGCTGGTCTGACGCTGCTGATGTCGGCATGCGGTGGCGGCGATGGAACTGTCACCCCGGGTCTGGCCCAGGCCCCTCCGCCCACGATTGCGACCGGCACACTTCCAGGGGGCGCGACTGGCGCCAACTACGTGGGCTACACGTTCAGCGTAGCGAAAGGCGGCGCGGCGCCATTCACGTGGTCCGGTCCTGCTTCGTTGCCGGCCGGTCTGTACCTGGACCCGTCGGGACTGCTCAGCGGAGTCCCCGTGACCGCCGGCAAATTTTCGTTCGCGGTCACGGTTGACGACTCGAGCGTACCTGTGCAAGTCGCCACACAGGCCTTCAGCCTGACGGTCGATAACTCACCGATCACCATCACTACTGATCTGACGCTGCCCGCGGGCGTGCACAACCTGCCTTATACCTCTGGCCTTGCATCGACCGGCGGCAGTGCGCCAGTCAGCTGGAAAGTCACGGCAGGGGCATTGCCACCAGGCATCACCCTGGGCGCTGACGGCACCTTGAACGGCACGCCTACCCTTGCCAGTCCGACGCCGTATCAATTCACAGTAACCGTAACCGACAGTTTTACGCCGACCGCGGAAACCAGCTCGGCCCTGTTCTCGCTCACGGTCAGCGAACCGCCGCCGCCCACCATCAACGGCATACCGCCGCCTACGGCCATGGTGGGTTCGCCATACAGCTTCGCATTCTCCGCGTACAACGGACTTGCCCCGCTCCACTGGACCGACAGCAACGCGACGCTGGGCGGCCTGGTCCTGAGTTCCGATGGCGTTCTGAGTGGCACGCCGACCGCGGCCGGCATCTATCCGATAACGCTGACGACCACGGACGCCTTGAACCAGAGTTCCTCGCCCACGGACTATAAAGTTCGCATCGCACTGGCGCGATCCGCGGGGTCGTTCACGCCCATCGCGAATCTGTCCGCCGCGCGCAGCGGCCACACTGCCACGCGGCTGCTCGACGGGCACGTACTGATCGCTGGCGGCGGACTGGTCTCTGCGGAACTGTATGACCCGGTAACCCGGTCGTTCAGCGTTACCGGCAGCATGTCGGTCGCACGCAGCGCGCACAGCGCCACGTTGCTGGCACTTGCATCGCTGCCGAATCAGGGCAAGGTCCTGATCGTCGGCGGCGGCTCACTGGTTGCGGAGCTCTTCGACCCGACCACCGGCACATTTGCAGCGACCGGCTCCGCGATTGCCTCGCATCAGAGGCACACCGCGACCTTGTTGAAAGACGGCAAGGTACTCATAGCAGGCGGCGGCACCGACGTCGCCGAGCTCTACGATCCTGCCAGTGGCACATTCAAAGCGACTGGCAGCATGACGGAGCCAAGGAGCGGACACACCGCAACCTTGTTGGGCGACGGACGTGTGCTGATTGCCGGTGGCGACGCATCAGCGGAGATCTACGACCCGGCGAGCGGCACGTTCAGCGCGACGAACGCCATGAATGCCGGGCGCTCCGGGCATACGGCCACACTGTTGAGCAACGGCAAGGTGTTGCTCATTGGGCCCGGCAACTCGGCCGAACAGTTCGACCCTGCGACCTCGACCTTTGCGCTCGTCGGTGCGCCAGTGACCGGACTGCCCCGTGTTTGGGCCGGCGTGTACGGAGCAACGGCGACGCTGCGCAATGACGGCACGGTGCTGGTCGCCGGCGGCCGTCCATACCCGGTGAACACTGTGTCTGCCGCGACGGCCAGCCTGTTCGCACCCGAGGCCGAGGGCTTCGTGGCGACCGGCTCGCTCATCACGGGGCGCGACGGACATACGGCGACGCTGCTGCCCGACGGCTCAGTGCTCATCGTGGGAGGAACACATCACGCCCACGTGTGCTCGCGAGGCTGGGGTTGTAGCGGCACCGACACGGTGCTTTCGTCGGCTGAGCGTTATCAATAGGTCAGCGCGATTGACCTCAACCACTCACCGGAGGATGTCATGAATCAATATCTAAAGGTCTCACTGCTGGCCCTGGCGATGGCGCCAACAGTGGTTGGC
>JANXYK010000006.1 GCA_025350055.1 Gammaproteobacteria bacterium | reverse complement strand
GTCGCGCGCGAGCTGAACTTGAGCGTCAAGACGGTCGAGAAGCATCGCGCCAATCTGATGCGCAAGCTCGAATTGCACAATGCGGCGGGCATCGCCCGTTTCGCACTCAATCATCACCTGATTTCGACCGACGGCAAGGATATGAAGGACAACGTGCCCGGGGCGATACCCAGTTGAAGACGCGGCCGCTACTGGCGCTGCTGGCAGTGCTGACGTTCGCGCTGCGCTCGCTGGTGCCGGTCGGATTCATGTGGGCGCCGGTTGATGGGCAGGTGACGATGGTCGCCTGCTCCGACTACTCGGCCGACGTGGTGGCGCTTGCCACCCATCACCACCATCATCATCACGGCAGCGCGTCAGGCGGCAGTTCGGCGGATACCGATAGCTGTCCGTTTGCGCTGGCCGGCGGCGCGGCGCTGAGCGCCGATGTGCCGACGCTCGCAGCCCGTCATTTCCAGATCGTGCAGGCACGGCTGCCGTCCTTCGACAGCAGCGCGCCGGCCTCCATTCCTCCTCGATTCCTTGCTCCCCGCGGCCCTCCGGCCGCTGCCTGAAAGCCGTTTGCTCATGAAGCGCCGCGCCGGGCTGTAGCCCGGCGCCGGCGCCCTTCGAAACGATTTCACGGGAGTTGATCATGGACCTCATTCATTCGCGCCGCCGCGGTGCGCAACCTGCGGCCACGCCGATCGCCGCAGCGCTGCTGGCAGCGGCGATGATCGCAGCGGCACTGCTGGCTTCGGGTACGGCCCAAGCCTGTGCCTGCGGCTGCGGTATCTTCGATGTGGGCACCAGTTCAATGTACGCGAGCCATGCGGGCGGCATGGTCTTCGTCGAGTACGATTACCTCGATCAGAGCCAAAACTACGCCGGGCAGCACAGCGCCCCGGCGGCCGACAATCCGGACAAGGCCATCAAGTCGACCTTTGTCACCGTCGGCGGGCAATACCAGTTCAATCGCAACTGGGGCGTCTCGGTCGAGGTGCCGTACTGGCAGCGCCATTTCCAGACCACCAACGAAGCCACCGGCGACATGGTCGAGTTCCGTCATGGTGCGGCGGGCGATATCCGCATCAAGGGTACCTACACCGGTAGCTCTGCGGACATGTCCACGGGTATCACTTTCGGACTAAAACTCGCCAATGGCGACACGAGCTTCCCCGGCTTCGACGCCGACACGCAGATCGGCAGTGGCAGCACCGACCTGTTGCTCGGCGCCTATTACCTCGGGCGCATCACCCAGGATAACCAGTGGGCTTACTACCTGCAGGGGCAAATCGATCAGCCGATCGCGCACCGCGACAACTATCTGCCCGGCGGCGAGGTGGTAATGGTGGCCGGCGCCTACTATGAGGGCTGGAAGTTGTCTGGCAGCGCCAAGCTGAGTCCGGTGGGGCAATTGCGCTATGCACATCGCCGGCCTGACGGCGGGCCCGATGGCAAGCCGGATGAGACCGGCTATGCGCGCGTGCTGGTATCACCGGGCCTGGAACTGGAAGTAGGGAAGCTGCGCCTCTATGCCGACGTTGCCGTGCCGCTGTATACCAACGCGCGTGGCAACCAGCTCTTCGCCAACGAGATGTGGAAGTTCAATGCGAGCTATCACTTTTAGCAACACGGCGCCGGGGTCAATTCTGCTGGCGCCGCTCGCGCCGCTCGCGCTGCTAGTGCTGCTGGCGACGGGCATTCTCGTGCGGTCGACCGAGGCAAAGGCCGCACCGGCGGTCGCGCCGCTGGTGGGGCAAGCGGCGCCGGTTCTGGTGGCGCGCCAGTTTGATGGCGGTGCCATTGAACTCGCGTCACTGCGGGGTCGGATCGTGGTGCTCAATTTCTGGGCGAGCTGGTGCGGGCCCTGCCGGGAAGAGATGCCAGCGCTCGATGCGCTGGCGCGTGAATTTTACGATCAGGGTGTCGTCATCGTCGGCCTCAGCGCCGATGATCGCCACGATCGTCCCGATGCGCTCAAGGCAGCGCGGGGCCTGAACTACACGCTTGGCATGCTCAGTGAAGCTACGCGCAATGACTTCGGCGCACCTCGTGTGTTGCCGCTCACTTACGTCATCGATCGCGAAGGCATCGTCCGCAGTGTGCTGAGCGCGAACCACGGTGCGGCGAGTGCCGCTGCCCTCCGCGAGGCTGTAACCGCGCAATTGGCGCGTCGTCCGTAGCAGGATATTGCCAAGCAGAGGCGTCCAGCGCTGCGCTCGGGGCGCAGGTATGATGCGACATGGCTGTGTTATCCCGCCTCGGCAAGCAGATTGCCGAAGTTGTCACGTTGTTCAACGGCATGGGCGTGCGTTTCGCACTCATTTGGGGATTGGCGCTGGCTGCACACAAGCTCGTGCGCTTTTCGACGGTTCGACAGTCTGGGTTTTGTGATTCTGAGCCGCCCGCCGGGCATGTTGCGCGCGGCGATGACAGCGCTGTTGACATGACAGCGCGGAGCGCAGCCACGCTGGTGTCGATCGCGCTCGCCAGCGTCGTGTGCTGCGCAGTGTCGGTGGACTGCAATGCGCGCACTGCCGAAACTGTTGGCAATTCTGTCAAGACAGCAGCGCCATCATGCACCGCGCTTGCGATGCAGGACTTCGCCAGCTTGCCGGATGCGCCCACGCATATTGCTCGCGTCCGTGTTGTGAGCGGTTCGGCGCAGGCGCCGACGCATTGCGAAGTGCAGGCCACGATCTTCCCCAAGGTGGGCATCGCGATCCAGCTGCCGGCGCAGGGCTGGAACGGCAAGCTGCTGGAGCTGGGCTGCGGCAGTTACTGCGGCACCCTCGAGCTGGCCGGCTGCGCCGGGCCCTTGCAGCGTGGTTACGCGTGCGTGGCCTCCGACATGGGGCATCAGGCGCCGAGCGGCGATTCACATTGGTCCGACAATGATCCGCAGGCGCTGGTCGATTTCGCCAATCGCGCCGCGCATGTGGCTTTGATCGCGACGCGCGCGATTGTGCAGCAGTACTACGCGCAGCAGCTGCGTCGCGCCTATTTCATCGGCTGCTCGACCGGCGGGTATCTGGGCATGATCGAGGCGCAGCGCTTCCCCTGGGATTTCGACGGCATCATCGCCGGCGACCCCGACATGGACGAGGCCGACCTGCTGATGCGCTCGGTATGGGCCCGGCGCGTGCTGCGTGATGTTGCGGGCAAGCCGCTGCTGAGTACCCCCGACCTGCAGTTGCTGCACGCCGCGGCGCTCAAGGCCTGCGACCTCGACGATGGCGTGGCAGATGGCATCATCGGCGATCCGGTGGATTGCCCGTTTCGCGGCGCTGAACTGTCGTGCAAACCCGGTCAAGGCGCCGGATGCCTGAACGCCGCGCAGTTGGCCGCGGTACGCCGCATGTATGAGGGCCCGTCGCGCGCCGATGGCCGCAGCCTTTCGACACGCGGCCCGTTCCCTGGATCGGAGCTCGCCTGGCTCCCCGATGCGCCCGCCGAAGCCGCGCAGCCACTGGGCGATCTGGGCTACAACCTCTATGTGCCTTCGCCCGGCCAGCAATGGCATGAAGCCGATTTCAATTTCGAGCGTGACTATCAGCGCCTGGGTCTCGGCGCGCTCTACAACGACACCAATCCGGATTTGCGAAAATTCCAGGCCGCCGGCGCGAAACTGCTGGTCTACCAGGGCGGCAGCGACGCGATCGAGATGTCAGCGATCTACGACTACTACGACACGGTCGAGAAGCTCGTCGGCAGTCGCGTTGATGCGCAGAAATTCTTTCGCCTCTACACCGTGCCCGGCATGGGTCATTGCGGCGGAGGCGAGGGCGCCGATCAGATCGACTACCTCGCTTACCTTGAAGCCTGGGTCGAGCGCGGCGCGGCGCCCGACCAGATGATCGGCGCGCACGTGTCACCGGCCGCGAATTTCACGCGGCCAGTGTTTCCTTATCCGCAGTACGCTCGCTATACCGGCAAGGGCGATGTCAACGACGCCGGTAATTTCAGCGCCGTGACACCGCCTGGCCGCTAGCTCATTTTACCGGCACCATCAGGTGCTGGTAGGGCGTACCGGCCCACATCACGTAAGGCGCCGAAGTATCCGGATCCGCGGCCTTCGAGAATTGGTCGAGGAAAGCAGCATCGACCCCGGCAATCATCACGTGCGGACCGGTCTTGATCCAGTGATTCGCAGCAGTAGGCTTGGTCGCATAGGGATCAGTGTTGCTGGCATCGGTGCCCCCCGGCCAGCATGAACATCAGGCCGGCCTTGGCAGCCGGAGGCGTGGCGTGCGTCATCATCGCGTGCATCCATTCCATCGACGCCTTGTCGACACACATCGGGTCTGGCCCCGGCGTTTCCGGGTTGTCGGGCATGCAGGTGAACCCGTTGGTGCCGGTGCGCAGGGTGCGCATTCCGCCCTTGGCATCCATGCGGATCAGTGCAGCACGGATCAGCGGAGCCTCGCGCCGCTGTGCGCATCGAAGTAGCGCAGGCGCGCAGCCGCATAGTGCAGACGCACCGGCTGGCCGGGCTCCGGCAGCGCCTGCGGCGCCACGCGACAGACCGCGGGTCCCACAGACGTCTGCACGCTCAGGAAGATCTCGTTGCCCACGGGCTCGATGCTCTCGATGCTGGCTCCAACGCTGGCAGTGCCGCCACCCGTGCCGCCATCGGCAGCATTCGCCGCTGCCAGTTGTAGGTCTTCGGGCCGCAAGCCGACCACGAGCTCGCGCCCGGCAGTGCCATCCCGCAGGCTGGCCGGCGCGGCCGGCAGCGGCAATTCACCGGCACTGCACAGCAGTCGCGGCTGAGGGTCGCAGGCAAAGTTGCCGCGGAAACAATTCATCGCGGGGCTCCCCATGAATCCCGCCACGAACAGGTTGGCCGGTTCGTTGTAGAGCTGCATCGGCGTATCGATCTGCTGGATCACGCCTTCATTGAACACCACAATGCGTTGGCCCAGCGTCATGGCCTCGATCTGGTCATGCGTCACATAGAGCATCGTGGCGCGCAGCTGCCGGTGCAGCCGACCGATCTCGGTGCGCATGCTCAGGCGCAGTTTGGCATCGAGATTCGAGAGCGGCTCATCGAGCAGGAACACCTGCGGGTTGCGCACCAGCGCGCGACCCAGTGCCACGCGCTGGCGCTGGCCACCGGAGAGCTGGCCCGGCTTGCGATCGAGCAGGGCGCCCAGCTCCAGCGTCGCGGCAGCGGCCCGTACCTTTTCATCCAGCTGCGCGGGCGCAGCGCCGCGCAGGCGCAGGCCAAAGGCCAGGTTGTCGTACACATTCATGTGCGGGTAGAGCGCGTAGCTCTGGAACACCATGGCGATATCGCGATCGCGCGGGGCTACCTCGTTGACCACCCGCTCGCCGATGCATAGCTGCCCACTGGTGATGCTCTCGAGGCCCGCCACCATGCGCAGCAGCGTCGACTTGCCGCAGCCGGAAGGACCGACCAGGGCAACCAACTCGCCATCGGCGACATCGAAGGTAGCGCCGGCCACTGCAACGTGGCCGTTATCGTATACCTTGCGCACATTTTCCAGCCTCAGGCCGGCCATGATTTCCCTTAAATCGACTGCCTGCGGATCGTATACAATTGCGCACAACAAGGCCATGTAAACGTTTTCTGGCGGCGTCCGGAGTGGGAACAACAACAGTGAACGACAACGCCGCTGGCCGCTTTCCTTCGGGTTTTCTCTGGGGTGCCGCCACCTCGGCCTACCAGGTCGAAGGTTCGCCGCTCGCCGATGGCGCGGGCCCTTCGATCTGGCAACGCTTCTGCCGCACACCGGGCATGGTGCTCGGCGGCGAGACCGGCGATATCGCCTGCGATCACTACCAGCGCTACACGGAAGACGTCGCGCTGATGCGCGAGCTCGGACTCAAGGCCTATCGCTTCAGCATGTCGTGGAGCCGGGTGCTGCCTGCGGGTCGCGGTGCAATCAACGCGGCGGGCCTGGGTTTCTACGAGCGCCTGGTCGATGAACTGCTGAAGAACGACATCGAACCACTCGTTACGCTGTTCCACTGGGATCTGCCGGCCGCGCTCGATGATCGCGGTGGCTGGCTGAACCCCGATATCGCCTCCTGGTTTGCCGAGTACGCCGATGTGGCCTATCGCAAGCTCGACGGCCGCGTGAAACACTGGGTCACGCACAACGAGCCCTGGGTAGTGACCGATGGCGGTTACCTGCATGGCGCACTGGCACCGGGGCATCGCAACCGCTTTGAGGCACCGATCGCCGCACACCATCTGCTGCGTGCGCACGGCGCTGCCGTGCAGGCCTACCGGGCCAGCGGCAAGCATCGCATTGGTCTCGTGGTGAACCTCGAACCTAAATACGCCGCCAGCGCCTCGGCAGAAGACCAGGCGGCGCGAGCGCGCGCCGATGCCTACATGAATCGCCAGTACCTCGACCCGGTGTTCAAGGGCAGCTATCCCGAGGAACTGCGCGAAGTGTTCGGCGAGGCTTGGCCGCAGTGGCCGGCGGCCGACTTCGAGCTGATCCGCCAGCCGATCGATTTCCTGGGCGTGAACTACTACACGCGCAATGTCACGCGCTACGACGCCAACAGCTGGCCACTGAAGGCCAGCATGGTGCGCCAGCCGCACGCCACCTACACTGAGACCCACTGGGAGGTGTATCCGCAGGGCCTGACCGACACGCTGCTATGGGTCAAGGAGCGCTACGGCAACATACCGCTGTACGTCACCGAGAACGGCGCTGCCTTCTTCGACCCTCCGACTGCGGAAGACGGGCGCATCGATGATCCGCTGCGCGTGTCCTACCTGCGCCACCACATCGCGGCGGTGCGCAGTGCAATCGCCAAAGGCGCGGACGTGCGCGGCTACTTCGTCTGGTCGCTGCTCGACAACTTCGAGTGGGCGCTCGGCTATTCCAAGCGCTTCGGCATCGTGCATGTCGACTATGCGACGCTGGCGCGCACGCCCAAGGCAAGCGCAGCTTATTATTCGAAGGTAATAGCGGCACATGCCGTCGTGCCGTAGGCCGCCGCTGAATCGACCAGATTCACGGGCGATCGGAGTCGCGCGGAACCGCGGTGTCGATCCCCTTGAGCGATCCGCGTGCTGACCTCGCCGGCCGCACCGGCACTAGTTCTATTCGCCCACGGTACTCGA
>JANXYK010000070.1 GCA_025350055.1 Gammaproteobacteria bacterium | reverse complement strand
CGTGCTGCGAATTGTACCAGTCGAGGTATTGCGGCTGGTTCTGCAGGCCATAGAAGAATGGATCGGTGCTGCCCTGCTGGCCCGGGCAGCTCATATTCGGTTTGTGGTCCGAGCGGAAACCCTGCGCCCAATCGTCCCAGCTGGAAGTATCCGTCTGGTCGACCAGCTTCAAGGTCGGCGTCACGCCATCGGCGGCCACGCCTTCCTGATAGAGGTTGACGTGGACATGCGCGACCAGCGGCTCCCACTTGGCTTGCAACAGCACTCTCGGATCGTCGAACGGCCGGGTCGAGGCGTAGATGACATGCCCATGGATCGGGCCGGTCTCCGACTGTGCGAAGAGTTTCTTGCCAAACTCCAGGAAATTACCCTGGCCGATGTACCCCTGCCATCCATAGGACCCGAACCAGGTTGGCGGGTCGATGCGGCCAGTCGAATGATTGCTGGTCGAACCGGGTTTCCGGCCGGCGGCGATGCCGCCCGCGAGGACTTCCGCCGTGCAATCAGCGTCGGCGCAATAGACCGCGCCCGGCACCGAGAGGTCAGCGGGCAGCGGATATTTCTCGTAAGTATTTGCCAGGCCCGCGGCGCTAGCTGAGGAGCCGCATGGGCTGGTCGTCGGATTGCACGAGGTTGACCCGTCGGCCGGACCACCGGCGTCGTAGATCACGTGAGTGCCGGTGGATTTGTAGCGGCTGCTGTCAGTCTCGATCGTGTACCAGTTGAACAGCGGGAAGACTTCGTTGAACGCCGCGTAGCCGTTCAGGTCGGTATTGTTCAAGTTCGAGAAGCTACCGTCGCGGAAACGGATGTTGGTCGATGCCAGCGCCAGACCCGGCTCGCCGGGGTCCTGCGACACGCCGTCGTTATTCAGGTCGATGAAACTGCGCGTGTAGATGTTGGCCTGCCACTGGTGGACGCCAATTTCACCCATGTCGCAGGTCGTGCCCGTGGTGAGTGTGCCTTTGCAGGTATTCGCGTTCGGCCCGCCCGAAGGCGAGGTGCACAGCCCGCCAACGTTGTTGCCGCAACCCACAGCCACCGGCTGCGTGATGCCATCGATGATCTGGTCGTCCCACTGGTCGAAGGTCGTGACCTGCCAGTTGCCCGCCGGGATGCCCTTGAAATCGAAGTTGCCATCACCATCGCATTTCGAGAAGCCGATTTCAGCACCGTCCGGGTCACCCAGGCTGACGTAGCATTGAGTAAACGACAGAGAGCGGTGGTCACCGCTGCTGTACAGGCGCTGATCCGGCGCGCGGCTCAAGCGCGAACCGGTGACCCTGCCCTTGACTTCGTAGGTGCAGGCGAGCTTGCCGCCAGCCGCGCCCAGATCGCACATGCCGGAATGGGTGTCGTTGTAGCGGCGCTCGTTGATGATCTTCGGATTGGCGAAACCGATCGAGACGTGGAAGCCGGCCGGACCGAATTCCTGGAAGTAGGCCGGCTCACCGACGCGCAAGAACGAATCGTGCGCCTTCTGGCCGTCCAGCGTATTGGTCTGTACCCACTCCTCGCCGAGCGCGATGCGACTCGCCCCGGGCAGGGCCGCGATGCCATAGCGTCCGGGGTAAAGGTTCTTCACGATGGCCTGGCCCGCCATCGGGGAGAGCGTCTGGCCATCGCTCTCGAACTTCGGGCAGGTGACGATCATGCCGGTCGCTGCCGACAGATTGGCGCTGACGGCGTCAGTGGCGGTCGCCGTGGCAGCGTTGCTCATCACAACCTTTACCAGGGTACCGACGGTGGTGAGGTTCGTCACCGTCGTCCCCGCCGGAATCGCGCCGGCCGAATCCGAAAGCGCCATACCAATCTTCAAGGCGACCGGCACGCCAGTCGGTGGCGTGAACGTGAAGCTGTTTGATCCGGTGACCAGGCTCGCCTGCATGGCATTGGCGGCACTGTTGGCCGAAGCGACCTTGGAAACCGGACAGGCATCCAGCCCCGTCACAGGATCGATCGTTCCCGCTAGCGAATTGGACAATGGTTCGTTGAACATATCATAGGTCGGCGGGCCAGTCGGATCGCCCGTGCCACCGGCCTGGTCGAATATTGTGATCTGGAACCCACCCAAACCCGGTTCCTGGGGCGCCAACACGTCGACGCCACCGCCCGAGCCGTGTTCACCGTTCAGCGGATAGTCATCCTCGTAAACGAACACGGACAACGTCGATGTCGGCAGCGGCGTCGGCATCGAGAGCACTGTGACGGGCACAATGGGAGTCGTTGGCGTACACGTAACCTTCGTGGTCGATAGCGGCCCGCAGGCAGCCGGGATGGGCGCACCGCCCATACCGTGACCACAATGGCCGGCCGTAACGCCACCGGGCGTGCAGTCGGGCGCCCCCAGGTAAACGGCGTTGAACGGCGTCGCCGCATCGCCAGGCAGGACCGAAATGTAGTAGCGCTTGCCCGGGTCCAGAGCGACCTGGCTGGGATCGAGCGCCGACTGCTGTGCACCCGGATGGCACACGCCGTTGCCGATGTCGCAGACGGTGGACACGCCCTGCAACTTTTGGCCGCCTTCGCAAGAGAGCACGCCAGTACAACCCGCCGCCACCACTGGCATCGAGCTGGTGTGGAAGTTCGTGCCGTAGTTGATCGGGTTGGTCAAAGTGGCGGAAATCGTCGGGCAGCCAGCCGGCAGAGGATTCGTCGTACAGGCCGGATCGACGTAGAACGTGCGATCTTCCTCGATGATCCAGCGGTAGTCGGTGATCGCGGTGACGTGGTCGGCGCCGTCAAGCACCTGGACAGTCGGACCGTTCGCCGTCGGGAAAACCACTGTGACGGTCGTTGGCGCGCTTGCCTTCCCCAGCGAATTCTTCGCGACGAAGCTGAATGTTTTCGTGCCGGCCGCGGCCCCGGTCACGGTGAATCCACCGTTGACGTCCGCGACGACCGCCATCCCGCTCGCCGCGATCGAGGTCGTATCAACGGTCAGCGGCAGTTTCGCCCCGTCCGTGCATCCCGCCAACACGCCGGGCGTCTTGATCGCAATCGTCGTCGCCGTAGTCGAGGTGAACGTGGACGCCGCGCAGGTAACACCCGAACTCGCCAATACCGTGGACGCGCTCAGGGTGACCGAGGCGGTCAGGCTAGAGGAGCAGACGCCCGCCGTAACCGAACCGTTGGCGCAGTAGGTAAAGCCGTCGCTGGTGGTCCCCGCATTGGGCGTGTAGGTGAAAGTACCGTCGACGTTCAGTACCACGGCTCCGCCGGTCGGCGCCGCGAGCAGCGAGACGCCATAGACCCTCACGTCGTTGGCAATGACACCCTTGGACGGGTCGGAAACCACGAGCGGCTGGCCGGGGGCCAGCGCGCTGTACGTATCGTTGACTGCGGAGGCAGCCCCTAGCGCCGCCGCCGAGGGCAGGCCGGCGCCGTTGATGCCGATGTACGAGAGCATGCCGCCATTGCGCCCGATTGCGTTGGTCGACAGGCTCAGTTCGCGATCGTAGATCGGCAGGGCCGTCGTAACCGTGGCCGGGACGTTGATCATCACGTCGTAGGTCTTGCCCGCCGCCATGAAGACTTCATTCTGAATACGGGCCAGGCCGGGCAGCACGTTGCCGTCCTCCGCGATCAGCGTCATGCCCGGAACACTTGCGCCGGTCGTCGAACCGACGATCGAGGGCACGTGCATTTTCAGTCCAGCGTTGACCAGGCGCACGAGCACATTGCCGCTGACCGCGCCGCTTGCACCCGTGAGCAGATTGACCGGGTACAACGACGCCAGAGCATTGGTTGTGTCGAAGGCGCGGCCGTTGATCAGGTAATACAGCGATGTGTAATTCACCGCCGGTGGGTAGCAGGTGTTGACTATACCAACCGCCGAGAGCGGGTTGCCGCAACCGCCCGGCTGACCGGACCACACTTTGGCCTCGCTGAAGCCGGCGGTGTTGACAGCGGTTGAGACCGCCGTGTTCTGCACGGGGTCGATTTCGCTGAACAACAACGGAATGTCAGCGTTGTAAGTGACCGCAGCTGACGAGCCAGCGGCCGGATAGGCCGTACCCGCGGTCGCGTCAGTTACGACGAGAATGCCATATAGACCCATCGGCGCCTGGATCGACGGGTGCGTGCCCGATTCGATCAGGTATGTGCCAGGTTGCAAGTTGCTCCACGTCAATGCGCTGCTGGCACTGGCGGCGACCTCGGTGCCGAACGACTGGACGCGAGCGCCCTGCGCGGGGGGCAGTTGACTCGCGGCCGTCACCGGCGTGTTGCTGGCAATTGGCCAGGTCTGCGAACGAACCGTGCTGTGGTCCGGGCTGACAGTCGTATTGCCCGGTGTGCCCAATCCGCCGCCGATCTGGCCGACAATGACTAGCGAGGTCGGAACCGAGTTCGCATTGGCAAAACTCAGGCTGTTCGTCAGGTTGATGGTGAGGTTGGTCCCGGTACTGACAAAGGGCACCGTGATGACGACCGGAGACCAGCTTGCCGCCAGCGCGGTCTGCGCCGGAGTCGGCGTTGTTGCCGCCTGCGCCGCCGCTACGGCCGGGTTGAGCGCACTACAGCTTGCCGTGACTGCTGTCGCAGCGGCACCGCAGCGGTAGCCCCACATCGGCACGACCGAACCGTCCGAAAGCGACACGGTTGTTGGCGCCGCCGTCAGACTCACGGACTGAGCCAGTGCGACTCCACCCGTTGACAGGAGGAAGGTTGCCGCCAAGGCCGACTTGATCATGGCGGATCTGAAATTGGAAATTCGCATGTACTCTCTCCTGCCTTACAGAGATTCGTCGATCACGAATTCACGTGAATCAACGAGCATCATCATCAACATCCCGCCCGGGAATAGGTTGTTCGTGGTGATCTCCCGTTCGTTGTGGGAGTGCCACATGAACGCGAAGCCAGCTTCTCTCGACGGATTGTTTGCGATCGTTCCCGAGGGCGCCGTCGTACCGGTCGTATTGCAAGACGTCGCGGTGCCCGTGCCGGTGCACGTTCCATAGGTCGCGCGTGAATTGGCGTCCGGCCCGAGGTAAGGGCTGCCCCCGTACCAGGCGCCGTTGCGCAGAATATTGGGGTCGGGCAAGGTCGTCGGACCGCCGGACGCGACGTCGCCAAAGGGCGCAGCCTGCAAGGGCTTGTTATGGTCCTGGCACCACTCGAAGTAGTTGATCGCCGTGGGAGCGCCCGTGTTGTAGCCGTTGGCATCAGGAACGCACGGCAGCTTCCCATTGGGGTCGCTCGACGCAGGATTGTGTCCGTACAAATCCCAGTTCAGGCCCTTGCCGGTGAAGTAGAACAATCCGTCCATCGCCACTCCCGGCGTGGTCGTCGTCGTGAACATCAGCGGACCGGCCAGGGTGCCGGCCGAATCCAGCAGCAGGTTGCCATCGCGCGCCAGGACGCGCACGTGGTTGCCATGCTCGTGGAACGGGTGCTGCCAGCGGCCCTGGCCGATGATGCGCAGCAGTGTAATTTCGCCCGGGTGCATGTGTGGGTTGCCGTTGTACGGTTGATGCGGGTACATCGGCGCGTAGTTCGCGTCCATGTCATC
>JANXYK010000061.1 GCA_025350055.1 Gammaproteobacteria bacterium | reverse complement strand
GCACCTGGAACTCGTGCCCCTGGCCCTCGGGGCAATGGTCTATCAACCCGGCGAACACCTGCAGCACGCGTTGTTCCCCACGACTTCCGTCGTGTCCCTGCACTACGTCATGGAGTCTGGCGCTTCGGCTGAAACTGCCGGGGTGGGTAACGAGGGCATGGTAGGTGTTTCCCTCTTCATGGGGGGCGACACCACGTCGAGTTCAGCGGTAGTGCAGGTCGCGGGCCGCGCGTTCCAGCTGGACCGCCACCTTCTCCTGCAGGAGTTCCAGCGCGCCGGGCAGCTGCAGCGCCTGTTGCTCCGCTACACGCAGGCGCTGATGACGCAGATTACCCAGACGGCGGCCTGCAACCGGCATCACTCCGTGGAGCAGCGCCTGTGCCGGTTCCTGCTGTTGGCCTGTGACCGGAGTTCCGGGCGGGACCTCGTCATGACCCACGAACTGGTCGCCGGCATGCTCGGCGTGCGCCGGGAGGGTGTCACAGAAGCCGCCGGAAGGCTGCAGCAGGCGGGTTGCATCAGCTACCGCCGCGGTCACATCTCGGTGCTGGACCGCCCTGGACTGGAGTCGCGTGCCTGCGAGTGCTACGCGGTGGTCCGGAAGGAAACGGCCCGCCTGCTATCCGATGTGCGCTACCGGCAGGTCGCAGTACCAACAGTTCGGGCGCCTGATCTGTCCAGTCGTTCCAACGAGATCAGCGGGAATTGATGCGTTCGGCAACGTTGGCGGAATAGGCGGGTCCCATCTGTTCGACAGCGCCCGCTGTCACCGGGCAACGCCCGGCGGCAAGAGCCGTTCGAACTCCCACTCCACTTCGGGCAATGCAGACCGCAGGTGATTCTGTCGTGTGATGTTGGGGCTGGGCACCGCGGGATGATAGGTGCGCGCCGGTCCGTGCGCGAGTGCACCTACTCCGTAAGCGGCCAACCCAGGCCTGCCGTGGCGGACCGGAAAGCTCATCGGCCCGCATGTACGTTGACGAACAGACTCTTCAGCCACTGCCCGCGCAAACTCCTGTCTCGATGAATCACTTTGAAGCGGAGTACTGTAATGCCTGAACCTTTTTCAACTTACATAGGCCTACGACACTGCGTTTCGGCAGGCTTGGCGGGCGCGCTCATGCTGGTCGGCGCCTGTGCGTCTACGCCGATCGCCCCGCCGACGGGGCTCGATGCCGCCAGGACCGCGATCACCAACGCCGAGAAGGCCGATGCCGGGCGCTTCGCCGCCGCAGAGTTGGGCGAGGCCCGCGAAAAGCTTGCCCTCGCCGACAGCTCCATGCAGGGCAAGAACCCAACTGAAGAGGCCCGGCTCGTCGCCAGTCAGCGCGCCGATGAAGCGCGCGTGTCCGCCGAATTGGCCTCCGCCAGGACCGAAGCGGCGAAGGCCGTGGCAATCAACAAGGAACTGAGCCAGGGCGCTGACGCCCTGAACGAAGAAATGCAACGCGCAGGAGACAAGCGATGAACACTTCGATCCCCGGCCGTGCCGCACGTAGTAAGGCGCTGGGCGCTGCAGCCGTGGCCTACCTGGTCCTCGCGGGCTGCGCCAGCGTACCGCTCGCCCCGCAAGGGGCTGCGGACGCCCGCAGCAAGCTGACGGCACTGCAGTCCAATCCAAACCTGGCGGAACGTGCGCCGGCAGCGATCAAGGCCGCTGAAGTGGCAGTGCAAACCGCCGAGCAACCTGTGTCGAAGGCCGACGCGGCTCTGGGCGCGCACCGGGTCTACATGGCGGACCGGCAGGTTGATATCGCCGTCGCCAATGCCTCGACCCGTTACGCCGAGGATCAGCGCGCGACAATGAGCGATGCACGTGACCGTGCCCGGCTCGATGCGCGGACCCGCGAAGCCGATGCGCGGACCCGCGAAGCCAATGCGGCGCGCAGCGATGCCGCCGCTTCCCGTGCTGAGGCCGACCGCGCACGGCAGGACGCCGTCGATCTGCAGAAGCAGATCGACTCGCTGCAGGCCGAAGCGACCGACCGGGGCCTCGTGCTGACCCTCGGTGACGTGCTCTTCGCCACGGGGAAGTCCGACGTGCAGGTCGGCGCCACGAGCAACCTCAACAAGCTGGTGGCTTTCCTCAACAAATATTTGGACCGGAAGGTTCAGATCGAGGGCCACACGGACAACGTGGGCAGTCACGACCTGAACCAGGGTTTGTCCCAGCGTCGCGCCGAGTCGGTGAAGGCCTACTTGGTGCAGCAGGGCATTGCAGCCACCCGGCTCACCGCGGTAGGCATGGGCGAGACCCAGCCGCTGGCGGACAATGCCTCCGACAGTGGCCGGCAGCAGAATCGCCGGGTCGTGGCGATCATCGAGAATCCGAAGCCCCTCGCGGCGGCAGCCAAATAGCACCCGCCGCTTCCGGTATCACGCCGTGGCGCTGATCACCCCGTCCGGCTGCGCTGGCACCCGGGGCCAGCAGACTGCAGGCGCCTACGTCGACGACAGCGCCATCACCACGAAGGAGAAGGCCCGCATGATCGATAACCGCAGTGTCGACGCCGCGGCGATCAGCGTCGAGACGCTCAACGGCACGGTCATGCTGTCGGGCTTCGCGACGAAATCGCCGTTCGGCCCTGATTTCCCGATTCCCACCCTACGCGCAAGGAGATTTCCATGAACTGGGACCGCATCGAAGGCAACTGGAAGCAATTGATCGGCAAGGCCAAGCAGCAGTGGGGAAAACTGACTGATGACGACGTCGACGTCATCGCCGGTCGTCGCGACGAACTGGCAGGCAAGATCCAGGAACGCTACGGCGTGGCCAAGGACGTCGCCGACAAGGAGGTGTCCGAGTGGATGAGCAAGGCCGACGAGTCTTGGTTCGACAAGCGCAATGCAAAGCTCTGATTCACGGGCGCACCATACGCTGAGTGAGCCAGCCTGGAGCCCCGCCCGCCACGCCCGTCGGTTGAGTCGTCCCCCTGCACGACCGACGCCTTCTCTTAACTACCAAATGCTCGCCGAGGCCGTGACTAGGCTGCCGAGCTTCGCCTGTGTTGCGATGCCGACAATGTCCGGGTCGCGGTTGAACCGGTTGGTGTGCTTGCCGGTTACGGGAATGGCGGTCTCGCGGTCCTGGACCCGAGCACACGAAGCAAGGTCGGCGACATTAGATGCAAAATTGCGGACAAATGCCGACACAATGGAACAATCGGCTTTTCGTCCATGAAGAACGGCGTCGCACTGAATCGAGCTTCGCAAGCGCCGCTCTGTCGCGCCGGGCTATTGCCAAATCTACTGCCAAATCCGGGGGTTCGAGGCGATTGCAGGGGACAAAAGTTGCCGGGAAATCAGCAAGTTATTGATTTCGCGAATGCCTCAGCCAAGTTCGAATCCCTCTCTCCGCCAATATTTCGCTTCTCAATCAATAGCTTACAGCGCCCTCAGCCACGATTATTAGCTTTCCTGGCTCGGCACTTTTCTCAGGCGGTTTCACGCCATCTCGTTTCGTCTCAAGTAATCTCACCATTGCATCGGGGATTTGCAGCTTCGGATCAATAGGTTCGCCTCAAAACTCTAGCAATCAGCCGTCCTATATTCTAGCATTCAGCCGAGCCATATTCTTGCAATCAGCCGGGTGACCCGCCTAACATGGTCCATGAGCCGCGGAACCACTGCGTACCCTCGTTACCTTGCGCCACGCTTGCGCGAGGCGCTGCGCGATACGCCGGCCGTGCTCATTCACGGGCCGCGCCAGTGCGGTAAGACCACGTTAGCCCGTATGGTCGGCGAGTCGCGCGGCTATCGGTTCGTGTCGTTTGACGACGATGCCCTTCGAGCCGCAGCTCGCCGTGACCCCGTTGGTTTTGTCGCGGCGCTACCTGCACGTAGCATTCTCGATGAGGTGCAGCGAGTACCCGAGATATTTGCATCGCTTAAGGCAGTGATTGATCAACGCCGTACTGCGGGCCGCTTCATTTTGACCGGCTCTGCCAACGTATTGTTGGTACCAGCACTGGCCGATTCCTTGGCAGGGCGCATGGGGCTCCTTCGGCTCCATCCACTGGCACAGTGCGAACTCGGCCGAAAGAGCCCACGCTTTCTTTACGCGCTGTTTGGTAAAGGTTTTCGTACGTCCATCGCAACGCCATTGGGTGGCGAATTGGCGACACGTATCGTCGGCGGCGGCTATCCCGCAGCACTGGTTCGGAAGTTGCCCGCCCGTCGTCGTGCCTGGTACCGCGATCTGGTTGAGACTCAGATCCAGCATGATGTTCGCGATATGACTCGCATTCATTCCTTTGAGGCATTGCCAAGATTGCTGTCACTCGCGGCTGCGTATACCGCGCGGCTGATCAATGTGTCAGATCTCTCGGCGCCGTTTGAGATCAACCGGCAAACGATCCACGACTACGTCACTGTGTTGGAAAGGATATATCTGCTCGAGCGGCTGCCACCGTGGCATAGCAATCGCCTGAGTCGTTTGGTCAAGACGCCCAAACTCCACATGGCCGATACCGGGCTCGCCTGCGCGCTGCTCGGAGTTGATGCCGCCGCACTCAACAAAGACCGTCAGCGCCTGGGTCCCATGCTCGAGACCTTCGTGCTACAAGAGCTGCGTCGGCAGGCAAGCTGGCGCCCTGAGCCCACAGAGTTTTTTCACTACCGAGATCGCGATGATTTTGAAGTGGATATTGTGATCGAGCAGGGCAGCGTGGCGGTGGCGGGCGTTGAAGTCAAAGCGGCGGCTTCGGTGAGCGAAGCGGACTTTCGTGGACTGCGTAAACTTCGCGACGCCGCTGGTTCGCGATTCACCGCGGGCGTCGTGCTCTACGATGGCAGCGCTTCCATAGACTTCGGTGACAAGCTATTTGCCGTGCCGTTGCGTATGTTGTGGGACCATTAGCCTGCACACCGCCTGGATGAAGCTACGCTGCTGTATCAGCTCGTCGAGCAGCACTACCCAGCCTTCCGCAGTCTGCTTGCCGAAGCGGGCAGGGCGCTGCCGGACTACATCGAGCAGGAGTTCGACGTTCCTGCCGCGAATGACCGAGGCAGGACTACGGCAGTGTGCCGATATGTTCGAGCAGGCTGTCAGCCTGGATCCGGCCTACGGTCCGGCCTATGCCGGGCGAGCCATGGTGTTCGCCACCCTGTACGAATGGTTCGGCGCCAGACCCGAACACCTAGCGCGCGCGATCGAAGCGAGCAATGAAGCTGTCACCCGCGCACCTTTGCTGGCTGAGGCGCGCGTCGCGCGTGGTTTTGCGATGGCACTCTCGCAAGGCTACGACGAGGCTGTCAGCGAGTTCAGGGCAGCCATCCGCATCAACCCGCAGCTGTTCGAAGCGTACTATTACTTTGGCCGGGCAAGCTTTGCGAGCGGTGATACTGCCCACGCGTCCGAACTATTCCGCCAGGCTGCAGATCTGCGCCGCGAAGATTTCCAGAGCCCGATCCTGCGCGCCCAGACCTTGCGCATGCTGGGCCGACATGCGCAGTCCATCGAGTCCGACCGCGAGGGCGCCCGCCGCGCGGAGCGCGCCCTCGCGCTCAATCCTGCCGACTCCCGGGCGTTGTCGCTCGGCGCGCACGCCCTGTTCCACGATGGCCAGGTGGAGCGTGCCCGCGAGTGGGTGAGCCGCGCCGTGGAATTGCAGGCGGATGACATGAGCACGCTGATCAACGCTGCATTGTTGAATGTTCTGGTGGGTCAGAAGGAAGCGGCGCTGGTGCTGTTGGAGCGCGCCTTCACGCAGGGTTGGGGAAAGCGCGACTGGATCGAGCACGATCCCGACTACGACACGCTGCGCAGCGATCCGCGCTTCCAGCAGTTGCTCAGCCGGCTGCGGTGATGAGGGTGGCGAGCGTGCCGGCGTTGTGCGTTCATAGGGAAGTAATCGCGCTGGGACTGGCCGGCTACTCCGTGACCTTGTAGCCCGACGGCCTGGTACGGATTCACCTTAACTTCGCGGGCGAGGTCGCTGAAGTGTCGTGGACGCTGAAATTCAGGCAACAGGACCATTCAACCCAAGGCGCTTGAGAGGCAAGTGAAAAACTCAATACCGGGGACGCCCGAACAGCGTGCCATCCAGGCGGTGACAAGAGAATTTTCGGCAACGCTGCTGGGCGCTGTTCGACCGTCGGGCGTCAATATGACTGTGCGTGGGCGGTCGATTGTACTCGATGTCACCCTCATGTCGCGTGGGCTGCACGCGCCCGGGCGCAGGGCGAAGCAGGGCGTCAGGGTGCGACTGCGCGAGGATCGGGTAGCCGTGCGGGTATTGCACGATCTGGAGAGCGCACTGAATCCGCATCTGCAGGATGGCAGTACGATTGTCCTGACTCTCGGCGCGCCAATCAGACTCGCGTCAAAACTGGTGGCCACCCTGACAGAAACGCTGGTAAATCACCTGGCGAGTGGCGCGACAGAGGCCGACATCAGCTTGACCATGCTCGGCAATCGGGTGCGCTTTCGAATCCTGAAAGCCGGAACCCGATGGGCACCACAACTCATCGGCTTTGTTTTCAGTGGCGATCCAGGTCCGGCCTTGCTGGCCAGAACCCTGGATTCACTCCATGAGGCGATCGCGAATTCGGGCGGCGCCCGAAGGCGGATGAAGTCTGCAGGCGCACGCTGGCTGGCACTGGTTGTCGAGGACTGGATTGCCGACATCAAGACCTATCGCAGGGCCTGGTCGAAGCTTGCTGCCGCGCACGACTACCAGCGTATCCTGATGGTGTCCACGAGCGGCCAGGTCGAGATCCTGATGGGCGAGCGCTAGCCGTCAATCAATGGTCGCAGCAGTCCAGTTGCCGAATTTCTTTTCGTCATTCACCTGCAGCTTGAGTACCAGGATGACAGCGCTACTCTGGCTCTTGCGTTCGTGGCCATGGCCACCATCCCAGGTCGTGCCGCTGGCATCGCGCACGCGCATGCGCCAGCCGACGACGCGCACCACGTCCCCGATCCTGATGCCATCGAGCATTGCACTATGGTCAACGTAGTCTGAATAGACTGAGACATTGATCGATGAATTGTCAGCTGCTGCCAGCGTGATGGGCGCTGCAGAATCCAGCGCGATATCCATGCCGCGGTCCGCCTGCGTGATCTTCAGGTGATGCAGCGCGCGGTTATCGGACATCGGGCCCCAGCCGAGCACCAGATCGGTATGGCTGCTCTCGCCGAATCCCGTGGACGGATACTGCTTGCTCGCCAGCACGCGGCCCATGAGATCCGCGCCGCTCATCGGCATCGTTTGCAGGCTCCCATAGGATGTGTAGGCGATGTGGTTGCTGAAGGAAAGTCCGGGCCAGGTCGGCGGCGTGGTCACCAGTTCGCCGTCGGCGGGGCGTGGTGCCTGCGTGGCATGGTGCGAACGCCAGAACCACGCCACCAGCAGCAACGCAGTCAATGCCAACAGCATGCTCTTTTTCATTTGCAGGCCACCGGTTTGGCGCGACCGTTGCTCATAATGCCAAAGAAGAACCAGGTCTGGTCCTTGTGTTCGTCCAGACCCTTGTACATGCCGACCGGCAGCGCCGGCATGTTGGGCGTTCCCGGCGGCACTTCCATCACGATGCCGTCGGTGACCGTGAATTTCAGCAGGCGCGTGGCGTCGCGCAGCTCCGCGGCGCTGGCGCGTCGCATCGGCACAATGGTTCGCGGATCGGAGCCGGATTGCGTCATCGCAATCTTGCTGGGTGCGTTCGCGTGAGTTTCAGGGTGTAGATGTTGCGGCCGCTCTCCCAGCCGGGTGCGTTGACCTCATAGCAACCCGTCATGCTGTCGCTGGGCTGCTTGACGGTCGACTGCGATTCAGTGGGCGCACAGGGTCGGTCGCGAAAGGTCGTGCGCCCGTCCATCTCGCAACGATAGATTTCCGCTTGCGCTGCGATTGCAAAGCCCGTGGCCACTGCCGCCCATAGGATCCGTCGACGCATGTGGAAGCAGCCTGTATTGCCCGTGAAATTGTGTCTGGAACACGATTGTAGGCAATCCACGGCGCTGCGGGCTCAAGGGCGCCCGAATGATCTCGAGAATATGAACTACGACCGCCTGCTTGCCAACGCGGACTCGCCACACACTCAGAAGTGAAGGCTCAGGGGCACAGACCGCGCATAGGTGCCAATTAGCGGAACCAACGGTGCAAATGCCTTGGCGCTATCTACTTCGCGCCCCAGGCGTTCCGAAAGTGTGCCCATGGGTTCCAGCCATTCGCCGCCATTGAAAGCTGCACCTGTTCTCGAGCGTACGGTTGCCAGCAGATCCGGCAGCCATTGGTCGCCATGCGCATTGGTCGTGGTTGGTACTTCAATGACGGTGCGCGGTTCGGTGAGTCCGGCAGCAAGCATGGCTGCGTGCAGCTCCAGACCCATGTCAGGCCGTGCGCCACTCTGGATGAATGCGTCGCATAGTGCTCGACCGCATGCTGCTCGCAAGGGCAATCGGGCGCAGGCCGGATAAAACATCGACCACGCGGGCTCCTGCGAAACGAACACGCCACCGGGTCTCAGCAGCCTGACCAGCCGTCGAATGGTCGCGCCTGGGTCAGGCAGGAACATCAGCACGAAGCGCCCGACGATTGCATCGAATTGCCCTTCGATCCGCATCGAGTTCAAATCGCATTCCCGAAATTCGATTTGTGCCGCACCGGCTTCGCCTGCACGTCGGCGCGCAACGCGCAGTGCGTTCGGGTCGCGCTCCAGGCCCACGACCCTGCCGCTGGTGCCGACCAGTTCCGCAGCCAGCTGTGCGACGTCTCCTACGCCGGAGCCAATGTCGAGCACCAGTTGACCTCGCGCAATGCCCGCCAATCGCAACAGCCGCGAGGTGTGCGGCGCCAGCGTTTCTGCCTGGCGGATCAGCCGCATATGTTCCTGCGATGCGTGTCCAAGCAGATAGGCGGATTCCGAAACGGCATTCATGTCAGTGACTCCTTTGTCGAGGCACCAAAACGCTCCTGAGACCACCCGCGATTGCCCGGCTTTGAAGCCGCAGGTTGATGCAGGCGATGCGCCATGGCCAGTACACCGGCGGTGGCGAGCGCGGCGGCAACAGCTGCGTAGCCGCCGGCAGCGGGGGTGCTGCCGGTGACAGAGCCGCCGACTATTGCGGAGGCGATATAGGAGCCCAGATTGCCGATTGAGTTGATGACGGCAAGCCCGAGGGCGGCCGAGCGACCGCTGAGCCCCCTGCTCGCGCAAGCCCAGAATGGTCCAAAGTAACCGCCGATTCCGAAGGCGACCATACTCCACGCGAGCAGACAGGATGGCAATGTCGTTGCGCGCGAGACCGCATAGAGCCCAATGGCTGCGACTGCGAGAGTTGCGAGCAGGTGCACCTGGCGCTCATCCTGGCGGTCAGAGCTGTGCGAGACCAGCAGCTGCGCCACGATGCTCAGCAGGTTCGGCACGGCAACCAGCAAGCCGATGCCAAGATTCGAATACCCGGATGTGACCGATTTCAAGGACTGCGGCATCCAGAAACTCAACGTATAGAGGCCCATCATCACCAGCAGGTGTACGGCGACGAGGTGCAACACCGGGGTACTTAGAAAATCCCAGCGGCCGGCGCGTTGCGGCACGCTTCCGGCCGAATGCACTTCGGAGGCGAGGTGCGCGCAAAGCAACTGCTTTTCATGCCTTGAGAGGAACCGGGCCTGCTGCGGATCGTTGGGCAGAAACCTGTAGGTCGCGATGCCACAGCCAATCGCTGGCAGCGCCTCCAATATCAGCAACCACCGCCAGCTGCTGAGACCGAAACCGCGGACATGATCGAGAATCAACCCCGAGACCGGTCCGCCAGCGACGCTGGCCAAGGGCACTGCAATCATGAACAGGCCGACGACCCGAGCCCGGATCCGCTCCGGGAACCACAGCGTGAGATAGTAGATGATACCCGGGAAGAATCCGGCCTCGGCAACGCCGAGCAGAAAGCGCGTGCAATAGAGTTGCTGAGCGTTTCTGGCCAGTCCCGAGAGCAAGGCAATTGCTCCCCAGCTGATCAGGATCCGGGCGATCCAGCGTCGAGCGCCGTAGCGATGCAGTGCCCAGTTGCTTGGCAACTCGAACAATACGTAGCCCCAGAAGAATATGCCGGTGGCCAGGCCATACATCTGGCCGCTCAGCGCGAGCTCGGAACGCATGGTCAGCGCGGCAAAACCGATGTTAATCCGGTCGAGGTAAGCCACCAGGTAGAGCAGGAACAGGAACGGCAACAGCCGCAGCGCGGCCTTGCGAACGATGGCATCGAGCTCCTGAGGAGTCGACCCAGGCACGGAATGCGTTGTCACTGCAGTGCTCCGTTACAGCGGCCTTGTGGCCGGTGATGCGGAGACTACGAGAGCGGAGCCGTTCCAAAAAGCACCGTTTTTAGATCAAGTCGTTGCCTTATTGACAACACGGATCGCAGTTACTGCCGTCCGCGCCGGCGCGCCTTGATGGCGTCGAAGCGCCGCTGCAGCACCCTGAGGAATGCTTCGGCGGGTTTCGTCAATGGCCGCGCGCGATGCCGGCACAGCGATGTGTGGCTGCCCTCGAGAGTAGCGTGGTGCAACGGTATTGCCTTCAACACGCCTGCCTTGACCTGCTCGTCGACGATGTGCCGTGGCACAAACGCTATGCCCATATTGCTGGATGCAAACGCAATCGCGTGACCGATGTGGTTGATCGTGACGGTCGCCGGCAGCGTCAGCCCAGAGTCCGCCAGGGCGGAATCCAGCAGCGAGCGGGTTGTGAACGTGCGATCCAGCATTGCCACGCGCTGGCCCCGCAGATCTGTCAGGCGCAGGCTGCGACGCCGCGCCAGATTATTGCTGGGATGTGCGATCACGCACACCGGGTCGGAAAATGAATTTTCCACGGTAACTTCAGGGTGAGGTGGAACATTGAATGCGACCGAGAGTTCACAATCTTCGCGCACTAAGGCGCCGATCTGAGTCTCGCTGCCACCGATGGCGATCTCGAAAGTAATGCCGGGATAGTCCCGTGCGAACTCGCGCACTGCCCCATAAACCAGCCCGGAGACCGCCCCTTCCATGGAAGAGATCCTCACGTTGCCGCGTCGCAGTTGCTGCAGATCATCGAGGTCGCCGCGCAAGCGCTCAAAATCCTTGAGGGTCATTCGCGCCTGGCGCAGGAACACTTCGCCTGCGGCTGTGAGTCTGACCCCGAGCGCGTGGCGTTGCAGCAGCGGTGCGCCGAAATTCCGCTCGAGCTGGGCAATCTGACGGCTGATTGCCGAGGGCGCGACGTACAGCACTTCGGAGGCGCGCCGGATCGAGCCTAGCCGTACTGTCTCAATGAAATAGCGCAGCGCTGAAAAGTGCATCGGGTCCTCGATTCGGGGCCAACGGCATCCAGCCTGTCTTGCGCTCAACCGACATTCAGATAGGTGGCATAGGGCAGCTCGCCCACCGCGGTAAATGGCAACAGGGTGACGGGTCCTGTGGCGACATCGATCCGCCACTGCTGCGGATTGGTGCGTTTCGCGGCCAACAGTTGCGCACGGGATAATTTCGGCAAGGGACTATCCTGCTGCGCCTTTGCAGTCATCAGCACCAGCGGGCCATTGAGCAGCGCCACGGTATCGGGGTGTCGCGCATCAATGGCCTCAAGCCGCAAGCTCATCGGCAGTTCCAGGCCAATCCGGTCGCCGTCGTGCCACTCGCGTCGGATAGTGGCAAATGTCCCCGGTACAACCGCCAGCTTCAGACGCTCGTTATTGATGCTGATCGACGCACCGCTGGCCCATTCCGGAATGCGTAGCTGCAGTGCGAACTGCGCCGGCCGTGCGGCGCGGAGCGTGAAGTGCACCTGGCTGTCGTAGGGGTATGCTCCTTCCTGCGTTAGCGAGAGCGCGACGCCAGCTTCCTGCCAGCGTAGCGTCGATGGGATATAGAGGTTGACGTACAGGGCACCCGGCTCGCGGAAATACGCATTGATGCGATAGTCCGTGGCAACCTGCGGCAGCGTGCCTGAACAACAGGCCCAGTGCGCCTCCTTGTACACACGCCGCGCGTTGAAGTTGTAGTCGGCGTAGTAGAAGTTCTCGCCGGTCATCAACAAGGGCTTCGCGCCGAGTACGGTGTTGTACATCATGCGCTCCATGCTGTCCCCGTAGTGGCTGTCGCGGGTGACGCGCAGCAGGTAGCGGGTGAGCTTGAAGTGCGCATAGGCGCCGCAAGGCGTCTCGAAATTGTGATGCGTGCCCGTCAGGCTGTCGTACAGCTCGTTGCTGTCGGCCTTGCACAGGGTCTCATCCGGACCCCAGCCGCCGGTGGCGTAGCTTTGTGCCTGCAACATCGTGAAGGCGTTTTGTGCAGCGTGCAGATGCTTTTCGCTGCCCGCGACCATGTAGGCCATGGCGGCCGAGCACAGTGAATTCACGTGACTGTAAGCGTGGCGGCCGCCGAGCACGTGCTCGTTGTTGGCCAGGCGATCGAACCAGGGTTTGTCGTCCAGGTATTGCCACGCCAGTGCGTAGTAGCGTCGACCGGCGCCACGCTGGTAGGCGATGAACATATTTTCCGGGCAGGTATATGATTCATCCCAGGTCCAGGAGTCATCGTGCGGATCCTTGTCCGTGCGCCACGGCAGGCCGTGTTCGATGGCGTGCCCGGGCAGATGGGGTAGAGCCACTGTCGTCGTGTGCTCGAGTATCGCCAGGGCCTGAGGGTCTTTCGCCAGCGTGTGCGAGTCGAGCAGGCCGAGCAGCAACTTGTCGTAGGTGTAGGCTGGAAAACGGTTCCTGACATAGAAATCGGGCGTGATGGTCTTCGCATACAGTCGGTTGAGGCGCAGCACCTTCTCGCGCGTCGCCTCATCGCCCGTGATCGCATAGCTGCGCGCCAGCGCTGAAACCCATTGGCCGAAGGTGCAGCCGGGCGCAAAGCCCTGGTCAAAATTCTTCGTGTAGTCGTAGTCCGGTTCGTAGGAATACCAGCTGCCGAGGTCCGCGCCGGGCGCCGGCATGCCAGACATCTGGCGAAAGGGCTTGAGGATACTGTCTTCGCTGAGCGCCATCAGCACCGCGTGCGTATTGCCGAGTTGCGCTTCGTGCAGTTCGCTCGCCAGCGCGACGTTGCCGTAGCCGAATTCCCCTAGTATGGGATGCGAACGCGCGTGTGCGCCACGCGCCAACAGGCCGCGCGAGCCGCCCGCCAGCAGCGCAGCGCCAGCCAGCGACGAATGCTGCAGGAAGCTTCGGCGGGTAACCGGGTTCATCTCGGTGGTACCATACAACAGCCAGAGCAAGGATTCTCTTTCACAGGAAGTGAGCAGGATGCCCGCTACCCCCACCGGCCGCGACACGCGTATCGATTCACTGGATGTACTGCGCGGGGTGGCAATCCTCGGCATCCTGCTGATGAACATCATCGACTTCGGCTTGCCCGAGGCCTATGACAATCCCACGATCTACGGCGGCGCTACCGGTGCCGACCTCTGGTCCTGGATCACCAACACGATGCTGTTCGAAGGCACGCTGCGGGGGCTGTTCACGCTGCTGTTCGGTGCCGGTGTGGTGCTGTTCACGCGCCGGCTCGAGAAGGCGCAGGTGCCCGAGGCCGCCGACCTGCACGTGCGGCGCATGCTGTGGCTGATCGTGTTTGGCATCGTGAATTCACATCTGTTCCTGTGGCTCGGCGACATCCTGTGGGAATACGGCGTCGTGGGCCTGATGCTCTATGCCTTCCGCAAGACCTCGGTGCGCACACTGCTGGTGTTGTCGGCGGCCTTGCTCATCGCCATCAGCACGCGCGGCGTATTCGACGTACTGGCGCTGCAATCGCAGCGCAATGCAGCCGAGTCTGCACAGACGCTAAAGGCTGCGGGTGGCACCTTGAGCAAGGCGCAACAGGAAGCGGTGGATACCTGGTCGAGCAGCCTGGAAGATCTCAAGCCCGGCTCAGAACGGCTGCAGCAGGAGATCGAAGGCATGCGCGGCAACTGGCCGGCCGTGTTCAAGACCGTCACTGAGCACTCCTTCTATCTGCGCACTTCGTATTTCTATCGCTATGGCTTCGCGGAAGATCTTGCGACCATGCTGCTCGGTATTGCGCTGTTCGCGCTCGGCGCGCTGCAAGGGCAGTGGAGCATGCGTCGCTACGCACTGCTCAGCGTAGTCGGCTATGCGCTGGGCCTCGCCGTCAACACCATCGAGACCACGGCGGTCATACGTTCGGGGTTCGATGTGATCACCTTGCAATGGACCTTGTTCGCCAGCTACGAGCTGGGCCGCATACCCATGACGCTCGGCCATCTCGGACTCATCATGCTGGTCTGGAAGAGCGGGGTGTTCCCCGCGACCTTGCGACGCCTCGCCTTGGTGGGTCGCATGGCGTTGACCAACTACATGACCCAGAGCCTGATGTGCACCTTTATTTTCTCGGGCCTGGGCTTTGGGCTGTACGCGCGGCTCTCGCGTCATGAGCTCTACTATGTGGTGGGCGCGATCTGGGTGGTGCAGCTGATCTGGAGCCCGCTGTGGCTGGCGCGATTCCAGTACGGGCCAGCGGAATGGGCCTGGCGCTCGCTGACCTATGGGCGCCTCCAGGGGCTGCGGCGACCAACCGTTTCGCTCTAAGTCATTGACCCGAAAGGTGCTGCGCTGCAGGGCGCTGGGCTTAGGCCAAGTACTTGATCAATAAGCCGATCTGGCGGATACTGACTTTTGTGAATGAATAGTCATTCATAAAATTACGGAACCCGGCAGGTACCCATGGCTCGATCGGCCACGCTCGCGAAATTGCCTCTGCGTCGCAATGCCGGCACGGTCTCGTCGCGCACCGAGCAGGCGATCCTGAAGGCCACGATCAGGACCATCGCGCGTCACAGTCTTTCTGGCACCACGATCCAGCTCGTGGCGCAGGCGGCCAAGGTCGCTGCCGGCACTGTGATCCTGCGCTTCCAGAACAAGGATGCGCTGCTCGCCGCGGCGATGCAGAGTGTTGCGCTTGAATTCGAGCAGGCGCGGCGCGCGGCGATCCAAGGTGCCGGTGATTCAGCCAGTGCCGCGCTCAATGCACTGATCGATATGTCGCTCGACCCCGTTGTCAGTGATCCCGCGAAAGTGGCGGTGTGGTACGCGTTCTGGGGCGAGGCGCGCGCGCGGCAGATGTACATGGAGCGCATCAGCGCGCTCGATCACGCCTACCAGCAGGATCTCGAGCGCCTGTGCCGCGAGTTGATCGTTGCAGGCGGCTACGCACGTTTGAATGCCGAGGCGGTGGCGATCGGCTTCGCCGGCATCCTGGAATGGCAGTGGCAGGAAATCCTGGTCAGCGGCCCCGACTTCGATCGCGACAACGCCAGGCGCGTGGCGCGCGCCTACCTGGCTGGCACATTTCCGCATGAGTTTCCCCTGCACGAGGAGCATCGATCATGAGCAGCTCACCGACCGCAATCCGCCAGGCTCACGATGCCGCGCCCGCAGTCGTGCCGCGCACCTTGCCGGCATGGACCTATCGCCATCCCGAACTCGTCGATCTCGAATACGAACAGCTGTTTCGTCCCTCGTGGCAATTCGCCTGCCATATCAGCCAGGTGAAGAATCCCCGCGATTTCGTCACGCTCGATCTGCTGCGAGATTCCGTGATCGTGGTGCGCGGCGACGATGGCGTGCTGCGCGCGATGATGAATGTCTGCCGGCATCGCGCCTCGCGCATGCTCGATGGTTCGGGTACCTGCAAGGCGCGCATGACCTGTCGCTATCACGGCTGGACCTACAACCTGCAGGGCGATCTGATCGTGCGTCCCGCCGAGCAGACTTTCTCAGGCGCGCCCAAGAAGGAACTGGGCCTGCGCCCCGTAGACCTCGAAGTGCTGTGTGGCATGGTGTTCGTGCGCCTGGTGCCGGGCGGGCCGTCACTGAAGGAAATGTGGAAGGACTACGTCCACATGCTCGAACCCTATCGCCTCGAGGAGATGGTGCCGCTGGAGGAGCCGTCAGTCGAAACCTGGAACTGCAACTGGAAGGTGGGCGTCGACAACAATCTCGAGAACTACCACGTGCCGATCGGTCATCCCGGCTACGACCGCCTGCTGGAATCGGACATTAAGGGCTTCATCAACCAGCACGGCGTGGCCGGCAGCCGCAGCGTGCTGCGCAGCACGCCTTCGCGCGTGTGGTCGGAGCGCATGTACCAGAAGATGGCGCCGGATCTGAACCGCGATCTGCCAGAGGATGTGCGCAGCAGCTGGCTGTTCTTCACGATGCCGCCCAACATCGGCATCGACATCTATGGCGACAGCTTCGATCTGTTCCAGTTTATGCCGCTCACGGCCGAAACCTGCACCGTGCGCTACCCGATCTTCGTGCGGCCCAATGCCTCGCGCGAAATGAAGATCCTGCGTTACCTGAATGTGCGCGTGAACCGCCAGGTGAGCGCCGAGGACAAATTCCTGTGCGAAGGGCTGCAGGGCGGCCTGAACTCGGTCGGCTATGAATTCGGCCCGCTCTCTTCGTGGGAACACTGCATCCACGATTTCCATGACCGCGTGCGTGCCGGTTGCCCGGTTGCCACGCTGGCCAGTGCGCCCGAAGGTGGTACGCTGCGCCAGCACAATCAGGCCATGTTGCGTGCGCAGGTGCCATGAGCGAGACCGCGAAACTGACGATGTACCATTACCCGGGCTGCCCGTTCTCCGAGCGGGTGGAGATCCTGCTTGAGCTCAAGGGCCTGGGGTCTGTCATGGCCGATGTGGAAATCGATATTTCCAAACCGCGGCCCGACTGGCTGCTGCTCAAGACGCAGGGCTCAACTTCCTTGCCCGCCATGGAACTCGAGAATGGCGAGACGCTGAAGGAGAGCATGGTCATCCTGCGCTACCTGGAGGATCGTTTTCCTACGCGCGCGGTGGCGCAACGCGATGCCTACAAGCATGCGGTTGAAGCGATGCTCTGTGTCTCCGATGGCGCCTTCACGGGCGCTGGATATCGCATGATCCTGAATCGCGATCGCGCGCTGCGCGACCAGCATGTGAAAGACATGGACGCGCAGTACCAGCGGCTCGATGCGTACCTGCAGCACTACAATCCGGGCGGCACCTGGCTGTTCGATGAATTCGGCTGGGCCGAAGTGGCCTACACGCCGATGTTCAAGCGCCTGTGGTTCCTCGAGTACTACGAGCACTACCAGATTCCTGAATCCCTCGCGCGCGTGCGCCGCTGGCGCGATGCCTGCGTCGCACACCCGGCAGCGCAGCGCCGCAGCTTCGAGGAACTGATGAAGCTGTACTACGACTACAGCCAGGGTGGCGGCAACGGACGCATTCCAGAAGGCCGCAAGGTATCGAGTTTTACGCTCGATCCGCCCTGGCGCACGCGGCCGATGCCGCCACGCGACAAGTGGGGCAGTGCGGCGAGTGATCAGCAGCTGGGGTTGATCGCGGCCTGACTACGCACTGAACCGCAGCCTTCAGGTATCCTCCGGATCACTGCTTCGAACACTCGATCTCCGGGGGGATACATGATCACACGATACCTGCGGCGCCTGGGCGCTGCCGCCGCGACGGGCCTGATGATGCTTGCTGTCACGCCAGCAATGGCAGCAAAACCAGCCAAGGTTGCTGCGACAATGAAAGGTGCCAACGCAGCGCAGGCCGCCAACGATGCGCGCTTGCGCGAGATCTTCGCCACCGCGATCAGCATGCCGACCTCGATCGGACTCGGCAACGTGCCCAAGCTTGCGGCCTATCTTGCTGACCAGTTCCGCGCGGGTGGGTTTCCGGAAGCCGATATTCATATCCTGCCGCTGGGCGAAGCCGCGTCGCTCGTGGTGCGCTACCGCGGCGATGGGAGTGGCGGCAAGCCCATTGCCTTCATGGGGCATCTGGATGTCGTGACGGCCAAGCGCGAAGACTGGCAGCGCGATCCCTACACCCTGGTTGAAGAGAACGGCTATTTCTTTGGTCGCGGCACGATCGATATCAAGCAGGAAGTCTCGGAACTCACCGCAACCTTTTTGCGCCTGAAAGCCGAGGGCTTCAAACCCACCCGCGATCTGATCATCGTCTTCACGGGTGACGAGGAAACCGCGGAAGCCACCACCGCCGATCTGATCGAGAACCACCGCGACCTGATCGATGCCGAATACGCCCTCAACGGCGACGGCGGCGATGGCGTGCTCGATGAACAGAGCGGTGCCGCCAAGGCCTTCTACGTGCAGGGCGCCGAGAAGACCTATGCCGATTTTGAACTGACCGTACGCAATCCCGGTGGCCACAGCAGCCGGCCGCGGCCGGACAATGCGATCTACGATCTGGCCGATGCAATCAAGAAATTGCAGGCATTTCGTTTCCCCGTGATGTGGAATGACTGGACCATCGAGAATTTCAAGGCAGCTGCGACCTACACACCGGGGCCACTCGGCGAAGCCATGCAGCACTTTGCAGCGAACCCGCACGATGAGGCGGCCGCCGACCTGCTGTTCCAGAACGCCGCCTATGTAGGCAAGACGCGCACCACCTGCATACCGACCATGCTGGCGGGCGGACATGCGCACAATGCGCTGCCGCAGATGGCGCAGGTGAACTTGAGTTGCCGCGTGTTCCCGGGCCATCCGATCGACGCCGTGCGCGCCACGCTGCAGGAAGTGGTGGGCGACAAGGTCGTGGTCAAGCAGGGCAATACCGGCGTGGTCTCGGCCGCTTCACCCCTCGACCCCAAGCTGATGGCCGCGGTCGCCAAGGCCGTGCACAGCGTGCATCCGGGCATTCCGATCGTGCCGGAACAGGCCTCGTATGCGACCGATGGCGCCGTGTTTCGTCACGGCGGCCTTGCGACCTACGGCGTGCAGGCTTCCTTCGGCAAGGAAAGCGAGAACTTCGCGCACGGCCTGAACGAGCGCATACCCGTCGCCTCGCTCTACGAAGGCGCGGCGCAGTGGTATGCGCTGATCAGGGAACTCGCGGGCCGGCGCTAGAAGGTCACCGTGGCGCGGCCGTAGAAGAACGCGCCATTGAAACCGATCGGCGAGAGCACGTCGTAGGGGAAGTTGCCGAAGTAGTTGATGTCGCTGCTCGAGAGGTCTGGATAGGTGTCGAGCACGTTGTTGCCACCCAGTGCCAACGTGAACTGCTTGTTCACCTTGTAGGCTATGTCGAGGTCGAGCTGCGATTTTGCGCTGTACTCCTGGCTGGGCTGGAAGCCGCCGCCGAAGTCGAACACGCGCACGGCGCTGCCGTAGCGAGTCAGGCGCGAGGTCAGATCCCAGTGCGCACTGCTCCACTCGGCGCCGAGGATCGCCTTGTTCTTCGGTGACGCGCCTTCGAGCGTGTTGCGCTCTTCGACGCCGATCAGTACGTCATTGAGGCCCAGTGCCTGCAGCTGTGCCGGTGTCGCACGTACGCCATCGATCGTGGTACGCGCATAGGTATAGGCCGCGGTCAGCTTGAGGCTGCCGGAGCCCAGTGCGTGGCGATAGTTGCTCACGACATCGATACCCTTGGTCAGGGTGTCGACGGCATTGGTGAAGAAGTTGATGCCCTGGACGCCCGTGATGCCGAACTGGGTCTGGATGAAATCGGTCAGGTCGGTGCCGTTGAGCTGCCCGGAGATCGTGATGCGATCCTTCACCTTGATGCGGAAGTAATCCACGGCGACGTCGACATTCTCCCCCGGCGCGAGCGTGAAGCCGGTGCTGAAGTTCAGCGATTTCTCGGCCTTCAGGTCCTGGGCGCCGAGCGCGCGTGCAATTGGGCTGGCCACCGGGAGCGTCAGCACCGAACCCAGCTGGCCACCGGTGGTGAAGTTGGTCGCGGTCGCCTTGTAGGAAATCTGGCTGAGCGAAGGCGCGCGAAAGCTGTTGGACGCGGCGGCGCGCCAGGCAAAGGCCCGCGAGAACTTGTAGATGCCGCTCAACTTGCCGGCCACTGCATTGCCGAAATCGTTGTAGTGCTCGAAGCGTGCCGCCGCGTCACCAAAAAAGTGATCGCCGAAATCTTTCGAGAGATCGGCATAGAGGCTGCCGACATTGCGCGAAGTGCTGGCCGCGTCGGCCGGCGTGAGCCCAGGGCCAGCCTGTGCGCCGGCGTCTTTATCTGTGAACGGACCCGCGGCATAGGAGGCCGGATCACCGGCGCCGGTCTTGTAGCTCTCGCGCCGGAATTCGGCGCCGAGTGCCAGGTTCAGCGGATGCGCGGCCGAACCCACATCGATCTGGCGCGTGGTGTCGAAATCGAGCGTGAGTTGATCGAACTTGTAGTCGCCGATCTTGAAAGTGGTCGGGCTGGTCGGCCCGAGCGAAGCGTTGATCGAATGCTCGAGCCGGTAATCGAAGCGGTTCACGCCATAGCCGAGCGAGGCATCCCAGTTCCAGGCGCCGGCCTTGCCATTGAGTCCGCCGGCCAGCTGGAGGTCGTCATTCGAACCCAGCGTGTTCGGCCGGAAGCCCTGCGGATACACGACCGGTTGATTGCCCGAGCTGTCGGGATAACGGAAGAATGCGGCGCCGGTCGAATCGCGATGATCATAGGTGCCGAAGGCGTAGGCTTCCGCGCCACTGTCCAGCGGCACGCGGCTGTTGAACCAGGCGTCGTAGTCTTTCGCGTCGCCATCGCCAGGCGCGTAGTTGCGATTGCCGATCGTGGCCACGTTGGCCGGCGTTGAATCATAGAAGGAGGGCAGGGTGTCGAAGCCCGCACGATTGGTGCTGCCGCGATGGCGGATCTCGCCGCCGAGATCCAGGTAGCCGCTACCATAGGCAAAGGCACTCTTGAACTGCGCGACCGTGGTATCGCCGTCGCGCAGGCTCTGGTGCGTGGGCGCGAAGGAAGTGACATTCTGGCCGAAGCTCAGGCTGGCCTCCGAGCCAGCGGTGTCATCATCGAGAATGATGTTGATCACGCCGGCGATCGCATCCGAGCCGTACTGGGCGCCGGCGCCATCGCGCAGCACTTCAATGCGCTTGATCGCATTCAGCGGAATCGAATTGAAGTCAACCGGCGTCGTGCCCTTGCCGATCTTTGATTCCAGGTTCACCACGGCCGAGGTGTGGCGACGCTTGCCATTCACCAGCACCAGCACCTGGTCGGGGCTCATGCCGCGCAGCTGCGCCGCTCGGATATGATCGGCGCCGCCGGAATTCGACTGCCGCGGAAAATTGAACGACGGCGCCAGCGCTTGCAGTGCCTGGCCAAGCTCGCCGGCCACCGCGCCGGTCTTGGCCAGATCACCGGCACTGAGCACGTCCACCGGCACGGGCGAGTCGAGTACCGTGCGCCCCTTGGTGCGCGTGCCGGTGACGATCACCTCGTCCAGGTCGTTGCCAGAGGCACTGGCGTTACTGGTCGCGCCGGGCGCGTTCGCCGCGGGCACATTGGCCGCGGCCGCGAGTGTGGTGGTGCTCTGGCCGGTGAGTGCGACGCCCAGCACGGCAACGAACGGCACGTAGGTCTTCATGATCTCTTGCTCCCTCGGATTCCGGCGCACCAGGCTGCTATGTAGAGCTTTGGCTCTGGCGCACACTGATTGCTTTATACTAAGAATCAGCGTTGCCGGGCGCAACTACCGTTCGTAAATAAGCAACGCGCCAATGCGCATAAGCAATCCCTGCCATCACGGGTGATCGAGCATGACTGAGGGGTCCCACGACGCGCCACGGCGTCAACTATCGGTGTGGCACGCGATTTCGGTGTGCGTGGGCATGGTCATCGGTGCCGGCATCTTCTCCACTACACCGGCCGCGGCCGCCAACGTCTCGAGCAGCAGTGTGCTAATGTGGACCTGGGCTTTTGGCGGCGCACTTTCGGTCGCCGGCGCGCTCTGCTACGCGGAAATGGCTGCGGCCTTCCCGGATGCCGGTGGCGACTACTTCTTTCTGTACCGGGCCTACGGCGCGCGGCTGGGATTCCTGTTTGCCTGGTCGCGCTTCGCGGTAATCCACACCGGATCGATGGCGATGCTGGCCTTCGTGTTCGGCGATTACCTGGGCCAAATCGTGCATCTGGGTCCCTCCGGCGGTGCACTGTTTGCGGCACTGATCGTAATCGCATTGGTGCTGGTGAATCTTGCAGGGCTGCGCTTCGGCATCAATACGCAAGTGGCCCTGATGTCCATCGTGCTGCTGGGGCTGGCAAGCGTCGGCGCCGCAGGTGTGTGGATCAGCATTCAGGGCATCGCGCCGGCAGCGTCGGCTGTGTCAACCGCCGCTGCGGCCGTCGCCGCAACGACGCCCGTAACGCACTGGGGCACGGCGCTGGTATTCGTGTTCCTGGCCTATGGCGGCTGGAGCGATGCGGCCACGCTCTCGGCCGAGATGCGCGATGGCGATAACGGCATCAAACGTGCGCTGCTGCTGGGCATGGGGACGGTAACGGTGCTGTACCTGTTGGTGAATTGGGCGCTGCTGCGTGGCCTGGGTCTCGCGGGTCTTGCCGCCACCGAGGCGCCGGCCGCCGAGTTGATGCTGCGCGCTTTTGGTCGACCGGGCCAGGTGCTAATCGTCACGGTCGTGGCGATCACTTCGATCACCGTGATGAATGCCTTGCTGATCGCCGGTGCCCGCACGACCTACGCCGCGGCCCGCGACACCGTGACGCTGCGCCACCTGGGCCGCTGGCACGTGGTGCGCGGCACGCCGCCCGCGGCGATCATCGCGATTGGCACTGTCGCGCTGCTGCTTGTGGGCTTCGGCGCCTACACGCGCCACGGTTTTACGACCATGGTCGACTATCTGTCGCCCGTCTATTGGTTTTTCCTGATGCTCAGCGGCGGCGCGTATTTCATCCTGCGCCAGCGCCATTCGCATGTGCGCCGGCCATTCCGCGCGCCCTGGTTCCCGTGGCTCCCCATCGGCTTCGTGGCCAGCAGCGCTTTTGTCTTCTACAGCAGCGTGGCGCATGTGAAAGTCGGCGCGATCACCGGCGTTGGGGTCATGCTGCTGGGCGTGTTGCTGATGCTGCCGATCCGCTTTGCGCCGCGCCCGCAAGGGTGACAGGCGCCTGCGAATGACCCACACTGCGCCACCCTACAGACCCACCACAGGAGCGTGAGCGATGGTCGACACCTACCACAAGCGCACGGTCGGTAAACGCACGCTATCGCCCGTCACCCAGATGATGGGCTTCGGCTACGAACCCCATCTGTCAGAAGGCGCGCTGAAGCCACCCGTGTTCCTGACCTCGACCTTCGTGTTCCGCAGCGCCCAGGATGGCAAGGACTTCTTCAACTACACCTCCGGCCGCAAGGCCTTGCCCGACGGTTCACGTGGCGGGCTGGTGTACTCGCGATTCAACAATCCCAACCTCGAGGTGCTCGAGGATCGCCTGGCGCTGTGGGATGAAACGGAATCAGCCGCGGTCTTTGCCTCTGGCATGGCGGCTATCGCCACCACGCTGCTCACGCACCTGAAAGCCGCTGATGTGTTGTTGTTCTGCCAGCCTCTGTATGGCGGCACGGAAACACTGATCGCAAAGACGCTACCCAACTTTGGCATCAAGCATGTGGCTTTTGCCGACGGTCTGTCGCCAGCGGCGGTGCAAGCCGCAGTCAAGGAAGCCGAGGCGCTGGGCCGCATTGGCCTGATCATGACAGAGACACCGGCCAACCCCACCAATTCGATGGTGGATCTGGAGCTGATGAAGCGCATGGCGGATGAGCTCGGCAAACGCCAGGGTCATCGCCCCCTGATCGTCACTGACAACACCATGCTCGGCCCGGTGTACCAGAAGCCATTGAAATTCGGCGCCGATATCAATGTGTACTCGCTCACCAAATATGTCGGCGGTCACTCTGATCTCGTGGCTGGTGGTGTCTCCGGCAGTCGCGCGCATGTGTTGCCCGTGCGCCAGGCACGCGGTGCCCTGGGCACGCAGCTCGATCCCAACAGCGCCTGGATGCTGCTGCGCTCGATGGAAACCCTGCAACTGCGCATGGAGCGGGCAGGCCACAATGCACGCATCGTGGCCGAGTTCCTCGCCACGCATCCCAAGGTCACTTCGGTGAACTATCTCGGACTATTGGCCGCGAAGGATCCGCGCCGCGCAGTATTCGATCGCCAGTGCACGGGTGCCGGCTCGACGTTCTCCTTCGAAGTGCAGGGCGGCGAGGCGGGCGCGTTCCGCTGCCTCGATGCGATGACAGTGATCAAGCTGGCGGTGAGCCTCGGCGGCACCGAGAGCCTCGCGAGCCACCCCGCGGCGATGACGCATTCGGGCGTGCCGATTGAAGTGCGTGAGCGGCTCGGCATTTCTGAATCAATGATCCGCCTGTCGGTTGGCATTGAAGACGCTGCCGATCTGGTGGAGGATCTGCGCCAGGCCCTGGAGAAGGTCTGAGTGTCGCGATGAAGACCAAGCAACAGATCGTCGACAACTGGTTACCGCGTTACACCGGCACGCAACTTGCGGACTTTGGCCAGTATGTGTTGCTGGCCAACTTCGGCAATTACGTTGAAGTCTTCGCGCGACTGACCGGCGCCGGGATCGTGGGGCGTGATCGCTCGATGATGAACGCCACGGGCGATGGCATCACCATGATCAACTTCGGCATGGGCAGCGCCAATGCCGCCACCATCATGGATCTGCTCTCGGCGATCAATCCAAAGGCCGTGCTGTTCCTGGGCAAGTGTGGCGGGCTCAAGCGCAAGAATCAGATCGGCGACCTGGTGCTGCCGATCGCCGCGATCCGCGGCGAGGGCACGTCCAACGACTATCTGCTGCCAGAGGTTCCCGCGCTCCCGGCCTTCAGCCTGCAACGCGCGATCTCGACCGTGATCCGCGACCTGGCCCGCGACTACTGGACTGGAACGGTCTACACGACCAACCGCCGCGTCTGGGAGCATGACGACGAATTCAAGGAGTACCTGCGCAAGACGCGCTCCATGGCGATCGACATGGAGACCGCGACCATTTTCGCCGCGGGCTTCGCCAACTCGATTCCCACCGGCGCCTTGCTGCTGGTGAGCGACCAGCCCATGGTGCCCGAGGGAGTGAAGACCGAAGCCTCGGATCGGCGCATCACCGATGAATTCGTCGAGCGGCACGTGCAGGTCGGCATCGAAGCGCTGCGCCTGATCCGCCGCCACGGCAAGAGCGTCAAGCACCTGCGCTTCGACGAATAGGCGGCCGCGCTTACGGGCCCAGCAGGCGCTCGAGCCGCCGGTCGTGCCCGTAGATGTCGTTGAAGAACATGATCTGGCCGTCTTCCCTGGCCAGTGCGGTGCCATACAGCACCAGTACCGGAATGGGCCGCGCGAGTGCGATGCGTTGTGTGCTATCGCCGTGCATGGCCGCCTCGATGGATTGCGTCGTCCACGCACCCGCGCTGTCGTGTAGGACCTGCGCCGCCAGCGCTACCGGATCGGCGACGCGGATGCAGCCGTGGCTGAAGGCGCGCTGCGCTTCGTTGAACAGATGCTGCTCAGGCGTTGAGTGCAGGTAGACGTTGTAGCCATTGGGCATCAGAAATTTGATCAGTCCCAGCGCATTGCCCTCACCCGGCCGCTGGCGCAGGCGCAGCTCCCCGCGCGCCAGTGCTTCGACGCTCGCCTCATCGGGTGCAATCACCGCGCCGTCATCGCCTGCGCCGCGCACCAGCTCGAGATTGTTGCGCTCCAGGTAGCCGATCGACTTGCGGATCGGTGCCAGCATTTCATGCTGCACGATGCTCGGCGGCACATCCCAATAGGGTCGGAACACGACATAGCGCAGCTCACTCATGAACACGGGCGTGCGGTTGCGCGGAAAGATGCGCCCGACGATCACCGGCATCTGCAGAATGTCGGCTTTGTGATCATCGCTAGTGCGAAACGCAAACAGCCGGAACTGCGGAATATTCACGATGATCGGTGGCGTCGTGAAGGGCGGCAACCAGCGCCAGCGTTCCAGCGTCAGTTCGATCTGCTGCACCCGCTTTGTCAGCGGCACCGTCAGCGCGTTGTAGGTGCTGCGGCCGAGTATGCCATCGGGATGCAGGCCGTGGCGCTCCTGGAATTTCTGTAGCGCCGTGCTCAGGCTGGCGTCAAGCCTCAGCGGGTCGAGAGGCTGCGCACCGGAAGAGCCGCCTTCGCGGCCAGCGCGTGCATCAAGGTCGCCCAGCGCGCTCAGTAATCGACGCAGCGCAGTTGCACCCTCATAGTGGTCCCCGACGCGCAGAGAGCGCAGCTTGAAAGGTGGCAGATCGGTCAGGCCTGTCTGTGCTGCGAGCGGTTGATAGTGATGCAGGGCATCTTTCAGCAAGCGGTAGTGCAGAAAGGGCGGTTCAACGGCTTGCAGTGTCGCGAGCGTATCGGTCCCGGTGGCCAGCCGTTGCACGGCCGCCGTGGCATCGAAGCTCGGCCGCGGCTTCTCGACGTCGAAACCGGCGCGACGGGCACTGACGCGGCCGGAATGCAGGTGCGTAACGAAGCGCAACGCTGCCGCGCAGATCGCCGCATCGAGTAGCTGCCAGGTCGCAGCGTCGTGCGTGCCATCGGCACCCGCACGCGTGATCTGCGCGGCCAGTGCCTCGCCGCCATAGTCGCGCGCCCTGAGGCCGTAGCGCTCTGCACCGCGCATCTCGGCGATCATGGACAGCGCCTGGGCAGTGGCGCGCCCGTGCTGGAACCAGAGCAAAGGAGTAGTCGAGGTAGTGGCAACGGCGGCGACGCCCGCCTGCGGGCGCGACAACGGTTCCGTGGCTGCGTCCGCTAGTGCACTACACAGCAGGCAGCCCAGGAGCAGGGCAGGCCGCATCAGTTCTTGTTGCTGGTATTGCTGCGCATCACCAGCAGCGCCACGATCGCCAACAGCAGGAAGCCCGCGGCAATCAGCCCTGCAGCGAGCACGCGATGCGTATCCCAAGCGGCAATCAGGATTGTCACCGCGGCGAATTCCAGCGCGGTGAAGGCCAGCAAGGCCGCCAGCACGCCCCACATGGCCGCCGATACCGCGCGGCGCACTTCGGCCCGCACTGCAGCGCGCAGCGTCGCCACTTTGCCCTCGACCAGTCGCCCCACACTCGCGCCGATCCTTTCTATTGAATCGAGCAGCAGTGAGGCGGCACTTCCAGAAAAGCTCATGACTATGCTCCTGGCTCAGTCGCGGCGCGTCGAGAGCGCGCCCAGCAGAAAGGCAATCGCTGCCGCCACGCCCACCGATACCCAGGCGTTGTTGCGCACGTAGCTGTCGGCGGCCTTGGCACTGTCTACTGCGCCGCGCTTCAGACCCTGCTCCGCATTGCGGATGCGCGTGTGCGCATCGGTCAACGCATCCTTGATGTGGTCGGAAACCGATGCTGCGCCTTCGGCGCCGGCGTGCGTGGTCGCAGCCGCCAGCCCTTCGATGTCTTCCACCAGCTTCGAAAGCTGTTTCAACAATTGTTCGCTGCCCGAGCTCACGACTCACCTCCAATGGGGTCGCCCCAGTTGCGCACCGCACCCGTATCCACATGCACGAAATCAGATACCCGGTAATAACCCACGCCACCCGCAAGCGTGCGGCGCGCCAGCACTGCGAGCTGCGCGGTGTCGACGCCTGGCAACCTGATGTCGATCGCGCGCCCCTGCATGTGCAGGCTGTGCTCGGCCACACCGCTCGAGCGCGCTCGCAGCATGCTGTTGGTCTGCGCCGATCGATAGCCGCAGATCACCTGGAAGGCGGAGTCGCTTCCGAGTGAGGTCTGCAGCGTATACAGGCAATCGAGCAACTGCGGCTCGATCGGGTACACGGTCTCGGTGCGAAAATCGCGCAATAGCACGTTGATAGACTCGAGCGCCGCCGGCACATAAGCACCGCCGTCGAAGTACACCGTGCTGAGGCTCTCGCCCGTGTGCGTGTGCGCAAAGGCGAGACTGCGCGTGCCGTTGGTGTCAGCCAGCACCTCGGGCGCGCGCGTCATCGCCGCCGCCAGCATACCAAGGCGACCCAGGAACTTGCGTCGTGAAGTGTGACTCATAGGGCTATATCATCCGCCTTGTTGCGCTGCCTGGGGTAGGGGCATATGCGTATAGATGCCGCGACACTCCCTGCGTAAGCTGATGAATATACTGGTTCTACACCTGACCAATACATATTAAGGGGCACTCCATGATCAAGACAGTCACTTCGACCTTGCTGGCCTGCGCGGCTACCGCCCTGCTAGGCAGTTTCGCCATGGTCTACGCCGCGGATGCGCCGCCGCCGCCGGTGGCCAAGCCCGCCGCTCACCAGAAGATGGAACACCCGGCTCCGACCAAGGAAATGCGCGAGCAGATGGCCTCACTCCACGAGCACATGGCCGCGTGCCTGCGCTCCGCCAAGTCCATCGACGATTGTCACCACGAGATGATGGCCGCCCACGAGAAGATGGAAGGCGCCATGGGCGACAAGCATGAGCACGAGCATGACTGCGATCACATGATGAAGATGCACGAGCACGGGGAGCACGACCACGACGCCACCAAGTAGCGACGCTGTGCGCATGGATGTCGCCACCGCGAACATTCCGGTGGCGATATCCGCGCGCCATGTGCATCTGACGCAGCAGACCGTCGAGCAGCTCTTCGGCGCCGGTCACCAGTTGCAGCAACGACTCGCGCTCGGCCAACCGGGCCAGTATGCCGCCGAAGAAACCGTCACGCTGATCGGCAAGGCCGGCCAGCTGCAGCACGTGCGCATCGTCGGTCCGCCGCGCAGCCGCAACCAGGTCGAGATCTCGCGCAGCGACGAATTCGTGCTGGGCCTCGATGCACCGCTGCGCGAATCCGGTGATCTCAACGGCACGCCTGGCCTCACCATCGCGGGCGCCAATGGTTTGGTGACGATCGACAGCGGCGTGGTGTGCGCACTCAGGCACGTCCACATGAGCACCGCTGACGCGCAGGTGCTGGGCCTCAAGGACCAGGATCGCGTCGCCGTCGAAGTGGATGGTGCCGGCCGCCGCGCAGTGTTCGAGGATGTGGTCGTGCGCGTCGCCCCGGACTTTCGCATGGAACTGCATCTCGACACTGATGAAGGCAACGCCGCCGGTGTCACCCCTGGCATGCAGGCCACGCTGCTGATGGCAGCACCCTCTGGAGAAACGCCATGACCACGATACGCAAGATACTGGTGGCGGTGAAAGACCTCAGTGGCAAATCGCAACCCGCGATGCTCAAGGCCGCGCAGCTCGCGCGCGCCTGCGGCGCCTCGGTGGAGTTGTTCCACACGCTGAGCACGCCGCTGTACGCTGATCTGTACGCCTTTGGTGGGCAGAGCCTCGAGTCGCTCGAAGCCGAGTTGCGTCAGCAGGCGTTGCGCCGGCTCGAGCGCGCCGCGGATCGACTGCGCACGCACGGCATACGCGTGGGTGTCTCGGCCGAGTGGGATTTCCCGCCGTTCGAAGCCGTGATCCGCCGCGCGCAGCGCGTCAAGGCCGATCTGATCGTTGCTGCGCGTCACGAAGGACGCTTCGTCGCGCCCTGGTTGCTGCGCCTCACGGATTGGGAACTCGTGCGCCATAGCCCGATCCCCGTGCTGCTGGTGAAGAAGGCCGCTGCCTATCGCCACCCCAGGGTGCTGGTCGCCATCGACCCTGGCCATGCGTTCGAAAAACCACTCAAGCTCGACCAGATGTTGCTCGCCTTGGGCTCCAAAATGAGTGACTGCCTGCGCGGCAGCCTGCATGCGGTGCATGCGTACCCGCAGGTTTCGATCGCAACCCTGCAGAGTCAGCCGATGACGGTGCGCACGGTGCAAAGACTACAGCGCGAGGCCGAGCAGGAGGCCCGGCAGCGCATGAGTCGCGCGTTGCGCGGCACGAAACTCTCCCGCTCGCGGCGCTACCTGATCGGCGCACACCCGATCGACGCCATACTCGGTGCCGCTGCCCGCAGTCGCAGCTCTTTGGTCGTGATGGGTGCCGTGTCGCGATCGGGCCTGAAGAACCTGCTGATCGGCAACACCGCCGAGCGCATCCTCGATGAGCTGCCCTGCGACGTGCTGATCGCCAAGCCCGGGAGTTTCAGGAGCCGCGTGCCCGCCAAGCCCCGCGGGCCGCGCCTGATGGTCAGCGCCCCCATGGGGCAGCTGGGCTATTACTAGCGCGAGCGACTCCATTATTCGGTGTGGTAGGATGCGCGCCCCGGACGGAGCCTGATTGCGTCAGCGGTCGGCCCGGAGTCCGCCAAATCACTGATTTGTATCGTTTTCGGCGCGCCTGTAGCTCAGTTGGATAGAGTATCTGGCTACGAACCAGAGGGTCGGGAGTTCGAATCTCTCCAGGCGCGCCAAGTCCCCACAGCATCAATACGCCTTCCACATTGCTTCGGTCGTGGCTGCCATTTCTGCCTGCCGCGCAAAATGCGCCAGCACGCGCACCTTCAGAGCCAACAGCAGATATTTCCCGAGCAGTAGGCCCATTGAAGCGAAAAAATAGGGAACTGCTGCAACTTCTCCCTGGCAGCGAAACGGGGATCTCATGTGCTGCGACGCCCCCGTCGCCTGCTCTCGCGTTTTAGCGGGCGAGCCACGGGACAGACTTCCTGCAGGTAGCCGTTGAGTACATTCACCAGGTTCTCGCTCACCAGGCTGTAGTGCACGAACTGCCCGCGTTTGTCGCCGCGAATGAGGCCAGCGCCCTCGAGAATGGCCAGGTGCCTGGAGATGGCGGGCTTGGACATCGTGAAGCGCGCCGCGATGTCTCCGGCGGTCAACTCCGCATCGGAGAGATAGGCCAGGATCTTGCGACGCGGCGTCGATGCCAGGGCTTCGAATATCTTGTTCACAGTAGAGTTAGATAATTAACTACATTGTTAATTATAAGCGAATCATTGTCGCAGTCAATTGGCGGCTATGGGACCATCAGCGATCTGGAATTCGTTGAGCGCCAAGCACACCTATAGTGTGCAGCCATTGCTCCACCAGCGCGGGCCATTTGGTGACGGGATATAGCGAAGGTCTCAGGCCAAAGGCGTGACCGCCCTGCGCATACAAATGCATTTCCACACCGACTCCGGCATTCTTCAGCGCGACGTAGTAAGCCAGCGAATGCTGCACGGGGTCTACATCGTCGTCCTCGGCGTGCACCAGGAATGCTGGCGGCGTGTCTGCGCGCACACGGATGTCAGGTTGCAGAATCAGGTCGGTACCAGGCGCCCACAGGTGACCGGGGTAGAGGAGAATCGCAAAATCCGGTCGAGTGCTCAGCTTATCGGCGGCATCGACTGGAGGATAGGTGCGGCGCTCAAAATGCGTGCTGACCGCGGCGGCGAGATGTCCACCGGCCGAAAAGCCGATCACGCCGATCTTGTGCGGATCGATGTGCCACTCAGCCGCGTGCAGACGCACCAGACCGATCGTGCGCTGTGCGTCCTGTAACGCGGTCTGCACCTTCGGGTAGTAGCGGCGTCCGTCTTTCATCGTTGGTCCCGAGTCGGGCACTCGGTACTTGAGCAACACGCAAGTGATGCCGCGTGTAGTCAGCCAGTCGCAAATCTCCGTTCCCTCCAGATCCATCGCCAGGAACTGATAACCACCACCAGGAAACACCACCATGACGACGCCGGAGTTCTCTCCCCTGGCGGCGTACCTCGTCATGGTCGGACGACTGACATCGTTTGCCCTGGGCCACCAGTCGCGACCAGCGGGAGGACCAAGGGACTCCGGTTTCGGGTTGGGCAGCGGATTGGGTACTGCGTCGGGCCAAATGGGCACTTGGACATGGCCAGGCGCGGGTTGCCAAACAGCTGGGTGCTCCTGTGCGTGGACACCCGCAAGACCAGACAACAGGATCACGACGATGTGTTTGCGCAAGCGGCCCGCTGGTTTGTTGCAACCTGTAGTCACAGTTCGTTGCTGTAGAGGATTCGGAATCGACTACTGTCGCCCATCATGAAGTGGTTCATTGTATCGGGCCCAATGTATGGGCCACGAAACGTCAAGGATGGTCGGATTTCCGGGGCGCGGGTTGGCCATGTTTCTGCAGAAACTCGCTGATGCTGTCAAGCACGCCAGGTGCCAGAGGCAAGGCTGGATCCGCGTAGGTTGCAATATTCGCTGCAGGGTCGTCGCTGGCAACGGACTTGAGTACATGGTTGACGCCAGGAAGCAGTGTCAGCGTCGCGCCAGGTGCTGCAGCCAGTAGTAGCCGTGCATCGTTCGCGCTCACCTGCATGTCGCGTTGCCCCTGAAGCATGAGCACAGGCAACTTTGTGCCAGCCAACAGTTTGGCTGGATCAAGCGCAAAAGCGCTGATCAGGAATCCCTGCACCTGCGGTGCGAACAGCGGTTGCAGCGCCGGATGCAGGCTCGCGCCGTCGACCCTGCGGCCCGCTTCGAGCGCATCGATTGCCGCAAACGCCTGGGCGAGCAGTGGCTCGTTGGCTGGATTGGCGCGCAGCTGCTCGCGCAGCACTTCGCCCATCGGGCGGCCGGCCGTCGACACCAGGATCAGTCCGCAGAGGTGCGGCACGCTACGCGCGGCGGCCATCGCGACCAATCCACCTTCGCTGTGACCGAGCAGCCAGATGCAATTTGCGCCAATACGTTTTTCGATGCTGGTCGCCCAGGCCTGGATGTCGCTGACGTAGTCGGCAATGCTGACCGCATTCGCGTCGGGCACTGCCGCCGCGCTCCCGAACATGCCGCGCTTGTCGATGCGCACAGACGCCACACCACGCGCCGCCAGACCCTCGGCCAGCAGGCGGTAACTGCCCGCACGGATGCCTAGCGGACTGTTGCCATCGCGATCGGTCGGGCCTGAACCCGGAATGATCAGTACGAGTGGTGCCGAGGGCGTTTCGGGCGCCAGCAAGGTGCCCGCGAGCGGACCAGTGGGGCCGGATGCCTGCACCTGTGTCTCGGCATATTTGATGGGCGAGGCCGGCGCCGCGTTAGGCACGATCATCGCCGCCAGCAGTATCGGATACCAAGGTTTCATGATGGTTCTCACCCCCATGCACATGCTGGCTCAAGGTCATGGGCACCACAAGGTAATTGACGACATACCAACTAGTCGGTATGTTTTGCCTATGGAAGCGCAAGCAGGATCAGCAGTCAGCAGCGGCGGAGCCCGGCACAAACTGCTCTCCGCAGCGCTATCCCTGGTTCGCGAGAAAGGCTACTCCTCGACCTCGGTCGACGAGCTGTGCGCCGAAGCCGGCGTAACCAAAGGCGCATTCTTCCACCACTTCAAGAGCAAGGACGCATTGGCCGTCGCTGCCGCCAATCACTGGTCAGAAATCACTGGCGCCTTCTTTGCTACCGCGCCCTACCAGCAGCTGAAAGACCCGCTGCAGCGCGTGCTGGGCTATCTCGACTGCCGCAAGGCGATCCTGAAAGGGGAACTCGCCGAGTTCACCTGCCTCGTGGGCACGATGGTCCAGGAGGTCTACGGCACCAGCCCTGAAATACGCGCCGCCTGCGAGGCGAGTATCTGCGGGCACGCCGCGAAGATCGAAGCCGATATCGTAGCGGCGATGAAGCAGCATCGACTGCGCGCGCGCTGGACTGCCGCGAGCCTGGCGCTGCATACGCAGGCTGTATTGCAAGGCGCCTTCATCCTCGCGAAGGCCACGGGCGACGTGAGCGTGGCCGCCGCCAGCATCGATCACCTGCATCGCTACATCGAGTTGCTCTTCAATACTGGCAAACACAAAGCAAAGGACAAAGCATGAACACGGACAATACCTATCTCGCCATGTTCCTCGGCAGCAAACCCAGCCCGCGACGGGCCGCGTGGGATGCGCTGTCAGCAGCCGATCGAAGCGCGAAGGAACGCGAGGGCATCGCAGCCTGGATGGCTTGGGTGCAAAAGCATCAGGCTTCGATAGTCACCATGGGCGGGCCGCTCGGCAAGACCAAGAAAATCTCTGCGAGCGGCATCCAGGATATCAGCAACGCCATGGCTGCATTCACCGTGGTGCGCGCCGATTCCCACGAGGCCGCGGCGAAGCTGTTCGAGCAGCATCCGCACTTTGCCATTTTCCCGGGCGACGCCGTCGAGGTCATGCCCGTACTCGCCGTGCCTGGCGCCTGAGGAGTCACGACCATGCCGAATACTGTAAAACTGCACCGCGTGCTAGCGACCACACCCGAGAAGCTGTATCGCGCCTTCACCGAAGCGGACGCGATGGCCAAGTGGATCCCTCCGAATGGCTTCACCTGCACGGTGGAGCACATGGACGCGAAAGTAGGGGGAACCTACCGGATGTCCTTCAGGAACTTCACTACGGGCCAGACTCACTCCTTTGGTGGCAAGTACCTGGAACTGGTCCCCAATGAGCATCTGCACTACACGGATAAATTCGACGACCCGAATCTGCCGGGCGAGATCCACGTGAAAGTGACGATGAAAAAGGTGCTGGTGGGTACGCAAATCGACATCGTGCAGGAAGGCTTGCCCGATGCCATACCGGTCGAGGCCTGTTACCTCGGCTGGCAGGAATCGCTGCGCAACCTCGCGAGGCTGGTCGAGCCGAACATCACCCAGTAGTCAGCGGCTCGGCTCAGTGCGCGCGCTCGATCAGTGCAATGCTCGAGTTGTCGCTCTCGATCCGGTCGAAGATGATCTCGGTGCCATCGGGTGATACGTCAAAATCGCCGACTGCGATATTGGCTGGCAGATCGGTCAACTGGCGCTCGGCACCGGTGATCGGGTCTATCAGCCAGAAGTTCTTGTGGTTGATATCGCCGCGCAGGATTACCAGCGACCCTGAGTGCCGCAGGAAGCTGACGCGGCGCGCACCACGGGTCATGATCAGGTTTGGCCTGATGTAGGGTCGGCCATCCGGCCCGGCGGCCCGCAGCGGGAAGGTGGTACCGACGTCAGCGCCGGAGTACACAAAATACTTGCCGTCAGGAGACCAGACCGGATCGATTGAGTATTCGGCGGCCATCGGTTGCTGCGGGCTGCCATCCAGCGCGATTCGCACCAGATGCGGTTCACCATCACGCACGAGCGCGGCCACGATAGACTTCGAATCGGGGCTCCACGCAACATCACCGCGAATACTGGCATTGGTCGGAATCGCACGCACTTGCTTGCCATTGCTGTCCATCACGTACAGGCGCGTTACATCATGCTTGCCGATCGTGAAGGCCAGGTGGCGACCATCCGGGGCGACGGCCGGTGCACTGATGCGGTCAACACCTGGCTCGGCCCAGAGTTCCGTGGCTGTGCCGTGCGAGAGTTTCCAGATGCCGCGCCGATCCTCAGCGGTCGTGGCGTAGACAAGATAATCCGGACCAAAGCGTGGCGCTGCGGCGCTCTGTGCCGCCAGCGTAACTGGCGACGCGGTCGTCTGTGGCGCAGAGTCTTGCGACAGGGCTACGCGCCACAGTCCGGAGCGGAAATTCGCGATCGTAGCCACGAGCTTTGCGCCATCCGCGCTCGCAGCCAGTGAGGTGTAGCGCTCCAGGCCGAAGCTGATGCGATGGCTGCGCAGGTGGCGCAGATCCATGGCGTACAGCCACGGTCCGGACCCGTCGGAATCATTTGCCAGATACAGCAGATCACTCGTGCCGAGCATCACGGGATACCCGACCCAGGCATTGTGAAAGGTGAGTCGTTCCAGCCCGCTTCCGGTCGGCCGCACCCGCCAGATATCCCAGTTCACCGACGGCGGTTCGCCACGCACGAAATAGATGAACTCGCCATCCGGCGACCAGGTCGGAAAGTGACAGTGGATGCCGCGTGGCGCGACGTAGATCTGGTGTGCGCTGGGCTCGCCCGCGGCGCGAATGAACATGGGATCGCCTGGTGCGGTCGTATGAAAGACCTGCTGCCTGCCATCGGCGGACCAGTCGATTTCGGCGGCCTCACGCAGGAAAAGCTGCAGTGCTCCACCCGCAACCGGCGCACCCATAAGGTTGATGTCTTCAGGTCTGGAGCCATCGCCATGGCGCGTCCAGATCGCCACCTGCGTGTTGTCGGGCGTGAAGCTGAGCGTGCGCAGCGATGGATTGCTCATCTCATGCAGTTGGCCCTGCGTCAGGTTGCGATAGCGATGGTTGCCGATCTCAGTCAGCCAGGCGTCCTGCGGTCCCTCGCGATTCGCGAGGAAGGCCACGAACCGACCGTCACGCGAGATGGCGGCTGCCTGTTCCGCACCGCCGAATTGGGTCAGGCGTGTCACTTTCGCTTCCGCCAGTGGATTGCGCCACACCTCTACAGAGTCTCGCAGGTACCAGACTGTCGCTGCGAGCAGCACCATTGCGATGCCCGCAAGCAGCAGGTGCCGCAGCGTTGGCGCGGGCCGGCGCGTACCTGCGGAGGCTTCAGCTGTCGTGGCAGCGGCGGGACTCTCCCGCTTGTCGCTGGCTTCACGCTCGACCAGCAGCGTGCCGCGGCTGGCCCACCAGGTGTCGAGCTCGCTCTTGTAGGCAAAGACCGAGCCCAGCTTCGCGTGCTGGTGGCGGTGCACGGGCATCGCTTCGCGCCGTTCCCAGCGCTGCACCGTCGTGACATCGCGCTTGAGGTACTGCGCAATGCGCTTCCAGGAGTCCAGGCGGTCGCCCGCCGTGGTGCCTGGGTTTACTGCGGGGCCGCTGCTGTGCTCGTCCATCCTCCCCCAACCTGTGCTCGCACCCATATCAGCAGGCGCGGATACCCGATGCCGCGATGGCAACCTGCGGCATTGTACGGCGCACCCGGGCTCCATGAACGATTGCCGTGCAATGCCGTTTGCGGGCCGGATGATTTCGTCCGAAGTTCCCGTGGCGGCGATTTTCCGACCGCACGGGAGAAATCAGATGAGTTTCAAGACGTTCAAGGTATCCTTGCTCAGTGGCTCGCTTGTTCTCGGCGCGGCCGTGGCTCTGCATGTTTCCGGCGTCGCCCTGGCGACACCCGCAAGTGCGGGATTTGTCAGCGAAATCCTGGGGCGCTCATTCTTCGAGCGCATCCGCCTGAGCACCGCCCACGGTGACGAGGATGACGTTGTCACCGCGAACCTGGTGAAGATCCTGGCCAGGGATCCATCGGATGTTTACATGGTCAGGAATACGGTAGCGCCTGGAGCGGACAGCGGCTGGCACACGCATCCCGGCCCCAGCATCGTGATGGTGACGAGCGGCACGGCGTCGGTCTATGAGGGCGACGATCCGTCGTGCACTCCTGTTGCCGTGCCAGCCGGCACTGGCTTCATCGATGCCGGTGGTACCCATGTGCACCTGGTGCGCAATGCAGGCTCGGTACCGCTAGTGACCGTGGCGTTCCAGATCATGCCGACGGGCGCTGCGCGTCGAATCGATGCCGCCAATCCAGGTTACTGTCAGTTCTAGTCGACGCTCTTCCGGAGGCTGGCGCCGACCTGGTCTGCGCCAGTCTCCGGGAGCATTACCACTTTGACCGACGTTGAAGGCCGTCGCTGAAACGTGCACTCTACTGCGCTTTTCGTGGGGCCAGTAGATGAGCAATTTCAGACTCGCATCGCTCCTGCTCCTGCTGGCGGCGACTCACTGGAACCTGCAATGAGCAGCTTGCAGGGCACTTGCCATTGCGGCGCCTCGGGTTGGCGGCTCGAGGGAGACCCGGGTTCGATCACGACCTCAACTGCACGCTCTGGTTTTACGGCCATGAGGGCGAAACGATCACGCTATCGGGACCCAGGGGTTCCTACACGCGTCCCGGCAAGGCTGATCCCGCGCTCGAGATACTGTTCTGCCCGACCTGCGGCTGCGTACTCAGCTGGCGCGGCCTGCGCCTGGAAAAGGACGGGCGCCGGCGCATGGCAGTGAATGTGCGCCTCGCAGCGTCAGAGGCCGTTGCGGATCTGCGCATCGATCACTTCGATGGCCTCGACAGCTTCGAGGATCTGCCAGGTGACGGGCGCTGCGTACGCGATCTGTGGTTCTGAGCGTCGCGCTGCCTGATCACGCAAGGCCGGCCTTCACGGGTAGGTGGTAGCCAGTTGCTGCAATTCCTGCGGTGTCAGCGTCAGTGTCAGTGCCTGGGCATTCTCCTTCGTATGCGCCGGTGAGCCCGACTCAGGGATCGCAATGACGGCACCGCTGCGGATCACCCATGCCAGCGCCACGGCCGCGGCAGTACAGCCATGCGCCGCACCGATCTGCTGCAGCACGCGATCCTTGATCACCAGATTGTTGTCGCCGCCGAGCGGCGAATAGGCCATCACCGGCATGCGGTGCTCCGCGCACCAGGGCAACAGTTCACGCTCGATGTCGCGGCGATTGAGACTGTAGGGCACCTGGTTGGTGGCACAGCGTTCACCGTTGGGCACCTTGAACAGCGCCGCCATCTGGCCGGTGTCAAAATTGGACACGCCCCAGGCGCGAATCTTCCCCGCCGCGCGTAGCTGTTCGAAGGCAGCAACGACTCCCGCAAATTTGTCGGTGGGTACCGGCCAGTGGAGCAGATAGAGGTCCAGGTGATCGGTGCCCAGGCGCGCGAGGCTCGCGGCACAGGCGCGGGCAATGCCATCACCCGCAATCTCATCGCCTTCCACTTTGGAGACCAGATAGATCTTGTCGCGCTGGCCGGCGAGTGCCTTGCCGAGGAATTGCTCCGAGCGGCCATGACCGTAGTTGCCTGAGGTATCGATGAGCGTCATGCCGAGCGCGAGACCGGCGTTGACTGCTTCTTCTTCAACAGCCGGCGGATGCCGGTCGATGCCCAGGTGCCAGGCGCCCATGCCCAGCGCCGGGACCATTGTGCCATCAGGTAGACGAACACTGCGGCGTACGGCTTGCGGTGCCTGATCGGCTGCCAGCAATCGGCCAGCGAGTGGCAGTGACAGCCCGAGCGCCGCCATGCGGGCATTGAACTGACGTCTGCTGAGACTGTGCTTGTTCATGGTGCCCATGGGCTGCGCTCCTGGTTCGGCGATCGCCCAACTATAGCGGCGATCAAGCGCCTTGTCGCCGTCGCCGGATTGAGGGATGCTGCGTGCCGCGCGCCTGGAGCAGGTGCGGCGGACGGGCAAATACAGGGAGAGCGACATGAGCCTGCAGCGCAAGGTCCTGGGCATGCTGATGATCTCTTTCGGCGTGTTGGCTTCGGCCCAACAGGCGAGCCTCGAGGAGATCGTGGTCACCGGAATGAGAAAGAACGATCAGCCCTTGCCGCCGCTGCCGGCAGTGACGATCCGCAAGCGCGCTGATTTCCTGCTGCAGCCGGTCGAACTCAGCAACGACACGCGCGATGCCAAGGCGCGCCATGAAGAGCTGCACCAGACACTCAAGGTCCTGGCGGCGGCGGCAGCCAAGGTTCCGGGCTTGTCGCTCGCCTGGCAGCATGGCTTCCTGATTCCGATCACGGACAAGGACTATCGTATTCCGCTACCGCACGGCGATGATCGCGATGACACCAACAGCGTGACGATTTACATCAAGAGTGCGCTCACACCGACCTCCGACGTCAACGCAGCCATCCACACGCTGGACACCTTTGTGGCGGATGCCAAGATGACTGGCCGCTCGCAGCTCGAGCCGCTGGGGGACATGGCCCTCAGTGTCGTGAATCCCGAACGCTATCGTCCAGAGGTCATTGCTGCGCTTGCGGCGTCGGTAAGCGCTCTCAAGGCGGCGTTCGGTGAGTCCTGCAAGGTGTCGATCGGTGATTTTTCGATGCGCCTGCAGTGGCAGCGTTCCGATGTCTCGGAGCTGACATTGTACCTGCCATACGAAGTGAAGATCGTGGGCTGCTGAAATCAGCGCGCCTTGGTAAATGCCACCACCAGGCTGGCGACCAGTACCAGCGAGAACAGGGCAGGTAGTGGGAACAACAGCTGCCAGGCGATGACGCCAGTCACCGCCATGGCAACTGCGACCACGGCGATCATTGGTTTCACCGCCGTGACATTCGTGCGCGCGAGCGACGCTAGCTGCCAGAGCAACACGGCCAGCATCAGTTGTGCGACTGACAGCGACCAGCCGAATGCAGTGTAGAAGTCGAGATAGCTGCGATTCACACCCATGGTCTGGAAATGGATATCGCGCATGGCACTCAACACCGCATTCTCGCCCATTGGTGACCAGCTCTTGCGTCCACCCAGCGTGTGCCCGACGGCGAACAGCAATGTGATGATCGATGAGATGCGCAGCCAAAAAGTTGCAGTCATGCGCGTTTCCTCGCTGCAATGGCGATTGTTGTGCCGCAAACATTCTAGGCAGCGCCGCCCCAAGCCCGCAACAGCCATTGCATTGACCTGACGCCTGGCAGATGATCGCTGCACCAATTGAAGCTGGGGTGCACGCTGATGAACATTCGCTGGTATGGGTCTACGGCGGTCCGGGTCCTGTGCGGCATGGGGGTGCTGATGAGTCCCGCTTGGGCCGATGATGGCGGAAAGCCGCTCTACCGGATCAGCAAGATGGTGCCGATCGGCGCGCCAGACCACTGGGATTTGCTGACTGTCGATGCAGCGTCGCATCGCGTATATGTCGCGCACGGCGATCGCGTGACCGTTGTCGATGGGCAAAGCGGCGCACTGATCGGTCAAGTGCAGGGCTACGCGGGCGGCACGCACGGCGTAGCGCTCGTGCCGGCAATGGGTCGCGGTTACACGGATGACGGCGACGCCGGTGTTGCGGGCTCATTTGATCTGAAGACGCTGCGGCCGCTGAAATCGATAAAGGCCGAGTCCGATGCGGATGCCATCAGCTACGATCCGGTCACGGGTCATGTCTTCGTGGTGGATTCAGATCCCGGCAAGATCACTGTCATCGACCCCCGTACCGATCGGGTGCTTGCCACGCTGGATGGCGGCGGCAAGCTCGAGATCAGCGCGGTGGATGGTGCCGGCAAGGTCTACATCAACGGTGAGGCGCGCCGCGAAATCCTGCGGGTCGATGCCCGCACCAGCACCATCGATGCCCGTTGGCCGATACCCGACTGCGAAAGCCCGCACGGCATTGCTGTCGATGCGAAAGCGCTGCGCATCTTCTCGAGCTGTGCAAACAAGGTGATGGTCGTGGTCGATGGTCACACCGGCAAGCAGCTCGCCTCGCTCCCGATCGGCGCGCGCACCGATGGCGCGGCGTTTGATCCCGTCACGCGCCGTGCCTTCAGTTCCAACGGTGATGGCAGCTTGACGGTTGTCGGCGAGCAGGGGCCGAGCGGCTACGCGGTGCTGGGTACGGTGACCACGATGCTCGGGGCGCGCACGATGACGGTGGATCCTGGCACGGGCCGGCTGTATCTCGTTGCCGCGGACACGACGCTCAACGAGTCAGCCGACCCCAAGGACTATCGGCATCGCTATCGGGTAGCACCCGGCTCAGCAAAACTGTTGTTCCTCGATCGCAACTGAGCGTAGTTTCACTGAGCCCGGTTCCACGGGGCCTCGTTTGCAGGTCACCGTGTGTTTAAGCTCTCGCCGCCAACTTGCCACTCTTGAAATCAGCCAGGGCCTGTTCGATCTCCTCGCGCGTGTTCATCACGAAGGGACCGTACTGCACCACCGGTTCACCGATGGGCCGCGCCGCCAGCAGCAGGAATTGCAGCCCCTGCGCCCCGGCCACGACCCGCAGCTGATCACCGTCCGACAGTACGCCGGCCGCGCGATGCGGCAGCGGCCTGGTGGCACCCGCCGCGCCTACTTCACCACTGCCTTCATAGGTGTACAGGAAGGCACCGTAGCCCGATGCGATCGGCAGCGTGAATGCCTTGCTGGCCGGCAGCCGCACATCCAGGTACAGCGGATCAGTGCTGGGGTTTTCGCCCGCGCCGTTGATCGGTCCGCGCGTAGTGCCGTCAGCCAGCGGCAGCGCGCCGGCAATCACACGCACTTCGCCACCCTGCGGCAG
>JANXYK010000017.1 GCA_025350055.1 Gammaproteobacteria bacterium | reverse complement strand
ACGATCCGGCCTACAACCCGCCCACCACCACGCTGCTGAAGTACACGATGCCCTCGTATACAACGGTGGACGCAGGGTTCGGCGTGTCGCGCGACAACTGGACCGCCCAGGTGACCATCAACAACCTGACCAACAACGATGCCAGCACCAACACGACCTCGGGTCAGTTCATCAAGAGTGTGGTGCCGCTGCGGCCGCGCGTGATCACCTTCGGGTTTGGCCTGAAGTTCTGATGCCGAGCGTGTAAAGCCTATGGCCGCTGGCTCAGGCTGGCTGCAGTAGAATCAAGGGCGGACTCCAGTAGTCCGCCTTTTTTTTATGGGAAGCTGATGGACGAGCGCACCACCTTGCCTGCAACCGCGGCCGCGCAACTTGCGCAGATACGCGCGCTGCTGCGGCAACGCGAGTTCGCGGCGGCGCAGGCTGCGTCTGCAGCAGTGCTGGCAGGCGACCCCGGGCAACGCGACGCCTTGCTGTTTACCGCCATCGCCCAGCGCTTCCTCGGGCAGGTGAGCGAGGCGCAGCAGACGCTCGCCAGGCTGGCAGCGGGGCACCCGCGCTACAGCCGCTTGCACGAGGAGCTGGGCCATTGCTACGTGGCCCAGAAGCAGGCGCCGCAGGCCATAGAGGCCTTTCTGCAGGCCGTGCATTTGAATCATGCCCTGCCGGCGAGCTGGTCCATGCTCGAGGGTTTGTGCCGGATGGTGGGTAGGGCCGAGGAAGCCGCGACGGCCGCCAACCAGGTAGCGACCCTGAAGAAACTGCCGCGCGAAGTCGTGCTGGCCACCGGCCTCTTCATGGATGGCGATCTGGATGAGGCCGAAGCCATGGTGCGCGGCTTCCTGCAGCAACACGGGCACGATCTGGAGGCAATGCGTTTGCTGGCGCGCATCGGCATGACGCGCAAGGTGTTCGACGACGCCGAACTGCTGCTGGCCGCAGTGCTGGAGGTCGCGCCCGACTACAAGGCAGCACGCGCCGAGTACGCGGAAGTGCTGATCGAGATGCACAAGTGCAACCAGGCGCTGCGCGAGCTCGATCAGCTGGAGCAGGAAGATCCCGAGGGCAAGCTGCGCTATGAAGGACTGCGTGCCACGGCGCTGGTGGGCCTGGGCGAACATGCCAGGGCGGTCGAGGTCTACCAGCAACTGATCAAGCTCACGCCGCAGGATGCCGACCTGCACCTCTCGGTGGCGCATGCGCTCAAGACGCTGGGTCGGCGCGATGAGGCCATCGCCGCCTATCGGCAGGCCGAGGCCAGTCGCCATGGCTTTGGCGATGCCTACTGGAGTCTCGCCAACCTGAAGACTTACCGCTTCACGGACCAGGAGTTCTCGCGCCTGCAGGCGCTGCAGTCGGCGCCGGATCTCGTCGTGGCCGATCGCTATCATCTGCATTTCGCGCTCGCCAAGGCGCTGGAAGACCGGCAGCAATATGCAGAATCCTTTCATTACTACGAGCTGGGCAACACCCTGCGGCGTGCGCACAGCAACTATCGCCCGGAGATCATCGAGAACAACACCCGCCAGCAGATCGAGGTGTGCACGGCGCAGTTCTTCGCCAGCCGCGCGGGCTTCGGCACGAGCGAGCGCGATCCGATCTTCATCGTCGGCCTGCCGCGTTCCGGCTCAACGCTGATCGAACAGATCCTGGCCTCGCACTCGCAGGTGGAAGGCACGCAGGAGCTGCCCAACGTGCAGCAGCTGGTGGCCAACCTGCGCGGGCGCGATCCGGACCTGAGCAATCCGCGCTATCCGCGCATCCTGCCGGAAATGAACGCCGATGAATTCCGGCAGCTGGGCGAGCAATACCTGCGCGACACGCGACCCTATCGCATGGGCAAGCCCGATCCCGTGCCGTACTTCATCGACAAGATGCCGAACAATTTCCGCCACCTCGGCCTGATCAGGCTGATGCTGCCGAATGCGAAGATCATCGATGCGCGCCGCGAACCGCTGGCCTGCTGTTTCAGCAACCTGAAGCAGCTCTTTGCCAAGGGCCAGGAATTCAGCTACAGCTTCGAGGATATCGCCCGTTACTACCGCACCTACCTCGAGCTGATGCGTCACTGGGATGCCGTGCTGCCCGGCTGGATCCTGCGGGTGCAGCATGAAGATGTGGTCGACGACCTGCAGGGGAGCGTCAGGCGCATCCTCGATTTCTGCGCGCTGGACTTCGAACCGCAATGCGTCGATTTCCACAAGACCGTGCGCAGCGTGCGCACGGCCAGCTCCGAGCAGGTGCGCCAGCCCATCTATCGCGAAGGGCTAGATCAATGGAAGCACTTCGAACCCTGGCTGGAGCCGCTCAAGCTCGCACTTGGCGACGCGCTGGAAAACTATCGTGGTCACTAGCACCGGGGGCCTGAGCACTTTCGACATCAGCGCGCTGGTCAAGCTGATCGACCAGGAGCGCCTGGGAGAAGCCGAGCGCAGCGCACGCACGCTGCTGCGCGCCTATCCCACGGCCGGCATGCTGTGGAAAGTGTTGGGCGTGGCGATGATGCGCCAGAACAAGAATGCACTGACGGAGTTGCGCAAGACCGTCGAGCTGCTGCCCGAGGATGCCGAGGCGCAGCGGAATCTGGCCACCGCACTGCAAGACCAGCAGCAATGGGAGCCGGCGCTGGCAAGCTTCAAGCGTGCGCTGGAACTCAAGCCCGACGATGTCGATGCACTGCTCGAGTACGCCGATGCCTTGCGCGCGGCGGGGCGTGCCGCGGATTCCGTGCCGCAATACCAGCGCGCCATGCAGATCGACCCTGCATCGGCCGAGGCGCACAACAATCTGGGCAACGCCTGGCGCAGCCTGGAGCGTTTCACCGAAGCCGCCGCCGCGTACCGCGAGGCACTGCGTTTGCGGCCAGACGACGCACAGGTGCTGTGCAACCTCGGTGTGGCTGAACGCGGGCAGGGGCACCTGGATGAAGCCATGGCGCTCACCAGGCGCGCGCTGGCACTCGATCCACGGCTTGCCATCGCGCACAACACCCTGGGTTTGATGCTGGCGGCGGCACGTCAGCACGAGCAGGCGATCGCCAGCTACCGCCAGGCCTTGGCACTGGCCCCGAACTATATCGAAGCGCTGACCAACCTTGGCAATACGCTGCGCGAAGTCGGACAGCGCCGCGAGGCTGTACCGCTGTATTCCGAAGCCATGCGGCTCGATCCCAAACGTGCCGAGCATCACTGGAACCTGGGCTCGGTGCTGTTCGAGTTACGCCGCTTCCAGGAGGCCAGGGCCTGCTACGCCGAGGCGATCAAGCTAAAACTGGACTATGCGCCAGCCCACCTTGGGCTGGCGATGGCCTCGCGCCAGCAACGTCGCCCGGCCGAAGCGGAGGCGAGTTGCCAGGCGGCACTGGCCATCGACCCGAACTATGTCGAGGCACTCTCGTTCATGGGAGAATTGCGCGCCGATCGCGGCCAGTTCGCCGAAGCCGAGGAACTCTTCCGGCGCACGCTGGAAATCAATCCCGATTTTTCGTTTGCGTATATCAGCATTGCCACGCACCGGAAGATGAAGGCCGAGGACAGTGGCTGGCTCGAAGGCGCGCAGGCGCTGCTGGCGCGCCAGCCGCCGCTGGCCCATGAAATCAGCCTGCGCTACGCGCTGGGCAAGTATTTCGATGACCTGCGCCAGTATGACGAGGCCTTCGCGAACTACCGCCAGGCCAATGAACTCAGCAAGCGCTATGGCGCCAGCTATGAGCGCGCGAATTTCACGCAGCGTGTGGATGGCATCATCAGGACGATCGACGCCGCCTTCATTCAGCAGCTCAGCGAGCAGGGTTCGGATTCACAGCTACCCGTGCTGGTCATGGGCATGCCGCGCTCGGGCACCTCGTTGAGCGAGCAAATACTGGCCTCGCACCCGGCGGTTTTCGGCGCTGGCGAGGTGACCTTCTGGGATGGCGCCTGGAACAAGTGGCTGCAGGCACTGCAGGAGGAGGGATCCGCCGACGCCGCGCGACAGCAGCGCATGAGTGCAGCTTACCTCGAGCGCCTCAAGCCGCCGCGCGCCGGCGTGCTGCGCGTCATCGACAAGATGCCGGCCAATTTTCTGTACGCGGGTTTTATCTACGGCTTGTTCCCGAAGCTGCGCATCATCCACATGCAGCGCCATCCGCTCGACACCTGCCTGTCGATCTACTTCCAGAATTTCTTCGGCATGGGCCCTTATGCCAACGACCTCGACAGCCTGGCGCACTACTACGGCCAGTATCAGCGTGTGATGGCGCACTGGCGCGGCCTGTTGCCAGCGACGAGCTTGCTGGAAGTGCCTTACGAATCGCTCATCGCCGATCAGGAAGGCTGGAGCCGCCGGATGCTCGATTTCATCGGCCTGCCGTGGGATCCCAAGGTACTGGACTTCCATCAGACCGAGCGCTCGGTGATCACCGCCAGCAAATGGCAGGTGCGGCAGAAGATCCATACCAGTTCCGCGGGCCGCTGGCGGCACTACGAACGACATTTGCAACCCCTGCAGGCGGCGCTCGGCGACGTGCTGCGGGGCTATCCTGTATAAAGGAGCGCCATGGCAACAGCGAACAACGAACAGAAGGCCGCGATCGCCGCCATGCTGAACGAGCGCGGCATCGAGCACGTCAAGGTCGGGGTGTTCGATGGCGATGCCATCCTGCGCGGCAAGTACATCCATCGCGACAAGTTCCTCTCGGCGCTCGACAAGGGCCTGGCCTTCTGCGACGTGGTGCTGGGCTGGGATTCCAATGACCAGCTGATCGACAACCTGAAGTTCACGGGTTGGCACACGGCTTTTCCGGATGCGCCGATACGGGTGTTGCCCGAGACCCAGCGCGACATTCCCTTCGAACCCAAGACTGCGCTATTCCTGTGCGAGTTCGCCGGACGCGCCGAGGCGGTATGCCCGCGGGCCACCTTGCGCCGCGTGCTGGCGCGCGCTGCCAGCATGGGTTACAGCGTGAGCGCGGCCGCGGAATTCGAGTTCTTTGTCTTTTCTGAAACCCCGGATTCCGTACGCGCCAAGCACTACCAGGATCTGCAGCCGATGACGCCCGGATTCTTCGGCTATTCGGTGCTGCGCAATACCGTGCACTCGGGGCTGTACCAGGAGCTGCTCGATCTCTCACAGGCGATGCGTTTCCCGATCGAAGGGCTGCACACCGAAACGGGCCCCGGCGTGCTCGAGGCGGCGCTCTGTCATTGCGAGGCCCTCGAGGCCGCTGATCGTGCCGCGCTCTTCAAGACCTTCACCAAGGTGCTGGCGCAGCGCCATGGCCTGATGGCCACCTTCATGGCCAAGTGGTCCAACAAATATCCAGGGCAGAGCGGACACCTGCACATGTCGCTGCAGAAGCAGGGCGGTGGCAGCGTGTTCCACGATCCCTCGAAGCCGCACGACATGTCGGATGCGATGCGCTGGTTCGTCGGCGGCCAGCAGGCGCTGATGCCCGAACTGCTGTCGATGGTTGCCTGCACCGTGAACAGCTACTCGCGGCTGATCCCCGGCTACTGGGCGCCGACCTCCGCGACCTGGGGCGTGGAGAATCGCACCACGGCCCTGCGCGTGATCCGCGGCGGGCCACACAGCCAGCGGGTGGAATATCGCATCGCTGCCGCCGACATCAATCCCTATCTCGCGCTGGCCGCGTCCATCGGTTCCGGTCTCTGGGGCATCGAGCATCGCATCGAACCGGATGCACCGATCGCCGCCAATGCCTATGCGCTCGAGCATGCAGCCGAGCGACGTCTGCCGGGCTCGCTCCATGAGGCGGCGCAACGCCTCGCTGCCTCGAGCGCGGCCCGCGAGCTATTTGGCGCGGAATTCGTCGAGCACCACGTGGCCACGCGCCAATGGGAAGAGCGCGAGTTTCGCAAGGCGATCACCGACTGGGAACTGTCCCGCTACTTCGAAATCATCTGACGAGGATCCATGTCGGCAATTCAACAGACCACGAGCCCGGTCGACGGCCGCATCTATGTCGAGCGGCCTTTGGACGATGCGGCGGCGATCAGCCGTGCGCTCGATCGCGCCAGCGCTGCCCAGTGCGACTGGGCTCGGCGGCCGCTGGCCGAGCGCGTCGCTCTGCTGAGCAAGGCCACCGACGCCTTTGTGGCCCGTGCCGCCGAGATTGCGCCAGAGATCAGCTGGCAGATGGGTCGCCCCGTGCGACATGCCCCTGGTGAAGTGCGCGGCTTCGAGGAGCGCGCGCGTTACATGCTCTCGATTGCGGGCAATGCACTGGCGCCTGTTGATCCGGGCGAGAAGGCCGGATTCGCGCGGCAGATCAAGCGCGTGCCAGTCGGCGTGGTGGCCGTCGTGGCGCCCTGGAATTTTCCCTATCTGACCGCCGTCAACGCGGTGTGGCCGGCACTGATTGCCGGCAACGCGGTGGTGCTCAAGCACTCGCACCAGACGCCATTGTGCGCGGAACGCTTCGGCGAAGCGCTGGCGGCGGCGGGTGTACCGGCGCATGTCTATCAACACTTGTGCCTCTCGCACGCCGACACCACGCAACTGATGGCCGACCAGCGCGTCGCCAGCGTCTGCTTCACGGGCTCGGTCGCCGGTGGTCATGCGGTGGTCGCTGCCACTGGCAAGGGCTTCGCGACCGCGGGCCTGGAGCTGGGCGGCAAGGATCCCGCCTACGTGCGTGCTGATGCCGATCTGCCGCACGCGATCGACTCGCTCACCGATGGCGCGTTTTTCAATGCCGGGCAATCCTGCTGCGGTATCAAGCGCATCTATGTGGCGGCGCCCGTGTACCAGCAGTTCGTCGACGGTGTGGTCGAGCTGACCCATCGCTACCAGCTGGGCTCGCCGCTCGATGCAGAAACCACGCTGGGTCCGGTAGTGCGCACCTCGGCGGCCGACTTCCTGCGCAACCAGGTGAGCGATGCCGTAAAACGTGGCGCGCGACAGTTGATTGATGAGCGCCGTTTCGCGGCCAGCCGGCCTGGCAGTCCGTACCTTGCGCCACAGGTGCTCGTCGATGTCGATCACTCGATGCCCGTGATGCGCGAGGAAAGTTTCGGCCCGGTGGTCGGCATCATGAAAGTGAATTCCGATGCGGAAGCGATCCGGCTGATGAACGACAGCGACTACGGCCTGACGGCGGCCATTTTTTCGGCCGACGCCACGTTGGCTGAGTCGCTGGGCGATCAGCTCGAGACCGGCACGGTGTTCCTGAACCGCTGCGATTACCTGGACCCGGCGCTGGCCTGGACCGGGGTCAAGAATTCCGGACGTGGTTGCACGCTCTCGCGCGTGGGCTACGAACAACTGACACGACCGAAGTCCTATCATTTCAGGGTCAAGCTATGACAGTCGTCATCAAGGGTAACTGGAACTATCCGACCACGATCTGGGCCGGGCCCGGGCGTGTAGCCGAGCTGCCGGCGGCTTGCCAACGAGCGGGCATCAGCAAGCCCTTGATCGTTACCGATCAGGGCCTGCTGGCAAGCCCTATGGTGCGCGCTGCCGCGGCATCGCTGAATGGTGCTGCAGTATTCGGGGGCGTGCAGGGCAATCCCACCGCCGCCCATGTCGAAGCCGGGCTCGCTGCCTATCGCGCTGGCCAACACGATGGAGTGGTCGCGCTCGGTGGCGGCGCCGCGCTCGATACTGGCAAGGTTGTCGCCTTCATGTCGGGTCAAACGCGTCCACTGTGGGATTTCGAGGATGTGGGCGACTGGTGGACGCGCGCTGATCCCGCCGGCATTGCGCCCGTGGTGGCGATACCCACGACCGCGGGCACCGGCTCGGAAGTGGGGCGTGCTGGCGTGATACTCAATGAGACCACGCACCAGAAGAAGATCATTTTTCATCCGCTGATGATGCCGAAGATCGTGATCTCGGATCCCGAGCTCACGGTCGGCTTGCCACGCTGGGTGACCGCCGCGACCGGCATGGATGCCTTCGTGCATTGCTTCGAGGCCTACTGCGCGCCAGGCTTCCACCCGCTCGCCGACGGCGTGGCGCTGGAAGGCATGCGCCTGATTGCGACCTACCTGCCGCGCGCCTGCGCCAACGGCGCCGATATCGAAGCGCGCGCGCATATGCTGGCGGCCGCATCGATGGGCGCCACGGCGTTCCAGAAGGGGCTCGGTGGCGTACACGCGATCGCTCATCCGGTCGGATCCTTTTTCAACACGCATCACGGGCTCACCAATGCCATCGTGCTGCCCTACGTGATGGAGTTCAACCGCACCGCGATTGGCGCCAAATGTGATGTCGTCGCCCGCGTGCTCGATCTGCCAGAGCGCGGTTACGATGGCTTGTATGCCTGGGTGCTGGGGCTGCGGCGCGAGCTGGGTATTGCGCACACGCTGGCCGAGATCGGCGTGAGCATCGACAAGGCTGCGATCATAGGCGCCGAGGCTGCGATCGATCCTTCCGCGTCGGGCAATCCGATCCCGGTGAGCGCGGCCGATCTGGAACGCATTTTCCGTGCGGCCGTCGTGGGTCAACTCGCCGTGCAGGCCTGAACCGTGGCGGCGCCTCGCATCCTGGTCGTCGACGGCAATGTGGCGCAGATACGCGACCGACAGCGAGCCGCACTGGGTTACGACTCAGGCACCGGGTATGCGCAGGTACTGAAGCGGCTGATGCCGGAACTTCAGTGCGAGATCATTCGTCCCGCCGATGCGGCGCCAGCGCTGCCCACAGGCGTCAACCTGACGGACTTCGACGGAGTCACCATCACGGGCTCTGCCTTGAACGTGTACCACGGCGGCGGTCCGGTGGAGCGGCAGGTCGAGATTGCCAAGGCTGTGTTCGAGGCAGGCTTGCCATTCTTCGGCAGCTGCTGGGGCCTGCAGATTGCAGTGGTCGCAGCCGGTGGGCAGGTGCAGAAGAATCCACGCGGCCGCGAATTCGGTTTCGCGCGCCGGATCCAGCTCAACGAGGCGGGCCGTGCGCATCCGCTGTTCGCCGGCAAGCCAGCGGTGTACGAGGCTCCGACCATTCATCGGGATGAGATTGGCGCGCTCCCCGTCGGTGCAACGCTGCTGGCCAGCAACGACATGGGGCTGCAGGCGGCCGTGTTCACGCATCGACGCGGCACTTTCTGGGGCGTGCAATATCACCCCGAGTACGACTTTCTCGACATTGCTGCGGCCGCCGAGCGCTATGGCCAGACCCTGGTCGACGAGGGTCTGTTCCAGGATCTGAAGGCGCTGAAGGTTTTCTCCACAGAGCTGCGCCAGCTCCAGGCCCAACCGTCCAACGCGCCGCTGCTGTGGAAGCACGGGCTGGGCGCTGCGATGAGTGACGCCAGCCTGCGTCTGCTGGAATTGCGCAACTGGTTGACGCAGCACGTGCTGCCGAGGTGCCGCTAGATGAGTGAATCGCAACCCGGTCTGGCCCGCACATTGAGCGGCTGGCACCTGTGGGGCATTGCCGTTGGCCTGGTGATCTCCGGCGAATACTTCGGCTGGAGCTACGGTTGGGCGCAGGCCGGCACGCTGGGGTTCCTGGTCACTACGGTGTTCATCGCCCTGATGTACACCACCTTCATCTTCAGCTACACGGAACTGACCACCGCGATTCCGCATGCGGGCGGGCCCTTCGCCTACAGCTACCGCGCTTTCGGGCCACTGGGCGGGTATCTCGCCGGTTTTGCCACGCTGGTCGAATTTGTGTTCGCACCGCCCGCCATTGCGCTGGCCATCGGCGCTTACCTCAACGTGCAGTTTCCGGCGCTCTCGGCGCGCAACGCCGCGGTGGCCGCCTATTTCGTCTTCATGGCGCTGAATATCGTCGGCGTCACCATCGCCGCCACCTTCGAACTCGTGGTCACGGTACTCGCCATCATCGAGCTGCTGATTTTCATGGGCGTCGTGGCCGGCGGGTTTTCCTGGTCGAACTTCACGGCGCACGGCTGGGGCGGGCAGGCCACGCCCTCACTCGCCACCATTGGCGGCATGTTCGCGGCGATACCCTTTGCGATCTGGTTTTTCCTCGCGATCGAGGGCGCGGCGATGGCGGCCGAGGAGGCCAAGGATCCGAAACGCACGATCCCGCGCGCCTACATTACCGGCATCCTGACCCTGGTGCTGCTGGCCTTCGGTACGATGATCTTTGCCGGTGCCGTGGGTGACTGGCGACTCATTGCCAACATCAATGATCCCTTGCCGCAAGCGATGAAGATCGTGGTCGGCGCAAAGAGCGGCTGGCTGCATCTGCTGGTCTGGATCGGCCTGCTGGGCCTGATCGCCTCATTCCACGGCATCATCATGGGTTACTCGCGCCAGATCTTTGCGCTGGCGCGCGCCGGATTCCTGCCGTATGCGCTCGCCGCGATCCATCGCCGTTTTCGCACACCGTACATTGCGACTCTGGCCGGCGGCGCCATCGGCATTGCCGCGATCTACTCGGACCAGGTCGTGACGATAGCGGGACAGCCGTTGACGGCGAGCATCGTGACCATGTCGGCACTGGGCGCCATCGTGATGTACGTCCTGAGCCTGGCGAGCCTGTTTCGACTGCGCCGCATCGAGCCGCAGCTCGAGCGACCCTTTGCGACGCCCGCTTATCCCGTGTTTCCGGTGATTGCGCTGGTGATCGCGCTGGTTTCGTTGGTCGCCATCGTCTGGTTCAACCCGCAGATCTCGGTCATATTCCTGGTGCTGGGCGTGATCGGGGGCGTGCTGTCCATGCGCTACCGACGCAGTAGAGTGGATGTTGGCGACGATCCCCTGCTGCAGAAGCCACTCGCTCCCAAGGCCTGAACCGCGCCCGGGAATGAGCGCAAGCTGCCGCCTGAGGCGTTGGCAGGCTCAGGTCTGCGGCGGTGATCCGCCCGCTTCCGTACGGCGACGCACATACTCATCGAGCGCCTCGAGTACCGCTGGATCGCGTACTGGCGCCTGATAGTCCTCGAGCACACGTCGATACACACCGTTGGCTCGCACGGTCGCGTCAGCGTCACCCAGGGTTGATTGGCCTGCCAGCAGCGGCCGATAGGCGTGTGAGGCGGCGCCATCATCGCCCGGCACCGGCTGCAACACTTCCGCCCGCATCTGCAGCTGCTCCACATCGAGAATGAATTTCTCGAAGCTCGAAGTCAGGCCGCGCTCGACCCAGCCGGCCGCGTGCAACACGAAATTGCTGCCGCCCAGCAGCGCGCCCCACAGGCTCATCTGTGACTCATAGGCTCCCTGAGCATCCGGGATATTCGAGCCGGTGGCATTGGAGCAACGCCACGGCAAGCCGACGAATCGCGCCATCTGCCCGGCACCGAACTGCGCTTTGACGTACTCGGGCGTACCAAAGGCGGGGGATCCGGATTTCATATCCACGTTCGAGGTGAAACTGCCATACACCACCGGTGCACCTGGCCGGCGAGCGCGAACGCGACGATGCCATCAGCCGTCGGGGCATCGAGCACCAGCGGCGGGGGGAGCACCTTCATGCCCTGGTTCTCGAGGATCCTCAGCGCTGCAGCGTGGATCGCCGCCACCTGATCGCCGGAAAACACTCACATCGGCACATAAGGGTTGACGAGGCGACGATAGGTGAGTTCGCGCCCGCATCACATGCGCATCCGCAACCCCTCGGGATCGAACAGCGGCCGCTCGATGATGGTGGCAGCACGACGCTCGCCGATGATCTCGATGTCGAAAGCGTGTTCGGCCGTGTCAGCGGCCAAGGCCTTCGGCACATAGCCCTGCGCGAGCGATCGGTCGACGAAATGGCCGTAGCCACCGGAGGTCACCCAGCCGATCACCTTGCCCTGGTGCCAGATGGGCTCATCGCCCAGCACGTCGGCATCACCGGCCGCCACCACGAAACTCACGCGCCGCAAGGCGCCGCCTTCATTGCGTTCGCGCAGTGCCGCGGCCTTGCCGATGAAATCGGGCTTGTCAAAATCGATGAAGCGATCGAGCCCGGCTTCAACGGCGCCGTAGATGGGGCGCAGCTCGCGGTACCAGGTTGGGAAGTTCTTCTCGAGCCGCAGGCACAGCAAGGCACGCATGCCAAAGTTGATGATGCCCAGCGCCTTGCCGGCTTCGATGATCGCCTGGTACAGACGGCGCTGGTATTCTGGCGTCACCCACATTTCGTAACCCAGGTCGCCGGTGTAGGTCACGCGGTTGATCAGTGCCGGCACGTTGGCGATGTCGAAGGATCTGCAATCCATGAACTTGAAGGCTGCGTTGCTGACGTCCTCATCGGTCAGCTTGGCCAGCACCTCGCGGGCCCGTGGGCCGGCGAGCGACAGGCCGACCATGCCCATGTCGTAGCGACGAATGCGCACCGAGCCATCGCGCGGCAATTGCGCCTCGAACCAGCGCAGGTGATAGATCTGTGCCTGCGACGAGCCCCACATCATGAAACGCTCGGTGCCCGTGCGTGCGATGGTGAAATCGCCGATCAGTTTGCCGGCCTCGTTCAGCATCGGCGTGAGCATCAGTCGTCCGGCGCGCGGCATGCGGTTGGTCATCAGCCTCGAAAGGTAGGCTTCGCATCCGGGGCCGGTGAACTCGTACTTGGCGAAGTTGGCGATCTCGGTGACACCAACCCCGTTGCGCACACCCAGGCACTCGGCTTTCACGTGCGGGAAATCGTTGGAACGATGGAAGGACACCTTGTCGACTGGCTCGACGCCCGTGGGCGCAAACCACAGCGGCGTCTCCAGGCCCCAGCTGTCGCCCATCACGGCGCCTTGCTCGCGCATCACATCGTAGAGCGCCGTGGTCTGTTGCGGGCGCGCGGCAGGCAATTCCTCGTTGGGAAAGCGGATCGAGAAACGGCGCGAATAGTTTTCGCGCACCTTTTCGTTGGTATAGCTGCGCGTGGCCCACTCGCCGTAACGCGCGACATCCATCGCCCACACATCGAAGCCCGGATCGCCGTTGACCATCCACTGCGAGAGCGCGAGACCCACGCCGCCGCCCTGGCTGAAGCCTGCCATCACCGCGCAGGCGCACCAGAATCCTGGCAATCCCTGCACCGGACCGATCAGCGGATTGCCATCGGGCGAGAAGGTGAACGGGCCATTGACCACACGCTTGATGCCGGCGCGCTCCATCGCAGGGAAATGGCGGTAGCCGATTTCCAGCGAAGGGGCAATGCGTTCCAGATCCGGCTGCAGCAGCTCGGGCCCGAAATCCCAGGGCGTGGCGCGTGGCTGCCACGGCACGCAAGCCTTTTCGTAGGTGCCCAGCACCATGCCCTTGTTTTCCTGGCGCATGTAGATCTCGGCCTTGAAGTCGATCGCGTGCGGCAGCTCGTGACCGCGCACTTTGTTGAACTCCACGACCTCGGGCATGTCATCGGTCACCAGGTACATGTGTTCCATCGCCAGCACTGGCAGCTCGATACCGGCCATGCGGCCCACTTCGCGCGCCCACAGGCCGCCGCAATTGACGACGTGTTCGGCGTTGATCGTGCCCTTGTTGGTGGTCACATCCCAGCTGCCATCGCTCCGTCGCGAAAGCGCCTCGACCTTGGTCTGCAGGTAGATCTCGGCGCCACCGATGCGCGCCGACTTGGCGTAGGCATGCGTAGTGCCATAAGGATCGAGGTTGCCATCCGCCGCATCGAGCATGGCGCCGACGAAATACTTCGCCTCAATCAGCGGTAGCAGCTCCTGCGCTTCCCGCGCCGTCAGCAGCGAAGTCTCGAGGCCCAGGTAGCGCGCGCGTGCGTGCGCCATCTTGAGCCACTCCATGCGCTCGGGCGTATCGGCGAGCAACAGGCCGCCGGAACGATGCAGGCCGCAGGACTGACCCGAGATCTTCTCGAGCTCGTCGTAGAGCCCAATCGTGTAACCCTGGAGCTTGGCGACATTCGGGTCGCCATTGAGCGTGTGGAAGCCGCCGGCCGCATGCCAGGTCGAACCGGAAGTGAGCTGGTCACGCTCGAGCAGCACGACGTCCTTCCAGCCAGCCTTGGTCAGGTGATAGAGCACGCTGCAACCGACGACGCCGCCGCCGATGACTGCAACCCGGGTGTGTGATTTCATTCTGACAATACCTCGTATCCAAAGGGCAGGGCGGCATCGAGCAACCATTCCCAGGTCGATGCCGCAAAGGTGCGTAGCACGTAGAGTTCGAAGCTGTCAGGACCGAGTCGCTCGAGCAGCACGCCTACATGGTGTAGACCGGTCTGGGCGAAACTGCCGACCGCAAAGGACTGCGGCCGCAGATCAACGGCTACCAGTTTGCCGAGCAAGGCAACGGCTGCGCTGCCTTGTAGCGCGATGCGTACCCGTGCGTGCGAGAGCGCGGTCAGGCTGGCGACGTCTGCAGGCAAGGCCTTTGCCAGCGCGGCAGGCACAGTGGAATCGCCGGTGACGATCCAGTACTGATCCGCAGCGATGCGATAGAGCTGATGGCGCCCGTGGCGCAATACCGCTGACGACGAGACTGGCAGCGCCACGCCCAGGGTGGCGAGCAGCGCTGCATTGAGTGCTTCGGTGCGATCGGCGTAAGTACCAAGCTGCAGCAGATGCCAGTTGCGGCGCATGCCCAAACGCAGCGCAGTCGCACCATTGCTGCCGGCGTGACCGCCAGCGGCGAGGGCCTTCTCCAGCGCTGATGCCTGTTCAAACACGCAGCCGCGCTCCTTCCTTGTCGATGAAGAGCGGCGAGACCAGGCGGGCGCGCACGCTTTCATTCTTCAGTGGATAGGCGCAATTCACGGTCTCGCCCACATGCTTCAGGCCACCCTGATACAGACCCAGCGCAATGTACTTGTCGAGCTCGGTGGACCAGGTAACCGATGTGATGTATCCGCGACCATGACCGACCTGCGGCTCGCCATCGGCGAACAGGATGGCGCCGCCGCGCAATCGCTGCGCGGCTTCCAGGCACTCGAGACCTACCAGGCTCCAGCGTTCGGGCGCCTGCAGCTCCGGGCGGCCACGCAGTTCGCGACCGATATAGGGTTTGTCACGCGAAGCCATCTTGCCCAGGCCCAGGTCATCGAGCGTATTGCGGTGATCGAGTTCCAGGCCCGCGACGTGGCCCTTTTCGATGCGCAGGCTGGCCAGCGCCTCGAGACCATAAGGCTTGATGCCCAGCGGTGCCGCGCGCGCGAGCAGGCGCTCCCATAGCGCAACGCCGTGATCGGCCGGCACGTAGAGTTCATAGGCGAGTTCGCCCGAGAAACTCAGGCGCAGCAGGCGCAAGGGCATGCCTTCGTACTCGAGCTCGCGCACACTCATGTAGGGCACCGACGCGTCGGAGCAATCGATTCCCGGCAATGCCAGTTCGAGGGCGACGCGCGCCTTGGGTCCGGCGAGCGACATGCCTACCCATTGGTCCGTGACCGACACCACCTGCACGGCCAGATCGGTCCACGCGGTCTGCAGCAGGAACTCGAGCCAGGACATCACTTCGCCCGCCTGCGCGGTCGTGGTGGTCATGAAATAGCGATGCGGGGCAAGACAAGCCGTGGTGCCATCGTCCAGTACCGAGGCGTCATCGTTCAGCATCACGCCGTAACGTGCCTTGCCCGGCGCGAGCGCGGCAAAGCCGTTCACGTAGATGCGATTGAGGAATTCTGCGGCATCCGGCCCCTGGATATCAATCTTGCCGAGCGAGGACACATCGGCGACACCCACCGCCGTGCGCACCACGCGCATCTCCTGCCGGTAGGCCTCAGCCGCGCTGTTGCCAGCCCAGCGGTAGTACCAGGCGCGCAACCACGGACCCGCCTCGATCAACACGCCACCGTTTGCCACATGCCAGTCGTGGAGCGGAGAGCGACGGATAGGACGGAAATGACGACCGATAGCGCGCCCAACCAATGCTCCCACCGATACCGGCACATACGGTGGCCTGAAGGTAGTGGTTTCAGCGGCGCTCGTGGAACGCAGCAGGTTCATCTGCCGGATAGCATTGATGTTGCTGGTTTTGCCCTGGTCGGTGCCCATGCCCAGGGTCGTGTAGCGCTTGAGATGTTCTACCGACTCATAGCCCTCGTCATGCGCCGCAATCAGATCGTTTAGGGTCACATCGTTCTGGAAATCCACGAAGGCCTTGCTGCCGGCGCGCAGCGGGGGCGCGCCTGCGGGTTCGAATCCGCAAGCCTGATCGGGCACTGGCAAGTGTGTCGGTGGCAGGCTTGCAGCTGGTCGGCCTGCCCACGCCGCCGCCGCCGCGCCTGCTGTCACGGCCTCAATCAGGGCGGCGGACAACGCAAAATGTCCGCTCACCGCACCGGCCATGAAATGACCTGCATCCAGTCCTGCAGGCATGAAGGCGTCGATCCCGACGCTGTGGATGAGCTTGCGGCCGGTGTGCGTAGTGAGATGCGCGGCGGGCATCCAGCCGCCAGACATACACAGCAGGTCGCAGTCGAAACGCTGCTCGCGACCACCGCTCTCCAGCGCTGCCAGTACTCCTGTCACTGCTTTGCCGCCCAGCGCGCGCAACGGTCGGGCTTGCCAGTGGATATTGATGCCCGCTTTGGCGGCGCCTTCGCGCAGCGCCGCGTCTGCGGTCGTACGCTGGTCGAGCAGCGTCACGGGAATGCCAGCCGCGGCCAGATCGAGCGCCGTGTGCCAGGCGCTGTCGTTGTTGGTCGCCACCACGGCACGACGCCCGGCGGCCACGGCGTATCGATTCAGGTAGGTGCGCGCGGCGGAGGCGAGCATCACGCCCGGACGATCATTGTCGCCAAACAGCAATGGCTGCTCGAGCGCGCCCGTGGCATAGATGATTGAACGGGTACGCAGGGTCACTACCACTTCGCGAGCCTCACCGCGACTGGCATCGCAGGAAGCGTGATCGTGTCGTTCCAGCAGCGCCACCATGTTGCCGTCGTACACACCCAGTGCGGTGGTCCGCAGCAGCAGTTCCAGCGTGGGTTGGGCCTGCGCCGCCGCGACCAGTTTCAGTCGCCATTTTTCATGGGCGCTCGTGGCCGGGGTCCCCAGCAGCGAACCGCCAGGCACGAAGTCCTGCTCGACCAGCACCACATGGGCACCACCACTGGCCGCCGCTGCCGCAGCCGCCAGGCCCGCCGGACCCGCGCCGATCACCAGCACATCGGCATGCGCGTGGCGGGTCTCGTAGCGATCGGGATCGCTTTTGTGCTGCGCACGGCCCAAGCCGGCGGCGCGACGAATGAAGGGCTCGTAGAACATCCATGAGCCACGCCGCGGACCCATGAAAGTCTTGTAGTAGAAGCCGGCGCCCAGCAGCGGCGCGAATCCGCCGAGCACAGCCTTCAGATCAAAATTCACCGACGGCCAGGCATTCTGGCAACGGGCGATCAGGCCGCTGCGCAGTTCAGTGACCGTGGCCTGCACATTGGGCGTGGTGCGCGCCCCGTTGCCCAGCGTCATCAGTGCATTCGGCTCCTCGACTCCCGCCGCAAGGAAACCGCGTGGACGGTGATACTTGAAACTGCGGCCAACCAGCGTGACGCCATTCGCGAGCAGTGCCGAGGCCAGCGTATCGCCGCGCAATCCTGCAAGCCGGCGCCCTTCGAATTCAAACTCGATCGTTTCACCGCGCTGCACGCGTCCGCCGGTCGGCAATCTGTGCGAAGCGCCGCTCATGTGCGGGTCGCCTCACGCGCCAGCTGCGCACGACTCAGTTCATTGGTGGCCGTGTTGCGCTCGACCACCAGCCATTGCCGGCAGCCCTGTACATGCTGCCAATACTCCCGATGGATGCCCTTGGGGTTGTCGAACACGAACACGTAGTCGTGCCACTCGTTCACAGTGCCCGTGCCATGCGCGGGCCTCGGCCGGCTGGCATCGCCGCCATAGCGGAACTCCGTATAGTCGCGCGCACCGCAATGAGGGCAGGGGATGATCAGCATGGCGTCACTGCTTGTAGGTCCAGTTGCCATGCGCGTACTCGTCATACCCGTTACCCGACCGGAATCGATCGAGCGCCAGATGACGAACCAGCGGATGTTCTTCGCCATGCGCTACCGTGTGCGCCATGCACCAGCCCGCGGCGGGCGTGGCCTTGAAGCCCTGGTAACACCAACCCCCGTTCAGCCACAGGTTTGCCAGCGGCGTGCGGCCCATGAAGGGGCTGCCATCGGGCGTCATGTCCTGGATGCCAGCCCAGTGGCGCAGCAAGCGCAAACGCGAGATGGAAGGCATCACGGCCACCGCGCATTCAGCCACGTTTTGCACTTTGTGGAACTGACCGCGTTGCGTGTAGGTGTTGAAGCCATCGATGTGCCCGCCGAATACCAGGCCGCCTTTGTCTGACTGCGAAAGGTAAAAGAGCTCGGCGCCAAAGGAGATCACGTGATCGACCAGCGGTTTGATGGCCTCGGTGACGAAGGCTTGCAGCAGATGGCTCTCGACCGGCAGGCGCAGCCCGGCCATCGCAGCCACCTGCGAGGAGTGACCGGCCACCGAGATCAGCGTGCGGCCGGCGCCGATCGTGCCGCGTGTGGTGCGCACGCCCGTGATGCGATCCTGATCACGCTCGAAGCCGATGACTTCGCAGTTCTCGATGATGTCGACGCCATGATCGTCCGCGGCGCGCGCGTAACCCCAGGCGACCGCATCGTGCCGGGCCGTGCCCGCACGCCGCTGCAACAGGCCGCCATAGATCGGAAAGCGTGACTCTGCTGAATAGTCGAGATAAGGCAGCAGCGCCTTCACCTCATTGCGTTCGAGCAACTCGGCCTCGATGCCGTTGAGCCGCATGATGTTGCCGCGGCGCGCGAGCACATCGAATTGCGAGGGCCCGTGGGCGAGCACGCATTGGCCGCGCTGCGAGAGCATCACGTTGAAATTGAGCTCGTGCGATAGGCCTTCCCACAGCTTCATCGAGTGTTCGAAGAATTCCGTATTGCCGGGCATCATGTAGTTCGAGCGCACAATCGTGGTATTGCGCCCCACATTGCCCGAGCCGATGTAGGAACGCTCCAGCACGGCGACGCGCTTGATGCCGTGGTTCGCGGCCAGGTAATAGGCGGTGGCGAGTCCGTGACCGCCGCCGCCAATGATCACGACGTCATAATCGGTTTTTGGCGGGGCGGCACGCCAGGCACGTGGCCAGGGCTTGCCAGTCAGCGCGTGACGCGCCAGCGCGGCGGCTGAATAGCGGTGCTTCAAGTTGTGGTTACTTTCACAGTGCGTGCCAGCAGCGGGCGCGATGTATCGACGCCCAGCCAGACAAGCGCAGCAACGAGTGCGCACAAAAAGCCGATGAAGAAGGCCGTGCCCCATGCGCCATGACCGGAGAGGTACGCCACAATCGGTATGCCGATGATGCCGCCCAGATTTCCGCCGGTGTTCAGCACGCCAGTGGCCGCCATGGTATCAGCCGTGGCGATGTTCATCGTGCCGGCCCAATAGGCGCCCTCGGTAATCTCGACGGCTGCGAAAGCCAGCATCATGGCGACCACGCCGGCATAGGCGTTGGGAATCCAGATCGCCACCAGCAGCAGCACGCCAGCCAAGGGCAGCGAAATCAGCGGCGCGAGACGGAATCCCCAGCGGCTGCCAAAGCGCCGCACCAGTGCATCGGTAATGATGCCACCACTGCCAGCGCCGACTGCTGCACCGATCGGAATCAGGCTTGCCAGCCAGCTGCCCTCCAGCGCCGCAAAATGCCGTTGCTGCACCAGAAAGAGAAATGACCAGCTGGCCAGCAGATAGAACACGTAGTTCATGCTGATGTAGGAAGTCGTCAGCAACAGCACATCGCGATTCCTGAGGATGTGCATGATCCGCGCAATGCTCAGGCCGCTATCGCTGTTGGGTATCACCGGCGTACCAAGCTCCGCGAGCTCAGTCGTGGAAACCTCCGGGTGTTCGCGCGGCGTGTCACGCGCATACAACCGCCAGACTCCAATCAGCAGGAGCGGTGGCAGCGCCGCCCAGAACAGCGCCCGCTGCCAACCAAATGCCTGCATCAGCATCACGAGTATCGGTGGCGCCATCGCTGCGCCGATCTGCAACGCACAGGTGTGCAGGCCCTGCGCCATGGCCCAGCGGTTGGAGGGCAACCACGAGGCCATCACACCGGCGCAGACAGGCATGAAGGGTGCGTGCGCCGCGCCCAGCAGGAATTGAGTGCCCAGCAATACGGCAAACAGTGCGGTGCCGCCGAAGAGCAGCGGCGCGAGCGGTACCAGCGCCGTTGCCAGCACCGCCACCAGCATGATCGAAGTCAGCGCACGACGTGCGCCCAACCGCTGGCCGAACACTCCGCCCGGAAACTGCAGGAAGCCATAGGTGAACACGAAGGCCCATTGCAGCCAGCCGATCTGCATCTGCGTGAGCGACAGCTCGGGCATGATGCGCTCAGCCGCGATCGAGATACTGCGTTGCTGGAAGTAGACCACGATGGCGAAACCCACCAGCAGCGAAAAGATGCGCCACCGGATGCGGATGGCGCCTGGCGTGGTGGGCCGGCCTGAATTGTCCATGCTACATTGTCGCCCAGCAGGGCGCGCCTGAACAGCAATTGCCGCCGTTTACAGCACCTGTGGAGGCCGAAGTGAAACGCAGCCACGTCATTGCCCTCATGCTTGTTGTATGCACTGCGGCGCTCGCTGCGCCCGCTCGCGACCCCTCTCATCAGGGGCATGAGGCCAGGGACGAGGTCAGTGGCCAGCTGGGTGTGGTGCACTTTCCGACTTCAGGCTCGCCGAAGGCACAGCAGCAGTTCCTGCGTGGCCTGCTGTTCCTGCATAGCTTCGAGTACCCAGCGGCACGCAAGTCTTTCCAGGAGGCCTGGCGCCTCGATCCGGGCTTCGCCATGGCCACCTGGGGCGAGGCATTGACCTATAACCATGCGCTATGGGGTGAACAAGACACGGACGCTGCGCGCGCGGCACTGGCCAAGCTCGGGGCCACACCCGAACAGCGCCTGGCGAAAGCGCCGACGGCGCGCGAGCGCGCCTATCTGTCGTCGGTAGAGAAGCTCTACGGTGCGGGGGAAAAAACCGAGCGCGACGCCAACTACAGTGAAGCACTGGCGGCCCTGGCCCACGACTACCCCACGGACCTCGATGCCCGTTCGCTCTACGCGCTCTCGCTGCTCAGCCTCTCGGGCGGCAAACGCAATGTGGCGAACTATATGCGTGCCGCTGCCGAAGCCGAATCGGTCTATGAGCGGGATCGGCATCACCCTGGCGCTTTGCACTATCTGATCCATGCCTACGATGACCCCGCGCACGCCCCGCTGGGACTGCGGGCGGCGCGCCTGTACTCGAAGGTGGCACCTGCGGCCTCACATGCGCAGCACATGCCCTCGCATATCTTCTTTGCGCTCGGCATGTGGGATGACGCGATCGAGGTCAACATCGCCTCGCTCAAGGTCTCGCGCTCCCAGGGCGAGGGCGGCTACCACGCCTTGCTGTGGCTGGAATACGCCTACCTGCAGAAGAACCAGCGCGCCGAAGCCGAGGCGCTGCTGCGATCGGTGGCGCACGATGTGGCCACCGGTGCCACCAAGGAAAATCGCCTGCGCCTGGCTTTTGCGCGTGCCACCTGGCTGGTGGAGACACGCGGCGGCGCGGAGGCGGAGGCACAACTGCCGGTGGACAGCACTGGCGTAGCCTCCATCGGTTACTTCGCCGCCTGGGATTTCGCCCGCGGGACCACAACGGCTGCTAACGGTGACCTGGCCGCAGCGCGGGCGGCGCTCGCCGCGCTGCGCGCGCGGCGTGATGTCGCCAGCCGCAGTTCCATGGATGTCGCCGCCGCCTGGTACGACGCGACCAGCACCAGCGAGGTCGCGCAAGCCGACGCGATGGCCGACGCACTGGATGGCACGATCCAATTTTACGATGGCCAGCACGCTGCCGGAATTGCCCGGGTGCAGCAGGCGATTGCCGAAACCGCAACGCTGGAATTCGAGTATGGCCCGCCGTGGTCAGTGAAACCCTTCGATGAACTGCTCGGTGAGCTGCTGCTGGCCGATGGCCAACGACTGCCTGCCGCCGAAGCATTCCGGCAAACCCTGATCAACTATCCGAACCGACGGCTGGCACTGGTGGGGCTTGCGGTGGCGAGCGCGCCGGCGCTAGCCAGTACACCCCTTGCGGCCAAAGACCTGGTGGGTAGCTGGCGCCTGCTCAGCGTTGAAACTGAAGATGCCAGCGGCATTCACGCCGATCCATTCTATGGATCGGGCACTACGGGCATGCTGATCTACGATGCCTCCGGAACGATCAGCGTGCAGATCGCTGGCGGTCAACGACCGCGCGTGGATGCCCCCGCCAGGCGCCTGGGCGCTACCGGCAAGGCCATCGTTGTCCGATCGAAGATGGCATTGCTCGACAGCTACTACGCCTACTGCGGCACCTGGGAGTTCGACGCAGCGACCGCGACGGCCACTCACCATGTGCAGACCTCGCTGTATTCAGGCGAAGAGGGCGCGAGCTACTCCCAACAGGTGCAGATCGACGGCCGGCGCATGGTGTTCACGCGTACCAAAACGGGGGTCGAGGGGAAGATCGTGCAACGGAAAATCTGGGAAAGGGTGGAGCCCCGGTAGCCCGTGGGCCCTATAAATAGAGGCAATATGTCAGATCAGGTGCGTCGGGTCGGACGCGCGCCTCAGCACTCGGGCACGTTGACCGCGAGACCACCTTGCGAGGTCTCTTTATAGATGGACGACATGTCCTTGCCTGTCTGTCGCATCGTGGCGATCACTTGATCGAGCGATACCTTGTGGGTGCCGTCGCCACGCATCGCCAGGCGCGCGGCGTTGATGGCTTTCACGGCGCCCATGGCGTTGCGCTCGATGCAGGGGATCTGCACCAGCCCGCCGATCGGGTCGCAGGTCAGACCCAGATTGTGTTCCATGCCGATCTCGGCCGCGTTCTCGATCTGCTCGTTGGTACCGTGTAGCGCCGCCACCAGGCCAGCGGCCGCCATCGAGCAGGCGACCCCCACCTCACCCTGGCAACCGGATTCTGCTCCGGAGATCGACGCGTTTTTCTTGTAGAGCATGCCAATCGCACCGCCGACCAGCAGGAAACGCTTCACGCCTTCATCGGAAGCGCCCGTTTCGAAGCGTCGGTAGTAGGCCAGCACCGCCGGCACAATGCCGGCCGCGCCATTGGTGGGCGCGGTCACCATGCGACCGCCGGCGGCGTTCTCTTCGTTGACGCTCAGCGCGAAGGCATTGACCCAGTCAAGCGCCTGCATGGCCGATGGCGCACTGGCCTCAACCAGCTGTCGATACAGTTTCGGCGCACGCCGCCGCACCTTCAGCGCGCCTGGCAGCAGGCCCTGCGCCGCAAAGCCCGTCTCGATGCACAATTGCATCACTTCCCACAGCTTGAGCAGCGCCGCATGAGTCTGCTCGGGTTCGCGAAAGGCCGCTTCATTGGCCAGCACCAGCTCGTGCAGTTCGAGGCCATGGTGGCGCGCACGCTCGAGCAGCTCATCGCCGGAATTGAAGGGGTAGAGCTGCTCGAGGTTGACCTCACCGCCAGAATCATTGGCGAGCTCGTCAGCGCGGGCGATGAATCCGCCACCCAGTGAATAGTACTCGTCGCTCGCCAGGGTCTTTCCCAGTGCATCGCGGGCAGTGAAGCGCATGCCGTTGGGATGGCCGGGCAAGGTCAGGTCGCGATGCCAGAGCAGATGCGCGCGCTCGTTGAAGGCAATCGCGCGCTTGCCGGCCAGCAGCAGGCGACCCTCGGTGCGGATGCGAGTCAACCAGCCCTCGACAGCCGCGGGATCGAGCGTCTCGGGCGATTGACCCTCGAGGCCCAGCAGGATGGCGCGGTCAGTGCAGTGACCGAGGCCGGTGAGCGCGAGCGAGCCGTAGAGTTCGGCACGCACTTCCGTGGTCGCTTCGAGCAGATTGCGAGAGGCGAGGTCGAGCACGAAGCGTCGCGCCGCGTTCATCGGCCCCATAGTGTGTGAACTCGAAGGGCCGATGCCCACCTTGAAAATGTCGAGTACGCTGAGCGTCATCGTTCAGGCTTCCCAGTCGAGGATGATCTTGCCACTGTGGCCACCGGCCATGGTCTCGAAGCCAAAACGATACTCCTGTACGGGCAGGCGGTGGGTGATCACCGCTGAGATATCGAGTCCGCTTTGCAGCATGCTCGACATTTTGTACCAAGTCTCGAACATTTCGCGGCCGTAGATGCCCTTGAGTACCAGGCCCTTGAAGATCACCTCGTCCCAATGGATGCCGGCGTCCTGCGGCATGATGCCCAGCATCGCGATACTGCCGCCGTGGTGCATGGTGCGCAGCATCTCGCGGAAGGCCGAGGGCACGCCCGACATCTCGAGCCCCACATCGAAGCCTTCTTCCATCTTCAGTGCCTTCATGGCCTGATCGAGATTTTCGGTGCGCACGTCGAGCACCTGGGAGGCACCCATCTTGCGCGCCAGTTCCAGGCGATACGGATTCACATCAGTGACTACGATATGGCGGCAACCCACGAACCGGGCAATGGCCACCGCCATGATGCCGATCGGGCCGGCCCCCGTGATCAACACATCCTCACCCACCAGACTGAAGGCGAGGGCGGTGTGGGTGGCGTTGCCAAACGGATCGAGGATCGAGGCGATGTCATCGCTGATCGCCGGGGACAACTTGAACACATTGCTGGCGGGCAGCGCCATGTATTCGGCAAAGCACCCCGGGCGATTGACGCCCACGCCCACGGTATTGCGGCACAGATGCCGACGCCCGGCGCGACAGTTACGGCAATAGCCGCAGGTGATGTGACCTTCGCCCGATACGCGGTCGCCGATCGCCAGGCCGCGCACTTCGCTGCCTATCGCAACGATCTCGCCCGCGTATTCATGGCCGACCGCCATCGGCACCTGGATCGTGCGCTGCGCCCAGTCGTCCCAGTGCCAGATATGCATGTCGGTACCGCAAATGGCGGTCTTCTTCATGCGGATCAGCACATCGTTGGGCCCGTAGCTGGGCTCGGGGATGTCCTGCATCCAGATGCCTTTCTCCGCCTTGGCCTTCACCAACGCCTTCATCGGATCACTCCCAGTTCGCGCCCGCCTATCGTAAACGCCTCGATGGCCTGTTGCAGCTGTGCGCTCGTGTGCGCCGCACTGAGTTGCGTGCGGATGCGTGCTTCGCCCTTGGGCACCACCGGAAAAGCAAAGCCGATCACATAGATGCCCAGTTCCAGCAAGCGGTTGGCCATGCGCACGGCCAACGCCGCATCACCGATCATCACCGGCACGATCGGATGCTCGCCCGGCTTGAGCGTGAAGCCGGCGGCACCGAGGCCGGCGCGAAATTGTTGAGCGTTGCGGATGAGCTGCGTACGCAGCTCATCGCCGGCAGCCACCAGTTCGAGCACCCGCAGCGTAGTGGCAGCAATGACTGGCGGCACCGAATTCGAGAACAGATAGGGGCGCGAGCGCTGGCGCAGCCAGTCGATGGCGAGGCGCTTGCCCGAGACGTAGCCGCCCGCGGCGCCACCCAGTGCCTTGCCAAAGGTGCCGGTGAGCAGATCAACGCGACCCATCACTGCGGCGCGCTCATGGGTGCCGCGACCGTGCGCTCCCACAAAACCGGTGGCATGCGAATCATCGACCACCACCAGGGCATCGTAGCGCTCGGCCAGATCACACAGCCCGGCCAGGGGCGCAAAGCTGCCGTCCATCGAGAACACGCCGTCGGTCACGATCAGACGCGTGCGCGCGTCGGCGGCCTCTCGGAGCTTCGCCTCGAGATCCGCCAGATCGCAATTGGCATAGCGGTATTTGCGCGCCTTGCAGAGGCGTATGCCATCGATGATCGAAGCATGGTTGAGTGCATCGGAGAGCACCGCGTCTTCCTCGCCGAGCAGCGTCTCGAACAGGCCACCATTGGCGTCGAAGCAGGAGGAATACAGGATCGTGTCTTCGGTGCCCAGGAATGTGGCGAGGCGCGTCTCGAGTTCCCGGTGCACGTCATGCGTGCCGCAGATGAAGCGCACCGAGGCCATGCCATAACCGTACTGGTCGAGCGCCGCATGGGCAGCGGCGATCACCTCGGGATGATCGGCCAGGCCGAGGTAGTTGTTGGCGCACAGGTTGACCAGTTCGCGATTGGACTGGCCCGCGGCAGCATTGACCCGGATGCGGGCGTTCTGCGGCGAGCTGAGCTGCCGCTCGGTCTTGTAAAGGCCCTGGGCGCGCAGTTGCTCCAGTGTCGTTGTCGCCAAATCGTAGAATGCTGTCGCTTTCACGCCGCCTCCTGGAATCCACGACCCGGGCCCGCAACCAAGGCTGTGCAGTATACAGAACAGACGTTTGCTATCAAGAACTTGGACGGCTGCTTTCGAGTATGATTGCGTACAGTTCATCGACATTGCAGTTGCCCGTTCATGCCGCGCCGCCGCCCACTCGCCAGAGCCCCCGAACAACCACCCCGCATTGGTGCGGCACTGGCGTCACTGCGCGAGGCGCGAGCCTTGTCCATGGATGCGCTCTCGAAGCGCTCCGGCGTTTCCAAGTCGATGCTCTCCCAGATCGAGCGTCAGCGTGCCAACCCGACAGTGGCGGTGGTATGGCGTCTGGCCAACGCGCTAGGCGTGCCGCTCACCCAACTGCTGGGCTCGATCGAACCTGGCGACAGCGGCGCGATCCAGCCGGTACGCGGACCGAGCGTACCTGTGATGCGCAGCAAGGACGGCAAATGCGAGCTGCGGGTCGTGAGTCCGGTGGAGCTCGCCGGACGCTTCGAGTGGTACCAGCTGATCATGCAACCCGGTGGTGTGCTGGCGAGCGAGGCGCACACAGCCGGTACACGCGAGCACCTCACTGTGGTCGCCGGACGCATCGAGGTGCAGTCGGGCAGCCGACAGGCGCTGGGCACTGCGCTGGATACGTTGCGTTATCCGGCCGATGTTGCACATCGGTTGCGCAATGCGGGCCGCAGCCGCGCGATTGGGCTGCTGATCGTCGAGTTTCGCGCGCCATGAAGCGCGGGCCCGACGCGATTCCGTGGCGGGTCGCGCTGCCACTGGTCAGCACTGCGCTGATCATGTTCGGCGCTGGTACGCTGGGGTCGCTGCTGCCCTTGCGCTTCTCGTCAATGGGGCTCTCGGCTGGCGTCATCGGCTTGATCGCCACCGCCGAGGCCGTGGGCTTCCTGGTCGCTTGCCTGTACGCCCACAAATTCATATCGCCGGTGGGCCTGGAGCGTGCCTACGCCACATTTGCCAGCCTCAAGGCCGTGGCGATACTGGGTCTGCATTTCGTCGACAGCGTGCCAATGCTGATGCTGTTGCGTTTCCTGATCGGTATCAATGCCGCTGGGCTCGCCGTGATAGTCGAGAGCTGGCTCAATGCACTGGTGCCCAATTCCCAGCGCGGCCGCGTACTGACGATCTACGTGCTGGTCTACGGCTGCTTCTTCGGTCTCGGCCAGTTGCTGGGGCAGAACCTGAACGTGCGTGGCCCCGAGCTGCTGTTCATCGCCGGCATTTCCACCACGCTGGCGCTGGTGCCCATGGTGGCCATCAATGTGCAGGCGCCGGTGCTGCCGCATCGAGTCAAGCTGGAGATCCTCAAAGCGCTGCGCAACTCTCCGGTCAGCGTACTCGCGTGCCTGCTCAACGGACTGATCCTCACGGCCTTCACTACGGTCGGCCCCTTGTTCGGCGAGCGCATCGGTTTCGATCAGCGCCACATCGTGATGCTGATGGCCTGCGTGTCCCTCGGTGGCCTGTTCCTGCAGTGGCCCATCGGTTATGTCTCCGACAAGATCGATCGCCTGTATGCGCTGATTGCGCTCGGCGCGGGCATCCTGGCAGTGGCTGCGGTACTGGTCACGGCGACCAGCGCCACGCCGTTCCTGGTAATGGCGGGGCTGTTCGCGATCTTCGGTGGCCTGGCCGAGAGCCTGTATGCCGTAGGCGTGGCGCATGCAAACGATCGCGCAGTCGCTTCCGACTACGTCGCCCTGTCGTCGACTCTGTTATTTGTATGGGCACTGGGTGCCTCGATTGGCCCGACCACCGGCACCTTCGCGATCCAGCTGATTGCGCCCAATGCCTTCTTCATCTACGCGTTTGGATTGACGCTGCTGTTCACGCTCTTTGCGGTGTGGCGCCTGTCGCGGCGCCGGGCCGAACGCCTGGTGGAATCCCCGGAGCATTTTCTCGCGTATCCGCAGACCTCACCGGAGATCTATGGCTGGTTGCCCTATCACCGTGAACCCTCGGGAACGCCTGCGGCCGCGCCGGGCCCTGCGGAAAACCATACGGAAAAATAGGCTGGCGCGGGCCGCCTTGGGCAACGCTTATTTGCGATAATGCAGCTCAACGACTGATTCAAACCGCGTACAGACGGGGCCTTAAGCATGTTCAAAGCGCTGCTGCTGACCGAAGAGGCTGGCAAAGTCACCCCTGCGATACGCGAGCTCGACGAGCAGGCATTGCCGCCGGGTGATGTCACCGTGGCAGTCGACTACTCGAGCATCAACTACAAGGACGGGTTGGTCGTCACCGGCAGCGGCGGACTCGTCAAACGCTATCCTCATGTACCCGGCATCGATTTTGCCGGCAAGGTGCTCGAGTCATCGCATGCCTCCTGGCGCAAGGGCGATGCCGTGGTGCTCACGGGCTGGCGCGTCGGTGAAGTGCAGTGGGGCGGTTGTGCACAGCGCGCTCGCGTGAATGGCGACTGGCTGGTACCGCTCCCGGCGGGCCTCGATAGCCGGCAGGCCATGATCATCGGCACGGCTGGCTTCACGGCGATGCTTGCGGTGATGGCACTGGAAGCACACGGTACGCAGCCCGCTGCGGGAGAAATACTGGTGACCGGCGCGGCCGGCGGGGTGGGCTCGGTGGCGACAGCGCTTCTTGCGCAGCGCGGCTACCAGGTGGTCGCGTCCACCGGTCGTGCAGAAGCGCATGAATTCCTGCACCAGCTGGGTGCCGGCGCGGTCATCGACCGCTCGGCGTTCGCCGATGTTGCCAAACGTCCGTTGGAAACCGAACGCTGGGCTGCTTGCATAGACTCCGTAGGCGGCAACACGCTGGCGCGGGTGCTGGCGCAGGCGAAATATGGCGCGGCCGTGGCTGCGGTCGGGCTTGCGGGTGGCAGCAAACTCGAACACACGGTTATTCCATTCCTGCTGCGTGGAGTCAGCCTGTTGGGCATCGATTCCGTCATGTGCCCGCGCGAGCGGCGCATCGCAGCCTGGAAGCTGCTGCAGAGCGAGCTTTCACCGGAGCACATGGATGCGCTGGCCACCCTGGTGCCGCTCGCTGAGGTCCCGCGGGTTGCCGCGGACATCCTCCAGGGCAAGGTACGTGGCCGCGTGGTTGTCGACGTCAACGCTTGAGGGGGATGGCCGGTGACTGAACGTTCGCTGATCGAATCGCATTCCATCGACTACATTCCACACGCCGAACGCCACGGCAAAGTGCGCGATCTGTGGCCGGTGTGGTTTTCAGGTGATGCCCATCTGGCGACCCTCGCCGTTGGCGTGCTGGGCATCGCGCTCGGCGGCAGCCTGCTCTGGACCGCCACCGCAGTGATCGGTGGCTGCATACTCGGCACGTTCTTCATGGCCTTCCACTCCACACAGGGCCCGCAGCTGGGTTTGCCGCAGCTGATCCAGTCGCGACCACAGTTCGGCTATCTCGGTGCCTTGCTGGTCTGGTTCGTCGCCATGGTGGCCTACATCGGTTACAACGCGTTCAATGGCGTGCTGGCGGCACAGGCTGTGCGCCAGTTGAGCGGTGCGGGGCCCAGCGCCGATGCTTCGATCATCACCGGGTTCCTGATCGCCGGCCTGGCCGTGGCGGTCGTCGGTTACGACTGGATCCACCGCGCGCAACGCCTGACCGCCTACGTGATGATCGCGCTGCTCACGGCCTTCACACTCGGTGCGCTGTTCGTGGCGCCCATACCGGCCCAGCTGCTGCAGTGGGGAGAATTCAAGCGCAACCCCTTCATGGTGCAGTTCTTCGCTTCGGCGGCCTACCAGATAAGCTGGTCCATCTACGTGAGCGACTATTCACGCTACCTGCCGGCGAAGGTCGGAGTATTCGCCTCGTTCATGTGGACCTACGTCGGCGCCTTCATCGGCGGCGTGTGGATGATGCTGGTCGGCACTTTCGCTTCGGCCTTGAGCCCGCGCGCCGAAGTGGCGGCAGCCATGGAGAGTGCTGCCGACGCCATCGTGCCGGGTTTCGGCAAACTGCTGCTGGCCGGCTCATTGCTCGGCCTGATCACGATCTCTGCCCTCAATTTCTACGGCGCCTCGCTGACACTGATCAGCGTTGCCGATTGCGTCAAGCCGCAGCGTGCCGGCATCAGTGCGCGCATGGTGAGCCTGTTGATCGCGGGCGTGGCTTCGATCGGTATCGCGCTGCTGGCCACCAAAGACTTCGTGAACCGCTTCGGCGATCTGCTGGCCGTGCTGCTGTACCTGTTCACGCCCTGGACAGCCATCAACCTGGTCGATTTCTACTGGGTCAGGAAATGCCGTTACTCGGTGCGCGAAATCTTCAATCCGCGGGGCATCTATGGGCGCTGGAGCTGGCGCGGACTGCTCGCCTATACCCTGGGCTTCGTCGTGATGATTCCTTTCTTCAGCACCGGACTCTATGTAGGGCCGATCGCCAAGGCCATGGGCGGCGCCGACCTCGCCATGCTGGTCGGCTTGCCAGTGGCCGCCATCGTGTACCTGCTCAGCTGCCGCTCGCTGGATATCCAGAAAGAGTGGGTCGCGGCGGAACTTGCCGATCGCGGACTCGAGTCAGAAGCATCGACGCACACACACTAGCGTGCATACCCATCAGCGAAGGACGGAAATCGAGATGAGAAAGGTGAAGACACTGGGTTTGCTGGGCACCGGCGTGATCGGTGGCGGTTGGGCAGCGCGTGCGCTGCACTTTGGCATCGATGTGATTGCCGTCGACTCTAACCCGAAGATGGAACAGTGGATCCGCGATGCCGTCGCAAATGCCGAGCCGGCGCTCTCGCGCCTGACCATTGCACCGCTCCCGGCCAAGGGCAAGCTGTCCTTCACCACCGATGCCGCCGCGATGGCGCGCCAGGCGGACATCATCCAGGAGAATATCCCCGAGCAGCTGGAACTCAAGCAGCGCGTGCTGGCTGAAGTCAGCCGTACCGCTCCGGCCGATGTGATCATCGCCTCGAGCACTTCCGGCCTCACGCCCACCGATCTGCAGCGTGACATGGTGGCACCCGAGCGCTTCCTGGTGGCGCATCCCTTCAATCCGGTCTACCTGCTACCACTGGTCGAGCTGGTGGGCGGCGCGCGCACCTCGGCCGCGGCGATCGAGGCCGCGCGCGAGTTCTACACCTTCATTGGCATGCATGCACTGCATGTGCGTCGCGAGGTGCCCGGCCATCTTACCGATCGCCTGCAGGAAGCCATCTGGCGCGAGATCCTGCACATGGTCAACGAAGATGTCGCGACCACGGGCGAACTCGATGATTCGATCATCTACGGTCCCGGCCTGCGGTGGGCCGCGATGGGCACCAACCTGATCTATCACCTGGCGGGCGGCGAGCCGGGCATGCGCCACATGCTCAAGCAGTTCGGTCCCTGTCTCAAGTGGCCGTGGACCAAGCTCGAAGCCCCCGAGCTCACTGATTCATTGATCGACAAGATGGTGACGGGCACCCAGGCCCAGGCCGAGGGTCGCTCGATCCGCGAACTGGAACGGCTACGCGACGACTACCTGGTCGCCATCCAGCAGGTGCTGCGCCAGTACAACATCGGCGCTGGCGCCACGCTGCGCGCGCTCGAGGCGCGGCTGTACGCCACGCAAGGCGCTCAGGCTGCGGCGCAATCCAAAGACAACGCCTGGCCTGCGCTCACGGGCTCCGTGCGCCCGGAGTGGATCGACTACAACGGTCACATGACCGACTCGCGCTACCACCAGGTGTTTGGCGACGCCATGGATGCGCTCTACCGGCGCCTCGGCGTCGATGAGGCCTATCGCGCTGCCGGCCACATGTTCTACACGGTGGAGACCCACAACACCCATCGCGCCGAGTTGCGCACCGGCGAGATGTATCGCGTGGAATCCCGCGTGCTGAAGGCAGAGGCGAAACGGCTGCATGTGATGCACAGCGTCTATCGCGCTCGCGACCAGGTTCTGGCCGCCACGGGTGAGCAGATGCACCTGCACGTGAATACCTTCGGCGGCAAGACCGCCGCGATGCCCGAGCCGATGCGGCGCACGCTCGAGCAGCTGCAAGCACAGCAGGCCGACCAACCGCTGCCGCCAGAAGCGGGTCGCTCGGTGGGCGCGCCGCGCCCAGCCAGCAAATAGACGCAGTCGGCACCAGATACTGAGCGGGAGCGCAGCATGGATTTCTCATTGACCGACGAGCAGCAGCTGATCGTCAAGACCACGCGGGAATTCGTCGAGAACGAGCTCTATCCGCACGAGAAGGAAGTCGAGGACAGCGGCGTGCTGCGCCCGCAATTGCTGGCCAGCATACGTGCCAAGGCCATGGCCGCCGGTCTCTATGCCGCCAACATGCCCACCGAAGTGGGCGGTGGTGGTCTCGATACCGTCACCTGGGTGCTGTACGAGAAGGAGCTCGGGCGCGCCAACTATGCGCTGCACTACTGCGGTGTGGGGCGCCCTTCGAACATCCTGATGGCCTGCAAGGGTGAGCAACGCGAGCGCTACCTGCTGCCGGCCGTGCGCGGCGAGCGCACCGATTGCCTGGCCTTGAGTGAGCCGGGCGCAGGCTCGGATCTGCGCAGCATGAAGACTTCCGCGGTGCGCGCAGGCGACGACTTTGTGATCAATGGCACCAAACACTTCATCAGCCATGCCGACCATGCGGACTTCGTGATCCTGCTGGCGGCGACCAGCACCGATACATCCGGCAAGACGCCGCGCAAGATCATGACGGCGTTCCTGATCGACATGGGTCACCCGGGATTCCAGGTGCTGCCGGGCTATCGCAACGTTTCGCACCGCGGTTACAACAACTGCATCCTGCAGTTCAACGATTGTCGCGTGCCCGCGAGTGCGGTGCTGGGCGAGGTAGGGCAGGGGTTTGAAGTGGCGAACACCTGGCTCGGGGCCACGCGACTGCAGGTGGCCGCTTGCTGTCTCGGTCGCGCCGATCGTGCGCTCGAACTTGCCAAGCGCTGGGCCGTCGATCGCGTGCAGTTCGGGCAATCGATCGGCAAGTTCCAGGGCATCGGTTTCAAGCTGGCCGATATGGCCGTTGAACTTCGGGCTGCGGAATTGCTGGTGCTCGAAGCCGCCTGGAAGAAGGATCAGGGCACGGCCACCGATTCCGACATGGCGATCGCCAAGCTGAAAGCCACCGAGACACTGGCCATGATTGCCGACGAGGCCCTGCAGATCCATGGTGGCATGGGCCTGATGAGCGATCTGCCGCTGGAGCGCATCTGGCGCGATGCGCGCATCGAGCGCATCTGGGACGGCACCAGCGAGATCCAGCGCCACATCATCTCGAGAGCGCTGTTGCGGCCGCTCGGCGGCTGATCAGTTCTTGTAGCGCGGGTCGATGCGATCAAGAAGGCGCAGCAGCGCCTGCCAGCCCAGGTCCATGCCGTCGGGATCCGCCACGAGCTGCGCATTGGGTGCTGGTGGCGGAACGCTATATTGCTGCTCGGTGCGGTCGCAGATCTCGTGTGAGGGCAGCCTCAGTGGCGCGCCTGCGGTCTGCGCCGCAAGCTGGATCTCGCAGGCCTTGTCGAGGTAGTACATGCGCAGGAAGGCCTGCGCCACACTTTTGCCCAGTGTCAGCAGGCCGTGGTTGCGCAAGATCACCACCGGCTTGTCGCCTACGTGCTGCACCAAGCGCTGGCGCTCGTCCAGGTCGTAGGCGATGCCTTCGTAGTCGTGATAGGCCACCTTGTTGTAGAACTCGAGCGAAATCTGGTTGACCGGCAACAACCCATGGCGTTGCGCCGCCACGGCGCAACCGGCCCGGGTGTGCGTATGCACCACGCAGTGCGCATCCTCGCGCGCCGCGTGGATTGCACTGTGAATCACATAGCCGGCGAGATTGATCAGTCCGGGCCTGCCATCCGCGATGCTCCCGTCAGGACGTACCTTTAGCAGATCCGAAGCCTTGACCTCATCGAACATCAGGCCATAGGGATTGATCAGGAAGCAGCGCTCCGCGCCCGGCAGACGCAGCGTCGCGTGCGTGTAGATCAGGTCGGTCATGCGGAAATGGGCGATCAGGCGGAAGCAGGCGGCGAGCTCGCGGCGCAGCTGCCATTCTTCGGCGGAGATCCGGCTGGGTTTTGTTGCAGGCTTCTTCCTGGAACTCATACTGCACTCCGTCCGCGCCAGTCAATGGGCGCGATCCTGGGGAGTATCACCACCCAACCCAACAAACCCAGAATGTTGATCAGTGCAGCCAGGCCGAAAGCGCGCTCATAGTGCCCGGTGGCACCAATGATCAATCCGGTAATTGCCGGTGCCGCGATGCCAGCAATGTTGCCACACATGTTCTGCACGCCGACCCAGCGGCCCGCTGCCACCGGTCCGGCGAGGATCTGTGCAATCGCAAAGGTGCCGGGTGAGGAGAATCCCATCGCTACCTGATACGCAAACAGGCAGGCGATCGAGGCGCCTGCCGGCAACAACACGATACCCATCATGCAACCGATCGCCATGCTGTGGTTGAGCGCCATGACAAACTTGTAGGCCAGGTTGCGCGAGCGCCCGCTGCGGACCCAGTAGTCAGTTGCCCAACCCGAGGCGACTGCCGCCAATGCATTCACGAGATAGGCGGCGCTGGCCACAATCGCCATCTTCGACATGGTCATGCCGCGTTCCTTGACCAGGTACTCTGGCAGCCAGAACAGGATGAAGTAGAACGTGTAGTTAGAAGAGAAGTGACCGAGCGATGCACCCCACAGGCCTCGCTGTCGCAAGATATCGATGAAGCGAGGGCCCGCGGCGGCCTCAGTCGATTGATGCACCGGAGCTACGACAGTGCGGCTCCACGGCCACAACCAAAACAGCGAGAGCACACCGAATACCACGAACACCGGACGCCAGCCGACTTGCGCCATCAGCAGTCCGCCGGCGAATGTGCCGGCTGCAGGACCGACCAGGTAGCCGAAGGCGATGACACCATTGGCAAAGCCGATTTTCGCGGGCTCCACCGCAGTAGCCAGCAATTTCGACATGCAGGGAAAAGCCGCGCTTTCGCCGAGGCCCAGCACCAGGCGTAGCATCAGCAGACTCGTGAACGAGCCGGCGAAGCCCATGAACATGGTGGCCATCGACCAGATGAACAGGCCGCCCGCCAATACCAACCGCCCGCCGTAGCGGTCAGCCAACCAACCGGCAGGAATCATGGCGGCCGCATAGGCTACATAGAACGCAGAACCCAGCACGCCCAGCCTTTCGGGCGAGAGGCCCAGATCCTTTTCCACCAGCGGCAGGGCGGTGCCCAGATTGCCGCGATCCACGTAAGTGATGAACAGCGCGAGTGCGACCAGCAAGGTCAGCTTGTGCGCCGAGGTCGGCGCGCGATCGACTATGGCGTTGGTCAGACTGCTGTTCACAGGCTGCCTGATTGCTCGTGCGCTAGCGCCCGGTCCAGCGTGGCGCGCGCTTCTCGGTGAAGGCGCGCGTGCCTTCCTTCAGGTCATCGGAGCGCAGCACTTTCTGTACCGTGTCGAGCGAATCGTGCAGCTCGAAGGCCTCGTGTTCGGCCACCATTTCACTGTGCCGCATCAGCTGCTTGATCGCGGGGAACAGCAGTGGCGGGCCAGCCGCCAGCTTTGCCGCCACTTCGTGCGCTTTCTTCAGCGCGTCGCCCTTCGGTACCACATGGTTGACCAGGCCCCAATGCTTCGCCTCGGTTGCATCCATCCAGCGACCGGTCATCAGGAACTCGACCGCCACGTGGTAGGGAATGCGTCGCCGCAACTTGATGGTGCCGGCATCGGCGAGCACCGCTACGTTGATCTCGGGCAAGGCGAAGGTCGCGTGCTCCTCAGCCACGATGATGTCGGCACCGAGCATCAGTTCGAAGCCACCGCCGCAGGCGATGCCGTTGATCGCCGCGATCACCGGTTTGTTGAGGTTGCGTGGATAGTTCAGGCCACCAAACCCGCCCGGGCCCCAATCCTCATCCGATTTCTCGCCTTCAGTCGCGGCTTTCAGGTCCCAGCCCGCGCTGAAGAAGCGCTCGCCCGTGCCGGTGATGATGGCGATGCGGAGGCTCTCGTCGTCGCGAAATTCTCCGACGATGTCATTGAGCTTGCGGCTAACCGCGAGAGTGATCGCATTGGCCTTGGGGCGGTCGAGCCGCACTTCCAGCACCGCGCCAGCGCGTGTCACCTTGATGCCATCGGACATGTTCACTGCTCCTTAGCCCAACCTGATGAGTGCATCGACCGCCACCACGCCTTTGCCCGCCGGACGCACGATGATCGGGTTGACGTCCAGCTCCGAAAGTACCGCGAGGTTCGCGGTGGCATAGTTCGTTATTGCGAGGATGGCGTCAATCAGCGCCGGCACATCGCCCGCGGGTTTGCCCCGGTATCCGGCCAGCAGCTTGTTGGCCGCGAGCCGTTGCAGGCCGGCGGAGATGGACTCGCTCGTGAAGGAAGGCAGCAGCGTGATGCTGTCGCGCACCAGCTCGGTCAGCACTCCGCCCGAACCCACGACCAGGGTGAGACCGAACTGCGCATCCACCAGCATGCCCACCAGGATCTCCACGATGCCATCGCTGACCATCGACTCGACCAGTACCTGATCGCCGAGTTTGCCCAGTTGCGCGGCCGCAGCCTCGGCCGCCACCTCATTGCGGATATTGAGGATCACGCCGCCGACATCTGACTTGTGGGCCAGCGTAGCGGCCGCCGCCTTCATCACTACCGGGAATCCGATTTCACGTGCCGTAGCCACGGCTGAGCTGACACTGACCTGCCGCGAAGCAGGGATCGGCACGCCAAAAGCCGCCAGAGCCTGTTTGGCCTCGCGCTCCAGCAGGTTGCGTGCAGTCTTACTGCCAGCAGCGGCGGCAGCAGGGCGCAACATCGTGACGCGACTACCCTGGCGCCAGCACTCACCCATGGCGCCGCACAGGTTCAGCGCTTCGAGTCCTTCGCGCAGCCCCTGCAAAGGCACAACGCCCGCAGCCAGACATTGCTCGCGGATGCTCTCTGGCATCGTTTCAGGGAGCGAGGCGAGCAGAGCGACGCGTGCAGGCCCGGTGTTGTCGTCGCTCCGCGGCCTGACTGCCAACGCAGCCTTGCAGGCCGCTGCGGCGGCGGCGACGTATTCATCGATCACTACGCTGAAGGAACTGAGATCCGCCTTCTGCTCTGGTGGGCAATCGAGCACGAAAGCCACCGCGTCCACATCCATGGACACCGCGGTATCGAACACGGCGCGCTGTCGCGGCGGGTCAAACCAGGTGTAGGTATGGAAGTCGAAGGGGTTGGAGATCGTGACCCGCTCGCCCAGAACGTCGCGCAGCTTTGCGCGCGGCGCGGCGGCAATGGGCGGAAAGCTGAGCTGCAGGTCGCGTGACACATCGGCCGTCATTGCCATGTCGCCCCCCGATGCGCCCATCGCCAGCAGCCGGCGGCCACCGAGCGGTCCACCGCTGTGCAATACCTTCAAGGTCTCGCACAAGGCGCTCAGGGTTTCGCAGCGCGCGATGCCCGCCTGGCGGCAATAGGCATCGAACACATTGTCGCTGCCTGCCAGCGAGCCCGTATGGCTGTGCGCGGTGCGCGCGGCGGTCTGCGTGCGACCGGCCTTGACCAGCGCAATCGGCTTGCGCCTGCTGCGGGCCAGATCAGCTGCGCGGGCAAAGCGCTCCGGATCCTTGACGCCCTCGACGTACAGGCCGAACGCGCTGACGCGCTCGTCCTCGCACAGCAGCTCGATCAGGTCTTCGATCGCGAGCCGCGTCTGGTTGCCCATCGTGAAGATGTAGCCGATCGGCACCGAGCGGTCGTTGAACATCATCGTGAGCGCCAGCGTGCCGCTCTGGCAGATCAGCGCCACGCCGCGCGCGGGGCTCGCGCCTACGACCTGGTCGGGCCAGAGCGCACAGCGATCGAAGAAGTTGACGATGCCATAGCAGTTCGGCCCGAAGAACGGCAGGTCGGGCACATTAGCCAGCAGCGATTCGGTCAGCTTCGTGCCCACCTCGGTGCCCAGCTCCGAGAACCCGGAAGCGAAGCACACGAACCCACCCGCACCGCGCCGCTGCAGCGCGCCCGCCACCTTGACCGCTTCGGGCGCGGCGACGGCGATGAATGCCTGATCAGGCGCAGCCGGGAGTTCATCCACTGAGCGGAAGTAGTGTGTCTTGGGCGTGGAAGGTCTGGTCGGATGCACGCGCCAGAGCTGACCGGCGTAGCCGATCGCGCGGCTGCCGGCAGCCACTGCATCGGTCCAGTTGCCACCGATCAGCGCAATGCTTTTTGGCCGCAGCAGCCGCTGACTGTCCATCGCTCAGCGCTTCCGCAGCTCGAGCGGCCTGGAGGCAGGGCCGGGCGCAGGCCAGGGCGCACTGGCACTGAGCAGCGCGGCGATCGCGCGCGCAATCGCTTCAGGAAAGGGCACGGCACCTGGAGTCGCACCCTGTTTTACGTGCAGTAGCATGACCTCACCGATCGATACCGGATCGGGATAGCGGTCCGTGTAGAAATCAAAAGCCACGTGCATGCGCTTGGCGTCGGCGGCCAGCAGGCGCACGCGCACCTCGAGGTGATCGCTCTTCATCACTTCGTGCAGGAAGTGCTGGTGCTGCTCGAGTGTGTAAAGCGTAGTCGAGGTAGCCTTTCGATAGGCCTCATCCAGCCCCAGATGATCCATCAGCGCATCGGAGGCGTAACTCAGCACCAGGCCGTAGTAGGCGTCGCGCAGGTGGCCGTTGTAGTCGATCCACTCGGGTGCGATGTCGGTCGAGTAGATCAGCAGGGGCTTGTCCGCCGCCATTTAGCGCAGTCCGAGCCGCTCGCGGGTCTGCGCCGCCGTGATCACGCGCGCGCCCATCGCCTCGATGATCGTGCGTGCCTTTTCCACCAGCTGCGCGTTGCTGGCGTACACGCCGCGGCTGAGGTACAGGTTGTCTTCCAGGCCCACGCGCACGTTACCGCCCAGCAAAACCGACTGCGCCACCCAGGGCATCTGCATGCGGCTGATCGCGAACGAGGTCCAGATCGTGCCAGGGTCGAGGCTGTTGACCATGGCGAGCAGGTGCCCCGTATCGGCCGGCACTCCATAGGCAATGCCGGCGCACAGCTGCACCAGCGGCGGGGAGGGCACCAGGCCTTCCTTCATCATCTGTTTCGCAAACCACAGGTTACCGGTGTCGAAAATCTCGAGCTCTGCCTTGACGCCTAGGTCGCGCAGGATGCCCGCACCCTTGCGCAGGTAGTTGGGTGTGGAAACATAGGCGCGGTTGCTGTCGCCAAAGTTCAGGCTGCCGCAATCGAGCGTGGCGATATCGGGACGGTACAGCCCTTCCTGGCACAGATCGATGACGTGGCGCATGCGATCTTCCTGCGACACGAAATCGGTGCCCGGGGCCGGCGTGTCCTTCATGCCGTTATCGCCGACGCAGATATAGCCGCCCATGCCGCAGGTCAGGTTGACGATCACATCGACCTTGCTGTCGCGGATCCGCTTGACCACCTCACGGTAGTGCTTCGTTTCCATGCTGAAGGCGCCAGTGTCCGGGTCGCGTACATGGATATGCACGATGGCCGCGCCCGCGCGGGCGGCATCGATGGCCGCGCCGGCGATCTGTTCCGGGGAGACGGGACAATGCGGACTCTTGGTGACCTTGGTGTCATCGCCAGTGATCGCGCAGGTAATCATCACATCGTGATTCATGGTTCCGCCCCGGAAACGGCCTCTTTGGAACAACAGCGTGGCCGCAGCGTTTTATATTATCATGCGACCCAGCATGTTTGCCTTCCTCCGCCCGGCTCCTGAGGCTGCGCCGCTACCCGCGGAACGCGTGGATCCGGAATACAAGCGCCTGCGGCGCCAGATATTCATCGGCATCTTCATCGGCTACGCGGCCTATTACCTGGTGCGCAAGAATTTCTCGCTGGCAATGCCAGACATCCTCAAGGACTATCCGCAATACACCAAGGCGCAGCTCGGCACGGCGATGACCGGCCTGTCCATCGCCTATGGCTTCTCGAAATTCCTGATGGGCAGCGTTTCCGATCGCAGCAACCCGCGCTATTTCCTGCCGCTGGGCCTGCTGCTCTCCTGTGCGGTCCTGTTCGTGTTCGGTTTCTACAAACCGCTGTATCTCTCGCTCACGGCCATGATCGTGCTGCAGACGCTGAACGGCTGGTTCAATGGCATGGGCTGGGCGCCCTGCGGCAAGACCATGGTGCACTGGTTCTCCACTCGCGAGCGCGGGCGCGCGGTTTCCATCTGGAATGTCGCGCACAATGTCGGCGGCGCGCTGGTGGCCATGATCGCGCTACTGGGCGTACTGCTGTTCCACGACTGGGGCGCGAAGTTCTATTTCAACGCGATGGTTTCAGTGGCGGTGGCCCTGATTGCCATGGCGCTGATCCGTGATACGCCGCAGAGCTGCGGCCTGCCGCCGATCGAGCAGTACAAGAACGACTATCCGCCCAACTACAGCGCCAAGCACGAGCGCACGTTTAGCTTTCGCGAGATCTTCTTCGAGCACGTACTGCGTAACAAATTGCTGTGGGCCATCGCGACCGCTAATGCCTTTGTCTATTTCGTGCGCTATGGCGTGGTGGACTGGATTCCGGTCTATATGCAGACCGCCAAGCATTTCACCTTCGAACAGTCGAGCCTGGCCTGGGCGCTGTTCGAGTGGTCGGCGGTACCAGGCACGATACTGTGCGGCTGGATGTCCGACCGCGTATTCAAGTCCCAGCGTGCGCCGGCCACGATCCTGTTCATGATCCCGACGCTGCTGGGGTTGATCATCTATGGCATGAATCGCAATGGCCCGCTGTGGATCGACATTGCCGCGCTGATCACGATTGGTTTCTTCATCTACGGACCGATCATGCTGATCGGCTTGCAGGCGCTCGACATGGTGCCGAAGAAGGCGGCCGGCACCGCTGCCGGCTTCACCGGTTTCTTCGGCTATGTGTTCGGTTCAGCGATTGCCGGCACCGGCGTCGGCTGGATCGCCGATCACTGGAACTGGAGCGGCGTGATCGTGACGATGTGCGTGTGCGCTGTGCTGGCGATGGTCTTCAGCGCCATGACGCTGGGTCACCGCGCCACGAGTTCGTCGTCCGCTGGCTGAGCCCGCGCAGCTCTTTCGCGCCCGCACTACCGCGCCGGCCTAGTAGCCGATCTCCTGCAGATAGCGCGCCCGCGCCGCAACGCCCGTATTGGCGAAGTCCGTGAACACGCCATCGACGCCGGCACGAAAGTAGGCCAGATACTCCGCTTCGGGATCGCCATTGAACAGCCCGGCGAGGTAGCGCTTCTCGTTGCGGAAGGTGTAGACGTGCACGAACAGGCCGGCCTTGTGGGCATCGGCTATCACGCGCGTCGGCGCGATGCTGTTCACGTCAGCAAGCCTCGGTACGTACGGCGTCGTGCCATCGGCATTGGCGCTCCTCAGCGGTGACACCTTCAGCGCCATCACCTGCGGTTTCCACGGACCGATGCCATCGGCATAGGTCTTGACCTCGGCCAGGCCCTCGGGCGTCAGCATCGCTCCGAAAGTCCTGCCATCGCCAGCCAGCGTCCAGCTGTAGGGGCGGCCGTCGATGAAGTTGCCGTCGTCATTGCTGCGAAACAGCGTCGCGCCGCTGGCGTAGTCGACATCGAGGCCGTCGATGAGCTGCACCACGCGAGTCTTGAGGCCCACGGAACGCAGATATTTCAGGCTGGCGGGGTCGAAGCTCTGGATGAAGATGGGCGCGTCCTTGCTGTTCATGTGGTTGGCGACCAGCAATTTCATCAGCGCATCTTCGAAGGGGTGTGCGCCCGTGCCGCAACCATTGGCAAGCGCCTGGGCGTTGTTCCAGTAAGGGTTCTTGGTTTCCGCGTACACCGTGATCGTGCGGCCGCTGGCCTTGCTGCGGGCCTTGGCAAGATCGATGATTTCCTGGAAAGTCAGGATCGGGTGCTTGCCGTTCTGTTCCTTGGGTCGCTCGTCTGCGGCATCGTAGGTGGTACCGCCAATCCATTGCTTGAGCTCGGCGACCGTGAAGTCGGTGATGGCCCAATCGTTGGTGTGATCCTGGCCGTCGACCACCAATGACCTGAGAACTGATTTCGGATTCAGGGGATCAGTGAGATCAGTCAGGTACCGTGCCGGACCGCCATAAGTGGCCAGCGAATAACCTACATTCACCCAGGCGCCAGGCACCGTGCGCTTGCGGGCCGCAACCTCGGCATGGGTCCGCGCCACCTCGGCAATGTTGGTGTTGTCACCGAGCCAGGGGTTGTGGCGCGCCACCAGCACACAATCGCGACTCAGGTGCAGGTCCTCCTCGAGCGAATCGGCGCCGGCAGCGGCGGCGGCTTCGTAGGAGGGCAGGGTTTCCTCGGGGTAGAGCCCGGGCAGGCCGCGGTGTGCAATTACGATGGGCGGCGCGCCATCCAGCGTTGCCAGTGCCACTTTGCCGCGTTGCGCCGCGCAGGCAATTCCCGCCGCTGTCACCAGGGCCGCCACGGCCGCGACGAGCGCGGCCGGAATGCTGTTGCGATGTGCATTGCCAGGTTTCCTGTTCATGAGCTGCGACCCCCTGTGGGCGACTTATGTCAAAGCAGGGTAGGTGCAACAACACCTGCTGTGCAATGACCATTGACGATTTTGCCAGCTTAAGACTAATGTCGCCCTCAAATCGGAACGGAGCCTGCTCGCCATGAGTGATGTGGCGCACGCAGCACTCACGCTACCGAATACCAACAACGGGATCCTGAGGGGAAATTCATGAGCAGGCGATTACTTCGTACCTTGGCCGTATGCGCAGGTTTAGCCGCTACACTCGGTTCGCAACTGGCTGTTGCGGCACCACCCAGTGCGCAGCCGGCGCGCAATTTCGTCAAGCCGGTCTGGACGCCCCTGGGCGTGGGCAAACAATCGGTCACCGTGGTGTTGCAGATGGCCGGTGATCCGGTCGCCGTGCAACAGGCACGGGCGGGTCGCAAGCTCGAACGCGGCGAGAAGGATCAGATCAAGAGCCAGTTGCGCAGCTCACAGGGCGCGCTGCACAGCATGATCGAGAGCGCCGGTGGCCGCATCCTCGGCCAGTACCAGTCTGCCTACAACGGCATCAAGGTGCGTGTACCGGTGGACAAGGTAGCGCAGCTCGCGAGCCTGCCCGGCGTACTGGCCGTACGTCCCGTGTGGCCCGTCAAGCAGGACAATATCCACGGCATTCCGGCCATTGGTGCGCCGGCGGTCTGGCAGAACCTGGGCCTGCACGGTGAAGGCATCAAGGTTGCCATCATCGACACCGGCATCGACTACACGCATGCCAATTTCGGTGGACCGGGCACGGTAGCGGCCTATCAGGCCGCGCTCGCCACCGATACGGCCCCCGCTGACCCGGCGCTCTTTGGCCCCGCTGCGCCGCGCGTGAAGGGCGGCATCGATCTCGTGGGCGATGACTACAATGCCGATCCGACTTCCGCCACCTATCAGCCGGTGCCGCATCCGGACAGCAACCCGCTCGATTGCGCGGGCCACGGTTCGCACGTCGCCGGCACGGCTGCGGGTAGCGGCGTGACCGCCGATGGTGCCACCTACCGCGGCTCCTACAATGCGGGCACGATCGCCGGTAATTCCTGGCTGGTCGGCCCGGGTGTTGCGCCCAAGGCTGACCTGTATGCGGTGCGCGTCTTCGGTTGCGCAGGTTCGACCGATGTGGTGGTCGATGCGATCGACTGGGCGGTCGACAACGACATGGACGTCATCAACATGTCGCTCGGCTCTTCCTTTGGTTCCAGGGATTCACCTGATTCGGCAGCCGCGACCAATGCGGCCGAGGCCGGCGTCGTGGTAGTGGCCTCGGCCGGCAACTCGGGCGGCAACCAGTACATCACGGGCTCGCCCGCTACTGCCGATGGCGCCATCTCGGTGGCCGCCAGTGATCCGACGCCTTCATTCCCTGGCGCTACCTTGACCCTGAGCACGGGCGGCGCTGCGGTGCTGGCCCAGAACTCCAACGGCGCGGCATTTGCCGATGGCACCAGCTACCAGGTCGTAGTGCTGCGCACGGCGACCGGCGCCGTATCGCTGGGTTGCGACCCGGCTGAGTATGCGGCAGCGGGCGTGGCCGGCAAGTTGGTGGTCGCCCAGCGCGGCACCTGTGGTCGCGTGGCACGCGCTGTGTACGCACAGCAAGCGGGTGCGGCGGCCGCAGCGCTGATCGACACCAGCACCGGCTATCCGCCGTACGAAGGGCAGATCACCAACAATCCGGATACCGGCGAGAATTACACCGTCACGATTCCGTTCTTCGGCATCCGCGGCCTGGCGGCTACCGCCACCTCGGACGGTGGTCGTTTGGCAGCAGCCGATGGCGGCTCGGCAGCAGCAACCAATGCCGTACTGCCGAACCCTGGGTACTTGGCGATCGCGAGCTTCTCCTCAAGCGGCCCGCGCACGGCGGACGGCATCCTGAAGCCCAATCTCACGGCTCCGGGCGTGGCCATCGTGTCCACTGCCTTCGGCACCGGCAATGGCGGCACCACGTTCTCGGGCACCTCGATGGCGGCACCGCATGTCACGGGCGCAGCGGCCCTGACCAGGCAGGCGCACCCGAACTGGTCGGTGGCGCAGCTGATGGCATCGATCGTCAACACCGGCGATCCTGCGCAGGTGACGGGCTATCGCACCAGCCGCGCTGGCAGCGGCCTGGTTCAGCCTGCGAAGTCGACGGTCGATCGCGTCACCGCACTGGTGGAAGAAGATGACCAGCCGTTTGCGACCGCGCTGAACTTCGGCCTCGAAGAGATCAGCCGTGACGTGAACCAGCACAAGACGATCAGGTTGCGCAACAACGGCGCAGATGCAGCTTCGTTCAGCGTCGCGCAGGCCCTGCCGGCCGGTTCGCCGCACACCATCAGCCTGGACCGCTCTTCGGTCACGGTGCCGGCACACGGCACGGCTGAAGTCAGTGTCACGCTGCGTGTGCCGGTAGCAACTGCGGGTGCGTCGAACGGCTCCGGCCTTTCGTTCCGCGAAGTAGCCGGCCTGATCCAGTTCACGCCCGTGAGCGCACAGAGCAATGGTGGCGTCACGCTCCGGGTGCCGTACTACCTGGTGCCGCGCGCACTCTCTGGTGTGTCGACTTCGATCGGCCAGCTCAGCAGCCGCAATCCCACGACCCTGGCGCGCGTGACCAATCGCAATGGCGCGATTGCCGGCGATGCGGACTTCTATGCCTGGGGCCTGTCTGGTGCCCGTGTTCCGGGCCGCGTCTCCAACGACGTGCGCGCGATCGGCACCCAGTCCTTCGACTGGGATGGCGTCAACCAGCTGCTGGTCTTCGCCGTCAACACCTACGATCACTGGTCCAATGCCTCGACCAATGAGTTCGACATCTACGTGGATGTCGATGGTGATGGGATCGATGACTACAAGGTGATCGGTGTCGACCAGGGCGCCGTGACGACCGGCAGCTTCAACGGCCGGCTCGCGGCTTTCGTGTTCAGCACGCGCTCGGCTGGTGCCTCGCTCAACTTCCTGGCGACCGCCCCGACCGACAGCTCGACCACCGAACTGCCGGTACTGAGCTCGCAGCTGTGCCGCGCCGCTGAGCCCTGCCTGTCAGGCGCGAGCCCGCGCATCACCTACCATGCGGTCT
>JANXYK010000065.1 GCA_025350055.1 Gammaproteobacteria bacterium | reverse complement strand
TAGTCCGCAACGGTTCGCAACTGGACGGTTGACCAATAGGAACGATTCGCTGGCACATGGGCGAGATTGCGCACCACCAGGGCAATCCCATGAGCGCATGTCGACTCTGGTAATTTCTGTCCAATATTCTGGCATTTAATGACCAAACCCAATCCCGCAGCTTTGTAATCATCAACTTGTGACATGAGCGAGCTTTAAGGGCTGCGGATTTGGAGATCAAATGTTAGTAACAGACGCTTTTGGACAGAAAATACTGGTATGTTCAGTGCACCATTGCTGTTTGCAAGCACTTTCTAATCCAGGTCGAACAAGTAACTTTGCACATGACGATCAGCAGCTTGCGCGCATTTGCGCTCGCCGCGAACGATCTGGCCAGTTGGCCAATTTTGGAAAGAAATTACCAGTGTCGACACAGACAGCGACTGAAGCCCGGCGCAGTCGTTGAGGTGAAGACTAGCGGCGGCCTGATGTATGCCATGTTTACACACCGGCATGAGGCGCCGCCCAGAATGGGTTCGCTGATCCGCGTATTCGACAGCGTCCATGCCCAACGTCCCGCCGATCTGGCGCCAGTCATTCGCGGCACCGTGCAGCTTTCCACTTTCTTTCCCGTCACCCAGGCGGTGAACAAGGGACTGGTCGAATGCGTTGGGCATTTCAAAATTCCGGCAGCGCTGCGTGAGTTTCCGCTGTTTCGCTCGGGAACACCGGATCCCGAAACCGGCAAGGTCAAGGACTGGTGGTTCTGGGATGGCACACGGTCATGGAAGGTGGGTCCATTGACGACGCAGCAGAGAAAACTGCCCTTGCTTGGAGCGTGGAATTTCGCCTACCTTTTATCAAGGCTTGAGAGTCGTTGGCGACCCGAGACGGACGCCTGGTAGGTGTCCACGACCGGGCGCGCTCGGCGTCCACTGACGCCTGATCCGCTCAGGCATCCTCCGGTAGCTCAATGCCGCGCTCGTGCAGTGCCTGGATCAAGGGCGCGAGATGGGTATGGTAGTGACGCCAGCGACCGGATGAGGTCCCGTAGATAGGGCGGCGCACCTGGGCGGCGCTGGCAGTCAAGGACACGCCGGTGTGCCTTTCGACCGCCAGCGCGTCGACGTTCCAGGCAATGCCGCAATGTTCTGCAAGCCGGGGGCCGACAAGCTGTGGCTCAGCGACCAACTGCTCATAGGAAACCTCGAACAGCGATTCGCCCAAGCACTGACGCCAGTGCGCGATGAGGCGCCAGTAAGCGGCGTAGTAGCGGGCGAGCTCGTTCAGCTCATAGCTGAAGGGGTAGGCCGCCGCGAACAGCGTGCGGTACATGGCAAAGCAGCTGTCGAGAGGATCACGCCCTAGCAGGACAATGCGCGCGCCCGGCAGTGCGCGGTGGATGGCGCCCGAGTACAGATAGTTCATCGGCAGCTTCTCGACAATCTTCCCACCGTCAGCGACGTTGCCTGCCAGCGCTGCATAACGCTTTGCCACGACGGCCGGATCAGCAGCGAGCGCCCGCGCGAATGGATCCTCGCGCTCGCCAGCGGCGGCCACCGGGGTTGGCACGACGCGTCCCAGTAGCGCGGTGGCGAAATTGTCGGTTTCACCGTTCGAGCGCACGCCTGCGTGTCCCGTGAGGATGCGCTCCACCAGGGTCGTACCGCTGCGCGGCAGGCCGACCACGAATACGTAGCGGCCAGAGTCAACCGCGTCAGTGCCGCGCTCGCGCATGAGCGCTGGCGTGTACAGCGCGGCAATGCGTGCCAGCTTGGCTTCGTCGGCCGCGATGTCGTAGGCGAGGTGCCGTCGCCGCGTCGTTGCGCCGAGCTGGAACCAGTGAAAGGCCTCATCGTAGCGCCCAAGCTCGTCGAGTTCCTTGCCCAGTGCATAGGCCAGGAACATGCGTCCGCGATCATCCAGCGCACTGTCGTTGGCCAGACGCCGCAGTTCCTCGACATGATTGGAGGCGGCTGACTGCACGCACAGTTCCGAGCGCAGCAGGTAACTTGGAAAGCTCTGCACATTGACGTCGATCGCCTGCTGGCAGGCGGCCTCGGCCGCAGCCAGTCGCCCAAAGCCGCGCTCACTGGTAGCGAGGTTGTACCAGAAGCGCGCTTCGCGCGGCGCGGCTTCCGTGGCTCGCCGATACAGCGCATTCGAGCGTTCGTGCAGGCCGAGCTGCAGGCTGATGTTGGCGAGCGCATCGTAACCGTCGGCGGTACCGCTCGGCTGCGAGGCTGCGCGCTCGACCACGTCGTGTGCCGCCTGCCGGTCGCCGAGCTGGAAATGGATCATCGCCAGCAGGCCCATTATCGGCGTACAGGACTGCAGGCCGTCGACAGCCTGGATTGCCGCGCGCCGGGCCTCTTCGAGCCGCCCGGCATGCATCAGCTGCAAGGCAGCGCTGGCGCCAGAAACGCTCACACGAGTTCGCGCGCCACGCTGTCCTCCCAGCGGCGCGTGCGCACCACGCGATCATTCTCGAGCAGCGTGCATTCGATATCGGTCACGAAGGTCTTCTCGGTACTGCGCAGCACACCCACCGCGCGCGTCTCGATGCGGCGCGCGGCGCCCACAGCCGTGTGCACCACACTCGCCTCGAGCTTCATCGAGGCTTCGGCAGGGGTGGCTTCGTTCACCGTGCACCACAGCTTGTCGGTGCCGATTTCGCAGTAGACCGTGGCTGCGGCATTCTTGAGGTCGCGCGTCAGCGTATACGCGCGCAGGCCATCCCCCGAGCGCCAGGTCTGTCCCGGCGTTACCGCATCGGCAATCACCGGTAGCCGGCCGGCACGGTAGCTCAACGTTGGCAGCACCGGCAGCTCGATGAACGAGGCCTGATCGCCGCCGGTATACAGCGTCGTGGTCATCGGGTAGGGCGATGGCCACACGACCGGGAACTCGGCGTTGGTGACCACGATGCGAATCGAATGTCCGCGCAGGAAACGGTAACCCGCGCAGGCGAGCTGCACCTCGATGCCATAGATTTCATTCGGCACCAGCGCTTCGGGTCGTTCGTGCGAACGTCGATGCGAGCCGTTCAGGTACCCGCGCGTGATCAGGTAGCTGGTGCCATCGGGCGCCAGATCGAACAGCTGCACGATCCAGTTGGCGAGCGGTGCGGTGGCGGAGACCTGCAGCCGCGCGCGCGCGAAGCCCAGGATTTCGACCGGCTCTTTCAGCGGTGGCGTGTCGAAGCAGAGACCGTACACATTCTCGTCGCGCGCATCGAGGCCGTAGTAACCCTCGTCGGGATCTGGACCAAACGACTGGTCCGACCCGCCGCGTGCCGGGTGATAGCGCAGCGTGAGCGCGGAGGGCGGTCCGCCAAGCTCATTCAGTGCGCCACCGCGTCCCGGCGCAGGGGTCGAGGCAGCAGCTTCGCTGCGCGGCAATTCCGGGCTCGGCCGCAGGTAGAGTCGATCGGTGGGCGTGTAGACGGTCTCGGGAAAGGCATCGAGGTAGCGCCAGTCTCCGGGGATCGGGCCGTCGTCACGGAATTTCTGGCGCCGCCACTCGGGCATATAAAAGGATACCCGCGGCTCCTTGAGCATGCCGGTGTCGATGCCCTTCAGCCAGTGGTCGAACCAGCGCAGTCGCAAGGCCGCCCAGTCGAGCACGGGACCCGGCCAGGTCATGCTGTGGTGCCAGGGTCCGAGCACACCCATCGAGGGCGCAGGCGAATGCTTCAGGATGCGCGGCACGAAGTTCTGGTAGATGTCCAGGTACCCGCCGCCCACGAAGGTCGGTGTCTTGAGTCGAGCGTAGTCCGGGGCCAGCGAGCCACGGCGCCAGTGCGGACCATCGAGCTGGTGTCGAAGGTACACCTGCAGCCAGGGCGGGGTGTTCCAGCGATCGAGCGCCGCCTGGTTCTCGAGGTTGAAGTCCGGTGC
>JANXYK010000064.1 GCA_025350055.1 Gammaproteobacteria bacterium | reverse complement strand
CGTGGCGCTGTTCATCACGGCGATCGTATTCGCGATGGGCTACAGCGCGCTCAGCCAGGCGCTCACCAGTCGCAAGCAAGTGGATGAGCAGGCGACGCGTCTGAGTGCCGTACAGCAGGCGATGCGAGTGATCGAACAGGACTTCGAAATGATGCAGCCGCGCCCGGTGCGTGACCTGCAAGGCTCGAGCTATCTGGCTCCGTTGGTGATCAACCGGAACAACACGGGCGGCGCTGGCTCGGGTTTTTCCGGCAGTGCCTTGACCGTCGCCGCGCAGCAAGGCCTGGCATTGCTCAGCCTGACGCGCGGCAGCTGGGCAAACCCGGCCGGATTGCCGCGCAGCGAGCTGCAACGCGTCAGCTATGCGCTGCGAGAGGGCAAACTGCTGCGCCAGTACCAGCCAGAGCTCGATACCACGGGTGCCGCGAGCTTCGAGGAGCGCGAGCTGCTCGACAAGGTCGACGCCCTGAGCCTGCGCTACATGGATGGCAGCTTCAGGTGGTACACCGTCTGGCCGACACCGTTTGTACAGACGCTGTCGCTGCCTGATCAGCTGCGGACTCGACCGGTCGCGGTCGAAGTCACCTTGACGCTGAAGGACTGGGGCAAGCTGGTGCGCGTGATCGAGGTTGCCGATTGAAGCCGCCACGCGCGCAACGTGGCATCGCGCTGCTGACGGCGATCATCCTGGTGGCCATCGCCACCATCGTGGCGGTTTCGGTCGCCTGGCAGAACGCCCTGCATGCGCGCCGTGCCGTCGCCGTGTTCACGATCGAGCAGAGCGTTGCCTATGCCCAGCTGGCCGAAGCGGGAGCCGCCGCCCTGTTGCAGCAGAATCGCCAGGCCAACCCGCAGATCGTGTCGCCCAATCAGCCCTGGGCTCAGCCGCAGGGGCCACTGGAACTCGAGCCTGGTATCGTGCTCGAGGCCTGGATGGAAGATCAGTCCGGCAAATTCAATCTCAACAGCCTGGTGATGCAGCCCAACCCGGGCGGACCACTGTTTACGAACCCCGCGACAGTCAAGCAGTTCGAATTCCTGCTGCATACGCTGAACATCGACACCAGTCTCGCCGCGCGCGTGGCGGACTGGATCGACAGCGACATCCAGCCCAACAACCAGGGAGGGGCCGAAGACAGCTTCTACCTGGCGCAGGATCCGCCCTACCGCACAGCCAACATGGCGCTGACCAGCGTCTCGGAGCTGCTGGCCATGGGCCTGGATCGCGCCAGCTATGACAAGCTGAAAAACCTGGTGACGGCGCTCCCCATCAACAACAAGCTCAATGTGTGCACCGCGCCCGGCGATGTGGTGGATGCCCTGACCGGCGAGAACAGCTTTGGCCTCGACCCCAAGCAGGTCGCGGGCCAGCGCGCGCAATTCCCCTGCTTTCCCACGATTGCGCAGCTCACGGCCAACCTGGCACCCGCACAGAAGCAGGCGCTGGGAACACAGCTCAGCACTACTTCCAACTATTTCCGCCTGCGCACCTGGGTCACTATTGGCACTACCCGGTTCACCTTGTACAGTCTGCTCGAGCAGGACAATGGCGGACAGATCCACGTACTCCTGCGTACCTTTGGCACGGAATAATCATGGCGGAATGGCTGATCCTGCGGCTGGCGCGCAGCACTGAATCGGACGCGAGCTGGATGCTCGCCGACGGCGAAGCTCGGCCGCTCTCGCCTGCGCAGAGCGGCGCCCTGAGTACGGCCGTCGCTGCCGCTACTGGCCGGCGAGTCGCGGTACTGGTTCCGGCCAATCAGGCGCTGTCCACCAACGTTGAGCTGCCACAGGGCGGAGCCGCGCGCACACCGCAAATAGTTGCGTACGCGCTCGAAGAACATCTGGTCGCCGAAATCGAATCGCAGCATTTCGCGGTCAACCGCACCTCCGGCGGCACACAGGTGCCCGTCGTGGTGGTTGCCCGCAGCACCATGGATGGCTGGCTCGCCGAACTGGCCTCGGCAGCACTCCGCCCTGACCTGATGGTGGTCGATGCCGCACTGCTGCCGCGCTACAGCGGCTACGCGGTGGCACTGCTCGAAGGCGAATCGCTGATGATCACCGATGCGAGCGGTGTGACCAGCAGCCTGAGCGCACCACCCGGCGGGTTCGCGGCCGCGCTGGAGATCGCGCTCGGTGAGCACTCCGGTGTCACCGCTCTGCTGTTCCACGCCACGCCACTCGACTGGCAGCGTCGCTCCACTGAAATCGAAGCCGCGAGACCTAAACTGGCCAGCCTCAAGGTGCAGCTGCTCAGCACCGGTGTGTTGCCGTGGCTGGCGGCGCAGCTGCACAGCGCTGCACCGATCAACCTGCTGCAGGGCGACTATGTGCAACGCCGCGGCGGCGCTGCCCGGTGGCAGCGCTGGCGACTGGCGGCCACGCTCGCGGCCGCGCTGCTGGGCCTGCACCTGGGCGTGCAGGGCTTCCGCCTCTGGTCGCTCACTCGCAGCGAGCGCGAACTCGACACCCACATCGGGCAACTGGTGGCACCGGTGCAAGCTGCGCTCGCCAATGCCGGCGCGGGCAGCACGCGTGCGCGCCTCGAGCGCCTGCTTGCTGGTGTGGCCGGCAATGATGCCACGGGCCTGCTGCCGGCGATGCAGGTGCTCGCACAGGCCATGAATGGCATGGCCGGCGCGCGCATCGAGGCGCTGAACTTCCACGACGGTTCCTTGCAGCTCAAGTTGCGCGCCGGCGATGCACAGGCCGTGGAGCGCATCATGCAGACGCTGCGCAGTGCCGGCTGGCCCTCCGAACTGGTATCCAGTCGCGCCGCTGGTGACGCCTACGAAGGCGAGATCCAGGTACACGGCCGGAACTCCTGATGGGCGCGCTGCAGGCCTGGTTCGAAAAACTCACGCAGCGTGAGCAGCGCATCGTGCTGGTGGCGCTCGTGCTGGCCGTGGCCGTGCTGTTGCTCGCCGTGATGCTGCCACTGGACCGCAAGGTCACGGCAACACAACAGCGTGTCAGCATGAAACAGGCGGACCTCGCGTGGATACGCAGCGTCGCGCCGCGCCTGAACGCACTGCGTGCCAACGCGGCGCTGGCTGGCGGCGCAACGCTGGCGGTACTGGCCGATCGCACAGCGCGCGCTGCCGGCATCGCGCGCGGCCTGACCAACAGCCAGGTGGCCGGCGATGGCAGCCTGACGCTGCGCCTCGAACAGGTGCCGTTCGACGCACTGGTCGTGTGGATGGCTGCGCTGCTGCAGCAGCATGGCGTGCATGTGAGCGCCTCGACCATCGATCGTACCGCGACCGCAGGAGTCGTCAGCGCCACCGTGATCCTGCACGGCCGATGAGCCGGCGCACGTGGCTGGCAGCGCTGCTGCTGTTCCTGATCACCGTACTGGTGCGCATGCCCGCAAGCTGGGCGCTGCACCTGTTGCCCTCTGGAATCAGCTGCGAGCAGCCATCGGGCACGCTTTGGCATGGCAGCTGCGCGCGCCTGCAGGCTGCAGGCGTAGCCGTCGGTCCGGTCAGCTGGAGCCTGCGGGCGCTGCCCTTGTTACTCGCCCGCGCGGATGCTGATGTGCTGAGCGAAGACACTCGGCTGCCACTGCAGGCGCATGTGAGCCTGCGCACCGGCGGGCGCATGGAAGCGAGCGCCGTGCAGGGAGAGTTCGAACTGTCTCCCGAGCTGCTGCCCAGTTTTCCGGATGGGTGGCGCGGTGGCGTACGGCTGAACCTCGCGGCACTCAGCGTGGTGGACGGGCGTCTGCAGTCCTTGCAGGGTACGGTCGACATCGATTCCCTGCGACAGCAGAGTCCGCCTATGGCGATGGGCAGCTACCGGCTGGAATTCGCACCAGCCGCAGGCGCGCCCGGCGCCAGTGCGAGCGATGGCGTGGTCGGGAGCCTGCGCGACACCGCAGGGCCGCTGAGCGTCACTGGCAGCTTGCGCTACACGGCGATCGGCGGCTACGAGATCAATGGCCTGGTGGCCGCTCGCAGCGATGCAACGCCCGACCTGGCCAAGGCTGTCGAATACCAGGGCGTGGCGGACGGACAGGGCCGACGCCAGTTCTCACTCGCCGGCACGCTGTAGGAGTTGCCACTCCGGCGCTAGCGCGCCTCCAGGCTGACTTCGCGAAATTCCCCGAGCAGCGGAAAATACAGTGCCGCGCGCAGGCGCTCGCCGCCTGGCTCGCGCAACAGCGCGGCGTAACGTTGCAGCTGGGGCTGGTAGCGTAGCGCCTCCTGCTCCAGGAAGTTTTGCAGATCAGCACCCTCGTGCGTGCTGGTCTTGTAATCGACGATCCAGCGATCACCCTGCTCATCGTGCAGCAGGCGATCGATGATGATGTTGATCACCCTGCCCTCGTATCGGCCCGTCAGGCGCAACTCGCTGTGTGACGTGCGGCCTGGTACACCCCTGAGCAGCCAGCGTCCGCGCATATCGGCCAGGGTTCGCGACAGGGCGGTGACGATGCGCCCGGCGGCCAGCGGCAGCTCGCTGCTCGTGACACCGAGTTCAGTGAGCCAGCCGTGATAGTCCTCGGCACTGCGATCGGCTGCTGTCGGCAGCAACGCAGCCGCAGCGAGTCGTTGCAGTTCCGCGTGCACGATGGTGCCGGTTGCGCGCGCGGCGAGCCCGACCCAGCTGTATTCAGGCAGTGCGGAAGTTTCACGCAGTGACAGCGGCAGTGTCTCGACCGCGACGCCCGCGGGCAGGTTCGTCGGCTGCCAATCGGCGCACAGTCGCTGCGCAGCCGGTGCTGCGACCTGGACGCTTGCCGTGGCATTCGAGTTCGCCGCGAAGCTCGCCGCGGCGACGCCCGCCTCCGTACTCCCGTAGAGCGCCGAAAATTGCGCACCCAGTGCCGGCCACAACAGTGCCAGTGCCGTGCCACCACGCGGAGCGCGCTCGCCCTGCTTGTTGACTGGCGCTGCGCCCAGCCAGTGCAACTCCAGCTTCGCGCGCGTCGCGGCCACATACAGGAGCCGCGCGCGTTCGAGCCGCAGGCGCTGACTGCGCAAGCGCTTGATGTACGTTGCCAGCGAACGCTGCGGCGCCTGCGCGGCGTCGTTGATCGGGGCGAGCAACAGCAGTGACTCGCCGCCGGCGGCCGGCAAGTCCACCCAATGCAACAGCGGATCACTCCCGGAACGCGTGGCGCGCGACAGGCCCGGCACAATCACCACATCCCACTCCAGGCCTTTGGCGCCATGCATGGTCAGGATTTCGACAGCGCCAGGCAGCGCTGGGGCCACGGCATACAGTTCGTCCGCAAACCGGTCGAAGGCATCGCCAGCCAGCCAACCGGCATCGCGTTGCTGGCTCAAGGCCTGCAGGAAGGCCTGCGCATCTTCGAGCTGGCGCGCATCGGTACAGGCGGCCGGACCGCCGAGACGCAGCCAGGCGTGATCGACGCGCTGCCACAGGGGGAGGCTTCGTTCCGCGCCCTCGAGCGCGGGTTGCAGCGCGCGGCGCACGCGCGCCAGGCGCGCGCGCGTCGCGGGCGCAAGCCTGCCGACGACGTCTTCATCGGCGATCAGATCCGCGACGGGCACTGACATGGACCCGGTAGCGTCTTCGCACAGACGCTGCAGATCCTCGAGGTCGAGCCCACAACAGGGCGCATGCAGCAGCGCCAGCCAGGCGCTGCGATCAGCGCGATGTTGCAGCGCCCGCGCCAAGGCACACAGGTCGCGCACGGTCGATCGTTCGCGCAAGGGCTCAAGCTTGACGCCGCGCACGGCGATGCCCGCTGACTGCAGCGCAGCCGCAATCGGCGCCGCGTGGCGGCGTGCCGCCACCAGCACCGCGATGCTGGCGTCACGCTTGCGTGCGCGCGCGGCGCGCACGATCTGCAGCACGCGTGCCGCTTCGCGCTGCGCGTCACTGTCTTCCAGCGCATGCAGCTCGATCCTGCCTTGCAGCTGCTCGCGGGCTGCGAGTGCCGGCAGGTAGCGGATCGCCGCCAGCCGCAGATCGTCCGCGGGCGGGAAAATCCGTGCACAGTGCCCGTTGACCCAATCAATGAGCTGCGGCGCGGAGCGGAAATTGCGCCGCAACTCCAGTGTTTCCAGTCGCAGATTCCCTATGCCCTGATCGCGTGCGCGCAGGAACAGGCCGACCTCGGCCTCGCGAAACTGGTAGATCGATTGCATCGGATCGCCGACCGCGAACAGGCTCCGCCCGTCACCACTTTCCCAACCAGCGCTCAGTGCGCGCAGCAATTCGAACTGTTCCAGCGAAGTATCCTGGAACTCGTCGATCAGCAGGTGCCGGATCGCCGCGCCGCTGCGCAGCGCGAGATCGGTGGGCTGGCCGTCTTCGGTCAGGGCACTGCGGGCCGCGGCCGCAATGGCCGCGTGGTCCACTTCGCCCTGCTGCGCGAACTCGAGCTGCAGTTCCGCTGCCGCATGGCGCAGCAGCAGCGAGAGCGCTTCGAGCGTGGCCGTATCATCAGCAGGAATGGCGGCATCGGGTAGCGCCAGCACCTCACGCAGCATTTCGGGCATGCCCTCGATGCCGGCGAGGTTGGCCACCCACTGCGCCAGGCGCGGCTTGCTGGCCTTGTCCTCAATCGGCACGCCATTGCGTTTGTCCCACTTGCTGCGCCAGTTGCCGTCGGCCTTGAGCGCCATGGCGCACAGGAAACGCCAGCAGGGTAGCTGCGCGGGCTCGGCGGCCAACGCAGCGTGCGCCGCGGGCCATACCAGTGCAGCCGCTTCAGTGGCAGCAGTACTCGCGCCATCGGCAGCGAGCCGAGCTGCGGCACGACGCGATAGTTCCAGGCCCTCGTTCAGCAGTGCTGCCGGCATCAGGGTCACTACTGCCCCGAGCTGCTGCCGAATCAACACCTGCAGATTCTGCGCAACGCTGCGCGACAGATCGGTGTGGTCCGCGGACAGCACGCGCGGCAGCCAGTGGGCCCGCTCCTCAAGCATCAGGATCAGCAGATCCTCGAGACGCTCCCAGTGATTGTCGAGCCGCTGGAACAACAACTGCGCCTCTTCGCACAGCTCGCCCTCGCGCAGTGCGCGCTCGAGTACGCGGCGCGCAGCGGCTGCATACAGGTGGCGCGCCGGTATGGCCACGCGCCATTGCAGGCCCGCGCGCGCGGTCACCGGCAGCTGACTGGCAATGCCCTGGCAGAAAGCATCGATGGTCAGGATCCGCAGGCGTGCGGGATTGTCCAGCAGGTGCCAGTCCAGCTCCCGATCACGACGCAGGGCCGCCGCGGCCAGCGGCGCCTCGATTTCACGCCCGGCCCGCACCTGGCCCGCGGCGGCGTCCTGCAGCGCCTGCAGGGCGCGCGCGCGCATTTCGGCCGCTGCCTTGCGCGTGAAGGTGATAGCGAGGATTTCCTCGGGCTGCGCGGCCCGCCCCAGCAGGGCCAGCAACCGGCAGGTCAGCACCGTGGTCTTGCCCGAACCCGCGGGCGCCTGTACCAGGAACGAGCGCGCGATATCGAGCGCGCTCGAACGCGCCTGCTCATCCAGTAGTTTCAGCTCGCTATTCATCGGCATCCGCTGCCAGTTCCGCTCCGGCATCGTCCTGCTCAGCGCTCTCTGTCAGATTTTCTTCCAGTGCCAGATGCGCGCTGTCGATGCGGCACAGTCCGGCCAGATGGCAGCGCTCGCAGGCCTCGGCAGCAGGCGCCACTTGCGCATCGCCGGCCAGGAAGGCCATTGCCAGGCGCTCGATGGCCTGCTGCGCGTAGGGCAACACCTCCGGCCAGGGCACGAGCTTGTCTTTGCGCGTAGTCAGCGCCGGAAATACCTGCCGGTCGTTCGCGGCGCCGCGCCAGCCTATGCCACGGGCCTGCAGGTGCACTGAGGCGACACCGACCAGCGGCGCCTCGACCAGCGCGGCATACGCCAGCAGCTGCACATTGCGCGGCCGCTCGGCACCGATGGCGAAGGCGCGTGGCGCACCGCTCTTGTAGTCGATCACCGCACGACCTTCGGCCAGTCGATCGACGCGATCCATCCTGATGCGGATGGCGGCGCCCGCGACCCGGTGCTCGCGCGAGACTTCCAGCTCTTCTATGTGAAAATCGCTGCGCACCTTCTCCTGCTCCAGCAGCGCAACGATGACGCGGGTGGTACGCAGGCCCTCGTTGCCCCGCAAGCCCGGTGCCAGCGGCGCGATACGGCCGGCAAGCACTTCGGTCATGGCCTTTGCGGTGGCGCCCTGCGCCAGCGACTGCAGCGCGCCGGCATCGCAAGCGCGCAGTGCGGTCGAATCGTTCAACTGCCGCCACACCAGCTCGAGGGCACGGTGCAATACCTTGCCGCGCTCGCGCATGTCCAGGCCCGGTCGCGGTTCAGGCAGGGACACAGCTCCCAGGCGCAATTCAGCGGCGGCACGAAACGGACAGTCTGCCTGCAGTTCCAGCGCGCGCGTGCCCAGCGGCAAGGCGCGCCCGGTGGGCCACGGCAATGCCCGCTCCACCGGTCGTGACTCGAGTGTCCCACTGACATGGAGCGCGGCGATCAGCGGATCCGCCACTGCTGTGGGACTGCTCTGCGGCCAACGCAAGAGCGTGCAGCCTTGCAACTCCACATCATCCTCGGCGCAGGCGTAACTCAAGGCCAGCGTAGCGCTGCGCTCGCGCCATACCGCCAGCCGACGTTGCGCCAGCGCGAGCTGACCCGCGGGGCTCGCACCCGCCATACCGGCAGCACGTTGAACGGCCAGCGGCAGGAAGGGATCGGGTTGCGGTGGCGGCGGCCATTGTCCCGCGCTCAATCCCGCCACCCAGATGCCGTCGTAGTGCAGCAGCGGATCGCCACAGTCCGCGCTCAGCGTCACGGCCGCATCGTCGCTGGCCGGTTCGAAGTGCGTGCGCGTGGCGAGACTGCGCAGCAGATCCACGGCCCGAGTGGCGCTGAGCGCACCGCTGGTCTGGCCCAGCGCCGCAAACTCGCCCAGCAGGGTCTCGAAGCGCTCGCGCTGCTGTTGTTCGGCACTGCCGAGCGACTGGGCACCGGGCCAACCCCACGATTCCAGCTGCGTCGCGAAGGCGCGCGCCCAATCTCCGGCGTGCTGACGAGTGCTGGCAACCTCGGTGAGTTGTGCGGCCAGCGGGGACCAGGCTGTAACCAGATCGGCGGACCAGGCAGCAGAGCTGCCGCGCAAAATCCGCAGCAGATCGGCCAGGTCGGCCTCATGCAGGTTGCAATCGCGCAGCCGCAGCTCCAGCGCCGCACGCGCCGCCAGCGCGCCACAGTTCAGGAAACTGCTGCGCAGCAGCGCCGCGAGCGGCGCAAACTCGAGTGCACTAGCACCCAGTGTCAGCAGCGCCATGGCCGCATCGACGAGCGGATAGTCCGTGAGCGGCACGCCGCCCTCGATGGCGAAGCGCTGCGTCGTGGTTTCGGCGCCGAGCACCTCGGCGCCGCCCAGCGCGTGTTCGAAAGCCTGGATCGCCAGCGCGCGGCACTGCGACAGGCGAGGCACGATGACCAGCAGACGTGCGGCAGGATCGCGCGCCAGCATGGCACGGCTCCACTGCGCGGCGCGGCGCAACTCGTCGCCAGGATCGCCGGCCACCACGAGTTCCAGCCCGGAGTGTCCAGCCCCCAGAGGTGGCGCGCCGGCTTGTGGCAGCGCGTCGGCCGCGTCGGCGTCTGCGCAATCGAACTGCGCGCCCAGCGCCAGCAATCGCGCCTTGAGCGCTGCACCCATTTCCTCGAAGCCGGCGAACAGCAGTGGCGCCGTCGATGCAGCGGCATCATGCAACAACACTGACCAGTCATCGCCCAGTACGGCGCCACGCGCACGGCACTCGCTGTCCACGCTCGCGATCACGCGGCCCAGCAATGCGCTCTCGCTGCCCTGGGATCCTGACCAACGCAAGCCACCATCGCGCAGGCGTGCGGCCGATTTGCGCAACGCCTCCGCCAGTGAGGCCGGCATCAGGATGCCAAGCTCCGGCGCAGCCCTGAGCGCCGCCTCACGCCACAGTAACCATTCTTCCAGTGAGCCCAGCTTGCGCAAGCCACGCAATGCCCCGTGACGCCCTCCCTCGGCCATGCGCGCCAGCCAGGCCGACCACGGCAACACATCGCATGAGGGCCAGTGACTGAGTTGCTGCCGCAACTGCGCGTGGGTGTGCGCGAGACGGATCGCCGTGGCGCGCTGAAGAGTCGGCACGACCACCGTGCCGCCGCGCTCCAGCGCATCAATAATCTTGCTATTATTTACAAACAATTCAGATAATTACGCGCGTTATCTGAGGTTTTATTTGAATCGAGCTCCGGCATTGACGACTTTGGCATCGCCCGCCACTTCCGCGCGCGCAGCAATGCTGGCCAATTGCTCCTCGATACGTGCGAACACGATGCGCAGCGTGGCCGCATCGGGGAGCGTGGTCACGCGAAAGTGATTCCGGTACGGCACATTGAAGCTCACGCCCGGTGCAACCAGCACGTGCTTCTGCTCGAGCAGCTCGAGTGCGAATTGCTGGTCATCGAACTGCGGCAGCGCCTGGCGATCGACGCCGATGAAGCCGTACATCGCACCGCCGGGCGGCGCGAGGCGCAGGTACTTGCTGGCGTTGACCGTCTCCAGGATCGCGCGCCGCGACTCGTACAGGCGACCACCCGGCGTGATCAGTTCGCGAATGCTCTGGTAACCGCCGAGCGCAGTCTGCACGGCCCACTGTGCGGGCACGTTGGCGCACAGGCGCAGTGAACTGAGCAGCTCGAGCGCCGAGAGATAGTCGCCAGCGCCCTGCGTGCGGCCCGAGAAGGCCGCCCAACCCACGCGATAACCGCAGGCCCGATAGACTTTCGAGAGGCCCGAGAGCGTGGCGCACAAGGTGTCACGCACCAGAGTGGCCATCGGCACGAACTCGGCGCCGTCATACACCATCTGGTCATAGATCTCATCGCTGTACAGTACCAGCTGATGCCGCTCGGCGATGCGCGCCAGGGCTTCGAGCGTCGCGCGCGGATACACCGCGCCGGTCGGGTTGTTCGGATTGATCACCACCAGCGCGCGCGTGCGCCGCGTGACCAGGGCCTCGACCTCGGCCGGATCAGGCAGGAAGCCATTCTCGGGGCGGCAGGCATAGTGCACCGCCTTGCCGCGATTGAGATTCACCGCCGCCGTCCACAGCGGATAGTCGGGACTGGGCACCAGCACTTCATCTGCATCGTTCAGCAGCGCGCGTAACACCAGATCGATCAGTTCGCTGACGCCATTGCCGATGAAGACCTCTTCAGCACTCACGCCGGTCACACCGCGCGCCTGCTGCTGCATCACCACGGCTTCGCGTGCCGGGAAGATGCCCTTCTGGTGACAGTAGCCTTCGGCCTCGGGCAGGTTCTCGACCATCGCCAGGCGCATGGTCTCGGGGGTGCGAAAGCCGAACAGCCCCGGGTTGCCGATATTCAGCGAAATGATTTCATAACCCTGGCGCTGCAGCTCGTGCGCGCGCCGCGCCAGCCGGCCGCGGATCTCGTAGCGCACGTTGCGCAGCGAATCACTGGGCGATATCGGATTGTGGTTGCTCATATGTCTTCCAAGCATACCTCAGGCACGCAGCGCAAGGCAGCGTGCTACTTCACAGCACCGGGAGCCACAAAGTATAGTCACAGCCATGAAAACGATTCTGGTAGGGGTCAAGCGAGTCCCGGACTACAACGTGCGCATGCGCCTCAAACCCGATGGCGGCCTCGCCACCGAAGGGGTCAAACTGAGCCTCAATCCCTTCGACGAGATCGCGCTCGAGGAAGCGCTGCGGCTGAAGGAAAAAGGCCTGGCTGACGAGGTGGTCGCGGTGACGATTGCGCCGGCCGACGCCCTGGCCCAGCTGCGCACGGCACTGGCCATGGGCGCCACGCGCGCCATCCACATTGTCCACACGGGTCCGGTCGAGCCGCTGGATGTGGCGCGGCTGCTGCTGGCCGTCATCCAGCGCGAACCCCCGCTGCTGGTGCTGCTCGGCAAACAGGCCGTCGATGAAGACCAGGGCCAGACCGGGCAGATGCTGGCGGCGCTGTGGAACCGGCCGCAAGCCACCTACGCTTCCTCGATTGCCATCGACGGCGAGGTCGCACACGTCAACCGCGAGGTCGACGCCGGCACCGAGCAGCTTGATGTCGATCTGCCGGCGGTCTTCACCACCGACCTGCGGCTCAATACGCCGCGCTACATCAAGCTGCCGGACATCATGAAGGCCAAGCAGAAACCGCTACAGTCGCTGACGCCCGCCGAACTCGGCGTGAACCTGCGCCAGCGACTCAAGACAGTGGCCTACGAAGCGCCACCAGCGCGTGCCAAGGGCCGCATGGTTGCCGATGCCGCTGAACTGGTGAGCCAGTTGCGCCAGCGCGGAGTGATCAAATGACTGCCATTCTCATCATTGCCGAGCACAACGACGAGCAGCTCAACTCTGCCACCGCGCGCTGCGTGAGTTGCGCCGCGAGCCTGCCAGGCGCCAGCATCACGGTGGCCGTGTTTGCCAGCAACCCTGCCATCGCGCAGCAAGCCGCGGCGATCAAGGGCGTGAGCGAAGTACTCTCGATCACCGATGCCGCCAACGGCCACGCGCTGGCCGCAACGCTGGCGCCGCAGGTCGTGGCGCTCGCCGGCCCTTACGAACTGCTGCTGGCGGCGGCTACCACCTTCGGCAAAGACCTGATGCCGCGCGTGGCGGCACTGCTCGATGCGCCGCAGGTCAGCGACATCTGCGCCCTGCTGGCGCCGCGACGCTTCCGCCGGCCGATCTATGCCGGCAACATCATTGCGACGGTCGATGCCGGTAGCGAAGCTAAAGTGGTGGGCACCGTGCGCGCAGCTTCGTATCCAGTGGCTGAAGGCGGCGGAAATGCGCCTGTGCGTCAGACTGCCAAACCGGATGTGGCGCTGCCTACGCACACGCGCTTCATCGGGCTCTCGGCACCGAAGACCGACCGACCGGACCTGCAGAGTGCGGCGCGCGTGGTGTCAGGCGGTCGTGGCTTCGGCTCCCAGGATAATTTCAAGCTGCTCTATCAGCTGGCCGATCGGCTCGGCGCCGCCGTCGGCGCCTCGCGTGCCGCAGTGGATGCCGGGTTCGCGCCCAATGACATGCAGGTCGGCCAGACGGGCAAAATCGTCGCGCCCGAACTCTATGTCGCGATCGGCATCTCGGGCGCCATCCAGCACCTCACGGGTATCAAGGATGCGCGCACAATCGTCGCGATCAACAAGGATCCGGAGGCGCCGATATTCGAAGTCGCCGACTTCGGCCTGGTCGGCGATCTGTTCAAATTGATCCCGGAGATCGAAGCCGCGCTGGGCGGCTAGAGCTGGCCGAGCACGTACTCGGCGGCCGAGACCTTGAATTCTCCTGGCGCCTCGACATTCACTTTCGTGGCGACGCCATTGTCGATGACGATCGCAAAGCGCTGACCGCGCTTGCCCATGCCGAAGCCGGTGGCGTCGAGCTCCAGGCCCAGCGCGCGCGCGTACTCGCCATTGCCATCGGCCAGCATCATCACTGCCTCGCCGGCATTGGCGCTCTTGCCCCAGGCATTCATCACGAATACATCGTTGACCGCCATGCAGGCGATGGTGTCGATGCCCTTGGCGTGCATTGCCGCCGCCTGGGTCACGAAACCGGGCAGGTGCTTGGCGTTGCAGGTCGGCGTGAAGGCGCCGGGCACCGAGAACAGCACCACGCGCTTGCCGTCAAACAGCTGCGCGGTAGTGAGATCCTGCGGGCCAGTCTCGCCCATGAGTTTGAACTTTCCGGCGGGCATGCGCTCGCCTGCTTTGATGGTCATAGCGTACTCCCAGATCGAATCAGGTGCGGGCTTCAAGGGCCCACAGCTTCGCCAGCCGCGCGTATTGAGGATCAGTCGTGGCTTTGTTGAAGGCCTTGATGGCCTCGGCGTTGTTCTTGCTGCGCTCCTGGGCGATGCCCAGCAGGATGTAGGCCTCGTCCGGGTACTTGAGACCACCCTTGGCAATGCCAGCGGTCAGCATGGCCAGCGCCTTGTCATGCATGCCATAGCCCAGGTACGCACCGCCGAGTTCGACCAGCGGGTCACCGGTCTTGGCGGTGTTCGCTGCCTTCTCGTCGTTGGCGAGGTTGGCCTTGTCGGCTACCGCCTTGCGCTTGGCAGAGTCAAGCAAGCGTTGGTTGCTCTCTTTTTCTTTCTGTTCGGTGTAGACGTTCTTAGCGAAGGCCTGTTCCATCACGGCCTGCGCCTCGCCCGGATTGCCGCGATCCATGGCGATCAGCGCCATGTCGCGGTAGTCGGAACCGCGCTTGAGGATGCCCACTTCATTCATCAGCCGGTAGGTCATTAGCTTGATGCGATCGTCATTGCCCTCGCGATTCTCGAGGATATTGGCCATGGCGTTGAGCCAGTACTCGGGCTTCGGATAGTGCAGGATCAGCTTTTCGACCGTCTTGGAAGCCGCAGCCTGGTCCTTGAGCTTGACCGCGCAGCTCCATATCACGTTCAGGCCCTTCTCGGATGGCTTCTTGCCGGCCTGTTCGGCACGCGCAATGATCGCCTCCATACCCGCCATCGCTTCCTTGTACTTGCCCAGCAGGTAAAAGGACTGCGCGATCAGCACCGCGGTGTCTTCGCTGGTATCGCCGGCGGAGCGCACCCGCTCGCCATAGGCAATGGCCTTCTCATAGTTCTTGCTCGAGTAGGCATTGCTCATCAGGTACTTGAGGATCGGCAGCTTGGCCGCGGCCTGCTGGTACGGCGAATCAATCACTTGCTCCATATAAGGTATGGCTTCAGCCACGTTGTTCTGGCCGGCATAGCAGGCCATCAGCAGTGAGTTGATCGTGAAGCTGTCGTAGGCATTCTTGGCGGCCACCCCATTGGCTTCCTTCGCCTTGGCGACGCACTCGGGGTAGTTCTTGGTCTGGCGCGCGGCATCCGCGGCCTGCAGCAGCTTGCCGGCGGCCGCCGAATTCTTTGGAGCCTGTGCCTCTTCAGCAAGCACGGTGCCCATGGCAGCTGTGCACCCCAGGACAATTGCAGCGATCGATGCGACGCGACTCATGCAGACCCTCTCGCCTTGACCAGGCACTGTTGAATAGTTTGAGCGGCAACCCGCCGCCAGGGTTCCCTGGCGCGGGTCGCAATGGAATCTAACTGAAAATCAACCCGATAATCAGGCGCTTGGCTGACAACGCCGCCTACTGTGCGAACTCGGTGGTATTCACGAAGCCGATCTTTTCCATGTGATTGCGCTGCGCAGAGGCCAGAACCTTGGCCGCCGTATCATAGTGCGAGCGCTTGTCGGGGCGCAGGTGGATTTCAGGCTGATCCTCACCGGATTGCACCTGGGCGAACTCTGAATGGAAGTACCCTTCGACCTGATCGAGGTTGGCCTGGTTGCCATTCCAGTAGATGCTGTCGTCGAAGTCGATGACAATATCGATGGTTTTCGGGACTTTGTCCGGCGGTGGGGTATTGATCGGCGGTGGCATGTCGAGCTTCACCGCATGCGTCTGCACCGGCAGCGTCATGATGATGGTCACCAGCAGCACCAGCATGACGTCGATCAGCGGCGTCGTGTTGATGTCGCACATCACGCCCTGTTTGTCACCGCCTACACTCATCGACATAAGACTAGACTCCGCGTGTTAACTGGTACGGGGCGCTCAGCGCGCCATGCCGCGGTCGGCTTCCGTGAGGAAGCCGATCTTGACGATGCCGCCGCGCTGGATCGCGTACAGTGCCCGGCCGATCGCCTCGAAGCGCACGCCCGCGTCGCCGCGAATATGCACCTCGGGCTGCGGCACCTTCACCGCCTCGACCAGCACTCTGCTGATCAGCGCATCGCGATCCTTCACCACTGCACCATTCCAGTAGATATTGCCGCCCTGATCGACCGAGATCGTGATGTTCTCGGGCTTGGTCACGGTGGGAATATTGGTGGCCTTGGGCAACTGCAGCTTCACCGTCTTGGAGATGATCGGGATCGTGATCAGGAAGATGATCAGCAGCACCAGCATGATATCCACCAGCGGTGTGGTGTTGATCTCCGACATGACGGCAGGTTCTTCGTCGCTATCGGTCTGCACACTCATGGACATGGCGATTACCTATTGAGTCACTGATCGGGACACTGACGCTAGCGCAACGGGTGGCGGCAATTACTTGCGCGCCGCCGTCGGGCCGCTGCCGTCACCACCCACGCGCGCACCGCCTACCAGGTAGGCATGCAGGTCGCTGGAGAAGTTCCGCAGTGCGTCCTGCAGGACCTTGTTACGGCGCAGCAGCCAGTTGTAGCCCAGCACCGCGGGCACGGCGACGAACAGACCGATGGCGGTCATGATCAGCGCCTCGCCTACCGGACCGGCCACCTTGTCGATGCTGACCTGACCGGCGACGCCAATGGCGATCAGCGCGTTCAGGATGCCCATGACCGTGCCGAACAGACCGACGAACGGCGCCGTGGAACCCACGGTGGCCAGGAACGCCAGACCATTGGAGAGCTTGCCGTTGACCGCTTCGGTTGCACGCTGCAGCGACATGGTGATCCACTCGTGCAGGTCAATGCGATCCGTGAGGCGGCCCTCGTGATGCGAGGCCGAACGCAGACCGTCTTCAGCGATGAAGCGGAAGTCGTCGCCCTTCTTCAGGCGCTCGACGCCGTCCTTGATCGAGGGCGCAGTCCAGAACTGCTTCTCGACGATGCGGGCGGACTTCTTCATGTTCCGCTGATCCCACAACTTGGTGAGAATGATGAACCATGAGCCCAGCGACATCACAACCAGGACGATGAGCGTGCCTCGCGACACAACGTTTCCGTGTTGCCACAAGCCGGACAGGCCATATGGGTTATCGGTAGCTACTGGTTCCATGTTTAATCCTCGTTGACTTTATCCGGCCTGGCGCCGTTTGTGGTTTGTACTGAATCCGAACAACTGAAATCTTTCGCAAGACTGCCGCAGCGTGCAGTGGCTATCCCTTCAATGTGTACCTGACCTTGATGTCTTTGCAGCTACGTACCGGCTTGCCCTCAAGCGTGGCGGGCTTGTAGCGCGACGCCGCCAGGCACTTGCCGGCAGCCTCGTCGAGTATCGGGAAACCGGACGTGGTCTTGAGCGTGGCGCCATCGAACTTGCCGTCTGGTCCGACACAGAAATTCACGATCACCGTGCCTTCCTGGTTCAGGCGCTGCGCCTGGCTGGGATAGAAGTCTTCCTTGCAATCGGCCTGGCGCGTAGTGACGATCGCCGTGGAGGCGACATTTGACACGCGCGGCGGCGGCGGCGGCGGCGGCTTGCTGGTCGTAATGATCGGCGGCGCTTCGACCGGGATGTTGATGTTGACCAGCGGCGGCGGCACCGAGACCGGCGGCGGCGGCAGCAGGTCGGGCTTGGGCGGCGGCGGCGGCAGTTCCTTGGCCTGCTCTTCCTTGATGAGACTGACTTTCACATCCTTCGTGAGCATCATGATTGCGGCCTTGCCGAAACCGTTGACGAACGCCCAGCCGATCAGGAGGTGCAGCACGACAATCGCGACCAGTACCATGAAACGGCGCTGGTTGAAGCCCGAATCGTGAGTGTATGCGCTCATATGTTGTTTCGTTCAGCCCCGCGGGCAGCAGCCAGTGCCGCCCTTGAAATCGTTATTGTCCGCAGCGCCGGTGCACATGGCCGCATGCAGCCTTGGCCCCGGTGCCTGAACTTTAGCTGCAACCTTTAAAGCTTACAACAGCAAATTTATCTGTTTACTCATCGCCGTCTGTGACAGCGCCCAGTGACGCGCTGCTTACTGCGCGCGCGTACTTCGCCAGCACACCGCTGGTTGCATAGGGTTTGCGCGGCTTGAGTGCCGCGCGCCGGCGTTTGAGTTCAGAGGCCGTTAATTTAACGTCAATCGCGCGCCGCTCGGCATCGATGCTGATCTGATCGCCATTGCGCAGCAGCGCCAGCGGGCCGCCAACGCTGGCCTCGGGCGAGACATGCCCCACCACGAAGCCGTGGCTGCCGCCGGAAAAGCGTCCATCGGTGATCAATGCCACTTTATCGCCCAGGCCGCGCCCCATGATGGCGCCGGTGGGGCTGAGCATTTCGCGCATGCCAGGCCCGCCGCGGGGCCCTTCGTAGCGGATGACTACTACGTCTCCCGCCTTGACGCCGCCGGCCAGGATGGCTGCGGTGGCGCGCTCTTCGCCGTCGAACACGCGGGCGCGGCCCTCGAATCGTAAACCTTCCTTACCGGTAATCTTGGCCACCGCCCCTTCGGGCGCGAGATTGCCGTACAGCACCACGATGTGGCTGCACTTCTTGATGGGGTCGGACAGCGGCCGCACGATGTCTTGCCCTGCAGCATAGGGCGCGACGGGCGCCAGGTTCTCGGCCATGGTGTGACCGGTCACGGTCATGCAATCGCCGTGCAGCAATCCGCCTGCAAGCAGCATTTTCATCAACGGCTGTATGCCGCCGATCGCGATCAGTTCCGACATCGAATAGCGGCCACTGGGCCGCAGATCGGCCAGCACCGGAATGCGCTTGCCGACGCGCGTGAAGTCATCGAGCCGCAGCTTGACGCGCGCCGCCTGCGCGATCGCCAGCAGGTGCAGCACGGCATTGGTGGAGCCGCCGAGCCCGATCACCACGGCGATCGCATTCTCGAAGGCCTTGCGCGTCAGGATATCGCTGGGCCGCAGGCCGCTCTTCACCATCTGCATCACGACTTCACCGGCGCGGCGGCAATCATCGCGTTTCGCCTGGCCTACCGCTTCCTGCGCCGAACTGTTGGGCAGGCTGAGACCAAGCGCTTCCAGCGCCGAGGCCATGGTGTTGGCCGTGTACATGCCACCGCAGCTGCCCGGGCCCGGAATCGAAGTCCGCTCGACCTCGAGCACTTCGGCCTCGGAGATCTTGCCCGCGGCTCGACTGCCCACGGCTTCGAACACGGACACGATGTCGCGCCGCGCGACACCGGGACGAATGGTGCCGCCATAGACGAACACGGCGGGTCGGTTCAGGCGCGCGATCGCCATCGCACAGCCCGGCATGTTCTTGTCGCAGCCGCCGATGGCCACGAATCCATCGAAGCCCTCGGCGCCAACCACGGTCTCGATGGAATCGGCGATCACCTCGCGCGATACCAGCGAGTAGCGCATGCCGGGCGAGCCCATCGAGATGCCATCCGACACGGTGATGGTGTTGAAGAGCACACTCTTGCCACCGGCCGCATCGGCCCCGAGTCCGGCTTCGCGCGCCAACTCGGCGATGTGCATGTTGCAGGGCGTGAGGTTCGACCAGGTGGAGGCGATGCCGATCTGCGGCTTCGCGAAATCCGCGTCTTCAAAACCCACCGCACGCAGCATGGCGCGCGCTGGGGTCTGCTTCAGGCCATCAACCACCAGCCTCGAATACTTTCGCATATCAACAGCTTGCTTCTGCTTCTTCATTTAAATGCTAAGTCCTTGAAATGCCCATGCCACGCATGCTCAAGAATCCAAAAGCCCCGATAGTTACCAGCCCCAACGGCAGCAGGAGCGAGGCGATACCAGCCCCAGGCCGCAGCCACTCAAGCCACTCGTAGCAGGCCACGCCCAGCGGCGGCGCGACCAGACCGCGCACGCCAGTCAGCGTCACGTGCACACCCATGTAGTGCTGCGAGCGACCCAGCGTGGCGAAATCATTATGGCCCAGATTCCAGCCGAGGTTGGCGCCGGCGTAGCTCGCACCGATCAATACCGCGCCTGGCCAGAGCATCCAGGGTTGCGAGAGCAAGACGGCGGCAGACAGTACCAATATGGCCGCCACCAGCGCCCAGCATTGGCGCGAGCGGTATTCGATGATATGGCCGCGATCGAACATGCGCGCCCACCACGGCAGGAACAGCGGCATCACCAGCATCGGCGTCACGGTCAGCAACAGGATCTGCACCAGGCTGCGCAGGTGCAGGTGGTCGTTGAACAGCACCACCAGTTGCGCATTCACCATGAGATTGCCCGAGCCGTAGAGCCCGAGCCAGAACATGTAGCGCCCGAACAGCGCATCGCCGCTGAGGATCTCGCGCAGCATGTGCAGTGAGAAGGCGCCCTGGCCCTGGCTGGCGCCCGCCTCCGCCGCCAGCAGCTGGAATTCACGCCGTACGCGCACGGCCCGATAGCGATACGCGGCGAGTAGTCCGCACAGCGCAGCCGCAACGTAAAGCCAGCGCGAAGCGCGCGGCGCCAGGTCTATGACCGCGCCCGCCAGCAGCGCCACCAGGCCCACACCCAGCGCGCCAACCGTGACCATGCGCGAAGTCATGCGCGCCATCACGTGGCGCGGGTAGTTGGCGCTCCAGACCACTGCGCGCACAGTGAGGATGCCGGCCCAAACCACGCGTGCCGCGATCACCCCGATGATGGTTACCAGCAGTCCAGTCGCAGCCATCGGTGCCAGCGCAATCAACCCGACCGTCAGTGCGAACAAGGCCTGCAGCCCAGCCAGCAGATTGACTCGCGCCCGCCCGTACGCAAGGTTCGCCCAGGCAAAGCTGGAGATGTTGGCCAGCGCCGGCGCGCCACTGACGATGGCGACCGCGAAATTCACCCAGTGTGGCGCCACGAGGCCCGCGTAACCGCGCTTCACCAGCACCGCAACCGTGGCACCCTCGACCAGGCCGCAGGCCATGCCCATCAGGCCCCAGGGCAGCAATTCGCGCCTGAAGATCGCCTCCACCAGCACGCTGGGCTGGCCAGCGCCGGCGATTGGCGCCCGTACGGCGGGAGTGTTGTCGGTTGCCTCAACCAAACTTCTGGCGGATCAGGGCATAGAGCGCCCGTATCCCCTGTGCCTCGGCACCCACGGGCCGGCCGGGGCGTTCGCGCGGATTCCAGGCGTACAGGTCCACGTGCAACCAGGCGGGAGTCGCGGTCACGAAGCGCTTCAGGAACAGCGCGGCGATCACGGCGCCGGCAAAGGGGCTGCTGGAAACATTGTTCAAGTCGGCTACCCGGCTGTAGAGTTCATCGTCGTAGCCGGCCCACAGCGGCAGCGGCCACATGGGATCGCAGATCGATTCGCCCGCCAGGCGCGCAGCCTCGGCCAGCGCGGCATCGCTGCTGAAGACCGCCGGCAGATCGGGCCCCAGCGCCGTGCGTGCAGCACCCGTCAGCGTGGCCAGATCGATCAGCAGATCGGGCCGCTCGGCATCGGCATCGGCCAGCGCGTCGGCGAGCACGAGGCGACCCTCGGCATCGGTATTGCCGATCTCCACGCTCAGGCCCTTGCGCGAGCGCCACACGTCGCCCGGCCGGTAAGCGCTGCCGCTGACACTGTTCTCCACCGCGGGAATCAGCAGGCGCAAAGCGATCGGCGCGCCCATCGCCAGCAGCAGTCGCGCCAGGCCCAGCGCGCAGGCCGCACCACCCATGTCCTTTTTCATCAGCAGCATGCCGGCCGAGGGCTTCAGATCCAGGCCGCCGCTGTCGAAACACACGCCCTTGCCCACCAGCGTGACCCTGGGCGCACCGGGGCGCGGCCACTGGCAATCGATCAGCCGCGGCGCACGCGTGCTGCCGGCACCAACCGCGTGTACCAACGGATACTGCTCGCGCAACGCCTCGCCACTGCAGATGCGGGCGCTGCCTTTGAATTCGGTGGCGAGGTCGGTTGCTGCCTGTGCCAGTTGTTCCGGCCCCAACTCATTGGCAGGCGCATTGATCAGGTCGCGGGCCGCACAGATGGCTGTCGCGGCGGCCTCGGCGTAGGCGCCATCGGCGCCAGCGGGCAGGACCAGCGAGGTAGCGGCGGCGGGCTTGGCCTGGCTGCGAAAGCGGGTGTAGCGATAGGCTCCCAGTAGCCAGCCGAGCGCGAATTGTGTCGCGGCTGCGCCCGCCAGCGCGGTGGCCAGGCGATAGCGGCCGGCGGGCAACCGTTCGGGCAGCGGGGCGGCATCCCAGAGATTCAGGGCCGCGGCATTGTGCGGCCCAATTCCGGCCAGCACCGCGGCCACGGCACCGTTCGGGTCGGGCACTGCCACGACCCGCCCCTTTTCGCCCTGGAATCCCTGGTTCCTGACCCAGGCGGACTGGGGTGGCGTGAGTTGGGAGAGCGCTTCGGTTAGCGTGCCCTCGCCCGCCAGCCACAATGGAATGGCATTGTCAGCGTGATCGGGACTGAGCAGGCTCGCGTTCAATGGCGCTAGCTTAACCAATCAGCGCTGCACGCAAGCAGGCTTTCAGCGTTGACAAGTCCTTGATGCCGTGCTGTTATCTGGCGGTATAAGGACGGAATTTCCATGCAGCCACAGGTTCAAGCAGGCGTTGCACAGCGAGCGCGCGGTTCATCCGCGGCGCTCCTGCCGGTACTGCTGCCTGTAGACCTGCTGCTCATTCTGAGCAGCCGGTACGGGTACTGCATGTGTAGCTGAAGTCCGAAGAAGCCACCCAACCAGAACCCCGCACCGGCCGCCGATGCGGGGTTTTTTGTTAGTTCTACCGGAGTCGCAAAGATGGAATTGTATTCGCGAAAAGACGTTGACAAGAAAGCGCTGAAGGGCGCGCGCATTGCCGTGCTGGGCTATGGCAGCCAGGGTCGGGCGCATGCGCTCAACCTCAAGGACAGCGGCTGCAACGTCGTGGTCGGCGTACGCAAGGGCGGCGCCAGCTGGAAGAACGCCAAGCGTGATGGTCTCGCCGTGGCCGAGCCCGGCGCCGCTGTTGCCGGCGCTGACCTGGTGGCGATGCTGGTGCCCGATCTGGCGCAGAAGAGCCTGTACCAGTCCGTCAAGGACGAGCTGAAGAAGAATGCCACGCTGCTGTTCGCGCATGGCTTCAACATCCATTTCAAGCAGATCAAGCCGCGCAAGGACCTCGATGTGGTGCTGATCGCGCCCAAGGGTCCGGGCGGGCTCGTGCGTCGCCAGTACCAGCAGGGTTACGGCGTCCCCTGCCTCATTGCCGTGGCGCAGGACACCACCGGCAAGGCGCACGCGAAAGCCCTCGCCTATGCCGATGGCATCGGTGGCACACGCGGCGGGGTGCTCGAGACCACCTTCTCGGAAGAAACCGAGACCGACCTGTTCGGCGAACAGGCCGTGCTGTGTGGCGGCGCCACGGAACTCGTGGTGCAGGGCTATGAAACGCTGGTCGAGGCCGGCTATCAGCCTGAGGTCGCCTACTACGAGTGCCTGCACGAACTGAAACTGATCGTCGACCTGCTGCACGAGGGCGGCATCACCAAGATGCACAAGTACATCAGTGACACCGCCAAGTACGGTGACCTGACGCGCGGACCGCGGGTCGTCAACGCGCGCACGCGCAACGAGATGCGCAAGATCCTCAAGGAAATCCAGACCGGCAAGTTCGCACGCCAGTGGATCAAGGAGAGCGAGAGCGGCGGGCACGAATACGCGCGCCTGCTGGCCGCCGACCTGAACCAGCCGATCGAGAAAGTGGGTGCGAAGCTGCGTGCCCGCATGCCCTGGCTGAAGGACACGCGCTGAACGCCGCCCATCAATGATCCAACCGCAGTGAGGCCACCATGGCTCCCGATCCAGACCGTGTATTGATCTTCGACACCACCTTGCGCGATGGCGAGCAATCGCCGGGCTGCAGCATGACGCAGCCCGAAAAACTGCGTGTGGCACGGGCGCTGGCAGACCTGGGCGTGGATGTGATCGAAGCCGGTTTCCCTGCGGCCTCGCGCGGCGACTTCGAAGCCGTGAATGCGGTGGCGCGCGAGGTGCAGGGGCCGATCATCTGCGCACTGGCGCGCTGCACGCGCGAGGATATAGAGGCGGCCGCCAAGGCGGTGGCGCCGGCGAGCAACCGGCGCATCCACGTGTTCCTCGCCACCAGCGCGATCCATCGGGAATTCAAGCTCAACATGGCGCAGGACGAGATCGTGCGTCGCGCCGTCGAGGGCGTGAAGAGCGCGCGCGGGTTCTGCGACAACGTGGAGTTCTCGCCCGAGGATGCTTCGCGCACCGAGCTCGACTTCCTGGCGCGCGTGGTCGAGGCGACCATCGAGGCCGGCGCCAGTACCATCAATATTCCCGATACCGTGGGCTACACGGTGCCCGATGAATTCGGCGAACTGTTCCGTTATCTGCGTCAGAACGTGCGCGGCATCGACAAGGTGCGCCTCTCGGTGCACTGCCACGATGACCTCGGCATGGCGGTCGCCAACAGCCTGACCGCGGTGGTGGCCGGCGCTCGGCAGATCGAATGCACGATCAACGGCATCGGCGAGCGCGCCGGCAACTGCTCGCTCGAAGAAGTGGTGATGGCGCTCGCCACGCGCTCGCAGTTCTTCAACCTGCGCACCAACGTGCAAACCAATCGTCTGTATCCGACTAGCCGCCTGATCTCGAGCATCACCGGCCAGCCGATACCACGCAACAAGGCGGTGGTCGGCGAGAATGCCTTTGCGCACGAGTCGGGCATCCACCAGCACGGCATGCTGCAGAATCGCATGACCTACGAGATCATGCGCCCCGAAGATGTGGGCCTGGCGCGCAGCAACCTGGTGCTCGGCAAGCACAGCGGCCGCCACGCCTTCCGTGAGCGCGTGCGCGAGCTGGGCTTCGAGCTCGACGAGCTCGAACTCAATCGAGTATTCGAGGAATTCAAGGCGCTGGCCGATCGCAAGAAGGAGCTTTTCGATGGCGACATCGAAGCGCTGGTGCTGCGCGCCGAAGGCGCGGCGCATGGCCCCTGGACCTTGCAGCAGCTCGATGTGGGCTCGCAGCTCGGCAGCGCGAGTGCCGCCGTGCGGCTGCAGCATGCCGATGGCCGCACCGCGCAGGGCAAGGCGAGCGGCGATGGCCCGGTCGATGCGGCCTACAAGGCCATCGAGCAGGCCAGCGGTATCAGCGTCAAGGTACGCAAGTTCGAAGTGCACGCGGTCACGGTAGGCGAAGACGCGCAGGGCGAGACCGTGGTCTACGTCGACTACAACGATCGCAGCTATCGCGGCTCAAGCCTCTCGACCAATATCGTCGAGGCCAGCTGCAAGGCGCTGCTGGAAGTGATCAACCGCATTGAACAATCCCAGGGCGGCGCGCGCGCCCAGGCGCGCGAAGCGGCGTTGACTGCGAAGTCCGCGCTCTAAACCATACCGATCAGCGAGGAGTTCCCATGCCCATTCCCGCAACACCCTACATCTGGTTCAACGGCAAGCTGGTTCCGTGGGAGAAGGCCACGGTGCACGTGCTGAGCCACGCGCTGCACTACGGTTCATCGGTGTTCGAAGGCATCCGTGCCTATGCGACACCGCGCGGCGTGGCGATTTTCCGCCTGGCCGATCACACGCGCCGCCTGTTCGACTCGGCGAAGATCTATCGCATCCAGATGCCCTTCACACCGGAGCAGATCAGCGCGGCCTGTCGTGAGACCATCGCGGTCAACAGTCTCGGCAAGGGTGCGTACATCCGCCCGGTGGCCTTCCGCGGCTATGGCGAGATCGGCGTGGCGCCGAAGGACGAACCGCCGATTGACGTGGCGATCGCCGCCTGGGAATGGGGCAAGTATCTGGGGCACGAGAGCGAGGCCGAGGGTGTCGACGTGTGCGTGTCCTCCTGGCAGCGCATGGCACCCAATACGCTGCCCGCGATGGCGAAAGCCGCTGGTAATTACCTCTCGAGCCAGCTGATCAGCCTCGAGGCCAAACGACTGGGCTTCGCCGAGGGCATCGGCCTGGCGGTCGATGGCACGGTCAGCGAAGGCGCCGGCGAGAACCTGTTCGTCATCAAGGACGGCGTGCTGATGACGCCCGGCCTGGCGCATTCAGTGCTCGGCGGCATCACGCGTGACACCGTGATGCGCCTGGCGCGCGAAGCGAAACTCGAGGTGCGCGAATGCTCGGTGCCGCGCGAACTGCTGTACCTGGCTGACGAACTGTTCTTCACCGGCACCGCTGCCGAAGTGACGCCGATCCGTTCGGTCGATCGCATTCCCGTGGGCAACGGCAAGCGCGGCCCGATCACCGAGCAGCTGCAGAAGGCCTTCTTCGGCCTGTTCAACGGCCAGACGGCCGACCAGTGGGGCTGGCTCGACTACGTCGACATGCAGTCCAAGCCGCGCGTGGCTGTGGCGAGCTAGAGCGCGTGAAGACCCTGTTCCAGAAGATCTGGGAGCGCCACGAAGTCGTCCCGGAGACCGTCGATACGCCCGCGGTGTTGTACATCGACCTGCACCTGGTGCATGAAGTGACCTCGCCCCAGGCCTTCACAATGCTGCGCGAGCAGAACCTGAAGGTGCGCCGGCCTGAGCTCACACTGGCGACGATGGATCATTCCACGCCGACGCGCACCGAGCAGGTGTTCGGCGGCGCGCCAATCACGATCGATTCGGCGGCCAGGCAGATTGCGGAACTCGAGCGCAACTGCACCGCCACCGGCGTGGAACTGCTGAACCTGCGCAGCGACCTGCGCGGCATTGTGCATATCGTCGGCCCTGAACTCGGACTCACGCAGCCGGGCAAGACCGCGGTGTGTGGTGACAGCCATACCAGTACCCATGGGGCGTTCGGCGCCCTCGCCTTCGGCATCGGTACCACCGAGGTTGCACATGTGCTGGCCACGCAGTGCCTGCTGCAGCGCAAACCCAAGACCTTCGCGATCAATGTCGGGAACTCACTGCCTGCGGGCGTGAGCGCCAAGGACCTGATCCTGGCGATCATCGGCCGCATTGGTGTCAACGGCGGCACGGGTCATGTGCTCGAGTATCGCGGCGCCGCGATCCGCGCACTCGACATGGACCAGCGCATGACGGTGTGCAACATGTCGATCGAGGCTGGTGCCCGCGCCGGCCTGATTGCGCCCGACGAGGTCACCTACACATTCCTGCGCGGTCGCGCGCGCGCGCCGCAGGGCGCAGCCTGGGAGCGCGCGGTTGCCGACTGGCGCACGCTCCCTGGCGATGCTGGTGCGGGCTTCGATTGCGAAGTCACGCTCGATGGCGCGGCGATCGAGCCGATGATCACTTACGGCACGCATCCAGGCATGGTGATGCCCATCAGCGGCGCGATTCCGACGCTGCGCGACGATCCGGTGTTCGACAAGGCGCTCAAGTACATGGGGCTGCATGCCGGCGCACCGATCCGCGAGCAGCCCATCAATGTGGTATTCATCGGTAGCTGCACCAATGGGCGCCTCTCCGACCTGCGCAGCGCCGCGATGCTGCTGCGTGGGCGCAAGGTGGCGCCCGGCGTGCAGCTGCTGGTCGTACCTGGCTCTCAGCAGGTCAAGAAGGCGGCCGAAGCCGAAGGGCTCGATCGCATCTTCATCGATGCCGGCGGCGAGTGGCGCGAGTCGGGCTGCTCGATGTGCATCGGCATGAACGGCGACAACGTGGGCGCTGGCCAGTATTCGGTCAGCACCAGCAATCGCAATTTCGAGGGCCGCCAGGGACAGGGTTCACGAACCCTGCTGGCAAGCCCCGCCACCGCCGCGGCCTCGGCCGTGCGCGGCAAGGTCACCGATCCGCGCGAACTGTTGAACGGCTGACACCATGGAACCGATCAAGATCATCGAGGGCCGCACCGCGGTGCTGCCCTACACGAACATCGACACCGACCAGATCATTCCGGCACGGTTCCTGCGCACCACGGTGCGCGCGGGACTGGGTCAGCAACTGTTCTCCGACTGGCGCTATGACGCTGCCGGTCAACCCAAGGCGGAGTTTCCGCTCAATCAACCGGCCGCTGCCGGTTGCCAGGTGCTGGTGGCAGGGCGCAATTTCGGTTGTGGTTCCTCGCGCGAGCATGCGCCCTGGGCACTGCTCGACTACGGCTTCCGCGCGGTGATCAGCACCGAGATTGCCGATATCTTTCGCAGCAATTCGCTGAAAAATGGCCTGTTGCCGATCGTGGTCGACGAGGCCAACGCACAATGGTTGCTGGATCATCCCGGCGCACCGGTGCAGATCGACCTCGAGCGCAACCTGGTCACGATGCCGGAAGGCCGCACCACCAGTTTCCAGATCGAGCGCTTCGCGCGCTACTGCCTGCTCAATGGCGTCGACCAGCTGGGCCACCTGCTGCAGCAGTCGCCGGCGATCGCCCGCTATGAAGCGGCGCATGGCCTGCGGCCGGCATGAAGGCGCGCATCGCGGTCATTGCTGGCGATGGCATAGGCCCTGAGGTCACCGCCGAGGCCGTTGGCGTGTTGCGCGCCGTGGCACAGCGTCACGGCCATGAATTCGAGCTGCCGGAGGCCGCCTTCGGCGGCATCGCCATCGATCAGTGTGGTGATCCCCTGCCCCAGGCCACGCTCGAGCTGTGCCTCGCCGCGGATGCCGTATTGCTGGGCGCGATCGGCGGCCCGAAATGGTCGGCGCCCACCGCGCCGGTGCGACCCGAGCAGGGGCTGCTGCGGCTGCGCCGCGAGCTGGGCGTCTACGCCAACCTGCGGCCCGTCAGCGTGCATCCAGCGCTGCTCGATGCCTCGACGCTCAAGCGCGAGATCCTCGAAGGCGTCGATCTCGTGTTCGTGCGCGAGCTCACCGGTGGCATCTACTTCGGCGCCAAGACGCGCAGCAGTACCGAGGCCACCGATCTGTGCAGCTACACCGTGGCCGAGGTGGAGCGCATCGTCAGGGTCGCGGCACGCCTGGCACGCACGCGACGGCGCAAGCTGGCCTCGATAGACAAGGCCAATGTACTGGAGACTTCGCGTTTATGGCGCGAGGTCACCGAACGCGTGATGCGCGCCGAATTCCCGGACGTGCAACTCGAGCATCTGCTGGTCGATTCGGCCGCGATGCACTTGATTCGCCGGCCGCGCGACTTCGATGTGGCCGTCACCGAGAACATGTTCGGCGATATCCTCACCGATGAAGCCTCGATGCTGGCGGGCTCACTGGGATTGCTGCCCTCGGCCTCGCTGGGCGACGGCCGGCGCGGACTCTACGAACCCATCCACGGTTCGGCGCCCGACATCGCAGGCAAGGGCGTAGCCAATCCTTTCGGCGCGATACTGAGCACCGCGCTGCTGCTGCGCCATTCGCTGGGACTGGAAGCTGAAGCGCTGGCCGTGGAGGCCGCCGTGTCGGCCGTGATCGCCGCGGGGCTGCGCACCCCAGATCTCGCCGCGCATGGTGAGCGCGCCGCCAGCACGCGCGAAGCCGGCGCGGCTGTCCTCGGGCAGCTGGGTGCCTGAACGTTACCGCCAGCACGGCCTTCAGGAATGCGAATCGAAATAGATGTGCGTAGGCTCGTCGGTCACTCGGGCGAGATCCGGTGCCGCCACCGCCGTGCCTTGCTGCAGCTCCCGATAGCCGCCTTTATAGAAGAGTAAGGGCTCGTGGGGCGCGATGCCCTGCTTGAGTTCCAGGACCTCGCCGACCACCAACCAGTGATCGCCGCTATCGGCGATGCTCTGCACCTTGCAACCGAGGGACGCGAGACTACCCTCAAGCCGTGGCGCATCGCCCATCGCGACGAAGCGGAATGGTGGCGGCGCACCTTGCTGCCAGTTGCCGGCAAAGAAATTGGAGATTGCCTGCTGCTCGGCCCGCAGCACGTTGATGGTGAAGGCCATGCCCACCGCGAGGTACTGCGACAGGCGTGCGCGCTTGGCCGGGCAGAACAGCAGCAGCATCGGCTCGAGCGACAATGAGCACACGGCATTGGCCGTCATCGCATGCACTTCATCACCATCGTGCACAGCGACAATAGCGACTCCGGTGGTGAACAATCCGATGGTGTCGCGAAACTGGCGGGTATGGGTCATTCAGCCCGCTGCCCCGGCAAAAGCCTCATCGCGCCCCTGCTTCACGAAGGCGCGCACCATCTCGGCATGGCGTTGCATCTCTGAGTTGTGACTGGCCGTCAGCGCGCCGGCCATGCGCACCGGATCGCCGAAGAAGAAGCGCTCATACAGCACCTGACGGGAACCGAAGGCCGAGAGCGCCACATCCCAGGCCAGCCTGAAGATGGGCACGCGCTCGAAGGCCTCGGCACGCGCCGCCTGGTAGTAGCGGCGGATATCTTCGGCCAGCGGACCCTTCAGATCGGCTTCGGTGGGCGTTGCCATCAGGCCGCCGGCGCCCAGCTGCTGGATGATCTCCACCATGCGCGGATACAGGCGCGGGAACAGGTTGCGAGCGGCATCGAGCGGATTCCAGGCCGGACGTATCACGCCCCACTCGTCGAGCGCGGCATCGGCTTCGGCGGCGCGCAGGCAGGCCTTCATGGTCTCGAGATTCACCCACAGCTCGGCGAGCTTCTCGTGCACATGCTGGAAGCCCTCGATGCCGATGGTGTCGATCATCAGGTGCGCAAGCCCGAGCAGGAATTCGCTCTTGGCGATGTTCTTCACGATGACCTGGTGCGTCATGTGCACCACGGCCCCGGTGCGCGCATAGGCCTGGTTGCAGCGATTCACATCGCGATGCAGGAACACGTTCTCCCACGGCACCTGCACATCATCGAACACCACGACCGCGTCCATCTCCTCGAAACGCGAACCCAGCGGGTGGTCGAAATGCGAGCGTCCGTAGTCAAAGCTCTCACGGCAGATGAAACGCAGGCCCGGCGTGCTGGCGGCGATCGAGAAAGCAAAGGCGTAGGGTGCGTCTTCGTCAGTGGCTTTGAGGAGCGTAGACGGAAACACCATGATCTCATCGGCAATCGGGAGCGTCGCCAGCATGCGCGCGCCGCGGATCACCAGGCCAGCGTCATTTTCTTCCTTGATGCGTGCGGCAAGAAAAGGATCGGCCTGGTGCGAGACACTGACACCGCGATTCGCCTGCGGTGCTGCCAGCGTGTGGGTGAGGCACAGGTCGTTTTCGCGCACGTACTGGTGATAGCGCACGGCATTGCGGCCGAATTGCGGATCGGCGCCGGCCAGGAACGGTGCGCCCGCCGCGTACGCACTGATCGCGCGGTTGAGGTAATCGGGCGCACGCCCCATCATGCCGTGGGTGTAGTTCTGCCAGACCTGCATCGCAGCGGTGATCGAGCGCAGCTCCTCCTGGGTCTTCGGCAACATGAATGAACGCGCCACCGGCTTGCCGCTGGTGGGCGAACTAAACAGGCTCACTTCGGGCTGCTGCCACTGCAGGTCATAGAGTGCCGCGAGCGACCGCGCGCCAGCACGCAACGCCGGATGCTTCGTCACATCGGTCACTGCCTGGCCCTGGTACCAGATTGCGGGCGGGCGCTGCGTCAATTGCGCCAACAGCTGCGCACCGCGCCTGGCCCCGGTGCTGGCGGCGCCCACATCGAGTCGCGATTGGTTGTTCATGACTTCCTCAGCGCAGGGTATTGTCGCGTGCGCGCATTGGCGCATATCCGCCGCGCGCCGCGCAAGTGCTGTGGTAGTCTTGATGCAAACACAAGCGCTCGCAAACCAGGACCTCATCGATGAAGACCAAAGCCGCCATCGCCTATGCTGCGGGCAAGCCATTGGAAATCGTGACGCTCGACCTCGAAGGCCCAAAGGCCGGCGAAGTGCTGATTGAACTCAAGGCCACCGGCGTGTGCCACACCGATGAATTCACGCGCTCCGGCGCCGACCCCGAGGGCCTGTTCCCGGTGGTGTTCGGCCACGAGGGTGCGGGCGTCGTCGTCGATGTCGGGCCGGGCGTGCGCTCGGTGAAGAAGGGCGATCACGTGATCCCGCTCTACACGCCCGAGTGCCGTGAGTGCAAGAGCTGCACCTCGCACAAGACCAACCTGTGCACGGCGATCCGTGCCACGCAGGGCAAAGGCGTGATGCCCGATGGCACCAGCCGCTTCTCCATCGGCGGTGAGAAGGTGCACCACTACATGGGCTGCTCAACCTTCTCGAACTACACCGTGCTACCCGAAATTGCAGTGGCGAAGATCCGTGAGGACGCGCCTTTCGACAAGGTGTGCTACATCGGCTGCGGCGTGACCACCGGCATCGGTGCGGTCATCAACACTGCCAAGGTCGAGGCGGGCGCCAATGTGGTGGTGTTTGGCCTGGGCGGCATCGGCCTGAATGTGATCCAGGGTGCGCGCCTGGTGGGCGCCAACAAGATCATCGGCGTAGATCTGAATCCGAAGCGCAAGGCGCTGGCCGAGAAATTCGGCATGACGCATTTCGTGAACCCGAGGGAAGTCGAGGGTGACCTGGTGGCGCATCTGGTCGCGCTCACCGATGGTGGTGCCGACTACAGTTTCGAGTGCGTCGGCAATGTGAAGCTGATGCGCCAGGCGCTGGAATGCACGCATCGCGGCTGGGGCGAATCGATTATTATTGGTGTCGCCGGGTCCGGGCAGGAGATCGCCACCCGCCCCTTCCAGCTGGTCACCGGGCGCGTGTGGAAAGGCACGGCCTTTGGCGGCGCACGCGGCCGTACCGATGTGCCAAAGATCGTCGACTGGTACATGGATGGCAAGATCGCCATCGATCCGCTGATCACGCACGTGATGCCGCTCGAGAAAATCAACTCTGCCTTCGACCTGATGCACGCTGGCGAATCGATCCGCAGCGTCGTCACTTACTGATTCACTACAACCAGGGGGTTCCCATGAGTGCTGTGTCCATCCATCCGTCGGTAGACAATGGCGTGGCGCCAGGCTCGGCGAGTTTTGGCGGCGGCACGCTTGAGTGCCACTGCTCCAAGGATCCGGTCACCGTGACGATCACGGGCAACGTGGCGCACAACCACGCTTGCGGCTGCACCAAGTGCTGGAAGCCCAAGGGCGCGAAGTTCTCGGTGGTCGCGGTAGTTTCGCGCGACAACCTCAAGGTCACGGCCAATGCCAACAAGCTAAAGGTGGTCGATGCCGCGGCTACGATCCAGCGCCATGCCTGCAACGGCTGCGGCGTGCACATGTATGGGCGCATCGAGAACAAGGCGCATCCTTTCCATGGCCTCGACTTCGTGCATGTCGAGCTCTCGAAGGACAAGGGCTGGGCAGCGCCTGAATTCGCGGCCTTCGTCTCCTCGATCATCGAAGCGGGCGCAGCCAAGCCCGAGCAGTTGGCCGGCGTGCGCGCACGCCTCAAGGAGCTGAAGCTCGAGCCCTACGACTGCCTGTCGCCGCCGCTGATGGATGCGATCGCCACGCACACGGCGAAAGCCAAGGGCGTACTGGCCGCCTGAGAACGCGACGACTAGCGGGTAATGCGCGCGAGACCTGCGGCCAAGTCCGCGCGCAGATCCGAGAATCCCTCGATACCTACCGACAAACGCAGCAGGCCATCGACCAGGCCTGCTGCGCGTCGCGAGGCTTCGTCCATCGCCGCGTGGGTCATGGTGGCGGGGTGCGCGACCAGGCTCTCCACGCCACCGAGCGACTCGGCCAGCGAAAAATACTGCAGTCCGTTGACGAACTGACGCACGGCCGCAGTGCCGCCCTTCAATTCGACAGTGATGATCGCCCCAAAGCCGCTCTGTTGCCGCCGCGCAATCTCATGGCCCGGATGCGTCGGCAGCCCCGGGTAGTACACACGCGCCACGGTGCTCTGCTTGGCGAGCCACTCGGCCAGCTGCTGTGCGTTGCTGCCATGGATCGCGAGTCGCGCATGGAGCGTGCGCAGTCCGCGCAGCGTCAGGAAGCTGTCGAAAGCCGCGCCAGTCAAGCCGAGCGCATTCGCCCACCAGGCCAGCTGCTCGTGCAACTCTTTGGTCTTCGAGATGACGGCACCACCCACCACGTCGCTGTGGCCGTTGATGTACTTGGTAGTGGAGTGAACGACGATGTCCGCGCCGTGCTTCAGCGGCAGTTGCCAGGCCGGCGACAGGAAGGTGTTGTCCACCGCGGCCAGCGCGCCAGCACGATGGGCGCGCTCCGCCACCGCGGCCATGTCGGTGATGCGCAGCAAGGGATTGCTCGGCGTTTCGATCCACACCAGCGCGGCGGGCTTGGCCAGCGCGGCCTCGAGTACTGCGGTATTGCCAAAATCGATGAACTCGACCGCGAGGCGGCCCGTGCGATGCCAGGCAGAAAACAACCGGTAACTGCCGCCATAACAGTCATGCGGCACGATAACGCGCGCGCCCACCGGTAGCAGGTGACCGACCAGCGTGATGGCACCCATGCCAGAGCCCGTGACCACGCCACCAGCACCCTCCTCCAGATCGGCGAGCGCGTGGCAGAGCAGATCGCGGGTCGGATTGCCACTGCGCGAGTAGTCGTAGGCGCGCTTGTCGCCCAGACCACGGAATGCATAGGTCGAGCTCAGGTGTATGGGCGGCACGACGGCGCCGGTGACATCGTCATTCTCGAGTCCGGCACGCACGACGCGGGTCATCGGCTCGGCTTTGTGTTCTGGACCGTCACTCACTTAGCAGTCTCCATAAATGCAACCAAAGGTCGGGCGCAGCTGGCCAGGTTCCTTGAGGAAGGCGTCGTGGCCATGCGGTGACGAAATTTCATGCAGGCGCGCATCCGGCAGTCGCGCCGCCAGTGCGCGCACGTCTTCTATCGGTACCAGGCGGTCCTCGCGCACGCCGATCACCGTGGTCGGCACGTTGATGCGGCTGGCATCGACGCGGTGCAGGTCGATGGATTCAGACAGGCACAGGAAATTCTGGGCGCGATAGCGCGCCGCATAGTCGCGGCCGCGCGCAAACAGGTAATTCTCGACCGGGAATACGAAGCGACCATCGACGCGCGCCGCCGGCGCATCAAAGCGCGCCACGAACTCCTCGGGGCTCCGATAGGTGGTCATCGCCAGCGCGCGCGCGAGCTCGAGACCCTGGGTCGCGCAGTCCTGCTGCACGGCGAAGCGCAGCGTGCGTCGCTGCACGCTGCGCCAGGCCGTGGCCATCGGATGCGGACGATCCGCGGCACTGATCACCAGCAGCCTGCCGACGCGCTGCGGATAGCGCTCGCCAAAGGCCAGCGCCACCATGCCACCGTAGGAAGAGCCGAGAATCGAAGGCAGGCGCGCAATACCCAGGTGATCGAGCAGCAGGCGCACCGCTTCCGCCTGGTCGTAGCTCGAGATACTGGCCGGCGGCTCGCCAGCGGGCGGACCACTCGATTCGCCCGCACCACCCAGGTAGTCGATGCCGAGCACGCAGCAGCGCGTCGTATCGAGCGCGCGTCCGGGGCCGCTGATTTCGTTCCACCAACCCGTGCCGGGCTCGCCGTCATCGACGATGCGCCGGTGCGCGGAGATACCGCCAATCACCAGCACGATCGGCAAGCGGGCATCGCCCTGCAGTCGCCACGCCAGGCGTGGCTGCTCGAGCTGCCCGCCGAATTGCAGCGCGAAGGGTTCGGGCAGTGGCAGCACGCCTGCACGCACGACCGCCCTACTGGCGAGGGGTTTCAGATTGGCTTGCGGCAAACTCACGATCAGGCTCCGTAGAAGTGCAAACGGCCCAGCACTCCCGCGGCATGATGCCGACGCAACGCCTGCACTGCAGGCCCGACGTGCGGGGCAGCGCATTCGCTCGCTCATCTGTCAGCCTAAGGGGCCGCAGGAGTTGGCACCAGTTCGAATCGCCTGATTCAGGCGGCGCGATGGTTGCCCCGGCGTCTAAGGGCCTTTCCCTCAGCCGGTCTCGATGAGCGCAGGCAGTCTAGGGGCCGGGCGGGCCCAGCGTCAAGATTGGCGCCGTCCAGGGCCTTGCACCGCCTATGGCGGCGGACTGCCTGGTGCCAGTGCCAGCTCGAGCTCCGCCAGCCGGCGTTCATCCAGGATGATGTAGACGCCGCTCACGATCACGATGGCGGCACCGAGGATGAGGCTGGCAGAGGGTGTCGCCGACCAGAACAACCAGTCGATCGCGAAGGCCCACAGGATCGCGGTGTATTCGAAGGGGCCTACCACGGAGGCCGGTGCGCGCCGAAAGGCGTCGGTTAGCCACAGCTGCCCCAGCGAGCCACTGATACCCACGGCGACAAACCAGATCCAGTCGCTCCCCACCAGCGTGCGCCAGTCGCTGAGTGAGGCGAGTCCGGAGCCGCAACCGGCCAGCACCAGGAACCACAATACCATCGACAGGGACGTATTCTGGCGCCCCAGCGTGCGTACGGCTGAAGCGCTGAGCGCGTAGCAGATACACGCCAGCGCAGCGGCCGCGGTGCCCGCCAGCGATCCGAAGCCTGCTCCCCAGGGCTGCAGGATGATCAACACGCCGCACAGACCCACAGCAATGGCCAGCCAGCGTCGCGCCGGCACGCGATCGCCATACAGTGGCACGGACAGCGCCGTCATCAGCAAAGGTGCACACAGGAACAGCGAATAGGTTTGTGCCAAGTTCAAGCGCCGCACGGCATAGACGAAGCCGCCCAGCATCAGCGTGCCGAGCACGCCGCGCACCAGATGCAGCAGCGGATTGGCCGGGCGCACGCTGGCCCAGATGCCCTTCCACTGCACCGCGCCCAGCACGAACAGCAGCGAGGAAATGCAGCGCAGGAAGGCCAGCTGCATCGGGCCATAGTGCGCCGAGAGGCGCTTGAGCAGCGCGTCCATGACCGCAAAGCTGCCGACCGCGCCCAGCATGGTGGTGATGGCGCGCAGGCGCTCGCGGGGATTCTGCTGCAAGGACATGCGCTCATGCTAGCAGGCGCCGCCGCGACCCGCCTGCCGGGCAGCTTGCGGCGCTCGCCCCCTTTGTAGTATTGTACTAACACATTAATACAGTGAGACAGCCGTGAAATCGCACAAGACCCTCACGCCGCGCCAGGAAGCCCTGGCCGAAACCCGTCTGGCCGAAGCGCTGCTGAGCGTGCGCAGCGTCGAGGAATGCCGCGCATTCCTGCGCGACCTGTGTACACCGGCTGAGTTGCAGGCCATGGCCGATCGCTGGGCCGTGGTGAACGACCTGGAACGCGGCCTGCCCTATCGCGAAATCCACCGCCATACCGGCGTCAGCATCACCACCATCGGCCGCGTGGCGCGCTATCTCGCCACGGGCAATGGCGGTTATGCGCTGGCGGCGCGGCGTCTCAAAGGCGGCAATCAGGGGAGCCAGGCCCATGGATAAGGAGCAGCGACTCAAGCTGGCGGTACAGAAATCCGGCCGCCTCACCGATCCTTCGCTCGACCTGCTGCAGCGCTGCGGCCTGAAGCTCTCGCGCGGCAAGGACCAGCTGATGGGTTTCGGCGAGAACATGCCGCTCGACATCCTGTTCGTGCGCGACGATGACATTCCCGACCTGGTGCAGGAGGATGTCTGCGACCTGGGCCTCGTGGGCCTGAATGTGCTCGAGGAGCGCCGCCTGGAATTGGCGGCGCGCGGCGCCCAGGCGCGCTTCGAGGTGCTGCGCAAACTCGATTTCGGCCGCTGCCGCCTGTCGCTGGCGGTGCCTGAAGGCATGAGCTTCGAAGGTGTCGGGAGCCTGCGCGGCAAGCGCATCGCCACCACCTATCCCTTCATGCTCGAGCGCTTCCTGCGCGAAGCGGATATCAAGGCTGAGATCGTCACGCTCTCGGGTGCGGTCGAGATCGCGCCACGCCTGGGACGCGCAGACCTGGTCTGCGATCTGGTGTCAACGGGATCCACGCTGCAGGCCAATCACCTGCGCGAGGCGCTCACGATCCTCGAGAGCCACGCGGTGCTGATTCGCACACCGGTTGCGCTGGCGCCGGTGAAGAGCGAGTGGGTCGAGCGGCTGTTGATGCGCATCGACGGCGTCGAGCAGGTGAAGGAGAGCAAGTACATCATGCTGCATGCGCCACGCGCGGCCCTGCCGCAGATCCGCAAGCTCCTGCCCGGCAGCGAATCGCCAACCATCATTCCACTGGAAGGCAGCCCCGAACGCGTGGTCATCCACGCCGTGTGCCGCGAAAATGTGTTCTGGGAAACCCTGGAGAGCCTGAAGAAGGCGGGTGCCACCGCAATATTGGTGCTGCCAGTAGAGAAGATGCTGGCCTGAACAGCGCTCAGGGCCACCGACACCATGCAGATCCTGGACTGGGAACTACTCGACTCCGCCGGACGGCAAGCGGCCCTGCAGCGCCCGGCCGCCGCCAACAGCGACACGCTGTTGGCACAAGTACGCGCGATCGTCGAGACGGTGCGACGCGAAGGCGATGCGGCGCTGCGACGCTACACACTGCAGTTCGATGGCGCAGCCCTGGAGCCGCTGCAGGTCGACCCCAGTGAGTTTGCCGCGGCGCGCGCGCAGCTGGCGCCCGATGCGCTCTCGGCGCTGCGCATCGCAATCAGCAATGTAACGACCTTTCATCGCGCGCAGTTGCCGACGGACATCCGGATCGAAGTCCAGCCCGGCGTGCTTTGCGAGCGCCTGGTGAGACCGATTCAGGCCGTGGGCCTGTATGTGCCAGCGGGGTCAGCGCCACTCCCCTCAACAGCCATCATGCTGGCTGTGCCGGCGCAACTGGCCGCTTGTCCGCGCCGCGTGCTGTGCACCCCGCCACGCAGCGACGGCCGTGCCGATCCTGCGATCCTGGTGGCCGCGCAGCTGTGCGGCATCGAGCAGGTGTACAAGGTTGGCGGCGCCCAGGCGATCGCCGCGATGGCGTATGGCACGGCAACAATCCCGAAGGTGGCGAAGATCTTCGGCCCCGGCAATCGCTGGGTAACCGCCGCCAAGCAGATTGTCGCCAGCGATCCGGCCGGTGCGGCGCTCGATCTGCCAGCCGGGCCCAGCGAAGTCATGGTGCTCGCCGATGACAGTGCCGATGCGCAGTTCGTCGCCGCCGACCTGTTGGCACAAGCGGAACATGACGCGAGCGCACAGGCATTGCTCGTCACTACTTCAGGTGCACTCGCCGAGCGCGTGGCCCAAGCGGTGCGCGAGCGCGCGCCGCTGCTGGGCAGGCATGCCATCCTGCGCGAGTCGCTGCAAGCCGCGCGCCTGATAGTGGTGCGCGACCTGCAAACCGCCGTGCAGATTGCCGAGCAGTATGCGCCCGAGCACCTGTTGATCGAGACCCGCGCACCACGTGAGCTGCTCGGCGCCATCACCACGGCGGGCTCGGTGTTCTTAGGGCGCTGGACTCCCGAAACCATGGGCGACTACTGCAGCGGTACCAATCATGTGTTGCCGACCTACGGCCATGCGCGCGCCTACAGTGGGCTTGGTGTCAGCGATTTCCTGCGCAGCATGACGGTGCAGGAATTGACGATAGCGGGACTGAAGTCGCTGGGGCCGGTGGCCGCAAGACTGGCGCGTCTCGAAAACCTCGATGCACACGCCGCCGCAGTCGAGCTGCGACTTGCGGCCCTGCGTGATCGTGCTGCCGCGGGCAGCGCCGCGCCATGAGTTGGCTCAGTGAATTGGCGCGGCCGGAGATCCGCGCGCTCAAGGCCTATCAGCACGCGAGCTGGGAGCCCGGCCTGGTACGTTTGCACGCCAACGAATTGCCGTGGCGCGCGCCACTCGATGCGAGCGCTGCGGGACTCAATCGCTACCCGGAGCCTCACCCACTCGAGCTCGCGGCGCGACTTGCGACACTCTATGGCACAGGCGCCGACTGGGTGCTGCCCGGGCGCGGGAGCGATGAGGCCATCGATCTGCTGACGCGCGCCTATTGCCGCGCCGGGAGCGATGCGGTACTGATCACGCCGCCGACCTTCGGCATGTATGCGGTCGCCGCAGGCATCCAGGGCGCGAGCGTGGTCGAGGTACCATTGCGCCGCGAACAGGGCTTTGTGCTGCAGCCCGCGGCAGTGCTCGCCGCGCTGACACCGCAGGTGAAGCTGGTGTACCTCTGCTCACCCAACAATCCCACCGGCAATCAGTTCGATCGCGCGGCGGTACTGAGCCTCGCCGACCGGCTTTCGGGTCGTGCCTTGCTGGTGCTGGACGAAGCCTATGTGGAATTCGCAGGCCAGCCTTCGCTGCTCGGCGAGCTGGCCAGCCATCCGGCACTGGTCATACTGCGCACGCTCTCCAAGGCCTATGGACTCGCGGGGGCTCGCTGCGGCGCGGTGCTCGCGCATCCCGAGGTGATAGAGCTGCTACGCAAGGTCATCATGCCCTACGCCTTGACGCAGCTGACCATCGAGGCGGTATTGCGCACGCTGGAGCCCGAATCGCTCGTTGTCGCCATGCAGCGTGTCGCCGAGATCCGGGCGCAGCGCGAATGGATGGCCGCGGCCCTGGCGACGCTCCCCGGCACGCTGCGCGTATGGCCCAGCGCTGCCAATTTTTTGCTGGTCGACTTTGCCAATGCGAGTGCAGCCTTGCAGCGCTCGCACACTGCGGGATTCCTGCTGCGCGATATGCGCGCGCACCCGGCGCTCCCCGGCGCACTGCGCCTCAGTGTCGGCACCCCGGCGCAGAACGAACAACTGATTGCGAGCCTCTCATGAGCGATGCGACCCCCACGCTGTTCATAGATCGCGACGGCACGCTGGTCGAAGAGCCACCTGACGAGCAGGTCGACGCGCTCGAGAAGATACGTTTCGTGCCTGGTGTGTTTGCGGCCCTCAGCGAACTGACGCGCGCGGGTTTCAGGCTGGTGATGGTAAGCAACCAGGACGGCCTGGGCACCAGCCGCTTTCCGCGCGAGCACTTCGAGCGCAGTCAGGAGTTCATCCTGCGCAGCTTCGCCTCGCAGGGCATTCACTTCGCGGCGGTGTGCATCTGCCCGCACCTGGCAAGCGACAACTGCGATTGCCGCAAGCCGAAAGCCGGATTGCTGCGCGATTGGCTGACAGTCAACGCTTTCGACTCCGCGCGCAGTGCTGTGATCGGCGATCGCGACAGCGACCTGCAGCTGGCGCACAACCTCGGCATTCGCGGTTTGCGGATTCGACTCGCCGGCGAGGCCAACGAGACCTGGCCGGCGGTGGCGCGCGAATTGTGCGCGCGACGTGCAGGCATCCGTCGCAACACCCGCGAGACCCGCATCGCGGTCAGTGTCGAACTGGATGGCGATGACAGCATCGAAGTCAGCACTGGCATCGGCTTCTTCGATCACATGCTCGAGCAACTCGCGCGCCACGGCGGCTTCGGTTTGCGGTTGCAATGCCAGGGCGACCTGCAGATCGACGAACACCACACGGTCGAAGACTGTGCGCTCACGCTCGGCGCCGCGTTGCGCCAGGCGCTGGGCAACAAGGCAGGCATTGGCCGTTACGGCTTTCTGCTGGCGATGGATGAAGCCGAGGCACAGGTGGCCATTGATCTGTCGGGCCGCGCCTGGTTCCTGTTTGAAGGCCAGTTCGGGCGCGAGCAGGTCGGTGCTCTGCCAACAGAACTGGTGCCCCACTTCTTTCGCTCGCTGGCCGACGCCCTGGGCTGCGCACTGCACCTGGCACTGCGCGGCGAGAACACCCATCACATGATCGAAGCCGCGTTCAAGGGCGTGGGCCGCGCGCTGCGCCCCGCTTTGCGCCGCGAAGGCGACACCTTGCCCAGCACCAAGGGCATGTTGTGAACCCTGTGGATGTCGTCATCGTCGACAGTGGCGGCGCCAACCTCGCCTCGCTCCGCTACGCGCTCGATCGGCTCGGCGCGCGCAGCGAGATCAGCAGCGATGCGGGCGTGATTCGCGCGGCGAAACGCGTGTTGTTGCCGGGCGTGGGCGCCGCGCACGATGCCATGGCGCGCCTTGAGCGGCTCCAGCTGGTGGATTGCCTACGCTCGCTCCAGCAACCGCTGCTCGGCATTTGCCTCGGAATGCAACTGCTGTACAGCCACTCGGCCGAAGGCGCCACCGATTGCCTGGGTGTGATCGCAGGGAATGTGCAGCAATTGCACGCCGCGCCCGGCCGACCCGTACCGCACATGGGCTGGAACAACTGTTGCCCCAGCGGCGCTGACGCGCTGCTGCAGGGTGTCGGCGCATCCGACTATTTCTACTTCGTGCACAGCTATGCAGCGCCGCTGACCGACGCCACCACCGCGCTGACCGAGTACGGCGAAAGCTTCAGCGCCGTGGTCAGCCAGCGCAATTTCCATGGCGTGCAGTTTCACCCGGAGCGCTCCAGCGCCGCTGGCGCGCGCGTGCTGGCCAACTTCCTGGCCCTGTGATGCAGTTGATACCCTCCATCGACCTGCGCGGCGGGCTGTGTGTGCGGCTGCTGCGCGGCGACTTTGCCGCCGAGACGCGCTATGACGCTGAGCCCCTACAGTTGCTGCAGCGCTATCGCGAACTGGGCGCCCGCTGGCTGCATGTGGTCGATCTCGATGGCGCTCGTGACGGGCAGTCCGCGAATCTCCAGGCGATTGCTCAGCTCGCTCTGCAACCGGGCATCAGTCTGCAAGTGGGCGGTGGCGTGCGCAGCCGCGATGATGCCGAGCGGCTGCTGACGCTGGGTGTTGCACGTGTCGCGATCGGCAGCGCCGCGGTCGAGACTCCCGATGCCGTGAAGGAGTGGTTACAGCAGTTGGGTAGCGAGCGTGTCTGCCTGGCCTTCGATGTACGTGTGCAACCGGACGGCACGCCCCTGCTGTACACGCGCGGCTGGCGCGAGGCCACGACCCTTTCCCTGTGGGATGCGATCGCGAGCTATCTCTCCTCCGGTCTGCGCCACGTCCTGTGCACGGATATCGAGCGCGATGGCGCCCTGACCGGCCCAAACCATGCGCTGTATACAGAAGCCCTCAGCCGATACCCGCAGATCCAGTGGCAGGCCTCGGGCGGAGTCAGCACTATCGCCGATCTGCAGCAGCTCGCCAGCGGCGGCGTCGCAGCCGCCATCAGCGGGCGCGCCCTGCTCGAGCATCGCCTGGCATCCGGAGAATTGCAGCCATACTTACCCGGCGCATAATTCCCTGCCTCGACGTGCGCGATGGCGTCGTGGTCAAAGGCGTGCGTTTCCGCGACCACCGCGTCGTGGGCGACATCCTCGAACTCGCGCAGCGCTATCGTGACACGGGTGCCGATGAATTGGTGTTCTACGACATCACGGCGAGCCCCAGCGGCCGCACGCTGGCGCGCGACTGGATCGCGCGCATCGCCGCCGTACTCGACATCCCCTTCTGCGTGGCTGGCGGCATACGCAGCGTCGCCGATGCGGAGGCGGCGCTCAATGCGGGCGCCGAGAAAATCTCCGTGAATACTCCTGCGCTGCAGCGACCTGAACTCATCGACGAGCTGGCGCGGCGCTTTGGCAGCCAATGCGTGGTGGTGGGCATCGACAGCCAGGCGAGCACGCAGGGGCCGCACATCTGGCTGAATACCGGCGATCCAGGGCACAGCCGCGATAGCGGTCGTGACACGCTGGAATGGGTCAGCGAAGTCCAGCGGCGCGGCGCCGGTGAAATCGTGCTCAACTGCATGAACGTCGACGGCGTGCGCCAGGGTTACGATCTGCCGCAACTGCAGGCCGTGCGCGCCGTGTGCCAGGTTCCGCTGATCGCGTCGGGCGGTGCCGGCGCGCCCGAGCACTTCGCCGCGGTATTCAACGAGGCCCAGGTGGATGGCGCACTGGCCGCCAGCATCTTCCACTCTGGCGAGTTGACGATTCCCGATCTCAAGGGCTATCTCTCCGCCCGCGGCATGGAGGTTCGACCATGAAACTGCGTATCGCCGATATCGAGGGCCTGGCGTGGGAGCGCAGCAATGGCCTGCTGCCCGCCATCGTGCAACACGCGCAGACCGGTGCCGTGTTGATGCTGGCCTACATGAATCGCGAGGCCCTGCGTACCACGCTTGCCGAGCAACAGGCGGTGTTCTATAGCCGCTCGCGCCAGCAGCTATGGGTCAAGGGCGCGACCTCCGGCAATACACTGCAGGTGATCGACGTGCGCCAGGATTGCGATGGCGACACCCTGCTGGTCAGCGCCCTGCCCGCGGGGCCCGCCTGCCACAACGGCACGATGACCTGCTTTGGCGATGACGCGCTCAGTGATGCCGAGCGACTTTCCTTCCTGGGCGAGCTCGAGCAGATCATTGCCGGGCGCATCGGCGAGAATCCCGAAGGCAGTTACACGGCCGCGCTCTATGCGCGCGGCGTACGCCGCATGGCCCAGAAGGTCGGGGAAGAAGGCCTGGAAGTGGCACTCGCAGCGGCGGGCGAGCCTGATGCACAGCTGGTCGGGGAATCCGCCGACCTGCTCTATCACCTGCTCGTGCTGCTGCGTGCGCGGCAATTGCGCCTGCTGGATGTGATCACCGAGCTGCGTGAACGGCACGCTAACCGCACCACGCAGCGCACTGACCCGCCTAATTCACCCGCACCCGGATCCGCACCGTGAAACCCGGTTGCGACGCACCGCTCGCGCCGGCCATCGTGCCGGTGGGCGCCACGCGCACTGCAGTCACCGCGGCATCGAAGCCGTTGGCGTCCGGTATCGGCACATCGCTGAATGGCGCCGTGCCGCCGGGCTGGCTGGAATGGCCGACGTTGCTGGCGTAGTTGAAGCCCAATCCACTGGCGGCGGCGCCGTCGATGAATTCCACCGGATTGCCCGACGCGGTACTCACGTACAGCGTGGTGCCGGTCGGCACCACATCCTGCAAGACCGGCGTCATGGTCCACACGCTGCTCGCGCCAGCACCGATGGTCACTCCGGCCTGCGCCACCGCCGGCGGCGTGCGCGAGAGCTGGTTGCCCGGCGCGACCGTGACATCGAACACCACTGTCACCGAGCCGTTCGCGGGCACCGCAATGTTGCCGATGTCGAGCAGGCCCGTGCCGTTGCTACCCGTGCCGCTGCCAGTGGAATTGTTGGTCGCACCGGAGGATAGCTCACCACTGAGTAGTGAGATTGCCGGTCTGGCGCGCGTAGCGCGTGATCGGCGTGGCCGTGGCCAGCGTGCTGAAAAGCGCGAGCAATACCAGCGCCAGGACAGCCCGGAATCGGGGTGCATTGAAACCCCGATCTTTGGCCTGCGCCGTGGCTGCGCTTGACACAATCATCGCCTGACCTTTCATAAGCTCGCTGCCGCGCAACGCCATGGCGGCAAGGCAATGCCGCTGGGCTGCGCGAGAATGCCCGGCTTTTCAGTGTCTTGCCTCCGGCATTGTGTGAAATTGCCACGGACCCGGCAGTTTCCGCCAAATCTGTAAGCCAATTCTCGGCAAATGCGAACTAGCGCACGAAAGCCGCCGGCCGTTTGACAAGAATCTGCCGCTGACTCAATGCACTTTCACGCGGTTCAGACATGAAAACGACCTCTGGAATCTGGCTGGTGACAGCCGGGGTGGCAGCGCTGCTGTATGCGCGGCAGGGCATTGCCGCTGGCACGCCCGCAGGCACGGCCATCACCAATACCGCGCAGGTGAATTACACCGTGGGGGCCAGTACCGCCACGGCGACCTCCAATACCACCACCACCACGGTGCTGCAGATTCTGGATGTGGTCGAGACCGTGCAGACGCCTTCGGTCGCCGTGACCCCTGGCGATCTGAAGAAGCCGCTGACTTTCCGCATCACCAATACCGGCAATGGTCCGGACACTTTCGTGCTCACGCCTTCGAGCACGCTGGCCGGTGACAACTTTGATCCGGTGCTGGCCGCACCCTCCAGCCTCTATTTCGACACAGACAACAGCGGCGACTACACCGCCGGTGATGTCGCGTATGTAGCCGGCGCCAACCTGACCCTGGCAGCCAATGCCACGGTCACGGTGTTCGTGCTCAACAACATTCCCACGGGTCTCAACAACGGCGATGAAGGCCGCAGCCAGATTGGCGCCACCCGCAAGGGCGGCGCAGGTACCGCGGGCCAGACGATCCCTGGTGGCGGCGTCGGCGGCATTGATGCCGTGTTCGGCAGCAGCGGCGATACCGCCACGCAGTTTGGCAAGTACGTGGTGGCCAACAACGTCACCATGAGCGCCGTCAAGTCGCAGACCTTCGGCGATCTGTTCGGCGGCACGCGCCCGCTGCCCGGCGCGACCATTACCTATTCCGTGGCGATCACGCCAGGTGGCACCGGCACTGCGACGGCCGCTACTTTCAATGATGCGATTCCGGCGAATACGACCTACAAGCCGGGCAGCATCAAGCTCAATGGCACGACCCTCACAGATGCCGCTGGCGACGATGCTGGCGAGTACCTAAGCGCACCGGCGGCGCATGTCAGCGTCACGCTGGGCAATCTCACGCAGGCGAGCGGTGTTCAGACCGTCAGTTTCGCCGTCACCATCAATTGATCTTGGAGGAGCCATCATGAAAAGCCAGAGTTCATTTGCATTCATCGCCCTGCTGCTGCCGCTGCTCACTGCTGCTGCCGCCGCCGAGCACAATCGTCCCGCCGCCAGCCCTGCCGTGCCCAAGGGCGGCTGCATCGTGCTGACCACCGCTGCCGAACAGCAGCTCAACGTCGCCGCCGCCGATGGCAGCAGCAGCGTGCAGTACCAGCCGGCCGCCCGCGTGGTACCGGGGTCTGAGGTGGTGTGGACCACCACCGCGCGCAACAACTGCAGCAAACCCGCCGAAAAGGTCGTGATCGACCAGCCGGTGCCCGAGCACATGGTGTTCATCGCTGATTCGGCCGTGGGCGGTGGCGCCCAGATCACCCTGTCGGTCGACGGCAGGGACTACGCCCCGGCCAATGCACTCACGGCACACAACGCTGATGGCAGTGCGCGCGCCGCACGTGCGACCGATGTGCGCTCGGTGCGCTGGACCCTGACGGGCCCGATCGCGCCGCAAAGCGAGTTCACTGCGCGCTTCCGCGCCGTACTGCAATGACAGGTTTCGATTGAGTTCAAGTTCCCCAAGCTGACAGGAGATTCATGATGTTCATGCACAACAAGGCCAGCAAGCTGGTCTTCGGACTGCTCGCGTTGACGCCGCTGCTGGCTATCACGCCAGCCAATGCGGCGGGCACCGCGGCCGGTCAATCGATCGCCAACCGTGCCACGGTGAATTACTCGGTGGGTGCGGTCGCGCAGCCCGCCATCGGCAGTTCGCCGACCGGCAATTCATCGGGCGCCGGATCCGACACGACCTTCCTGGTCGACAACAAGATCGACCTGAACGTGCTGGAAACCAACACGGCTCCTGCCAACACGGCGCCAGGTCTCACGACCACCGGCACCGCGAACGCGGTGGCGGTATTCAAGCTCACCAACACCGGCAACAATCCGCAGGGTTATACCTTCGGCGTGACGCAGCCGGCCGGCGGTACGCTGTTCCACACTGACACCTTCGACATGACCAACACGCGTGCCGTGGTTTCGGGCGCGGCCTGCAGCACGGCCTCGACCACGACGCCGACCTACAACTCCGGCACAGACACCGCCACCTCGGTGGCGACCCTGAATGCCGACAGTTGCGTCTACGTCATCGTGCTGGGCGACACGCCCAACGGCCTGGCCAACGGCGCGGCCGCCATCGTGCGCCTGACGGCGACCGCAGTGGCAGCCAATACGCTGGCCGCGCTGACACAGACTGCCGGCGCTGACACCCCTGGTGTCGTCGATATCGTGTTCGCCGACAGCGCCACGGGCGTGCACGTGGCGCAGATCGCGCGCGACGGCAAGGCCTTCGACGACGACGAGTACTTCGTTGTAGCGCCAGCCCTCACGGTCACCAAGACCTCGGCCGTGATCAGCGACCCCTTCAACCTGGCGGTCAATCCGAAAGCGATTCCGGGCGCCACGATGGAATACACCATCACGGTGGCGAACGCTGCTGCCGGAGCCCAGGCAACGGGAGTAGTGGTGGCTGACGTCCTGCCCACCAACACGACTTTCGTGTCGGGCAGTATCACGCTCAACGCCGCGGCGGTGACCGACGCCACGGGCTACACGGGCGGTGCGACACCCACCGTATCGGTGAACGCCGGCGCGCTGAATGCCGGCGCCACTGACACGCTGAAATTCCGCGTCACGATCAACTGACCGGAATCTCATGAGCGCGGCAAGGGTCGCTACGCCTGGCATTTCTGCCGGCAACGAGCGGCCTGACCTGACAGTCTGGGAACCATGCAAGGGCGGGAAGGCGAATAGCCTTCCCGCCCTCAGCATGTTTTCGGCCGCTCGAAAAGTACTCGCGCGAATCATTCCCCTGGCTCTGCTGTTGTGCGCCATGGCATTTGCGCCAATGCTGCAGGCACAGACTGCCGCTGGAACTGTGATCAGCAACAGCGCGCAGCTCGACTACCTGCAGGGCGCCACAGCACTGCAGCTCAATTCCAATACGGTGACCGTCACCGTACAAGCCGATTCGACTCCGTCGCAGGTCAGCATCCTGCGCTACACGCAGGGCGGCGCAGCGCCGGCCGCAAGCGTGGGCCCAACGCAATGCCGCAATGCCGGCACTTACACGACGCTCACGGCGCCCGTGCTGCTGGATGGCACAGTGCTGAATCCGAGCCAGACCACGCCGCTCGATACCACCGGCACCGTCCACGGCGGCGATCCGGTGTTCATACGCCTCGTCGATCCCGACCAGAATCGCGATCCCGCGCTGCGCGACACCATTGACCTCACGATCAGCAGTGTGGCGGGCGACACCGAAGTGCTACGCCTCACCGAGACTGGCGCCGACACGGGCGAGTTCGTGGGCTACATCGAGACTTCGATGGGCACCGTGATGCCAGGTGATTGCGTGCTCCAGGTGGCGCGCAATGAGAAACTCTCGGTCAGCTACACCGATCCCCTACATGCCGGCGACAGCAGCCAGGCTTCGGCGCTGGTCGATCCCTACGGCATGGTGTTCGATTCCAGCACCGGCACAGCCGTCAATGGTGCGCGCGTGCGCCTGGTCAATGCGCAGACCGGCCAGGACGCCGTGGTACTGGGTGATGACGGCGTCAGTCACTATCCGGCCACTGTCGTGACCGGCACTTCGGCCACCGACTCGGGCGGCACCACCTACGCGTTGCCTGCTGGCGTGTTCCGCTTTCCGCTGGTCGCACCTGGCAACTACCGCCTGGTGATCGATCCGCCCGCTGGCTACAGCTTCCCCTCGGGAGTGCAGAACGCGGCGCTGCAACTGCTCGCTGGCGCGCCGTTTCGCATCAGCGACGCGTCCTATGGCCTGCCCTTCACCGCCAATGCGCCGCCCGCCGTGGCGGCCGTGGACGTGCCGATCGATCCCACCGGCACGCGACTGTACCTGCAGAAATCCACCAACACCGCGCAGGCGGCGATTGGCGATCTGGTGCAGTACACGCTCACGGTGCAGAACGCCGCGGGCAATGGTCCATTCCGCCAGGTCAGCGTGACCGATCTGTTGCCGCAGGGTCTGCGGCTGCGCGCCGGCTCGGTGCGCATCAACAATCTGCCAGCGCCAGACCCGATCGCCAGCAGCGATGGGCATACGCTGACTTTCCTCACTGGTCAGATCGATCCCGGTGCACGCGTGACGATCCAGTACGTGACCGAAGTCGTGGCTGGCGCCACCGGTCATCGCCTGACGAACACGGCACATGCGCTCGCACAGGAAGGCGTGAACTCCAACGAGGTCGCCAGCACCATCCTGCTGCGCGAAGAGATGTTCCGGGATGCGGGCATCATCGTCGGACGCGTCATCCAGGGTGCTTGTGATGACAGCGGTGCGCAGCAGCCCGGAGTCGCGGGTGTACGCGTCTATCTCGAGGACGGCCGATACGCGCTGACCGATATCGAAGGCAAGTATCACTTCGAAGGCGTGAAGCCGGGCACCCACGTAGTGCAGCTCGACACCGCCACGATCGCACCCGAGCTCGAGGTGCGCAGCTGCGCCGACGATACGCGCCATGCCGGCCGCGGCTGGTCGCAGTTCGTCGAGCTGCGCGGCGGTTCGCTCTGGCGCGCCGACTTCCGCCTGGCCGAGCGCGCGCCACCGTCCGGCGATGCCAGGCTGCAGCTCAGCTCCGCATTGGCCGATGCGGGCACGGTGGTACACACCCTGCAGCTGCATGCCACCAGTGTAGCGCTGCAGGGCCTGCGCCTGCGCGTACTGCTACCCGCAGGGCTCGAATATGTGCCCGACAGCGCGGCGCTGAATACGAAGTCCATTGCCGATCCGCAGATCAGCGATGAGCTGCTGAATTTCCTGATTGGCGCGGTGCCTGCCGATGGCAATGTCACTCTAACGCTGCGCACCCGGATGCACGGCGCGTCCGCGGCCGACCTGAGCGTGAAGGCCTACGCGACCTTTGCAACGCCTGCGCAGCTGCAGGTCAATACGCCGCCCGTGAGCAACCTGCTGCAGCACGCCGCCGCCAGTTTTGAATCGTCCAGCTATCGCTTCGCCCCGCATTTCCCGATCCTGCAGGCGCAGCTCCAGGAGAGCGATCGCAAGACGCTCTCGGACATCGCGGCACAATGGCGCGGGGTGCGCGACATCGACATCAGCGCCGTGGGTCACACCGACAGCACACCGATCGCCCACGCCAATCGCGCCCGCTACGCCGACAACTATTCACTCTCGCTGGCGCGTTCCCAGGCCGTCGCCGACTACCTGCGTCAACTGCTCGGTGCCGACGCGGAGCACGTGCACACTCAGGGCAAGGGCCCCGATGAGCCGTTGAGCGATGGCAAGGATGCTGCCAGCCTCAGTGCCAACCGGCGCGTGGAGATCACCATCACCGGTCAACGCCAGCGCCAGGCTGAATCGCTGCAGGTCGCACAGGCGCAGGAACAGGGTCCGGCGGTCGCGACCGTCGGCAGCTGGAAGCGCGCCACGCACGCCCTGGCATTGCCGGCGCCGGCTGCGCGCAACGAGCAGGAACCGAGTGTCGATGTCGAGACCCTGAGCAGCAGCATGACCTGGGTGTTGCCAGCGGCTGACTCGCAGCCCTCGATCCCGAGCATCAAGGTCGCGATTGCCCATGCTGTTGACCAGACCGTGGCTCTCGAGGTCAATGGCCAGCCGGCCAGCGCACTCGACTTTGATGGTGTCAGCCACAACCTGGCGGGCACTGTGGCGCTGAGCCGCTGGCGCGGCATTGACCTGCTCGAAGGCGAGAACCTGCTGCGCGCCACGATCCGCGACAAGCAAGGGCACGAAGTCGGCAGGCTCGAGCGCAGCGTGCACTATGGCGACGGCGCCGTGCACGCGGAAATCGTGCACGAACAATCGGTGTTGGCCGCCGATGGCACCACGCGACCGGTGCTGGCACTGCGCATGGTCGATCGCTTCGGCAAGCCGGCCCGCAACGGAACGCTGGGCGGATTCTCGGTCGATGCGCCCTATCGCAGCTGGTTCGAGGTGCAGACACTGCACGACAATCAATTGCTGGCGCTGGGCCGGCGCGAACCCACCTTCGAAGTCGGGAGCGATGGCATCACCCGCATCGAGCTCGAACCCACCGCGCAGGCCGGCACCGCCGTGATCCACCTGCGCTACAGCGAACGCCACCAGCAGGAACTGCATGTGTGGCTGGAACCCCAGGCGCGCGATTGGGTGCTGGTGGGCGTGGCCAGCGGCACGATGGCCTACAACAGCATTTCGCACAACATGCAGGCCGCGCAAGCCGCCGGCGTGGACGATGGCTACAGCAGTGATGGCCGCGTGGCCTTTTTCGCCAAGGGCGCGATCCAGGGCAAATACCTGCTCACCGCCGCGTACGATTCACAAAAGTCGCCTGAAGATGGTTCCGCTGGCGATACCAAGCGACTGCTGGGCACCATCGAACCCGACCGTTACTACACGATCTATGGCGATGCCACCGAGCAGCGCTTCGAGGCGCCGAGCAGCGAACGCCTGTATATCAAGATCGAGCGCGGCCGCTTCTATGCGATGTTCGGCGACTACCAGACCGGCCTGACGGTCACTGACCTGGGTCGCTACAACCGCACCTTCACCGGCATCAAGACCGAATACGCCGGGCAGCGCTATGGCTTTACGGGCTTTGCGACCAACAGCGACCAGAATTTCGCCCGCGACGAGCTGCCTGGCGATGGCACCTCGGGCCTGTATCGGCTGTCGCACAACGACATCATCATCAACAGCGACAAGCTGCGCATCGAAGTGCGCGACCGCTTCCGCCCCGAGCTCGTGGTCTCGACCCAGACGCTCTCGCGCTACCTCGACTACAGCATCGACTACCTCAACGGCACGATCTTCTTCCGTCAACCGGTGGCCAGCCGCGACGAGAACTTCAACCCGCAGATTATCGTGGCCGAATATGAAACCCTGGGTAGCTCGAAATCTGTGACCGCCGGTGGACGATTCTCGGTGAAATCGCGCGACCAGCACTTCGAAGTCGGTTCGACGCTGATCGAACAGGGAGCCGACGCCGGCAATACACTACTGGGCGGCCTGGACCTGCGCTGGAACGCCAGCGACAACACGCGCCTGAAAGCCGAAGTCGCTCACACCGATTCGCAGGATCCGGCGCGGGCAGCCCAGGCTACGGCCTACCTCACCGAGCTGCAGCACGTGACCGAACGCGTCGACGCCCGCGCCTATGTGCGCGAGCAGCAGCCGGGCTTTGGTCTCGAGCAGCAGCTGCAGATCGATGCCGGCGCGCGCCCCTTCGGTGCCGACGGCCGCTTCAAGCTCGATAAGTTCTGGAGCGTACGCGCTGAAGCCTATCGCGAGGATGTACTGACCAACGGCAACAATCGCCTGATGGCCAGTACCGAGGTACGCCGCGAGGATCCGCGTCATGTGCTCGATGTCGGCCTGCGCCACGTTGCCGACGACACCACGCAGAATGGCTCGCAGGTCTCCGACCAGGCCTTCGTGGGCGGCAGCATCAACCTCTGGGGTGACCGGCTGCGCCTGCGCGCCCGCGAGGAATTCGCGCTCGCGGGGCGCGATGCCAGCGTCGACTACCCGACCCGCACCACGCTCGGCGCCGACTATCGCTGGAGCCGCAACACTACCTTCTTCACCGACTACGAGCACAGCAGTGGCAAACTGCTGCAGACCGACACCACCCGCATCGGCGTGCGCTCCACGCCCTGGGATCACGCGCAGGTGCAGTCGAGCATCGGCCAGCAGTTCACCGAGTATGGTCCGCGCCTGTTCAGCACCCTGGGCCTGACGCAGGGCTGGCAGCCGAATCCGCGCTGGACCTACAACTTCGGAGTCGATCAGACGCACACGCTCGCAGGCAGCAGCGTGGCGCCGCTGCACACGGGCGTGCCGCTGGCCTCTGGCACCCTGGATGGCGATTTCATCGCCAGCTTTGTCGGCGCGCTATACCGCACACCGCTGTGGACCTTCAGTTCGCGGCTCGAGAATCGCAACGCCGATGTCGAACGCCGCTGGCTGCTCACCTCGGGCTTCTACCGCGAGCCGCTGCGCGGTCATGCCTTCTCGATGGCAGCCAACCTGATCGACAGCGAGGCCCGCACCGCGCTGGGCACCGACAGCCGTGCCGCCGCGATACGCCTCTCCTGGGCCTACCGACCCATCAGCAGCGACTGGATCGTGCTCGATCGCCTGGACCTGAAGTTCGAGCAGTCGGCTGCGGTTGGCACGAACCAGAAGGCTTCACGCATCATCGACAACTTCAACAGCAACTGGCAGCTGAATCCGCATTCGCAGCTGGGACTGCAGTTTGCGGTGCGCTCGACGCTCACGACGTTTACGAACGATCGCTACTCGGGCCTCGCCACACTCATGGGCTTCGACTACCGGCACGATCTCAGTTCGCGCTTCGATCTGGGTGCGCACGGTACGTCGCTGCAATCCTGGAGTTCGCACGTAGGCGACAGCGCGGTGGGCTTCGATGTCGGCATGACGCTGGCGAAGAATGTCTGGATCTCGGTGGGCTACAACCTGCGCGGCTACGCCGATCGCGACTTCGATGCGAATCGCTATACAGCCGCCGGTCCGTACATCAATTTCCGCATCAAGGCGGACCAGGACACCTTCAAGGACCTGTCGCTGGCCTCACTGCGGCCGCAACACTAGCCGAACGCGGCACTAGCCGCCCGCGGCGCAATCGACGGCCACGCTGCCGCTTTGCCGCGCGCCGAAACTCCAGAGCACGCTGAGGTGCCGTTGCAAAGCGCCGCTGCTGCTGTCCAGGTCATGGCGCCAGCCCAGCACGTCGATGCGATCGCAGCCGCTGCTCACAGCATTTTGGCTGAGCGAGGCAATCACCAGTGTATGGCCTGGTCCCGCGGTGCCTGAGGCATCGACACTGGCGAGCACGGCATTGCCATAGTTGTTCCAGCCCGTGAACTGCCACAGATACTCGCTGAGGTCGCGCATCTGCGCCACGGTGCGCGGTTGCGCATTGAGCACACCGGCCGGGCCACTGTTCACATCCGCCGAAGTATCGCTGCGATCGAGATAGCTGCACAGGTACACACGTTGACGCAGCATCTGCTGCGGTGTGCCCGGGGGCACGCGATCGAACTCAAAGTAGTGGCTGGTATCACTGTTGCCCACGAGATCGGCGTAGCTGCCGTTCTGCGTCGCTGCCTGCTCGGACCAGGCCAGCGCCTGGTTCCAGTCATCGGTGCACACTTCGAAGCTGCTGGGAGTCGCCAACGCCAGCTCATCGCTGTGCAGGTGATGGGTAGCGACGATGCCGAGCCCGGTCGGTGCCGGATCAGAGAGAAATCCGGGCGGCGTGCGCTGGTTGTCCTGGTACAGCGAAGTGGCGATGTCGAGATTGCTGAGTGCTATGCCGTAGGCCGCGCCTGGCGGCGCCGCTGCAGCCGAACCGCTACTGCCACCACCACAGGCGGACAGCGCCAGCGCGGCGCAGGCAAGGAGCAACAGTCGTACAGGCAGTGTTCCGGGCATGCCCCCGGTATCGATCCGGTGGGCGGCAGACTTGAAGCGTGCACGGGGTCAGATGTGACGCCGTTCACAGTGCAGCGGCCGCTAGATCATCAGCTCCACGGCCGGCGCGCGCAGGTTGTAGTGCGAGCTCATCGCACGGCCGTAGGCGCCGGTGTTGGCGATCAGCAGCACATCGCCTTCCAAGGTCGGCGGCAACAAGCGATCGTGCCCAAGGAAATCCGCCGACTCGCAGATCGGGCCCACGACATTCACCAGCTCGGTGGCCGGCTCATCGAGGCGGCTGAGATTCACGATCTCGTGCCAGGCGCCATAGAGCGCCGGCCGGATCAGTGAATTCATGCCGGTGCTCACGCCCACATAGCGCATGTCCGCCTTGCTCTTGGTCTGCGTGACCCGCACCAGCAGCACGCCGGCCGCTGCGACCAGGTAGCGACCAGGCTCCAGCCAAACTGACAGGTCCGGGCGCGCCTGGCGCGCAGCACGCAGTGCGACATCCAGATTGCCCAGATCAAGCGCCGCCTGCTCGTGGCTATCGGGCACGCCCAGGCCTCCGCCGACATTGAGGGTCCTGAGCTGCGGAAAATGTTGCGCCACCGACAGCAGTGTGTTCGCGGTCTCGGACCAGCTGGTCACCTCGAACACGCCGCTGCCGGGATGCGCATGCAATCCGACCACGCGCACGCCGCTGGCGGCCACAAGTTCCGAGAGCTGCGCGAACTCTGCGAGCGGCACGCCGAATTTTGATTGCACGCCGGCGGTGCGCACATGCTGGTGATGGCCGCGCCCCGTGCCCGTGTCGACGCGCACCAGCACCTCGCGATCGCGGAATACTTCTGGCCAGTGGCGCAGAACGTAGAGGTTGTCGATGGTCACCGCGACGCCCTGGGTGAAGGCCCAAACGTATTCCTCACGCGCCGCAAAATTCGGTGTGTACAACAGGCGCTCGCGACCCAGCTGCGGGAGCGTGCGCAGCACATGTTCGATCTCCCCGCGCGAAACGCATTCGATGCCCAGCCCCTCGTCGGCCAGCACCTGCAGCAGGCCGGCATGTGGGTTGGCCTTCATCGCATAGAACACGCGATCGACAGATTTGAGCGCGCGCAGCGCGCGTGCCGAATTGCGTACCGACTCGGCTTGATAGACGAAGGCGCAATCATGTGCAGCTGCGATCTGCAGCAACTCCGCGCGGCGACGTTGCCACCAGGGCTCGGCGCGCACGGGGCCGGGTTTCGCGACGCCATAGAGCTGTGTCCACGTGGGCCCCAGCACCGTGTCGCCGGCCCCCGGGCGGATCAACAGCTCGTGCAGTTCCTGCACCAATCGATCGCCCTGCCCTTCATCCACAACGAACGTGAAGTTCAGGTCGTTCGAGGCCTGGCTCACCATGTAGATGCGCTGCTCGGCGAACAGCTCGAGCGCCGCGCCCAACTGATGCAGGATGCCGCGGATGTTGCGCCCCACGAGGCTAACGGAAGCGCAGGGCCCGATGAGCTGCACACGGCACAACTGCCCGAGCTCGGCGATCAACGCATCGAGCGCGTGTTGATCCAGGCTGTTGGCCGCGGGGTCGAGTGACACGGTGACGCTGGTTTCCGAAGTCGACACCTGGTCGACCGACATGCCGTGGCGCTTGAAGATGCTGAAGGCATCGGCCAGGAACCCGACCTCGTGCCACATGCCGGGGCTGTCGAGCGAGATCAGCGTGATGCCTTTCTTGATGCAGACGGCTTTCACCTGCGCCGCGCCCTCACCAGGACTTGCGCTGATGTGCGTGCCTTCAAGATCTGGTGTCTGCGTGGCGTAGACCCACAGCGGAATCTGCGCCTGCTTGACCGGCAATATGCAGCGCGGATGCAGCACCTTGGCGCCGCTGCTGGCGATCTCCTGCGCTTCGTCGTAGTGCAGCGCGCGCAGCAGCCGCGCCGAAGGCGTGGAGCGCGGATTCGCACTGAACATGCCGGGCACATCAGTCCAGATTTCCAGGCGCTCGGCCTGCAGTTTCGCGGCCAGATACGCACCCGAGGTATCCGAGCCGCCGCGCCCCAGCAGCACGGTGTCGCCGGCCGCGTTGCTGGCGATGAAGCCCTGCGTCAGCACCACCGGCGCGAGCTGCCCGAGCTGCGCGCGCAGCGCGGCATCGGCGGAAAAATCACAGGTGGCCGAAAGATAGTTGGCGGTCTGCGAGGCATCGGCACGCTGCTCGGCGCGCAGCCCGGTGCGCGCATCCCACCAGCTGCATTCCAAGCCCTGGCTCGCGAGGAAACGCGCGCCAATCTCGGTGGCCATCAATTCACCGCAGGCCATCACGCGGGCGCGCGTGCGATCGCTGATCTCGCCGGTCAGTGCAATGCCCGAGCTGAGCTCACGCAGATCGGCGAAGTAGCGCGCCAGCGGCGCACTCACATCGAGCCCGAGTTCGGCCGCGACACTGCGATGCCGCTCCTCGAGCGCCGCCATCACCGGCTCGTGCGCACCTGCGAGCGCGGCGGCCAGCAGTTTCTCCAGTCGATCGGTAACGCCGCTGAGTGCCGAGTGCACGACCAGTACGCGTGCGCCCTGCTCGCGCCGGCGGCGCACGACCGCGGCGATGTTGCGCCAATTGGGCAGGGTGGAAACGCTCGTGCCGCCGAACTTCAGCACGATCCATGCGGCGCTGCGGACGGCACTCATTCTGGTGCGCGGCTACTCTTCGTCGAAAATATCGCGCAGGTCCTTTTCCAGCTTGCGGTCGGCGAGCACCTCTTCGAGCTTGCTCCACGCCGCCTTGCCGCGCTTGCCCTGCGTACGCACCCGCTTGTCGACTTTGGCCAGGATGCCGTCGTAATCGGTGCTGTCTTCGGATTCAGCGACGAATTCCTCGTCGATATCGAAGTTTTCGCTATCGCGCTCTGACATGGCTTTTCTTGATAAAAATCTTGTAAATCAACAACTTAAGAGAGAAACTGCGCCCTTCGGGCAGCGAACTATAGCTGATTTGCCGCTCGTTTCAACCTCCCGGCGCCGGAACCGCCGTCGGGGCCGGGGCTGGGGCGGCCGGTTCCGCCGGGGCGGGCTCGGTCGGCAGTTCGGCCGCCAGACCGACGATCGCCAGTACTCCGTCGGCGCGCTGCAGCACTTCGCGCGCATAGTCCCAGTGGATCGCCACCGTGCTCTCGCCCACCGCCGCCTGCAGCAGCTCGGCGAAGCGATCGACATCGGGCTCGTAGCTCTGGCCCTGCGCGTCCACGGGTGGGTGCGCCTCGAGCAGCAGCTCGCCATCGACCCAGGCCACCTTCACCGGCTCGTTGACGATGCGCACCTTGGTGCCCACCGCCACCAGCGGGAACAGCGCGTTGATGTCTTCCGGATACATGCGGATACAACCGTGCGTCACGGCCAGGCCCACGGCGATCGGATTGTTGGTGCCGTGGATCAGGTAGGTGCCCTGGCCGGCCGCGAGCCGCAGCGCGCGATCGCCCAGCGGATTGTCAGGGCCCGGCGGCACGCGCGCCGGCAAGATGTCGCCATCCTTGGCGTGTTCGGCACGCACCGACTCGGTCGGCGTCCACCACGGATCCTTCTGCTTGGCGATGACGCGCGTGTCGCCCAGCGGCGTGCGCCAGTCCATCTTCCCGATGCTGACCGGATAGGTGATCACCTGCTGCGGCTGGTGGCGCGCGGGCTTCGGAAAGTAGTACAGCCGGTGCTCGGCGATGTTGACCACCACGCCTTCGTGCGGGCCGCTCGGCAAAATATGCCGCCCCGGCACCAGCACCGACCGGCCGCTGCCCGGGATCCAGGCATCCACACCGGGATTCACGCGGATCAGCTCCTCGGAGCCGAGGCTGTAGTGCCGCGCCAGGTCGTAGAGCGTGTCTTCATAGACCGTCTGGATGGTCTGGTCGGCGCCAAAGACGGTCTGCTGGGGGTCGAGGAAGTCGTAGGCCGTGGCGCCGCAGGGCACGCTGGCAGCCGCGAACATCAGCGCGATATAAGTTTTTGTTTTGAGCATTGTTTTCATGACTATTTGCGGCCGGAAGCCTAGCACGCCCCCGGCAAGTTGATAATCGGGCGACTTTCAATGGATACCAGACAAATGTATGGTATCGGTCATGAACGCCACGCACGCCGAACCCAGTCCTCGCCAGCGTCAGATGCTGGAACTGATCGAACAGTTCCTGCGCCGCCATGGCCGGCCCCCGACCCGCGCCGATCTGGCGCTCGCGATGAAACTGCGCAATCGCCAGGGCATCGATCAGCATCTGCGCGCGCTGGCCGGCAAGGGTTTCATCGCGCTCGAGCCCGGTCTCGCGCGCGGCATCCGCCTGCTGCACCCTGCCCTCGCCACCACGCGCCACCTGCCGCTCTATGGTCGCGTCGCCGCCGGCGTGCCGACGCTCGCGCTCGACAACCTCGAGGACGAACTGCTGCTCGATCCGGCGCTGTTCCGTCCGCGCGCCGATTTCCTGTTGCGCGTGTACGGCCAGAGCATGCGCGATGCCGACATCCACGATCGCGACATCCTCGCCGTGCATCGCAGCGCGCAGGCCAGCAACGGCCAGGTCGTGGTCGCGCGGCTCGGCGATGAAGCGACGGTGAAATATTTCCATCGTCGCGGGCACGTGGTGCAGCTCGAGCCTGCGAATGCGGCGTTCAAGCCGATCACCATCGATCTGCGGCGGGAGTCGTGCGTGATTGAAGGGCTGGTCGTCGGGCTCGTGCGCAGTGGCATGCCACAGGCGCGTTAGCATGTCGCATGCTGTCACACTTGATCAGGAGTCGTGCGAGGCGGGGGGCGACGACGATAGGTACCTTGCGTCGCTCCACGATATTCGCTTTGGCAAAGCAGCTATCGCCATCGCCCCCCGCCTCGTACCACTGCTGGGGAAGCATGAGGAGCGTGCGGCAGTGCTGGCGCGGCTGGGGGAGGCATGCCAGAGCGTTCGGGGCGATGGCCAGATTGGGAATCACGACGACTCGCAGGTGCGCGCGGCGGTGCAGCCTACGGAGTTTGCGGAGCTCGACGCACTGTTGCCTGGCGGCGGCTGGCCAGTCGGGGCGATCACGGAACTGATGCCCGAGGCTGCGGGGATCGGAGAGATTTCGCTGGTGTTGCCGGCACTGGCGGCGATCGGGCGCGCGGGGCGTAGCATTGCCTGGATCGCGCCACCCTTTCTGCCCTATCCGCCGGCGCTCGTGCGCCACGGCATCGCGCTCGAGAAAATGTTGTGGGTGCAGGTGCGCGATGCACGCACGGCATTGTGGGCGACGGAGCAGGCGCTGCGCTGTCCGGCGATCGGCGCGGTGCTGGCCTGGCCCGAGGGCGTGGATGACCGGCGGCTGCGCCGCCTGCAGTTGGCTGCCGAGAGCGGTGGCAGTTGTGGGTTGCTCTATCGTCCACAGGTTTGCGCGCGCGAGCATTCACCGGCTGCGCTGCGCTTGCTACTGCGTGCGGCCGCCACGGGCCTGCACATCGATATCCATAAAGCCCGTGGTGGGCGCACGCATGCTGTGGTTGTGCATCCTGCTGCCGCGGCATGATCGGGCGGCGCTGCACAACCTGGCGCTCTGGGCCTTGCAGTGGAGCAGCCAGGTCAGTCCGTGCATGCCCGCAGATGAAGACGCTGACGGCGCACGCGCGATGGCGCTGCTGTGGCTGGAGATCGGCGCCAGCCGGCAGCTGTTTGGCGGTGCCACTGCGTTGCGCGCGCATATCGCCACGGGGCTCATGGCACTGGGCTATGAAGCGCGTCTGGGCATCGCGCCCACGCCACAGGGTGCCGCACTGCTGGCGCGTGCCGGCCACGATGAACCCGTCCCGAGCTTGAGCGCGTTGCGCGTGCGGTTGCAGCCGCTACCGCTGACTTTGCTGGCGCTCACGCCCGCGCAGCATGATGCCCTGCGCAGCACGGGACTTGAGACCATCGGTGAGTTGCTGGCGTTTCCGGCGGCTGCGCTGGCACGACGCTTCGGCCCGGAGACCAGCGCCTATCTGCAACGGCTGTGCGGCGAGCGGCCTGAACCGCTGCGCATGCTGCAATCGCCGCCGACATTTTCCAGCCGCTGTGAATTCTCCGGCGCGCTCACCGATACCACCGCCCTGCTGTTTCCACTGCAACGGTTGCTGGCTGGTTTGCAGGGGTACCTGCGCTCGCTCGATCGGGCCGTGCAGCGCTACACGCTGCGGCTCGAACATCGCGGGCATGCCGCCACCTGCGTGCAAATCGGCATGGCGCGTCCGACGCGCGCGGCAGCGCAACTGCTGACACTGGCGCGCGAGCGGCTCGCGGCGCTCACGCTGGTGGCACCGGTGCAGGCCTTGGGCCTGCAGGCGCAGGAGTTCCTGCAGCCGCTGGTGCTGCAGATGGATTGCTTCGCGCCGGGCATACAGCACAGTGAACAGTTGCAGACCGTGATCGATCGGCTGGTGGCGCGACTCGGTAATGCGGCGGTGCAGACTCTGCGCATCGCCGCCGATCATCGGCCCGAGCGCGCCTGGAGCGCTCTCGCGGCGCAGCCGGAGTACTCGGCAACCACAACGCCAGTCACTGCCGCGCTGCCGGCCGCTGGCGCACGGCCGGGCGTTGCCGAGTTGCCATCGCTCCGTCCCTGCTGGTTACTGCCGCAACCGCGCGACATCGACAGGCCAGAGCAGCTGCTGGCCGGGCCCGAGCGCATCGAGAGCGGCTGGTGGGATGGCGCCGATATCGCCCGCGACTACTACCTCGCGCGCGGCACGGCTGGTGCGCACTGGTGGGTCTATCGCGATCTGCGCAGCGGCGCCTGGCATCTGCACGGCCTGTGGGCGTGAACGCGCACGATAGTCATGAGCACTGCCACGAAGGATTACGCCGAACTGCATTGCCTCAGCAATTTCAGCTTCCTGCGCGGCGCTTCGCATCCTTACGAGCTGGTCACACGCGCGCATGAACTCGGCTATCGCGCGCTGGCGCTGACCGATGAGTGCTCGCTGGCCGGCGTGGTGCGCGCCTATGAGGCCGCACGCGCGCTGCCGGCGGAGAGTCGCTGTCGGCTGATCGTGGGCGCCGAGTTCCAGTGCCGCGACGGACCACGGCTGGTGTTGCTGGCGCCAGAGCAACGCGCCTATGCCGAGATCTGCCAGTTGATCACTCGCGCACGACGACGTGCAGCCAAGGGCAAGTATGAAATAGCCGCTGCTGATTTCGAGTCCGGCCTCGAGCATTGCCTGGCGCTATGGTTGCCGCCCACAGGCGCGGCGCTGACACCCGTCGAAGTCTCAACCGACCCGCAGGTCGAAGCGCAGGGCCGCTGGCTGCGTGAATGTTTCGCGCAACGCGCCTGGCTGGCGGTAGAACTGCAGCGCGGCGCCGACGATCGCGCGCGCCTGGCCTACTGCCTAGACCTGGCCGCGCGCTGCGCATTGCCCGCGGTGGCCACTGGCGACGTGCACATGCACCGGCGCAACCGCCGCCGGTTGCAGGATCTGCTGACCTCAATCCGTCACGGCTGCACCGTCGATGCGGCCGGCGCACGACTGTTCCCCAATGGCGAGCGGCATCTGCGCTCGCTCGAGGTGCTCGCGCGTCTCTATCCACCTGAACTGCTGGCCGAGAGCGTGGCGATCGCCGAGCGCTGCAGTTTCGATCTGGGCCGCCTGCAGTATCGTTACCCCGCCGAACTGGTGCCGGCCACAGTGAGTGCTGGCGAGCACTTGCGCGCACTGGCGCTGAAGGGCGCGCAACGGCGCTGGCCCGCAGGCGTGCCACCCGCGGTGAATGCGCTGCTCGAGAAAGAGTTGCTGCTCATCGTCGAACTCAGCTACGAGCATTTCTTTCTGACGGTACACGATGTGGTGTGCTTCGCGCGCTCGCGCGGCATCCTCTGTCAGGGGCGCGGCTCGGCAGCCAACTCGGCGGTCTGCTACGCACTCGGCATCACCGAGGTCGACCCGGCACGCATGAGCCTGCTGTTCGAGCGCTTCATCAGCCGCGAACGGCGCGAGCCGCCGGATATCGATGTGGACTTCGAGCACGAGCGGCGTGAAGAAGTCATTCAGTATATCTACACCAAGTACGGGCGCGAGCGCACCGCGCTGGCCGCCACGGTGATCACCTATCGCGGCCGCAGCGCGCGCCGTGATGTCGAGCGCGCGCTGGGCAAGGCACCGGCCGCGCTGCGCGAGCAACTCATCGCCGAGCTGCGCGGCTTTCCGCGCCATCTCTCGCAGCACGTCGGGGGTTTCGTGATCTCCGGCGAACCGTTGCACGAACTGGTGCCCATAGAAAACGCAGCGATGCCCGATCGCACCGTGATCCAGTGGGATAAGGACGACCTGGAAACCCTGGGGCTGCTGAAAATCGATGTGCTGGCGCTCGGCATGCTCACCGCGATCCGCCGCTGCCTGCAGTTCACGCAGGCGCAGCGCGGCTGGCCCGCTTGCCTGCAGGATATTCCGGCCGAGGATCGCGCCACCTACGACATGATCTGCCGCGGCGAGACCGTGGGCGTGTTCCAGATCGAATCGCGCGCACAGATGCGCATGCTGCCGCGCCTGAAGCCGCGCAATTTCTATGACCTCGTGATCGAGGTGGCGATCATCCGTCCGGGGCCGATCCAGGGCGGCATGGTGCATCCCTACCTGCGTCGCCGGCAGGATCCCGCCAGTGTCAGCTATCCAAGCGTGGAACTCGAGCAGGTGCTGCGGCGTACGCTTGGTGTGCCGATCTTCCAGGAACAGGTGATGCAGATCGCCGTGGTCGCCGCCGGCTTCAGCCCCGGCGAGGCCGATCAGCTGCGCCGCTCGATGGCCGCGTGGAAACGCAAAGGCGGCCTCGAACCGTTTCGCGATCGGCTGCTCTCGGGGATGCTGGCCAAGGGGTATCAGCCGGAGTTCGCCGAGAGCATCTACCGGCAGATCCTCGGCTTCGGCGAGTATGGTTTTCCGGAATCGCACGCCGCTTCGTTTGCGCTGCTGACCTATGTGTCCTGCTGGCTCAAGCATCATGAGCCGGCGGCTTTCATTGCCGCGCTGATCAACAGCCAGCCGATGGGCTTCTATCAGCCCGCGCAGCTGGTGCAGGAGGCGCGCCGGAGCGGCGTCACGATACTGCCGCCCGACGTGCTGGCGAGTGACTGGGATTGCACGCTCGAGCGTGCCGCCGATGGCACGCTCGCGATCCGCATCGGCTTGCGCCAGGTGCGCAGCCTCGCCAGGCTCGAGGGCGATCGCATCGTGAATGCCCGCGCGCAACGCCGGCCGCAGAGCGTGGATGAACTGGCGCGCGACGCCGCACTCAATCGCGCCACCTTGCAAAAGCTCGCCGTCGCCGGCGCGTTACGCGGTTTGAGCCAGCATCGCCATGAAGCCGCCTGGCTGGCGCTCGGCGCCGAACGCCCGGTCGGAACATTGCGGCTCGAGGCCGCAACCGAAGTATCGGTGTCACTGCCCGCACCCGATGAGGCCCAGGAGATCCTTGCCGACTATCGTCAGCTCGCGCTGAGCACCACCCGTCATCCGCTGGTGCTGCTGCGCCAGCGCCTGCGCCAGCACGACATCCGCAGCACCCTGGAGCTGCGCGCGCTCGCCGATGGCACGAAAGTGCGCGCCGCGGGCCTGATCACCCATCTGCAGCAGCCCGGCACCGCCTCAGGCGTGGTGTTCCTCTCGCTCGAGGATGAGACTGGCATCCTCAGTGTGATCCTCTGGCCGCAGGTGTTCGAGACCGAGCGGCGCGCCGCGCTCAGCGCCAGCCTGTTGGTGGTGAGTGGCAGGCTGCAGAATCGCGAGGGCGTAACCCATCTCCTCGCCGAGCGACTGCATGATCGATCGGGATGGCTCGCGGGGCTGGCGCGGCGCTCGCGGGATTTCCATTGATTGACTCAAAGGCAACTGGCATTCGCCGTTGCCACCACTATATTCGGCACCAACAGTAAATGCCGATGAGCTCGTCTTTAGCCCACTGCAGCAAGTATCATCAGTTCGGCATTTACACGATTGCCGGTACCACTTTATCGCATGTCCGACCCCACTACTCCAACAGATCCCCTGGAAATATCGGCGTTGACTCTCGCGCACTATGCTCAGCGCGCCGAGAACTTCCGTAACAGCACGCGCGATCACGACGTCAGCCAGAACATCAACGCATTGTTGCGCCATATCGAAGCAACGCTGCCCTTCAGAATTCTGGACTTTGGATGTGGACCAGGGCGCGACCTGGCGGCGTTTCGCACGCTGGGGCACACAGCCATCGGCCTCGAGGGCTCGCCCGAGTTCGTGGCGATGGCGCGTGCGGATTCCGGCTGCGAAGTGTGGCAGCAGAGTTTCCTGGCCCTCGATCTGCCCGCCGCGCACTTCGATGGCATCTTTGCCAACGCCTCCTTGTTCCACGTACCGAGTGTCGAACTGCCGCGCGTGCTGCGTGAACTGCACGCCACGCTGAAGCCACGAGGCGTGCTGTTCAGCTCCAATCCCCGTGGCGAGAATCATGAGGGCTGGGTCAAAGGGCGCTATGGCGCCTGGCACGACCTGGCCGCATGGCACAGCTATCTGACGAGCGCGGGTTTCGAGGAGCTGGAACACTATTACCGGCCCACCGGCCTGCCGCGCGAGCAGCAGCCGTGGCTGGCGAGTGTGTGGCGAAAGACTTAGCCGTCGAGCGCCGCTTGCAGCGCACGGATCTCTGCTGCTGAATCTTCCAGCAGCTGTGCGCAGCCAGCCTTCAATCCCAGTCGCAAGGTCGGGCGATGCTCGGCGATCGCGGCCTGTAACAGCTCGGGCTGCAGGCGATAGCTGACGAACAGGTCGGCGGCCGACAGTACATCCGCCAGGCTCGCGTTGCTGCCATGATCGTCGGCCGCCACCGGCCAGCCGCGGATGGCTTCAACAATCTCAGGCGCCATCTGCCAGCTCTCGAGCAGCGACTGGGCCACGCGCACTTGCCAGTCACGTACGATCTGCTGGAAGCGCGCGGGATCTGCCAGCAACTCGGGATAGCGCGAGGCGCGCGCCAGCAGATACAACTCCCCGACGCCAGCCAACATGCCGGCCAGCATCGCGGTGTCGGGCCGGAAGCCGCCGGCGTGGCGTGCCAGCACGAACGACATCGCGGCGCGCAAGGCGCTCTCGCGCCAAAGATCGGCAATGGCGTGACTGATCGAGCGATACTCGTCGACGTGGCGTAGTTGCGCGATCGCATAGGCGACGCTGGTGGTGCGCAGCGCGTCGTAGCCCATCAGCACCACGGCGGTGCGCAGGTCGGTGACGGCGCGGCCGGCGGGATTCAAGGCCGCGGAGCCCGCCATCGCAGTGATGCGCGCTGACAGCACCGGCTCGGCGCCCAGCACGCGCACCAGCTTGTCGGCATCGGTGCTCTCGTCCGCAAGCAACTTCTGCAGGCGTAGCGCGACCTGCGGATAGCTCGGCAGCTCGATGGCGCCCGCGGCGAGGGCCTTGGCGAGATCACGCACGAACTCGAAGCCGCCTGTATGTGCGGACGAGTCGGCGCCGGCCCCAAAAGCGTTCGCGGGAGTCATGTCGCCGTTATCGGCGCTGCCGGCGGTGACTTTAGTTGCCGTCGCTGATTAGCGTGCCACCGTCCACGACGATATTTTGCCCCGCAATGAAGCCGCCGGCGGGCGCAGCCAGCAGCAAGGCCACGCCTGCCACTTCTTCCGCCCTGCCCATGCGCCGCAGGGGCGTCGCCGCCAGGCGGCGGCGCAACAATTGGTCATCGCCCTTGAAGGGGCGCGCGAAGTCAGTATCAATAAGTCCGGGTGAAATCGCATTCACGCGCACATTGCGCGGCCCCCATTCCACCGCCAGGTTGCGCGCCAGCTGCGCGCAGCCAGCCTTGGAGATACCGTACAGGCCGATGCCTTTGTTGCCGCGCAACCCTGCAAGGCTGGACATGAGTATCACGCTGCCCTCGCCGCGCTCGGCCATGCCAGGCACCACAAGGCTGGTCAGCCACAGCATGCTGCGCAGGTTGATATCGATGGTTCGATTCCAGTCCTGGTCGCTCGCGTTGCGACACCTCGCAGGGCACGCCGATCGCGTTAGTCTGCCCTGCCCGAAACTCAGCGGCCTGCTGCTCGCAGGCTATTGCCTCGTTACTGCAGATCACGAGGCTGGCGCCTGCGGCAGCAAAGCGCTGCGCAATGGCGCGCCCGATGCCACGCGTAGCGCCGGTGATCAACGCCACCTTGCCGTGCAGACTGAAGTCACTGGGTAGATTCATGAGTCTCGCAGCGTCATCGACACTGCTGCCGCATCAGCACGGCTTCAACTGCGCTCACGCATATACGGAAACGCTGCCCGCAGGTAGATGAACATCGACACCAGCGTCAGCAGCGCCGCCAGCACCGTGAGCCACAGGCCCAGCGTGTACACCGGAATGCCGAACTCGCTGCGCCGATAGAGCATCAGGCTCAGACCCACCATCTGCATGATGGTCTTGTACTTGCCGAGCGCGGAGACGGCGACCTTGGTGCGCTGACCCAGCTCCGCCATCCACTCACGCAGTGCCGAGATGGCGATCTCGCGGCCGATGATCACCACCGCCATCAGCACTACCAGGCGGCGTGGGTCGCGGCTGACCAGCAGCACCAATGCGACGGCAACAATCAGCTTGTCGGCGACGGGATCGAGGAAGGCACCCAGCTTGGTGGTCTGGCCGAGTCGGCGCGCGAGATACCCATCGAGCGAATCGGTGATCGCCGCGATCGCGAACAGAAGCCCGGCCATCACATCTTCGATACCCTCGGGGTGCACGCGGCCCAACACCACAAGAATACAGACCAGCGGGATCGACACGATCCGCAGCCAGGTCAACAGCATGGGCAGGTTCCAGATCATCAGGCTCCCGGGTGCAGGTGATCATAAAGCGTTCGGGCCAGTGCTGTCCCGACTCCCTCGACGCGCTCGAGGTCGGCGACCCCGGCGCGCAGCACGCCCGGCAGGCCCCCAAAGTGGGTCAGCAGCGCGCGTCGCCGTGCCGGGCCGAGGCCCGCGATGTTCTCCAGGATCGACTCGCGGAAGCGCCGCGCGCGCCGGCGCCGGTGGCCGGTGATCGCGAAGCGATGGGCATCGTCGCGGATGCGCTGCAACCAGTGCAGCGCCGGGCTGTCGGCCGGCAGGATCCGCGCCAGCTCCTCGCCCGGCAGATGCAAACGCTCCTGCCCCGCCTTGCGATCGGGGCCCTTGGAGATCCCCAGCAGCTGCAAGCCTTCGCAGCCGGCGGTGGCCAGCCCCTGCGCCGCGGCCTTGAGCTGACCGACGCCGCCATCGATCATCAGCAGATCAGGGCGCGGCAGATCCCCCGCCACGATGTGCGCGCCGTGTCGCGCCAGCGCCTGCGTTAAAGCAGCGTAGTCATCACCGGAAGTGATGCCCTCGATGTTATAGCGCCGGTAGTCGCGCTTAATGGCGCCCTCGCGGCCAAACACCACACAGCCCGCCACCGTGCCCTCGCCGCCCGTGTGGCTGATATCGAAACACTCGATGCGCTCGGGCGGCTGCGCGAGGCCCAGTTCCTCGGCGAGCGCCGTGAGCGCTGCAGCGATGCGGTCGCTACGGCTGCTGTGCATGCGCAGTGCCTCGCGCGCATTGTCCTCCGCGAGCTCCAGCCAGCGACCCGGCAGGCCGCGCTCGGGCTGACGCACCGTCACATTGCGACCGGCAATCGCGGCCAGCGCCGCACCCACCGACTCGCGATCGGGCAGGCCCTGATTGACCAGGATCTCCCCCGGCACAGCCTGCCGGCCATAGTGCAGCAGCATGAACTGCACCAGCGCATCGATGGGCTCGGCCAGCGTCGCCGGAAACACATTCTGTGTCCCCAGGCTATGGCCGTCGCGCACCGTCAGCAACGCGATCGCATACTGGCCCGGCTCGCCCACCAGTGCGATCACATCGACATCGCGGCTGCGCGGCGCAGTAGCGCTCTGCTGAGTCTGGATTTCCTGCAGCCCTGCAAGCCGGTCGCGGACCAGCGCCGCTTCTTCGTAGCGCTGCTGTTCGCTGGCCGTTTCCATCGCCGCGCGCAGCTCCACCGCGACATCGTCGCTCCGGCCTTCGAGCACCCGCAGCGCGGCCTGGATATCGCGGGCGTAGTCGGGCGCACCGATCAGGCCCACACAGGGCGCCGAGCAGCGCCCAATCTGGTATTGCAGGCAAGGGCGGCTGCGATGCGCGAAGAAGGTGTCGCGGCAATTGCGGATCTTGAACACCTTCTGAAGGTGCTGCAGCACATCCTTGACGACCGTGGCATTGGGGAACGGCCCGAACAATTTTCCGGGCGGGCGTCGGAAGCCGCGCCAGAACAGCAACCGCGGAAACTCATGGCCCGCGGGGCACAGGATGTACGGGAAGGACTTGTCGTCGCGCAGGATGACGTTGTAGCGCGGCCGATGCGCCTTGATGAGATTGCATTCCAGCAGCAGCGCGTCGAGTTCCGAGTCGACCACCGTCACTTCGATGCGCACCACCCGTCGCAGCATCACCGCGACCTTGACCGACTGCACGCGCGTACTGAAATAGCTGCCCACGCGATCGCGCAGGCTCACGGCCTTGCCGACATAGATGAGCTCGCCGCTGGCGTCGTACATGCGATACACGCCCGGGCGCCGCGGCAGGCTGGCTACCAGGCGCTTGGCATCGAATGCGGGATTGTTCATGCAGGCTGACGCCGGCCGCCGAGCTTAAGGCCCGCTAAGTGCTCTGCTTGCTGCGCTCGGCGATCAGCATCGCCAGCTCCAGAGCCTGTTCGCAGTTCAGACGCGGATCGACCTGCGACTTGTAGGCGCGCTGCAGATCGGCATCGGTGAGGCCGCGGGCGCCGCCCGTGCACTCGGTGACATCCTCACCCGTCAGCTCGATGTGCACGCCGCCGAGTATCGAACCCAACTCGCGATGGATGCGGAACGAGAGATCCAGCTCGCGCATGATGTTCTCGAAGCGCCGCGTCTTGACGCCGGCGCTGGTGGTCTCGGTATTGCCGTGCATCGGATCGCAGGTCCACAGTACAGTCTGGCCGGTGCGTCGCACCGCCTCGATCACGCGTGGCAAGTGCTGCTCGATCTCTTTCACGCCAAAGCGATGGATCAGCGTCAGGCGACCGGGCTGGTTGTTCGGGTTGAGCACCGCCACCAGTTCCTGCAGCCACTCATCACTCATGCCGGCGGAGATCTTCACGCCGACCGGATTGGCGATGCCGCGGAAGTATTCCACGTGCGCGCCATCGAGCTGCGCGGTGCGCATGCCGATCCAGGGCATATGGGTCGAGAGGTTGTACCAGCGCTCCTGGCGGGCGATATAACGCGTCTGCGCCTGCTCATACAACAGGTGCAGGCCCTCGTGGCTGGCAAAGAATTCGACGTGGTTGGCATCGCCGACGCGCTGGCCGGTGAGCGACTCGAAGAAATCGAGCGCATCGCCGATCGAGTGCACGATGCGCTCGTAGGCTTCGCGCAGCGGCGCATCGCGCATGAAACCCAGATCCCAGTATTCCGGATGGTGCAGGTCGGCAAAGCCGCCATCGACCAGCGCGCGAATGAAATTCAAGGTGAGCGCCGCACGTTCATAGCCACGCAGCAGTAGCTGCGGATCCGCCCGGCGCGCCTCGGCGCTGAACTCCGGACGGTTGACCAGATCACCGCGATACGCCGGCAGTGACACGCCGTTGCGCGTTTCCGTGTCGGCGGAACGCGGCTTGGCGTACTGGCCGGCGAAGCGACCGACGCGGATCACCGGGCGCTTCATCGCCTGCAGCAGCACCAGGCTCATCTGCAACAGCACCTTGAGCTGCTTGGCGAGATGGTCGGATTCGCAGTCGGCAAAGGTCTCGGCGCAATCGCCCCCCTGCAGCAGGAAGGCCTCGCCCCGCTGCGCGGCCGCGAGGTGCGAGCGCAGTTTCTCGATCTCCCACGAAACCACGATCGGCGGCAGGCGCGCGAGATCCGCGACCGCCCGCTCCAGCTGCGCGGCGTCATCGTAAACTGGCTGTTGCTGGGCCTTGCGGACCTGCCAGCTGGTCGGCTGCCAAGCATTGTTGTCCGTCGATCTCATGGCCGGAATGCTAACACGCGCCGTCCTCAGACGCCGGCATCAGCCGGCACCCGCGCGCGCCCGGGCAGCGCAACATCCAGGCAGGCGCCGCCCAGCAGAGCAGAATCACTGATGGCGAGATCGCCCCGATAGACCTCAACGGCATCGGCCACCATTGCGAGGCCCAGCCCGTGACCGGGCGCGCGCTCGTCCGCGCGCACGCCGCGCGCCAACACTCGGCTGCGATCCGCAGGCGCGATGCCCGGCCCGTCGTCCTCGACGCGGATCTGCAGGCTCTGCTCCGGCGGCAGGCGCTCATCCAGTCGCACCGTGACATGCACGCGGCCCTTGCACCACTTGCAGGCGTTGTCCATCAGATTGCCGAGCAACTCGGTGATGTCACCGCGATCGCCGACAAAACCCGCCGTCGCATCGATCGAGGTTTCGATGGCGAGGTCCTTGCGCGCATGCACCTTGCGCAGCGTATTGCGCAGGTCAGTGACAATCGGCAGCACTGCCACCGCGGCCTGCCCCAGGGTCGTGCCGCCGCTCGTGGCGGCGCGCGTCAGTTGATGATCGACGATCTGCGCGACGCGATCGATCTCGGTATTGATCCCGGCGCTCACATCGCCGCCAGAAGCGAGCGCCGAGCGCATCACCGCCAGCGGTGTCTTGAGGCTATGGGCCAGATTCCCGAGCGTGTCGCGATAACGCGCGATGCGTTGCTGCTCGGAGCGCAGCAGCGCGTTGAGCGAGCGTGCGACGCCACGAAGCTCGCGCGGAAATCCGCCACCGAGCTGGCCGCGCCGGCCCGCCTCCACTTGGGCAATCTCGGCTTCAAGGCGATGGATCGGACGCAGCGCACGACGCAGCAGCCAACCCAGCACACCCAACAGCAATATGGTCAGCCCGGAAAACCAGGCTACCAGCTGGCGGCGGAACTGCTGCATGCGCGCCTGTTGACTGCTCAAGTCCTGGCCGACGCTGAACACCAGATTCGCGCTGTTGCCAGGTGCATAGTCCCACTGCAGACCGCGACTGTAGACGGCAATCGGGGAACCACCAGCCATGCGCTCCTGGAAGAAACTGGTTTTGCCGGTCGCAAGCGTCGGACCGATATCGAGCTGCCGGCCCTCCAGCGAGGGCGAGCGCCACAACTCGCGGCCGCGCTGGTTGCGCACCAGCGCATAGTGACCCGAGCCCGGCGAACTCAGGCGCGACTCCGGATCGGCGAGCCGCACGTCCATGCGCCCTTCCTCATTGAGCTCGGCTGCCGTCACCAGCGCGATGATTTCCTCATCGAGCCGCTCGCGTAGCGCCGTCCAGGCTGAATCCTGGAAGATGCGATCCAGCGCCCACACCGTGAGCCCGAACGAAAGCACCAGCGGCACACCGATCGACACCACCAGCTGGCGGCTGAAGGAAGGCGCGCGCGCCATCAGGCTTTGCTGGCGCCGGAATCCGCGCTGCGCGGCAGGATCATCCGATAGCCGCGCCCGCGCAAGGTCTCGATCGGCTTGCACTGGTCATCCGGATCGAGCTTGCGCCGCAGGCGCGCGATCAGTACTTCGATCACGTTGCTGTCGCGCTCGAAATCCTGCTCGTAGAGTTTCTCGGTCAGCGTACTCTTGGAGACCACTTCGCCCGCGTGCAACACCAGGTGCTCGAGCAGGCGGTACTCGAAGCTGGTGAGCTCCACGGCGTTGCCGTTCATCGACACGGTCTGGGTGCGCGTGTCGAGCTGCAGCGGTCCACATTGCAGCAGCGCGGAAGCCCAGCCGCTCGAACGGCGCAGCAGCGCCGCGAGGCGCGCCTGCAGCTCGCCGATGTGAAAGGGTTTCGCGAGGTAGTCATCGGCGCCGGCGCCCAGGCCTTCCACCTTATCCTGCCAGCGATCGCGCGCTGTCAGCACCAGCACGCCGTAGTTCTTGCCGGCGCTGCGCAGGCGCCGGATGACCTCGAGCCCCGGGAGCTTGGGCAGGCCCAGATCGACGATCGCCACATCGACCGGATATTCCAGCGCCGCGTACAGGCCCTCTTCGCCATCCGCGGCCACATCGACAGCGTGGCCGGCGGCGCTCAGTTCGGTCTTCAGGGATTCACGCAGCGCGGCCTCGTCCTCAACGACCAGGATGCGCATCAACCCCCCGAGAGCACTTGACCGGATTGTGCGTCCACGATCACCGTCCAGACCCGCTGATCGGAGAGCAGCCGCAGCTCGAGCGCGGCGCGGCCATTGACCTGGGTATCGGCAACACGCACCACGCGTGCGTGATAGCGCTTCTGGATGGCGTCGATGATGCGATCATTGTTGCCGCCCTGGTTGGCGGCCGGCCGGTCGACCAGCTGCCGCTGCGCCAACGCAGGTGCAGGCGAGCAAGTCACTGCAATGGCGCTGACCACTGCAAGTTTCGCGACTGCCCATCTGCACCTAGCTGCCGACATGTGCCCTCTCTAGCCCTCCGGCGTCACGGCCACCCGCACCCGCAGGCGCGAACCCGGATCGCGCGCCAGCACCGTGTGGTACACGCGCCCCTGGTACTGGTAGGTCACCCGGTAGCCCTCGACCCGCGACTCGTAACGCTCATCATAGCGTGTCTCGCAGCGTTCCGAGTCGATGGCGCGCATCGGGCGGTCGCGACCGTCCTGGTCATAGTCGTCAGCGTCGCGCTCGGCAGCCTGGCGCCGGGCAATATCATGGCCCACGGCGCCGCCGATCATGGCACCGGCCACGGTGCCCAGCCCACGCGCGCCACCGCCCTCGATCTGGTGGCCCACTACCGCGCCGATCAGGCCGCCGAGGATCATCGGACCGCCCGTGGGCCGATGACGGTGATAGTCACCATCGTCCGCCGGCACGTAGTGGGTATCGGTGTAGCACTCACGCCGGGGCACGACGACGCGCTCCTGGCGCAGGTTCGGTTCCGCGCTCAGGACTTCGGCATAGTCGTAGCCACCGCCATCCTGATCGTAGTAACCGTCGTCGCGATCAGCCCTGGCCGGCGCGCTCAGCAGCAACAGCGCCGCAGCCAGGCCCAGTGCAATGCCGGAGCCCCTGACGAAGCCATGGGCCGCCGCGGTACGCGGACCGGTGGATATTGCAGCCTTGCTGAACATAAGCGACTCCTCGGTTCCACAATCGTGACCCGAGCTTATGATTCGCATACTGAACCGGCACTGAATCGCGCCCGGGCGCTACAGTCCGTTGCGTTTGACCTCGTTCCAAAGCTCATCCCAGGCTGCGGCCGACAGCTTGCCCGCCACCAGGCCACGCGCGGCAATCAGCTGCTCCATGCCAGCGAAGCGACGCTCGAACTTGTGGTTGGCCTGGCGCAGCGCCTGCTCCGGATCGACGTTCAATTGCCTGGCCCAATTCACCAGTGCGAACAGCGCATCGCCCAACTCCTCTTCTATGGCCGCCGGATCTCCCGCGGCCACGGCGGCCTCGGTCTCGCGCAGTTCCTCGGCAATCTTTGGCCGGACGGCGGCTTCGTCGGGCCAGTCGAAACCCGTGCCCGCGGCCCGGCGCGTGAGCTTCGCGGCGCGGGTGAGCGCAGGCAGCGCCAGCGGCACATCGGCCAGCGCACCCGCGGCGCCAGCGGCGGTGCGCTCGGCGGCTTTGTGCGCCTCCCATTCCTTATTCAGCTGCGTCGTTGTTACCGGTGTCATTGAACCCAATGCCGGCGCATCGCCCGCCGCGAACACATGCGGATGGCGTCGTCGCAGCTTGTCGTGGATGCCCGCGGCTACCGCAGCGAAGTCGAACCAGCCGCGCTCGGCGCCCATCTGCGCGTGGAATACCACCTGGAACAGCAGGTCGCCCAGCTCCGATCGCAGCTGTGCGGCATCGTTGCAACGGATGGCCTCTGCCACTTCATAGGCTTCTTCGATCGTGAACGGTGCGATGCTGGCGAAATCCTGTGCGCGATCCCAGGGACAGCCCTGCTGCGGATCGCGCAGTCGCGCCATCAACGCCAGCAGTTCATCCAGTCGTTGTGCGGCTTCGCTCATGGCTGCCGCAACAGCGCATCGTGCAGCGAGAGCAGCATGGCGGCGGTGGCGCCCCAGACCACGCGACCTTCGTAATGCAAGTCGCGCAGCGTCACCTCGACGCCACGCAGCGTGCGGCGCGTAGGCTGGAAATTCTCCGCATCCATGATCAGCTCCAGCGGCATCTCGAAGATCTCGGCGACTTCGGCGTCATCACTGCGCAGCGCAAAGCCGGGACTCACGAGCGCCACGACTGGCGTCACGCGATATCCGCTCAGCACCACCTGGTCGGGCAGGAAACCCAGCACCTGCACGAAGTCTGCCGCGATGCCGACCTCTTCCTGCGTTTCGCGCAGCGCCGCTGCGATCGGATCGGCATCGCTGGCTTCGAGTCGCCCGCCGGGGAAGCTGATCTGACCGGCATGTCGGCGCAGATTTCCGGCACGAGTCGTGAGCAACAGCGTGGGCGTAGGCCGCGCGATGATCGGCACCAGCACCGCCGCAGGCGTCACCACCGCCGGCAGCAGCGCAGCGGACGGCAACCGTCCAGGTGCCGGCGCGGGCAGCAGGCCGTGTTGCAATCGCAGCTGCCAGTCAGCCGGCAGCTTCACAGAGGTATGCGCGGCATTTACCTGCACGCGAGGCTGTCAGCCACCGCCACTGGTGCCGCCCTTGATGCCGCCCTTGGCAAGCTCCGCGGGATCGAGCAGTCGCGCCAGCTCGTCGGCTGGCAGGTCGGTCATTGCCGCGGCCATCTCACGCACCGACTTGCCTTCGGCGTAGGCGCGTTTGGCAATGGCCGCTCCTTTCTCATAGCCGATCACGGGATTGAGCGCTGTCACCAGGATGGGATTGCGCTCGAGCGCCTCCGTCAGCCTGGCGCGATTCACCTTGAAGCCCGCAATGGCGCTGTCGGCCAGCAACCGGCTGCAGTTGGCCAACAGCCGCAGGCTCTCGAGCAGGTTCCAGGCAACCAGCGGCAACATCACGTTCAGCTGAAAATTGCCCGACTGACCGGCGATGGTGATCGCCGCATCATTCCCGATGACCTCAGCCGCCACCATCGCCATGGCCTCGGGAATCACCGGGTTCACCTTGCCAGGCATGATGCTGCTGCCCGGCTGCAAGGCCGGCAGCGCGATTTCACCCAGCCCTGCCAGGGGCCCGCTGTTCATCCAGCGCAGGTCATTGGAAATCTTCAGCAGGCTGACCGCCAACGTCTTGAGCTGGCCGGAGAGTTCGACGGCGCAATCCTGGCTCGACATCGCCTCGAAGCAATTGTCGGCCGGCTGGAACGCGATGCCGGTGAGCTTTGCCAGCTGCTTGCAAAACGCAGCGGCGAAATCCGGATGCGCATTGATGCCGGTGCCGACCGCAGTACCGCCCTGCGCAAGTTGCAGCAGTCGCGGCTCGACCGCACGCAGCCGCGCGGCGCCATGTTCGATCTGCACGCGCCAGCCCGAAAGCTCCTGGGCCAGCGTCACGGGCATGGCATCCATCAGGTGGGTGCGACCCGTCTTGACAACGTCGGCAAGCTCCTTCTCACGTGTCGCCAGCGTGCTCGCCACATGCGCGAGCGCAGGCAACAGCTGCTCACGCAATAGCAGCGCGGCGCTGACGTGTATGGCCGTCGGAATCACATCGTTGCTGCTCTGGCCCATGTTCACGTGATCGTTCGGATGCACCTTGACGCCGGCAGCCACCGCAAGGTGCGCGATCACCTCATTGGCATTCATGTTGGTGCTGGTGCCCGACCCGGTCTGGAACACATCGATCGGAAACTGCTCATCGTGGCGGCCCTCGGCCACCGCCTGCGCCGCAGCGGCAATCGCGCCCGAGAGCGCCGGCTCGAGCAGGCCCAGCTGCTCATTGGCCCCCGCAGCTGCCTGCTTGATCAACGCCACGGCACGGATGAAAGCGCGCGGCATGCGCCGCCCGCTGATCGGAAAATTGTTCACGGCGCGCTGGGTCTGTGCACCCCAGAGTGCGCCGGCCGGCACTTTCAGCTCGCCCATGCTGTCGCGCTCGATCCGATCTGCTGTTGAATGCATCATCCGGCTCCGTTTCCATGCGCATGCGCTACACTAGCGATTCTAACCTCGAGCGTTGCCGCCTGCATGGACCAGAACCGACTCCAGGCCCTATCTCCCATCGACGGGCGCTATGCGGCCGCGACTGCGCCGCTGCGGCCGCTGTTCTGCGAAGCCGGCCTGATCCGCGAGCGCATCCGCATCGAGGCGCGCTGGCTGCTGATGCTCAGCACCGCCCTGCCGCAACTGCCCGGTGCCACGCTCAGCGCCACCGTGCGCACACGCGCCAGCCAGCTCGCCGACAACCCAGGCGATGCAGCACCCGTGGCGGTCAAGGAAATCGAGCAGCGCATCAATCACGACGTGAAGGCCGTCGAGTACTACGTGCGCCAGGAACTGGGCACAGCGGGCGCCTCGCCGGCCACGCTCGAGCTGGTGCACTTCGCCTGCACCTCGGAAGACCTCAACAATCTTTGTTACGCGCGACTGCTGGCCGAGGCGCGCGAGCAGGTGCTGCTGCCAGAGCTCAGCCGCATCAGCGCCACCCTGCGCAGTTTCGCCACTGACCATGCGCATCTGGCCATGCTGGCGCGCACGCACGGACAAAGCGCCAGCCCGACCACGCTCGGCAAGGAATTCGCCAACGTGGCGGCGCGCCTGGAGCGCGCTACCCGGCGACTGAAGTCCGTGGCCATACTGGGCAAGTGGAATGGCGCTGTCGGCAATTTCAATGCCCATTGCATTGCCGTGCCCGCGGCCGACTGGCGCGCCATCAGTCGCCAGTTCGTGAGTGCACAGCAACTGGAGTGGAACCCGCTCACCACGCAGATCGAGCCGCACGACTGGATCGGCGAGTACTGCGACGCCTGCGCCGCGGCCAATGTGATCCTGATCGACTTCTGTCGCGACACCTGGGGCTACATCTCGCTCGGCTACCTGCGCCAGTGCCCGGTGGCTGGCGAGGTCGGGTCTTCGACCATGCCGCACAAGGTCAATCCCATCGATTTTGAAAACGCCGAAGGGAATCTCGGCATCGCCAACGCGCTGCTGCGCCACTTCGCCGACAAGCTGCCGATCTCGCGCTGGCAGCGCGACCTCACCGACAGCACGGTACTGCGCAATCTCGGCGTGGCTTTCGCCCACAGCCTCATCGCCTGGCGCTCGCTGCAGAAGGGCCTCGCCAAGCTGGCGCCCGATCCGGCGCGCATCGCGCAAGACCTCGATTCCGCCTGGGAAGTGCTGGCCGAGGCCGTGCAGACCGTACTGCGCGCCCATGGCGTGCCCGATGGTTATGAGTTGCTGAAGTCCGCCACGCGCGGCCAGCGCATCGATGAGGCGATGCTGCGCACGCTGGTGGCAAAGCTGCCGCTGCCGGCCCCGGAGCGGGAGCGGCTCGCCGCCCTGGCCCCGCGCGATTACCTCGGTTTGGCTGCGCAACTGTCCAGCGAGGGCCATTCCTTGCCCTGATCTGCGGCGCGCGTCACATTCCGCCGCGGCGCAAGCGTGATCCGTTCGGCCGGTAGCCGGCCCGCCCCTGCCTACCATGATCAGACGCCGATCTGGTGCGTATTTAGGCAAATGGCGTGGGCGCAGACAAGCACAACACGACCACCGAAACCTGGCTGGAAAGCATGGCCGCGGCCGAGCGCGTAGCGCCGCCGTTGACAATTCCATTGCCGATGCCGGCCGCCGATGAACTGCGGGTGCTCAGCACGCTGGCCGAAGTGTGCCAGTCCACCGCAGCGGTCGCCGCTACGGGCCAGCGCCTGATCTCGATCTTCACGCCGGACCTCGAGCCACCGCTGTACGACAATCCGCAGGTGATCGAAGTGCTCAAGCGCTTCGTGCTCAGCCACAGCTTCGCGAAGGTGCGCATCCTGGTGCGCGATCACACCCGTCATTCCGGCTCGAGCAACCGCTTCATGTCGATGGCCAAGCGCCTGACCAGTTATCTCGAGATCCGCATCCTGCTGCCCGAGCATTACCACTACACCTCTTCTTATTGCATCGCCGATGATCGCGGCATCGTCTACCGGCTGAATGCCGAGCGCTGGGAAGGCATCGCCGCCGTCAACAGTCCGCCGCTGGCGCGCCAGTACCTGCAAGAGTTCGACATCGCCTGGCAGGCCAGCGGCGCACACTTCCTGCGCCGTTCCGCCAACATGTAGGCAGCACCGGCGCTGCCACCTGGCCGCGCCTGACCGGCACTACCGGTCGTCCCGAACCGTATACTGGCGCCATGAGTTGGAAGCCTGATATCACCGTGGCCGCGGTCGTCGAGCGCGACGGTCACTTCCTGGTCGTGGAGGAGCGCATCGCCAATCGGCTGGTCTACAACCAGCCTGCCGGACACGTCGAGGCGGGCGAGGATTTCCTGCAGGCCGTGCGCCGCGAAACGCTGGAGGAAACCGCCTGGCACTTCGAGCCCAAGTGGCTACTGGGCGTGTACCGCTGGCATGCCCCGGGAAAGCCGCGCAGCACCTTGCGATTTGCTTACGCCGGGAGCGTCCGCGATCACGAGCCCGGGCGCGCGCTCGATACGCCGGTGGTCGCCGCGCACTGGCTGACGCGCACGCAGCTGCTGGCACTGCCGGCACGCACACCGATGGTCATGCAATGCATCGATGACTACCTGGCTGGCGCGCGGCTGCCCTTGAACACGGTGATGAGCGCTGCGAATTCATGAGCGGCACTACGTGAGCGCTGCCAGGTGAGCGCGCAGCGCGGCGCGCGTGTGGTGGCAGGTCTGTCGGGCGGCGTGGATTCCGCGGTCGCAGCGCTGCTGCTGCTCGAGCGCGGCTTCGAGGTGCACGGCCTGTACATGAGCAACTGGGAGGACCAGGATAACTACTGCACCGATGCACAGGATTACCAGGATGCGCGCGCGGTGGCACGCGAGCTGGGCATTGTCCTGCATCGCGTGAGTTTTGCCGACGACTATCGCCGGCTGGTGTTCGAGGAATTCCTGGCCGAATACCGGCGCGGCCGCACCCCCAATCCGGATGTGCTATGCAATCGCGAGATCAAGTTCGGCGCCTGCCTGCGCTACGCGCAGCGACTCGGCGCCAGCGCCTTCGCCACCGGTCACTACGCGCGCCTCGAGCAGGCTGAGGACGGCCCGGCACTGCTGCGCGCCCGTGACAGCAGCAAGGACCAGTCGTATTTTCTCTGTGGCGTGGAGCGCGCGCGATTCGCCCAGGTGCTGTTCCCGCTTGGTGATCTGCACAAAACCGAGGTGCGCGAGCGCGCACTGCGCGCCGGCCTGCCGGTGCATGACAAGGCCGACAGCACCGGCATCTGCTTCATCGGCGAGCGCCCCTTCGCGCAGTTCCTGGCGCACTACCTGCCCCAGACGCCGGGCCCCATCGAGACGCTCGACGGCCGCGCACTGGGGCAGCATCGCGGCTTGCCCTTCTATACGCTGGGTCAGCGCGGCGGTCTCGAGATCGGCGGCGTGCGCGGCAGTGCCGCTGAACCCTGGTACGTGGCGCGCAAGATCCCGGCCCGCAATGCGCTGCAGGTCGTGCAGGGGGCCGAGCGCGCCGCGCTGGCCGTGGGCATGGTGCGCACCGGCGCCATCAACTGGCTGTGCGAGCCGCCCGTCACAGTATTCGATGCTGGCGTCAAGCTGCGCTATCGCCAGGCCGATCAAGCTGCCAGGGTGGAATTGCAACCCGATCACGGTCCACTGCTGCACATGGAAAGCCCGCAGTGGGCCGCGACACCCGGCCAGACTGCGGCGCTGTATGTCGGTGAACGCTGCCTGGGCGGCGGCGTCATCGAGGAAACCTTATAATGAGCAGGTTGCGGCCGGGCGCCTTGCCCGCTGCCGATTTGGAGGACACATGACTGACAGCTACCAGGCACGCACTACACTCAGATCGGGCGACGCCACCTACCAGATCCACAACATCAAGGCACTGGGTGCAGAGCGCGTTGCGCGCCTCCCCTATTCGCTCAAGATCCTGCTCGAGAACCTGCTGCGCTTCGAGGATGGCGTCAATGTCACGCGCAAGGATATCGAGGCACTGCTCAACTGGGATCCCAAGGCTCAACCCTCCTACGAAATCTCGTTCACACCCGCGCGCGTGATCATGCAGGACTTCACGGGCGTGCCTTGCGTCGTCGACCTCGCCGCGATGCGCGAGGCGATCACGCGACTCGGTGGCGACGCCGACAAGGTGAACCCGCTGGCGCCCGCAGAACTCGTGATCGATCACTCGGTGCAGGTCGACGAATACGGCACCGCCCAGGCACTGGCTGACAACAACCGGATCGAGTTCGGCCGCAATGGCGAACGCTACGCCTTCCTGCGCTGGGGCCAGAGCGCGTTCCGCAACTTCAAGGTGGTACCGCCCAACACCGGCATCGTGCACCAGGTGAATCTCGAGTTCCTCGGGCGCGTGGTGTTCGGTCACGATGACAGTCAGGGCGCCGCCGTGCGCCAGGCCTATCCCGATACCGTGGTCGGCACCGACTCGCACACCACGATGATCAACGGCCTGGGCGTACTCGGCTGGGGCGTGGGCGGCATCGAAGCCGAAGCCGCGATGCTGGGCCAACCGGTGACGATGCTGATTCCGCAGGTGATCGGCTTCAAGCTCAAAGGGAGCCTGCCGGCCGGCGCGACCGCGACCGACCTGGTGCTCACGGTCACCGAGATTCTGCGCAAGCAAGGCGTGGTCGACAAGTTCGTCGAGTTCTTCGGCGACGGCCTTGCCAATCTGCCGCTCGCCGATCGCGCCACCATCGGCAACATGTCGCCCGAATTCGGCAGCACCTGCGCGATATTTCCGATCGATGAAGAGACCATCCGCTATCTCGAGCTCTCGGGTCGGCCGCCGGCACAGGTGGCACTGGTCGAGGCCTATGCCAAGACGCTGGGCCTGTGGCGCGTGAACGGCGTAGCCGATGCGCAGTACACCGACGTGCTCGAGCTCGACCTCGGCACCGTCGAGCCCAGCCTCGCGGGCCCGAGCCGGCCGCAGGATCGCGTGCCGCTGCGCGTGGCGAAAGACACCTTCCGCACGCATCACGCTCGCATGGCAGCCGAGCGCAGCAAGAAAAATCCCTCGGCCACTGGCAAGGCGCAGGCCACCAGCGGCAAACAGAACTATGAAGTGGCCGACGGTGCCGTGCTGATCGCCGCGATCACCAGCTGCACCAACACTTCGAATCCCTACGTGATGATTGCCGCGGGCCTCGTGGCCCGCAATGCACGCCAGCGCGGGCTGAACTCGAAACCCTGGGTGAAGACCAGCCTGGCGCCAGGCTCGCGCGTCGTGTCTGACTATCTCAGCAGCGCCAAGCTGCTCGATGAGCTGGCCGGCATCGGCTTCGACCTGGTGGGATACGGTTGCACGACTTGCATAGGCAACTCTGGCCCGCTCAAGCCCGAAATCTCGGCTGCGGTGAAAGCCGGCGATGTCATTGGCTGCGCGGTGCTTTCGGGCAACCGCAATTTCGATGGGCGCGTGCACCCGGAAGTGAAGATGAATTTCCTGGCTTCGCCGCCGCTGGTCGTGGCCTATGCGCTGGCCGGCACGCTCGACCTCGATCTCAACACCGAACCGCTGGGCACCGGCAGTGACGGCCGCCCGGTGTTCCTGAAGGATATCTGGCCCTCCTCACGCGAAGTCGCCGACTGCGTGCACCAGAACATCGGCTCGGCGATGTTCCGCAACAGCTACGCTGGCGTGTTCAAGGGCGATGAGCGTTGGCAGGGCATCAAGGTGCCAGCCGGCAAGAGCTATGCCTGGGATCCAAAGTCCACTTACGTGAAGAACCCGCCCTACTTCGACGGTATGGGCATGCAGCCGAAGGCCGTAGGTGAAATCAGCGGTGCGCGTGCGCTCGCGTTGCTCGGCGACTCGGTTACCACCGATCACATTTCGCCCGCCGGCAACATCGCCAAGAGCAGCCCGGCGGCGCAATACCTGATGGCGCAGGGCGTGCAGCCGGTCGACTTCAACCAGTACGGCGCGCGTCGTGGCAATCATGAGGTGATGGTGCGCGGCACCTTCGCCAACATCCGGCTGAAGAACCTGCTGCTGCCGGGCACCGAGGGTGGCATCACCGTGCACATTCCCAGCGGCGAACAGCTGAGCATCTTCGACGCGGCGATGCGTTACCAGACGGAGCAGACGCCGCTGATCATCCTGGCCGGCAAGGAATACGGCACCGGTTCCTCACGTGACTGGGCAGCCAAGGGCACCATGCTGCTGGGCGTACGCGCTGTGATCGCCGAAAGTTTCGAGCGCATCCATCGCTCCAACCTGATCGGCATGGGCGTGTTGCCGCTGCAGTTCAAGGACGGCCAGAACGCGCAGAGTCTGAAACTCACGGGCCGCGAGCGCTTCGAGATCCAGGGCCTGGCCGGCGGCAGCGCCACCGGCGTCACGGTAGTGGCGACTCCGGATAGTGGCGCAGCGATCCGCTTCGAGGCGCGGGTGCGCATCGATACGCCGAAGGAACGCGAGTACTTCCGGCACGGCGGCATCCTGCACTATGTGCTGCGGCAACTGGCGGGTGGCAGCAAGGCAGCCTGAGTGCCCGCACTCGCCATCTTTGATCTTGATGGCACGATCACGCGCAGCGATACGCTGCAGCACTACATTGCGGGTTACCTGCTGCGACGGCGACCTGCGCGGCTGTGGCGAGTTCCCCTGCTGCTGCTGCCGCTGCTGCGCTTCTGCGTCGACGGTGCTGATCGCGGCCCACTCAAGAGCGGTGTCATCCGGCTGGTGCTTGGCGGCCTGCCGCGTGCCGAGCTGGAAGACTGGAATCGCATTTTCGTGGCACGCCTGCTGAACGGCGGCGTGTTTGCCGAAGCGCTGCAGCAGATCGACGCGCAGCGCAGCGCCGGCGCGCACCTGGTGCTGCTCTCGGCAAGCCCTGACCTCTATGTGCCGGCAATCGGCGCCGCGCTCGGCTTCGATGAAGTCATATGCACAGAAATGCGCTGGCGTGCCGACGGCGGGCTAGAGGGCGCGCTCGCCTCCGCCAATCGCCGTGGCGAGGAGAAAGTCCGCTGCGTGCGCGCACTGCTGCAGCGGCACGCGGCAACCACCGATGCTGCGACCTCGCGCGTTGCAGTGACGAGCATTGCCTACGGCAACTCACGCGCTGACCTGCCACACCTGCGGCTGGTAAGTGAGGGCGTCTACGTGAATGGTTCAGCGCAGGACCTGGATGGTAGCGCCAACATCCGGGTTGTACGCTGGTGCACACCGGCTGTGGCGCCGAGCCCGTCGCGCGCTCATACTCAACCCTGAATCCACTGCGGAGCACACGCCATGCGGATGCCACGACCAGCCGCCATCCGACCTTCGGAAATCACGGCCGAGCGCTATTTCCATATGCGGCGCGACCTGCTGGCGGGCGCGCTGGGCCTGAGCGCGTCCGCACTGCTGCCTGCACGGGCCAGCGCCAACGCGCCGGCCGCGCCGCTCGCCACGCTCAAGTACACCCGCAATGCCCGCTACTCGGTCACCGACAAGCCCAATACTTTCGAAGACATCAGCGGCTACAACAATTTCTATGAGTTCGGCCTCGACAAATCTGATCCGGCTGCCAATGCCGGATCGTTGCATACGCGGCCGTGGAGCGTGACGATCGCGGGTGAAGCGTCGGTCACCGGCACGTTCACGATCGAGGACATTCTCAAGCCTCACCCACTTGAGGAGCGCATCTACCGGCATCGGTGCGTGGAAGCCTGGTCGATGGTGATTCCCTGGGTGGGCTTTCCGCTGGCCGATCTGCTGCAACGGTTCAAGCCGACCTCGCGCGCCAAGTTCGTCGAGTTCACGACCCTGCTGGATCCTAAGCAGATGCCGGGCCAGCGCCGCGGCGTGCTCGATTGGCCCTACGTCGAGGCGCTACGCATTGACGAGGCGATGAATCCGCTGGCGTTGATGGTGGTCGGCGTGTACGGACGCGATTTGCCCAACCAGAACGGCGCGCCGTTGCGCCTGCACCTGCCCTGGAAGTACGGCTTCAAGAGCGCGAAGTCGATCGTCAAGATCCGCTTCAGCGAACGCCAGCCGGCCAACACCTGGGCGCTCTCGGCACCTGGGGAATACGGCTTCTATGCCAACGTGAACCCCGAGGTCGATCATCCGCGCTGGAGCCAGGCCAGCGAGCGGCACATCGGTGGCGGCTTCTTCGCCGCACGACAACCCACGCTGATGTTCAATGGCTACGCGGAACAGGTCGCTGGCCTCTACAAGGGCATGGATCTGCGCCGCAATTTCTGATGAGCAACGCCAGCTCACGACTGCCCGGCAGCACCGAGCGACGCTACCGCTTCATCTATAAACCGCTGCTGTTCATCGCCTGCCTGGTGCCATTGGCCTGGTGTATCAGCGGCGCGCTGGGTCTGCCGGTGCCTGCGCTGGGCGTGGACCCGCCGCGCAAGGTGCTGGGCATACTCGGACACACAGCGCTCAACCTGCTGCTGATCACGCTGGCCGTAACACCGCTCCGTCAGCTCAGCGGCAACGCCCATCTGCTGCGGCTGCGGCGCATGCTCGGCGTGTTCGCCTTCACTTATGCGCTGCTGCATTTCATCAACTATGTGGGCGCGATCCAGGGCTTCAGCGGGAGCCTGATCCTGAAGGACATCTACAAGCGCCCCTACATCACGATCGGCTTTGCCGCGCTGCTGCTGCTGCTGCCGCTGGCGATCACTTCCACCAACGGCATGATGCGGCGGCTGAAACGCCGCTGGCAGAGCCTGCATCGGCTGATCTATCCGATCGCGATACTGGGCGTGTGGCACTACTGGTGGCAGGTCAAGAAGGACATCCGCGAGCCGCTGATCTATGCCGTGCTGCTCGCAGCACTGCTGGGCTGGCGGCTGTGGCGCCGGCAGCGTGCTACATCGAGGTCCGCATCTCCCACAGCTCCGGGAACAGCCTAAGCCGCAGCGCCTTGGCCAGATAGGAAACGCCGGCCGTGCCGCCGGTGCCCGGCTTGTAGCCGATGATGCGCTCCACGGTCTTCATGTGCTGGAAGCGCCACAGCTGGAAGCGATGATCGAGATCGACCAGCCGCTCTGCCAGCTCGTACAGGTCCCAGTCTTTCTCGGCATTGTGATATACGCCGAGCCAGGCGCCAGTGACCTGCTTGCTGGCCACGTAGGGCAATGAGAAATCGCGCGTCAGCAGCTCCTGCGGCACCCCGTACCCACGACGTGACAGCAACCGCAACACCTCATCGTAGAGACCGGGTGCATCCAGCGTGCGCTTGAGCTCGTCGTAGATCTTCGGGTCGCGCTTGTGCACTTCGATCAGCGCCGCGGTCTTGTTGCCGAGCAGGAATTCGATCAGGCGGTACTGGTAGGACTGGAATCCCGACGAGCGACCCAGCGCATTGCGAAACGCCGAGTAGTCGAAGGGCGTCATGGTCGAGAGCACTTCCCACACGGCCTGCAACTGGGTCTGCACCCGGGCGATGCGGCCCAGCATCTTGAACGAGGGGTCGAGATCATCGCGCCGCACGCAGTTCATCACGCCGGCCAGCTCGTGACGCAGCAGCCGCATCCACAGCTCAGAGACCTGGTGCACGACGATGAACAGCATTTCGCTGTGTTCCGCGGTGAGCGGCTGCTGCGCGGCCAGCAGCAGGTCAAGGTGCAGGTATTCGCCGTAGGACTGCGAGCTGCCCAGGTCCCAGTGCACCTTCTCATCGCTGAGATCGACACTGCCGGCATGTTCGAGCGGCGGCGGTTGCAGTGGTGGCTTGTCGCTCATTGCGCGCTCCGCGTCATCAGCCAGGCCGGCACCTGCGTCCAGCCCTGTGTCAGTTCGCGATCGAGCGCGCGCCACTCGGGCTCGTGGCGCTCGACCTCGGACCAGAAATGTTCGCCGTGATTCATGTGGCGCAGATGCGTGAGCTCGTGCACCAGCAGGTAGCGCACGACCGGCGGCCGCTGGAACAACAGGCAGCAGTTCAGGCTGATCGTGCCGCGGCTCGAACAGCTGCCCCAACGCGTACGCTGGCGGCGGATCTGCACGCGCGGCCGGCGCAGGCCCATGTGATCGGCCAGCAGCGCGAGCTGTGGCGCCAGCACCCTGAACGCATGCGTGCGCAGGCGCTCGAACAGCCGCGCGCGCTCGACTCCGGGTTCGCAGACCCAGCGCTCGCCAGTGGCGCGCAGCTCCAGGAATTCGGGCGGTAAGCTGCAATCCACCGGCGGCGTGCGCCGCAATTGCCGCTCGATCCACGGCCGATGGCGCGCGACGAAGGCGCCGATTTGCGGCGGGCTCGCGCGTGGCGGAGCGACGATCTCTACCGCACCATCACGGAACACGCGCACCGACAGGCGGCGGGCTCGCACACTGCGCCTCACCCGCCACTGTGCTTCGACAGCCGGATCGGCCAGCAACGGCAACTGCCGCGGAGCCGCGCTGCTCATGCGTACACGTGTTCCCGCCATAGGGTCCCATGATATCAGGCATGGACCAGTGGACGGCGGTGTAAACTGCCGCGCGCATGGACCTGATCGACATCGGCATCAATCTCACGCACGAGAATTTCCGCGACGACTGCAATGCAGTGATCGACCGCGCGCGCGCCAGCGGCGTGTCGCAACTCATCGTCACCGGCGCCACGCTTGCCGGCAGCGCGGCGGCGCTGGAGCTGGCGCAGGCGCATCCGGGCGCGCTGTTTGCCACCGCTGGCGTGCATCCGCATCACGCCACCGAACTGCAGAGTGCGCGCCTGCCCGAGCTGCGCGCACTGTTGCAGCAGCCCGGGGTAGTCGCAGCGGGCGAATGCGGTCTCGACTATTTCCGCAATTTCTCGCCCTATGAAGTGCAGCGGCAAGCCTTCAGCGCGCAGCTCGAGCTGGCGCTCGAATATGGCAAGCCGCTGTTCCTGCACCAGCGCGACGCGCACCGCGATTTCCATGCCGCACTGAAAGCGCTGGGCCGGCCGCTGGTCGGTGTGGCGCACTGCTTTACCGGCGGGCAGGAGGAACTCGAAGCCTACCTGGCACTCGGCCTGCACATCGGCATCACCGGCTGGGTCTGCGATGAACGGCGCGGCGCTCATCTGGCGCAACTGGTGCCGCGCATACCGCGCGGGCGCCTGTTGCTGGAGTCCGATGGCCCGTACCTGTTGCCTCGCGATCTGATCCCCAAGCCCGCTTCACGCCGCAATGAACCGCGTTACCTGCCGCATATTGCGGCCGTGGTGGCACGACTGCGCGCTGAGAGCGTGGAGGATTGCGCGGCCCACAGTAGCGCCGCGGCGCGGGCGCTGTTCGGATTGCCGCCGCCGCGCTAAATCGCGCGCTTGGGTTCGACCAGGCTGCTGGGTTTGCAGACCGCCACCAGCTGCTGCCACTCATCGCGCCACGGCGCCGGCAGCTGTGCGGGCAACTGTGAATCGACGCGCGGGAACTCGCTGATCAGCGAACCCAGCATCAGCGTGTGGCGCGGCAGGCCTTTGGGAAAGCGCCCGCGCGGCGTGAAGATCACGCGCCCTTCTACCGGCAATTCGCTGACCAGCGCCCGCACCACCGCGATGCGATCGTAAAGCGCAGTCTGCGGATTGGTGAAGGTGTAGCGTTGCGCGCGGTGCATGACGGTCCAGTCGTTCATCTGGTCGCCGCCGAAGATATTGCCGGCTATGTTGCGCAGGTCGATCACCACGCAGCCGCGTGAGGTGAGCAGCAGGAAATCGATATGCACCCAGCCGCCCTGCCCGTCGGACACCAGCACGTCGCGCCGGTATTCGAAGGCTGAACCCACCACTGCGGCCAGTTGCGCGGAGCGTGCGCGCCGGCGGCGATACCAACCCCAGAACAGCAGCAGCACGGCAACCAGCAACGCGGCGCCGCCAATACTCAGCAGCGTGCGGCTGTCGACCTGCGGAATGCTGATCCTGCTGCCCCAACCGTTCATGCGGCCTCCGCAAGTCGCCCGCGCAGCGCGGCCAGCGTTGGATCGATCTCGGCATACTGCGCCGGCAGCTCGAACAGCCGTGCCAGATTGACCGGCACCGGCACGGGCCGGCCGATCAGTGGCTCGACGATCTCGCGGAATTTCGCCGGATGCGCGGTCGCCACCAGCACCCAGGGCCCGCGCTCGCGTCGCGCCGCCGGCAGTCGTGCCCAGGCTTCTGCCGCGGTCGCCGTGTGCGGGCACCAGATCACGCCATAGCGATCGTGATCGGCGCGAATGCGCGCACGGATCGCATTGTCTTCGACGGATACCGCGCTCACCGCAGCGCCCAGCGACACGGCATCCGGATACAGCGCCGACAGGCGCTCGAGATTGCTCGGGCTGCCCACGTCCATGGCCGAGGCCAGCGTCGGCACACTGGCGCGCATGCGCAGCACGCCTTCGCTGAGATAATCGGGCACGGTGCGATTGGCATTGTGCGCCAGCACGATCTCCTCGATCGGCGCACCGAGCCGCCGCGCCCACACGCAGGCGGTCGAATTGCCAAGATTCCCACTGGGGATCACGAACGATGCAGGCGCGCCGGTCTGGCGCTGCACGGTCAGACTGGCCGCCACGTAATATGCGGCCTGCGGCAACAACCGCCCGAGATTGATGCTGTTGGCAGAAGAGAGCTCGAACTCGCTACGCAGCGCGGGATCGAGGAAGGCCTGCTTCACCAGCGCCTGGCAGTCATCGAAGGAACCGCGCACCGCCAGGCTCTGCACGTTGTCACCCCAGCAGGTCAGCTGCTGCTGCTGCGTGGGTGAGACCAGGCCCTTGGGAAACAGTACCGTCACCTGCACGCCGGGGCGGCGGTGAAAAGCGGCCGCCACCGCGCCACCCGTGTCGCCCGAAGTGGCCACCAGGATGCGCAACGGTCGCTGCAGGCCAGCGCGCAAGCGCGTGAGTGCCGCCGCCAGAAAGCGCGCACCGAAATCCTTGAACGCTGCGGTCGGGCCGTGGAACAGCTCGAGTACCGAGAGCCGCGCCTCGTCACGCAGCGGCAGGAGCGGCGCCGGAAAATTGAACGCTTCGGCAGTGATCGCCGCCAGGTGCGGCGCGAGCGCATCGCCACGCGCGAAGGGTTCGAGGAACTTCTCGGCCACCTGTGCCAAATTGTCACCGGCTGGCAGCTGCGCCACCGCCGCGGCGGGCCAGGTCACCGGCACGAACAGGCCCCCATCGGCCGCGAGCCCCTGCGTGATCGCAGTGCTCAGCGAAACCTGCTCCTTGCCGCGGGTGCTGACGAATTGCATCAGTCGATCACGCGCGCGCCCAGCGCCTCGATCGGCGTGGTCCAGTGATCGCTCGCCAGGCCGTGGTGGGAGAACTCGACCACCATGGCTTCGCGCACCGCCAGCGCATGACTCTCCAGGCACCAGGCGAACAACGTCGGCCCCGCGCCCGAGATCGAGCAGCCGAGTGCACCGGCAGAGATGGCTGCGCGCCGCACCTCGCGGAAGCCCGGGATCAGGGCCGCGCGCTGCGGTTCGATCACTACGTCTTCGAAAGATTCGCGCAACAGGTCGATGTCATCGGTGTAGCAACCGGAAATGAAGCCGGCCAGATTGGCCGTCTGCCAGACGAAATCCTTCATCTCGACACTGCCCTTGAGGATCGCGCGCGCCTGGCGCGTTGAGAGGAACATGTGTGGATGCACGATCACCGCGCGCACTGCCGCGGGCACCGGGATCTGCTTCACGCGCGGCTGGTCGATGCCGACGGTGAGCACCAGACCGCCGTAGAGCGAGGGCGCGATGTTGTCGACGTGCAGCGAGCCACTGGCCACGGCCTCGCCTTGCATCGCGAATTTCAGCAGCTCGAGCTTACTGCAGGGCTGCGGCAGCACTGCATTGGCGGCAACCACTGCCGCCACGGCCGAAGCCGCCGAACCGCCGAGACCCGAGGCCAGCGGTATGCCCTTGTCGAGTTCGAGCTCCAGGCCGAAAGGCAGCGCCAATGCTTCGCGCATGGCCTGCAGTGCGCGGCCAGCGGTGTTCTTCGCGGCTTCGGTCGGCAGGTCGGCCACCACGCCGCGTATGGCCTTCACGCGCACATCGGGCTCTGGGATCATGCGCACCGTGGCGCGATCGCCAATGGCGCCCACCGAGAAGCCGAGGATGTCGAATCCGATGGCGACATTGCCCACCGAGGCTGGCGCAAATGCGCTGGCGACCTTGTGCGGCTCATTCACAGGCGTGCTCCCAGAAAGGTGGCGAGGCGCAGCAGATCCGCGAACACACCGCCAGCGGTGACCGCCGGGCCGGCTCCAGGTCCTTGTACAATCAATGGGTTGTCGCAATAACGTGATGTGGCATATCGAACCACGTTGTCGGTCAGCGCGATGTTGGCGAAGGCATGGCGCAGGTCGAGTTCCATCAGGCCGACAGTCGCCTCGCCCGCCGCAGTCACGCGGCCGACGTAGCGCAATACGCGACCGCGCGCCTTGGCTGCTTCGTAGCGTTGCTGCATCTCACCATCGTAGCGCGGCAGCTGCTCGAGGAAGCCCTCGCTGCTGCCAGTCTCGAGGCCGCCGGGTACCAGGCTCTCCACTTTCACGTCGCTCATCTCGAGCCCCAGGCCCATCTCGCGGCCGAGGATGATGAGCTTGCGTGCGACATCCTTGCCCGACAGGTCGTCACGTGGATCGGGCTCGGTGTAGCCGCGCTGCTTGGCATCGCGCACGATCGCCGAGAACGGCGTCGAGCCGTCGTACACATTGAAAAGATAGGCCAGCGTGCCCGAGAAAATGCCCTCGATGCTGCTGATGTCATCGCCCGTCTCGCGCAGGTCGCGCACGGTCTGGATCACCGGCAGCCCAGCGCCCACTGTAGCTTCGTAGAGATAGTGAGCACCGCTCGCCCGCCGCGCCGTTTGCAGGCTGCGGTAGTAACCCAGATCGCCACTGTTGGCTTTCTTGTTGGGCGTGATCACATGCACGCCCGCGCTCAGCCAGTCGTGATAGCGACGCGCCACCGACTCGTCGGCCGTGCAATCGATGATCAGGGTGTGCGGCAGGTAGTCGACGCGCACGTGCGCCAGGAAACGTTCATAGTCGGCAGCTTCCGAGGACTGCTGCACCTGCTCGCGCCAGCGATCCAGTTCAATGGCGGTCGGGGCCAGCGCCATGCGCTTCGAACTCATGATGCCGCGCACGCGCAGGTTGATGTTGAATTCGCTGGCCAGCCGCGCACTCTGGCTGTTGAGCTGATCGAGCAGCACCTGGCCCACGGTGCCAGGACCAATGATGCCGATCGAGAGCGTATGCGGTGAGAGATAGAATCCGGCGTGCACCGCGCGCAGCGCGCGGGTCGCGTGACTGCCTTCGACTACCACCGAAATATTGCGCTCCGAGGCGCCCTGCGCGATCGCACGCACATTGACGTTGGCGGTGCCGAGGGCGTTGAACACCTTGCCGGCGACGCCCGGCATGCCCGCCATGCCATCGCCCACGACCGCCAGGATGGCCAGATTCCCTGTCACCTCGACGCTCTGGATCTGTCCATCCGCCAGTTCGCGCTCGAAGGCACGCTGCAGCACCGAAGTGGCGCGTGCGGCCTGGCGGGCCGGGATCGCGCAGCAGATCGAATGCTCGGAACTGCCCTGCGAAATCAGGATTACCGAGATGTCTTCCTCGCGCAGCGCGCCGAACAGGCGATGCGCCGTGCCGGGCACGCCGATCATGCCGGCGCCTTCGATATTCACCAGTGCCACTTCGTCGATGCTGGTGATGCCCTTCACCGGCTGATCCGATTGCGGCTTGGCGCAGATCAAGGTGCCTGGCTTCCCGGGCGCGAAGCTGTTGCGGATCCGGATCGGAATACCGCGCCCCACGGCCGGCGCCATGGTCTGCGGGTGGATCACCTTGGCGCCGAAATACGCCAGCTCCATGGCCTCGTTGTACGAAAGCGCATCGATCACGCGTGCATCGGGCACGCGACGCGGATCGGCCGACAGCACGCCATCGACGTCGGTCCAGATGTGGATTTCGGCCGCCGAGAGCAGCGCGCCGAAGATCGAAGCCGAGAAGTCGCTGCCGTTGCGACCCAGCGTGGTCTGGATGCCATCGGCATCGCTGGCGATGTACCCGGTGATGACCAGCGTGGCTGCATCCTTGGGCAACAGCTCCTGCAACCGCTGGGTCGAAAGCTCCCAGTGGATCGACGGGCCCAGCGGACCCCAGGTGACCACCACGCAGGCGCGCGCATCAATCCAGTAGAGCCCGCGGCGCGTGGCGCGCAGCGCGAGGTAGCGGCTGAAGAGGCGCGTCGACCAGATCTCGCCGTACCCGGAAACCCGATCGCGCACATGCTGGCCGGCGGTGCGCATCACCTGCGTGGTGCGCAGCACGGTCTCGAGGTCGGCGGCATCGCGGTCGAATTCGGCCAGGTACTCCTGCACCTGGGCGACGGGCAACAGTTCACCGGCGATGCCGGCATGGCGTTCGCGCAGTGCCGTGAGCCCGCTGCGCCAGGCCTCGCCCTGTCGCTCGGCGCTGTGCACCAGCTGCAGCAGTGCGTCGGTGACGCCCTTGCAGGCGGAGAGCACCACCGCCTGTTTCTGGCCCGCCTGGGCCTCGACAATAGCGGCCACCCGCGCGAAGCAGGCTGCGTCCGCGACACTGGAACCACCAAATTTATGGACGACCCAGAATGCCGGGTCAGGGGCGCTCATCGGCAAGGCACTACTGTAAGCAAAAACCGCAGCACTCTACTGGCCGCCTGCCCTTCCCGCAAGGCGGCAAAGCGGGTAGTAGAGCCATGAATTGATGCGCTGTATCGATGCCTTGGGACTAGTCCAGGCGCTTACGAAAGCGGGCTGCCGCCAGCGCCATCGCCACCAGCAGAAACACGGACAATTTCGCCACCGGCTGCCACAGGTTCGCCAGCGTCGCGCCCCTGAGGATCACGCCCCGCAGGATCTCGACAAAATGCGTGAGCGGCAGCCCCTGCGCCAGGTATTGCACCGCCCGCGGCATACCTTCATAGGGAAAGGCAAAACCGGACAGCAGGATCGAGGGCAGCATGGTGAAAAAGCCCAACTGCATGGCCTGGAACTGCGTGGTGGCCAGTGTCGAGATCACCAGCCCCAGCCCCAGCGTCGCGGCAATGAACAGCCCGGCTCCCAGGTACAGCTCCAGCAGGCTGCCGACCACCGGCACATCGAAGACCAGGATTGCGGTCAGCAGCACGATCGTGGTCTGGATCAAGCCCACCGCCACGTAGGGCAGTAGCTTGCCGACCATTAGCTCGCTGGAACGCACCGGCGTCATGATCAGCAGCTCCAGGTTGCCGCGCTCGCGCTCGCGCACCAGCGCGATCGCGGTGAAGATCACCATGGTCATGTTCAGGATCACGCCGATCAGCGCCGGCACCACCTGCACCGCGGTGCGCCGCTCGGGATTGAATTCCGTCAGTACCTCGAACGCGGGCTGCTGGCGCTGCAGCTGGCCACTGCGCACCGGCAATGGCGCAGTGGCGATCGCACGCACCGCGATATCGACGCCTGGGTGTGTGCCATCGACGATCACCTGCGCCACGGGCCGCGTCGCATCGAGGCGCCGCCGCTCGAAATCCGGCGGAATATAAAGGCCCGCCTGGATCTGGCCACTGACGACCAGTTTGCGTAGCGCTTCAATGCCCGTGGGTCGCACCACGAAATCGATCACCTGGCTGGCACCGATATCGGCGATCAGCGTGCGCGAGGCCTGCGTATTGGCCAGATCGACGACACCTGCATGCACGTGGCGCACGTCGTTGTTGATGCCGAAGCCGAAGATCAGCATCTGCATCAGCGGAATGCCAATCACCATGCCGAGCGTCAAGCGATCGCGCGACATCTGCCGCAGCTCCTTCACGGCGATCGCGCCGATGCGTCGCAGGCTGGCGGGCAGCATCAGTGCGGATCCCGTTCGGGTGGCAGCGTAGCGCCGACGAACACGTCTTCGAGACTGGCAGCGGCGCGACGTACTGTGGCGCTCACCCCTGCCTTCGCCAGCAAGGCGCGCACTTGCTCGACACCATCGGTCGCTGGTGGCGCAACGCCAGCGCCGACACTGGTGGCGGCTCTAGTGGCACGCGGCGCGAGCAGCGCATGCAGGCGCAGACCAAGCTGCGCGAGCGAACGCAGCGATGCCAGGCCGCGCAGCGCCACGCGCACCGCGCTGGTATCGGCCGCTTCGATCTCGACTACCTCCAGCGGCAGATCGTGCATCAGCTGTGCCGGCGCCCCGCTGGCGACGACATTCCCCTGATCCAGGATCGCCAGCCCGTGGCAGCGTTCGGCCTCATCCATGTAATGGGTGGAGACCAGGATGGTGGTGCCGGCGGCAGTGAGCGCGAACAGGCTTTCCCAGAAATCGCGCCGGCTCTGCGGGTCCACGGCGCTGGTGGGTTCATCGAGCAGCAGCAGTTGCGGTTCGTGCAGCGTAGCCGCCGCCAGCGCCAGACGCTGCTTCTGCCCGCCGCTCAGCGTGCCGGCCGGCCGGTCGAGGAATTCCTGGAGGCGATACTCGCGCACTGCCGCCTCGATGCGCTGCGTGGCGTGCCGCGGCTCGAGGGTGTAGATGCTGGCCATAAAGTTCAGGTTCTCGCGCGCGCTGAGGTCTTCCCAGAGGGAAAAGCGTTGCGTCATGTAACCCACGCGCCGCCGTAGCAATTCGGATTGCTGCGGAATGTCGAGGCCCAGCACGCGGATGGTGCCACCACTGGGCTTGATCAGACCGCACAACATGCGGATGGTGGTCGACTTGCCCGAGCCGTTCGGCCCCAGGAAGCCGTAGATGCGGCCACGCGGAATGTGCAGCTCGATGCCGTTGACTGCAACCAGGCTGCCGAAGCGGCGCGTCAGGCCGCGCGCCTCGATCGCCAGCTCCTCGCCGCTCATTGACCTTTGCCCGCAGCCGCGGGCAGGGGCACTTCCACGGGCACGCCCACTGGCAAATCGCGCGCCGCGGACTCGGGCAAATCGATTTCGGCTACATAGGCGAGGCGACTGCGATCACGCTGCGTCAGCGAGTAGTACGGTGTGAAGCTCGCCTCGCCTGCGATGTAGCGCAGCTCTCCTGCATAGGGCTTGCTGATGCCATCGACCCGCACCTGCAGCTGTGCGCCGGCGCGCAGCCCCGCGCGTTGCGGCTCGGACACGTAGACGCGCGCATAGGGCACGCCACTGGCCAGCATGATCACGACCGGCGCACCGAGCGGCGGACGCTCGCCCAGCCGATAGGGCAAGGCCTCGACCACACCGTCCACAGGTGCGCGCAGCTTGAGTCGCTCGAGCAGCACGTCCTGCTGGCGCAGCTCTTCGGTGGCGGCGCGCAAGGCAGCGGCGGCTTGCGCCAGCTGTTCGCTGCGCGTGCCGGCGTTCAGCAGGTCGAGCGCCGATTGCGCGGCCCGCACGTTCGCGGCACTCGAATCGCGCAGCTGCAGTTGCTGATCGACCTGCGATTGGGCGATCAGGCCACGTTCGAGCAGCTGCGCGGCGCGGGTGTAGTCCTTGTTGGCCTGATCGCGCTGCGCAGTAGCCGCGGCCAACTGCGCCTGCGCTTCGGCCAGCTGTTCGCGTCGCGCGCCGTGGCGCAGTTCTTCCAGTCGCTGGCGTGACTGTTCGACCTGCGCGGCGGCGGCGGCACGATTGGCATTCAACAGGCGATCGTCAAGCTGCGCCACCAGCTCGCCGGCGCGCACTGCCCGCCCCTCCTGCACTGGCAGCGCGACAATCTGTTCGGCAGCCGTGGCAGCGACTTCATAGCGGTGGCGCTCAATCGTGCCGACGGCCGGCGCGCCGCCCTCGCGGGTACAGGCGGGCAGCAGCGCAATCGCCAGCAGGACGACGGCCAGCTGAGAGGCGCCCCGCAGGCACGCCGGAATGAAACATACACGCAGCAACATGCGCCAAATCATAGGCGGGCCGCAGGTAGCCGGCTACCTCGATGCCAATGACGCCACCCACAGGTCGCTTTGCATGACCACGCTGGCACGTGCGTGCAGTGGCGAGCGCGCCGGCCGCGGAAGAGTCTCTGTGGCGCCCAAATGCCCCCATTGGCGCCGGGCGCTCTTGCCGGTGCGGGAAGGAACAGGCTAACTTGGACCCATGGATCCCCTGTCAAAGCCGCCGCGCCACGCTTGCCTCCGGCACCTGCTGACGCTGCTGCTGGCAACAGCGCTGGCGACGGCGGCGCAGGCCGCGCCATGGCGCGGCCATGTGTCACAGCGCGGCTCCACCGATCGGGTCATCGTCAAGTGGCGCAGCAGCGGCGTGGCCGCCTCGCATATCCAGGATCCGAGCGCGCGCGCCGCTGCCTTGAGCCAGATGAGCGGACTGAAGCTGACCGCGTTGCACGCGATCCGTGACCGGCTGGATGTGATACGCCTCGAGTCGCCGCAGCGGGGCGAAGCGTTGCGCCAGACGCTGTCGCGCCTGCGCAATGACCCCACGGTGGAATACGTCGAGGCCGATGCGCGCCGCTACATCCTCGCCTTTCCGGATGACCCGCCCAACGATCCGCGCTTCACCGCCGGCAGCGATGCCAACGGCGACTGGCGCGGCCAGTGGTACCTGCAGACGCCCGTGAGCGATGCCACTTATGGCGACACGCTCTCGGCGATCAGTGCCACCAGCGCCTGGAAGATCCGCGCCGGCGTACCGGCCGCGCCGATCCTCGGCACCGGGCTCATCATCGCCGTGATCGATACCGGCGTGGATTACACGCACCCGGATCTCGGCGTGTATACGCCAGGCGGCACCGGCACGTTGCTGCCGGGCCGCGATTTCATCTGCAACGATTCGGGCACCGACTGCCTGTCGATGGCGGCGAGCCACACCTTCCTGGTTGCCAACGATGGGGATGGCTGGGATGCCGATGCCACCGATCCTGGCGACTGGATCAGTGCCACCGACGTGCAGAGCGGGAACTTTCCGGGCTGCGGCGACTATTCAGACCCCAACAATACCGATCATCACATCGACAGCAGCTGGCATGGCACGCGTGTGGCTGGCATCGCCGCTGCGATCACCAACAATGGCACTGGCATCGCGGGCGTGGCGCCAGGTGCGCTCATCCAGCCCGTGCGCGTGATCGGCAAATGCGGCGGCTACATCTCCGACATCGTGGCCGGCATGTATTGGGCGGCAGGGCTCACGTACTCGCCGATCACCGGCGTGGCCAGCAATCCCACGCCGGCGCACATCCTCAATCTCAGCCTCGGCGCCAGCGACAGCTGCACGCAGACCGAACAGGATGCCGTGACCGCCATCAACCAGGATGGTCACCTGATCGTGGCGGCTTCGGGGAACGACGGCGGCCCGGTCGGCGCTCCGGCGAACTGCAAGGGCGTGCTGTCGGTGGCAGGCCTGCGCCATGTCGGCACCAAGGTCGGCTACAGCAATGTCAGCAGTACCGCCGCGGCCATCAGCATCGGCGCACCCGCGGGCAACTGCTTCAACGTGGTCGGCAACCGTCCCTGGACCCTGCCCTGCCAGTTTTCGATTGAGACCACCAGCAATGCCGGCTTGACCTCACCAGCGAGCCCCACTTACACCTATTCGATCCTCAACCAGGGGAGCGGCGTCAACTACGAGAACGAGGGCACGCTGGGCACCAGTTTCGCGGCACCCATCGTTGCTGGCGTCGCTGCGCTGATGGTGCAGGCTAATGACAAGCTCACCGCCAGCGAACTCATCGCCCGCATGCAGTCATCGGCCACGCCCTTCCCGGTGCCTGCAACGCCACCCACCGGCGGCGTCTGCCACGTGGCCTCGCTCACGAAAGATGCCAACGGCAAATTCACCGATGTGCAGAATGCCGATGAATGCCAGTGCACGACCGCCACCTGCGGGGCCGGCATGGTCAACGCCGCCGCCGCCGTGGCGGCCGCGCTACTGCCCAACGCCAGTATCGTGACCTCGACGGACAAGGCCACGGTCGGTCAAACCGTCACGCTGGACGGAACCGGCAGCAGCGCCGCGCGCGGCTACACCGTTGCCAGCTACCAGTGGAGCGCCGACCCCGCGGTCTCGATTGCGAATGCCGCCACGGCGTCGGCCTCGCTGGTATTCCCGGCCTTGCGGCCGCTGACCGTCACGCTCACCGTGACTGACGATGCCGGTCGGCAGGCGCAGGCCTCCAAGACCATCGCCGGCACCGAGTCGCCATCCAGCAGCGGCAGTGGCAGCGTGGACCTGGCTGTGCTGGCCTGCCTGGCCGGCGCCTGCCTGCTCGCTATCACGAGCCGGCGTCGCCGGCAAGCCACAACAGTTTGAACTGAATCCCTCGGCGACTGTCGCTATGCTATGCGGCTGGCATACCGTAGACCCCAAGCCTTGCGCGCCAGCGCCGATTCCAGGAGATGTGATTTGAGCTTTCATGATCGCGCGCCGCTGCGGCGCCTGTTGCACGGCTCCTGCCCCCTGGCTCTGGCACTGATACTTTCCGCCTGCGGTGGCGGCAGTTCGCGCACCATCCCCACCGGCACGATCGGCACCACCACGGGTGTCGCGCTCAGCACCTCGACCGGCACGGCCCAGATCCAGCAGGGCGCGAATTTTGTCGTCACCGCCACCGTCACCAACGATGTGAACAATGCGGGTGTGACCTGGGCTCTCGTGGGCGGCGGCGCGCTCAGCAACGTGACTTCCACCACCGTCACCTATACGGCGCCCACCGGCATTACTGGCGCGAGCACGCCGCTGCTGACGGCCACGTCCATCCACGACACCACCAAGTCGGCTACGGCTACACTGGTCGTGAACGGGCTGCCCATCATCGAACAACCGATCACCTTCTTTCCTGGCAACGTGTCGATACCCTATGGCGCCGGTGTCGTGCTCTCGGGCGGCCTCGCGCCCTTCACCTGGACGCTCAACTCCGGGGCCCTGCCCGCCGGCATCACGCTCGGCACCACCTCGACCACTTCCTTCGTTTCCATCTCGGGCACACCCACCGCCATTGGCCCCTACAACTTCCAGGTCAAGGCGGTCGACAAGAACGCGAATGCGGCCACGGTCGATCTGACGCTCGAGATCCACGCGGCCGAAGCCTGCCTGCTCAACGGTCACTATGCGCTGCTGTTCACCGGCTTCAGCAGCAACATCCCCACCGTGGGTGCAGGCGCGCTGACCGTCACGCCTACCGGCACGATCACCGGCATCCAGGATTACAAGACGGCCAATGCCACCGTGGGCGAAACCGTGACGGGCGCCTGCACGACGCGCACCTCGAACAACGGTGAACTCAAGCTGGTCGGCGCGCTGCATTCACCCAACTACGATTACGCCACGCCGATCAGCCTGGCCAGTGGCCGCGTCCAGCTCGAAAATGGCGGTGACAAGGATTCAGGCACGGGCCAGTTCCTGGTGCAGAATGTCAGTGCCTTCAATCAGGCCGCGTTGGCGGGCGACTACGCCTTCGAGGCGCTGGGTGCCGCCACCAATGGCGCGCGCATGGGCGTGCTCGGCACGCTGTCGCTCGATGCCACCGGCACGGTGACCGCGGGCCGCCTCGATGCCAACGGCGCCACGGCGCAGACCGCCGCCGCACTCGTGGGCACACTGGGCGTACCTGATGCCAACGGCCGCGCCACGCTGCAGCTGAGCGCAGGGGCACAGGTCTACAAATTCGCGGCCTACGTGGTCGACGCCGACAAGCTGTTCCTGGTGAGTGTCGATGACAACACCGCGCCACGGCTCGCCGGCTTCATGACGCGACGTAGCGGCACCTTCGACGCGACTTCGCTGGCGAATCCCGCCGTGCTGACGTTGTGGGGCGCCGCCCCGGGCATCCCCACCGCGGTACTGGAAATGGGCCGCATGGCCAATGCCAACACCGCGGCCGGCACCGCCGACTTCAGCATCGATCGCGCCGAACATGCCACCGGTGCACTGGCGAATGCTTACACCGGTGCGCATTACGCCGTAGACCCCGACGGCCGCTTCACGCTCACGCTGGTCGCGGGCACCACCACGCGCCAATTCGTGGGCTATCTCGATGGCGCCTCGAATGGCTACCTGCTGGAAGCGGGCGGCAGCAATGGCGCAGCCGGATTGCTCGAGGCGCAGGTGGCCGGGCCCTACAACAGCACCATCCCTGGCCTGTTCATCGGCGGTACGCAGTTTGGGCAGGACGCCGGCCCCATGGTGCTGTTGCCGGCGGTGCATTTCTCCGGCGGCACCTTCTCGGCCTCACAGGGCAGCGGCTACTACGCGATGGATGCGGCCACCGGCCGGGGCCTCGGCACCGTCAGCATTACGGGCCTAGGCTCCGCGATATTTGTGGTCTACCAGGTGGCGCCGGATCGCGTGCGCGCCATGCGCTTTGGCACGATCTCGCGCAGCGGCACCGTGGAGTGGTACGGGAAATAGGCGGTTCAGGCCGGATCGAGCGCGCGCCGCACCAATGCCACGGCATCGCCATCGTGCCGGAAGCCCACGAACTCCGAGTACGGGCAGTGCAGCGGCGGGTAGTTCGCGAACTGCGCCTGCAGCGTGGTATCGGGCTGGTAGCTGATACGCCCTGAGACCTCGGGCCCGTGCACCGCTGCCAGCGCCTGCACGACTTCGCTGATCGTGAGTCGCAGCACCGGCAGCAGGAAGGTGCGCTGCTTCGCCACCACGCGCGCCGGCAAGATGGTCGCATGCAACAGGTTGTCGACCACGCAGGGCCGGCTCATCCACCAGGAAGGCGCATTCGCGGCCACCGGACAGATGAAATTCTGGCCAGCCGAGAGCTCGCGGATCAGGTTGCTGAGGAAGATCGAGTACATGCCCTCGCTCGGCGGACGCGCCACGATGCCAGGCACGCGCACCGAACGGCCGTCGATGTAACCGCGACGCCCGTAGTCGGCGACCAGCAGCTCACCCATGTATTTGTGCGCGCCGTAGCTGAGCGTAGGCGCGGGGATGGTCTGTTCATCGATCACGGACGGCATCGGCACGCCATAGACGCCGATGGTGCTGGCGAAGATGAACTGCGGCTTCATTCCGCTGCTGCGCAGCGTTTCCAGCATGTCGATGGTGGCCTGCAGGTTCACGCGCAGGCCGAGCGCGAAATTCTGCTCGGCGCTGCCGCTCAAAATGCTGGCCAGATGGAATACGCAGTCGACGCCGCCCTCGAAGGCGCGCGCCAGTACGGCGCGATCGCCGATATCGCCCTCGACGCAACGTACGCGCGAGGAGGTACTGGCGGCACCCATGTGCGCATCGAGCCGCGTCACGAGACTCGCGGGCAGACCGCGCTCGCCCAGCGGCGCATCGCGCAGCAGTCGCGCCACCAGTGCCTGGCCGATGAATCCTTCCGAGCCGATGACCACCACGCGCATGTTCAGACTCCCGCGGGCGGCACGGACCGCACGTAGCGCTGGTCGATCGCACCAAAGATCGACCGGCCCGCCGCATCCAGCATCTCGATGCGTACGCTGTCGCCGAACTTCATGAATTCCGTGACCGCCTTGCCATGATCCGCGAGTTCGATACCGCGCCGCTCGGCGATGCAGGCCGAGCCCACCTCGCGGAAATTCTCGTTCGACACCGTGCCTGAGCCGATGATCGTGCCAGCGCTTAAGGTGCGCGTCTGGCAATTGTGTTCGATCAGCTGCCCGAAGGAGAAGCCCATCGCACCGCAATGCGGATGGCCAAACTCGCGGCCGTTCCAGTACACCTTCAGCGGATACTGCACCCGCCCGTCGCGCCAGCCCTCGGGGCCAAGCTCATCTGGCGTCACTGCCACCGGACCGAAGCTGGTGGCGGGCTTGCACTGCCCGAAACCGAAGCCCGTCTTCACTTCCTTGCCGGCCAGCACCCTGAGGCTCGCATCATTGACGATCATCAGCAGCTTGATGTGCGCGGCCGCCTGCGCGGCGCGAGTGCCCATCGGCACGCGATCGATGATGATCGCCACCTCGCCTTCGAAATCCATGCCGTGTGCCTCGCTGGGCAGTGGCATATCATCGCGCGGCCCCAAGAAGTCATCGCTCGCGCCCTGGTAGACCAGCGGCACCGTGCGCTTTTCCGGCGGCGGCTCCCTGCCGAAGACTTTTTCCAGCAGATCGCCGTGGCTGTGGTACGCGGAAGCATCGAGCCACTGCCAGCTGCGCGGCAGCGGTGCATGGAACTGGCGCGTATCGAGCGCGAAACTACCGACGGCCTCGCCTGCGTTGAGACTCGCGTACAACGCCTGCAGGCGCGGCTCGCACTGTGGCCAGCGGGCAATGGCATCCAGCAGGTTCGGAGCGATGCCTTTTGCGGCCACGGCGCGCGCCAGATCGCGCGACACCACCAGCAGCGCGCCATCGGGCTCGCCATTCTTGAGCGTCGCGAGTTTCAGACGTGGCCCTCGCCGCCATCCATCAGCAGGGTCTGTCCGCTCATGAAGGCTGCATCCTCGGATGCCAGGAACGAGCAGGCGGCAGCCTGGTCCTCGGGCTCGCCATTGCGTTTCACGGACTGGCGGCTCTTCACGAAGTCGAAATGCGCCTGCGGCACACCGGCGATCGCCGCGCGCGTGCGCGTCAGGCCCGGCGCCAGCGCGTTCACCGTGATGCCAAACTCGCCCAGCTCCGCGGCCAGGCCGCGCACCAAGCCAATCAACGCGCCCTTGCTGGCGATGTAGTGGCTCATGCGCGGCGGCGGCGCGAAGAAACTCGAGGAGGCCACCATGATGATGCGGCCCCAGCGCGCCGCCTGCATCGCGCTCATGAAGGCCTTGGCCATATGGAATCCGCCATCGACATTGACGGCTTGCGTGGCGCGCCATTCCTGCGCGCTCAGCTCGGCGAAAGGCTTCATGAACTGCATCGCCGCACAGTGGATCACGATCAGCGGATCAGCCAGCGCCTCGCGCACGCGCGCGGCCTGCGCAGCCACAGCCTCGCTGCTGCTGATATCGCACTTGCAGCCGACTGCTGTGCCGCCGGCACTCTTCACCAGCGCCAGGGTTTCCGTACTGTCGGCGATATCGAGGATCGCCACGCGTGCACCCTCCTGGACGAGGCGCAGCACGATGGCCTGGCCGATGCCGGAACTGCCTCCCGTGATCACCGCCACACGGCCTGCGTGTCGTCCACTCATGATGCGCGCTCGCGGGCCAGGTACTGCAAGGCGCCGCGCAGTGAACTGCTCGCTCCCTGCGCGAGCACGGGCTCGCGCACCAACGGCACGATGCTCTCGCACATCTTCTTGCCCAGCTCCACACCCCACTGGTCGAAGGCGTTGATGCCCCACACCACGCTCTGCACGAACACCTTGTGCTCGTAGAGCGCGATCAGCCGGCCAAGCGTCGCCGGATCGAGACGCGGGAACATGATCAGCGTTGCAGGACGATTCCCCTGATGCACTTTGTGCGGGAGCAAGGCCGCGACGCGTGCCGGCGGCAGATCCTGGCGGCGCAGGTCAGCTTCAACTTGCGTCGCATCCTGGCCGAAGGCGAAGGCCTCGGCCTGCGCCAGGCAATTGGCAATCGCCAGGTCCTGGTGCGCCTGGCTGCCACTGGATGAGCGCGCTGGCAGCAGGAAATCGAGCGCCGCCCGTGCGCTGCCCTGGTGCAGCAGCTGGAAGAAGGAATGCTGGGCGTTGTTGCCCGGCTCGCCCCAGATCACAGGGCAGGTACTTTGCGTGACCGGCTGGCCGTCGAGGCGCACCGACTTGCCGTTGCTCTCCATTTCGAGCTGCTGCAGGTAGGCCGGCAATCGCGCCAGGCGCTGGTCGTAGGGCAACACCGCGAGCGTAGGCAGCTCGAGGAAGTTGCTGTTCCAGATGCCGAGCAGCGCGCTCAGCACCGGCAGATTGGCGCGCCACGGTGCTTCCTGAAAATGCTGGTCCAGCTCGGCCGCGCCGGCCAGAAAGGCCCTGAAATTCTGCGCGCCGATCGCAATGGCGAGCGACACGCCGATCGACGACCAGATCGAATAGCGCCCGCCTACCCAGTCCCACATCGCGAAACGGTAGTCGGCGTTGACGCCGAATTCGTCCATCGCCGCCGCGTTCACCGAAACCGCAGCAAAATGTCGGGGCACGGCCGCCGCACCGAGCTTGCCGCGCAACCACTCGCGCGCGGCCAGCGCATTGCTGCGCGTCTCCTGCGTGGTGAAGGTCTTGGAACAGATGATGAACAGCGTGCGCCCGGGATCGGCGCCCGCCAGGATATCGACCAGCTGACAGCCATCGACGTTGGAAGCAAAGGCCACGCGTGGCGCGCCGGCCGAGAATTCGCGCAGGGCCTCGACTGCCATGGCCGGCCCGAGATCGGAGCCGCCAATGCCGATGTTCACTACCAGATTGAAGGCCGCACCCTGGCTGCCGCTGATCGCGCCACTGCGCACGCGCTCGGCAAAATCGAGCACCCGCTCGCGCTCGGAGCGCACCAGCCCATCGATGTCCTGGCCGCCGACCACCAGTGGCGGCGTCGCACCGTCAGCACGGCGCAGTGCCGTGTGCAGCACCGAGCGATCCTCGGTGATGTTGATGCGCTCGCCGCAAAACTGCGCCGCAATGCGTTCGCGCAACTGCAGCTGGTCCGCCAGTACCTTGAAACTGTCGAGCACCCCGGCATCCACGCGCTGGCGCGAGTAGTCGAACAGCAGCCCGCAGGCGCTGACCGAACAATGCGCGAAGCGCTCCGCCTCCACTGCGAACAACTCGCGCAGCGAGCGTGCGCGCAGGGCGGGCGCGGCGGCCTGCAGCTGTTGCCAGGCAGTGCAATCGGCGCCGGCGGGTGGGTTGGCTGACATCGGCGCCTTAATCCAGCCGGTAGTAACCGCGGAACCAGTCGACGAAATTGCGCACGCCGACTTCGATGGGCGTGTCTGGCTGGTAGCCCACATCGCTGACCAGCTCGGTGACATCGGCGTAGGTATCGGGCACATCGCCCAGCTGCAAGGGCTTCATCACGCGCTGCGCCTTGCGGCCCAGGCACTGCTCCAGCACCTCAATGTAGCGCAGCAGCTCGATCGGCCGGTTGCTGCCAATGTTGTACAGCCGGTAGGGCACGCGACTGCTGGCCGGGTCGGGGTTGTTGCTGTCCCAGTGCGGATTGGGGCTCGCCGGGCGATCGGTGGCACGCACCACGCCCTCGACGATGTCTTCCACGTACGTGAAATCACGCTTGTGATTGCCGTTGTTGAACACCTCGATCGGCTTGCCGTCTATGATCGCGCGCGCGAACAGGAACAGCGCCATGTCGGGCCGGCCCCAGGGACCATAGACCGTGAAGAAACGCAGCCCTGTGGTCGGCACGCCAAACAGCGCCGAGTAATTGTGCGCCATGAGCTCAGTAGCGCGCTTGCTGGCGGCGTAGAGCGAGAGGGGATGCGAGGCCGGTTCGTGCACCGTGAAAGGCATCTTCGTGCTGGCGCCATAGACCGAGCTGGTCGAGGCATAGACCAGGTGGCCAACGCCGTTATGCCGGCAACCCTCGAGTACATTGAGCGTGCCGACGACATTGGCGGAAATATAGCTGTGCGGATCGATGAGCGAATGGCGCACGCCAGCCTGCGCGCCCAGGTGCACCACACGCTCGAAGCGCTCGCGCGCAAACAGCGCGCTCATGCCCTGCTGGTCGGCGAGATCCATTTTCTCGAAGCGGAAGTTGCCCTGACAGGTCAGGCGCGCCAGGCGCGCCAGCTTCAGGTTCACATCGTAATAGTCGTTGAGATTGTCGAGGCCCACCACCTCATCGCCGCGCGCCAGGAAGCGCAACGAGGCAAAGGAGCCAATGAACCCGGCCGCGCCGGTGACCAGTATTTTCATGATGCCTTGCCGCGCCACAGGCAGCGGCCGCTGCTTTCTTTCTGCAGCAGCTCCTGCAGACGCTCATGCGCTTCACGCTCGGCGGCGCTGGCACGGGTGACACGCAGCGGCAGCGACACCACCGCAGCGGCCGGCGTCTCCGCCGCGTGCAAGCGACGCGCGCTACGCCGCGGCGCCTCATCGAGCGCCAGTGCGCTCTGGCCACCCGTCATCGCCAGATACACGTCGGCCAGAATGCGCGCATCGAGCAGCGCACCGTGCAACTCACGGTTGGAATTGTCGATGCCGTAGCGCTTGCACAGCGCATCGAGGCTGTTGCGCTGCCCCGGATGCATGCTGCGCGCCAGCGACAGCGTATCGAGCACCTCGCACATCGAGGCCAGCGTGCGTGGTGCCGCCGCATCGAGGCGCGCGAACTCGGCGTCAAGGAAGCCCACATCGAAGCTGGCGTTGTGGATCACCAGTTGTGCGCCGCTGACGAACTGCACGAACTCTTCGGCGATCGCCGCGAAGCGCGGTTTGTCCCTCAAGGCCTCGAGCGACAGGCCGTGCACGGCACGCGCGCCGGCATCAACCTCGCGCTCCGGATTCAGGTAGTGATGCAGGTGCCGGCCCGTGGGGCGGCGATTGTGCAGCTCGACGCAGCCGATCTCGATGACGCGATGGCCCTGCGAGACTTCGAGTCCGGTAGTTTCGGTATCCAGTACGATTTGTCGCATCGCGCTATTTTACTCCAAGCAGCGCATCGATCGCCGCATTCGCCAGCGCATCGACGCGCTCGTTGCCGGGCACACCCGAATGTCCCTTGACCCAGTGCCACTCGAGTTCGTGCCCGACGACCAGCGTGTCGAGCTGCATCCACAGATCCTGGTTCTTCACGGGCTTGCGATCGCTGGTCTTCCAGCCGCGCGCCTTCCAGCCGGAAAGCCACTCGGTGATCCCGAGGCGCACGTACTGCGAATCGGTGTAGATACGCGCGCGCACCGCGCGCTTGAGCGCCTGCAGCGCTTCGATCACCGCCTGCAGTTCCATGCGATTGTTGGTGGTCTCGCCCACGGCGCCCGAGAGCTCGCGCTCGGCACTGCCCTTGAGTAGCAACGCAGCCCAGCCGCCGGGCCCGGGATTGCCGCGGCAGGCGCCATCGGTATAGATATCGACCACCTCGCCTGGATTCATGGAGTCGCGTTCATACGGTCGGGTTCACGAGGCCGCCGAGCATCGGTGCACGCTCGCGCCGGCGCAGGCGGATGGGCGTGAGTGTATAGGTGCGCTTGCGCGCCTTGAGCAGATAGGCGCCGGCCGGCAGCGGATTGAACAACCCGCGGCGTAGCGCGCCCTGCCCCTGTAAACCGGCCTGTGCGCCGGATTCGCTCGGAACGAAATATAGATAGTGGCGCGCGAGGGTGATCTCATAGCCCAGCAGTATCAACCAGTCGAGCAGGCGGTGCTCCGCGATCAGGCGCGTGAAGCCGGGCGGAAATCCACTGCGGCTGGCCGCCGAGCGCAGCCCCCACAGGCTCAGCGGCCGAAAGCCCAGCACGACCAGGTGCCCCTGACCTGCCAGCACGCGATCGGCCTCGCGCAGCACCGCCTGCGGATCCGCGGCAATTTCAAGCGTATGCGGCAATAGCACAGCATCGACACTACCGGTGGCCACGGGCAGCATAGCGGGGTCGGCCAGCAGGTCGGCCTCGCCCGGGAAGGAGATCCCGCCACAGACCACCGACTGATGGCGCGTGCGGCTGCCGCTGAGCAGTCCCCGCCCCGACCCCCATGCGCCCAGCTGGAGCAGCTCCAGGCCGAATACGTCGTCCATGGCGCCCTCGAGCAGGCGGGCCTCGGCGGCGATTACAGCGCGCCCCAACACCCCCTGCTGCCAGGCCTTAAGATCTGGAATATGGCCGCTCATGGCTCCTCGGTGCCTGCGCCGCAGCAAGCGGGCCGCTGCCCAAAAAGGTAGCAATTTTGTGAACTTGCATGTTAAATGGGGACGCTGGCTTAAGCTAAGATCCAGCGCCCATACCGTAACATGTAAACAGCCCGGAACGGGGATGGAACAATTTGGCTAAGCCGAACGGTACCCTCAGATCGCTCCCATTGACCCTGTCCCTGTCGCTGGCCCTGCCGGTGATGCTGAGCATGGGTGGCTGCGCCCATCGGCCCGCCACAGCCCACCTCGCCTACCCGGTCGCAGCAGTTCCGCCCGTTGTAACAGTGGTTGCGGTCTCGGCACCCGAGGCGCCTGCAACTGCGGCCGATGCCCTGGCAGACAGCACGCCGGCAGCCAGTGCTGCCACTACCCTTGGCGATCACGGCCTGGTCGCCCCACCGCCCCCCGACCTGTTCGTCCGCCTGCGCGCGGGCTTCAAGCTGGAGGACGCCGATGAAAACGCGGTCGATCGTGAGCTCAACTGGTACGCCAACCATCCCGACTATCTCGAACGGGTCTGGGGCCGCGCGGGCCTGTACCTGCATTACATCGTCGGCGAACTCAACCAGCGTTCGATGCCGCTCGAACTGGCGCTGCTGCCGGTGGTCGAGAGCGCCTTCGAGCCCTACGCCTATTCGCGCGCGCGGGCCTCGGGGCTGTGGCAGTTTATCCCCGGCACCGGCACGAGCTACGGCCTGAAGCAGAACTGGTGGTATGACGGACGGCGCGATGTCGTCGCCTCGACGCGCGCAGCGCTCGACTACCTGCAATCGCTCCACGATCAGTTCGATGGCGACTGGCTGCTGGCCATTGCGGCCTACAACTGCGGCGCCGGCAACGTGCAGCGTGCGGTGTCGCGCAACCAGCGCCAGGGGCGGCCGATCGACTTCTGGCATTTGAAGCTCCCGACCGAGACACGTGCCTACGTACCCAAGCTCCTCGCGATGCGTCGCATCGTTGCGGATCCGGCGACTTTCGGGCTGGAGTTCAGCCAGATACCGGACGAGCCGTACTTTGCGCAGGTAGCAACTGGCGGGCAGATCGACATGGCGGTAGCTGCCGAGATCGCGGGGCTCCCCAAGGACGAACTCTACGAGCTGAACCCGGCCTTCCACCGCTTCGCCACGGATCCGACCGGCCCGCACGTGCTGCTGGTGCCCATGGAATTCGCGGATGGCCTCGAACAGACACTGCTGGGCCTCACACCCGAACAGCGCCTGCGCGTCACTTCCTACGACGTGCGCCGCGGCGACACCGTCGCCTCGATCGCGACACGCTTTTCCACCACGCCTGCAGTGGTACGCGAGCTGAACGGCATGCGCAGCAACGACAAGCCGGTGATCGGCTCGGCGCTGCGTGTTCCCTCGGCCAGCGTCGCCCTGCCTGAGAAAGCGGCGCGTGCTGCTGCGCTGGTTGACCGCCCCGGCCGCATCGGCGGCCGCCGTGGCTCGCGCACCGGCGTGCACGTGGTCCGTCGCGGCGACACGCTCTACAGCATCGCGCACCGCATGGGCACCGATGTGCACACGCTCGCGCGCCTCAACAACATGGAGATCGGCGACACCATCCATGCCGGCCAGCACCTGGTGGTCTCGAGCCGCGCGGGCCGCAGTGGCGGCAGCAGCAGCTCGCGCGCCAGTGCGCCTGGCGTCGGTCGCCAGATCAGCTACACCGTGCGACCCGGCGATACGCTCTATGGCATCGCCCGTCTGCTGCAGGTCACGGTGCGTGACCTGCTCGGCTGGAACACCACGATCACCGCCAGCGCGCTGCGCCCCGGCCAGAAGCTCGTGGCCTTCGTTGCCTCGCGCGGTTAGCTGAACAACTTAGGGGGATTCTGCATGGGCATGCTGCCGGGCAAACGCGCCCTGATCGTGGGCGTTGCCACTGATCGCTCGATCGCCTGGGGCATTGCGCAGGCGCTGCACGCGCAAGGCGCCGAACTGGCCTTCACCTACGCCGGCGACAAATTCCGTGAACGGGTGGAGCCACTGGCGCACTCGATCGGCTCGAAGATCGTGCTGCCGCTCGATGTCAGCGAGGACCAGCAGATCGAATCAGCCTTCGCCGCGCTCAAGGGCAGCTGGGATTCGCTCGACATCCTCGTGCACGCCGTCGCCTTCGCGCCGCGCGAGGCCATCGAGGGCAGCTTCGTGGCCAACACCACGCGTGAAGCCTTTCGCATCGCGCACGATGTCTCGAGCTACAGCTTCACTGCCTTGGCGCGTGCCGCGCTGCCGCTGATGGCAGGCCGCCAGGGCGCCATGCTCACACTTTCCTACCTCGGCGCCGTGCGCTCGATTCCCAGCTACAACGTGATGGGTCTCGCCAAGGCCAGCCTCGAGGCCAATGTGCGCTTCCTCGCCGCCGACCTGGGCCCGCAGGGCATCCGTGTGAATGCCATCTCCGCAGGGCCGATCAAGACCCTCGCGGCCGCGGGCGTGGGCGGCTTTCGCAAGATGCTCGGGCAAGTGGCCCGTATCGCGCCGTTGCGGCGCAATGTCAGCACTGAAGATGTCGGCAATGCGGCCATGTTCCTGTGTTCCGACCTGGCTCGCGGCGTGACCGGCGAAGTGCTCTACGTCGACAATGGCTTCAGCACCGTCGGCATGGCCTTTCCGGAGGCCGAAGCCGAGTAAGCCGGATAGCGTGGAGCGAGGGCGAGCATGCCCCAGGGCTGTGCCCGCCTCGCCACCATTTTCTGCGCAGCTAGTTGTTGTGCGCTCCGGCCACGACCCAGCCGCGCAGCAGATCAATCTCGGTCTGTGTCAGGTGCGCGCCGCTGAGGGGCATCTGCGCGCCAGTGATACCCGCGCTGCCCTGCACCTTGAGCACCAGGTAGCTGTTGTCCGGATCGCCCGGAGCGATCCGCATGAACGCCGGTTGTTCAATGCTCGCGACGCCGACGATGTTGGCATAGGTGTTGCCGGCCGTGAGATTCTGCACGCCAGGCAATGAAGCCCCTGTACCCGTATGGCAACCTGAGCAGCGCGTCGTGAAGATCGAACCCTGCAGCATCGTCAGTGTGGCCGCCGGACCTCGCAGTTCTCCGGTGGCATGCGCTGCGCTGAACACGTTGGCGTACCAGTTGCCCGCGTTGATGTTGGTGATCTCGGCCGCCACCAGCGTCACGGATTCGTTGAAGTAGTGATGGCTGTTGGTTGCGTCCACCGCCAGCGTGGCCAGGGTTGCGCCATTGGTGCCTGGCGCGCCGCCGTCCAGTTCAGCCCCGTTGGGCGTGAGTCCTGCGACGATTACATGCACGGCGGCCTTCAGTCCGGTGGCATCCACTGTAAGGGCAACCTGACCTGACCCGCCACTGCTCACCGCGGGCACTTCCACTGCACCGAACAGGCCCGCAATCTGCAGGCTGAATCCAGGGGGCAACAGCTGCGCACGCAATTCGCCACCAGGAAATGCGGCCGATTTCGCTACCACGTAAAGCTTGCCGGCCTGCAGATCGCTGCGCTGCTGCGCGCTCAGCGTCGGGTTGGCAAGGTCATACTGGTTGGCGTTGCCTGCATTCAAGGCCAGCGTGGCTATCGCCGTGCTGCTCGAACCCGCATAGGCATCGCCGAGCTCAACCGCCGTGGCCGTCATGCCGCCCAATGTGATGTGTCCGCCTCCCTGCCCGGTGGTGCTGTTGAAGCTGAGCGTGCCACCGCCCGTGGCAGTCGATGCCGGCACAGGGAATAACTGGTCTGGCACCAGCGTGAGCGCGAAGCTGCCGTTGTTCGCGACCGTGACGCTGACATTGGCCGAGTTTGCGCTCTGGCCGGCAGAGTCGGTGATCATCGCGCTGATCTGGTGGGCGCCATCAGCGACGCTGGTGGAATCCCAGTCATAGCTGTAGGGCGCAGTGGTATCGGCAGTGCCCACCGCGGTGCCATCCACCTTGAACTGCACGCTGCTCACGGTATAGCTGCCGCCGGCCGTTGCCGTTGCACTCAGCGTGACCGTACCACTCACCGTACTGCTGGCCGCAGGTGCGCTTAGCGTTACGGTGGGTATACAGGAACTGTACCCGCCGCAACCACCACCCATGGACGAGCCACCGCCATAGCCGCCACCACAGGCTGCGATCGTCAACGCCGCGCACAACGACACCAGCAGATGCCGCAGCGGCGCCGTTGTTCTCACGATGTACAAATTCATTGTTGATCCCCACTGCCAGTACACAGCGCGCTCTGCTGCGTGGATGAGTGCCACGCGCTGGCCGCAAAAGTTCTGAGAACCAAACACGCTGGACTCGGTACTCAAGCGCATGATCAGGATTCGCGAACACCGCGCGGCGCGCACGCCGACGATGTTGTTGGCCATTGCATGGCTTGCGTTGCCAGCTACGCGTGCACTTGCCGAGCCCTACATCGCCGTACAACAAGGGCTCGCCTGCGCGCAGTGCCACGTGAATCCCACGGGAGGTGGTGCCCGCAATGCGCTCGGCAATGCGATTGCACAGACGCAACTGGCTGCGCGGGCGCTGCCGGAAAGCGCACCGGCCTGGAACGGCAGCGTGAATCAATGGTTCGCCGCCGGTGCCGACCTGCGGGCCGCGGCCAGCTGGCAGCATCTCGATGGCAGCGACGCGCGCAGCAATCTCGAGCTCGAACAGTTGCGCGCCTATCTCGCCATATCAGTGGTGCCCGAGCGCCTGTTGTTCTACGTCGATGAGCAGCTCGCGCCTGACAGCGCCATGAACCGTGAAGCCTGGGTGTTGTATCGCGCCAGTGCTGCACATTGGTACGCCAAGGCGGGCCGCATGTATCTGCCCTTTGGCCTGCGCCTGCAGGATCAGCAGGCCTACACGCGCCAGCTCAGCGGCATCAACATGGATACGCCGGACAACGCCTTCGAGCTGGGCTGGCAACAAGGCCGCTGGGAAGCGCAGTTCGCGCTCAGCGGTGGCCTCGCAGGCGGCAGTTCAGCGAGCAGCGGCCTGCAATATGGTCTCCAGCTCACGCGGGTAGCCAGTCGCTGGCGCATTGGCGCAGGCGTCGATCGCAATGACAATGCCGCGGCGCGCAGCCGTTCGGCAGCGCTGTTCGCTGGTGTGCGCACCGGACCTCTGGCCTGGCTGGCCGAGGCAGACCTGGTGCAGGCGACGCGCAGCAACGCCAGCGACGCGCAGTTCGCCGCGGCGCTGCTCGAGTGCAATTGGCGCATGGCCACAGGCCTGAACCTGAAACTGACCACCGAGTGGCTGGATCCGGATCGACACCGCCCCGATGATCTGCAGCAGCGACACAGCGTGGTGCTCGAGTACACGCCCCTTCCCTACGTGCAGCTGCGTGCCGGCGCGCGCAACACCAGCGCTGCGCAGAACAGCGTTGCCGCTACACGCCTGGCCTTCGTCGAGTTGCACGCCTACCTATGAAGTGTGTGCCCCAGCGGTGGGTCGTTTACAATTCGCCGCAACATGGAACGGACACAAATGCTGAGCCACGGATGGCGTCGATGCGCGCTGGGCGCGCTGGTGGTGGCCCTGATCAGCGCGCTGCCCGGCACCGCGACCGCGGGTGCAAGTGTCGCCGGTTCGATCGGCGTCTCGAGCGACTACGTGCTGCGCGGCATCTCGCAGAATCGCGGCGACCCAGCGCTGCAGGGTGATCTGCACCTGCAGTTCACGCCAGGCTGGTCCTTCGGCTTCTGGGGTTCACAGGTGCAGTTGCTGCCGCACCGGCACAGCGTGGAACTCGACAGCTACCTGCAATGGACGCATCCGCTGGGGAGCGATTTCAACCTGGCCCTGAGTGGCACGCACTACGCCTACCCGCACGACTCACGACCCATCAACTACGACTACAACGAATTCACCGCGGCACTCTCCTGGCGCGACCAGCTCTACGCCACGGTCGCCTATGCGCCCTCCGTGAACCTGTTCACCACCTATGGATACACAGTTGAACGTGACAAGCGCGTCTACACCTTCGAGCTGGCAGCCCACCGGAGCCTGTGCGCGCACCTGGACGCGCTGGCAGGCGTGGGCTTCTACGGACCGCGTGACATCGACTACGCCTCCTACGCCTACGGCAGCGCCTCACTGGTCTGGCATTATGCAAAGTGGCGTGCCGACCTCAGCTGGATCGCAGTCCAAAACGCCGCTCACCGCTGGTTCAACCAGGGCAAGGCGGGCGGCCCGCTGACGCTGACCTTAAGCTGGAGCTTCCAGGAGCCGCCCTGAACCGTGCGCTGTTTCGCGGGTACTTACCGTTGAACTGCCCAATATGGCCCACATGACAGCACCCATCAGTCTGCTGCAACAGCAACGTGAAGACGGCGACCGCCGGTTGCTGGTGAAGGTCGCTGCGCGCGATCGCGAGGCCTTCCGCGAGCTTTACATCATCTACCACCGCCGCCTGGCGCGCTTCCTGGTGCGCCTCACGCGCCGCTATGAGCTGGCCGAGGAAATCATCAACGACACGCTCTGGGTGGTATGGCGCAAGGCCGCCGACTTCCGTGGCGACTCGCGTGTCTCCACCTGGATCATGGGCATTGCCTACCGGCGCGCGCTCAAGACACTGCGCAGCCGTGGCAACCAGGCGCTCGTCACCGTGCCGATCGAGAACGAACCGCTGGTGGCGCCTGATGAACTGGGCGAGGCCGAAATGGGCGAGTGGATCCTGCTCGCCATGCAGCAGCTGCCCGCCGAACAACGGCTCGCAGTCGAGTTCGCCTATGGCTATGGGCACTCCTGCGAAGAGATCGCGCTGATCATGGATTGCCCGGTCAACACTGTGAAGACGCGACTGTTTCACGCCCGCGAAAAACTGCGCGCTGCATTGCCAGGCCTGGCTGGCGTGGAGGTTCCGCCGTGACTGATCATGAACGCGCCGCCGAGCTGCTCACCTGGCAGGTGATCGGTCGCCTCAGTGGCGACGATCTGACCTGGCTCAGCGCTCATCTCGAGAGCTGCGCACACTGCCGTGCCGAACAGCGCGTGCAGCGACGCATCCGCGACGCCGTGGCCTCGCAGCCGGTGGTCGAATTCGCGCCGCAGGCATCCTTTAATCGCCTGTGGAAGCAGATCGAGTCCGATGCCAGCCTCGACAACCCGCACGCCGCCGACGCAGGCGGTACTGTCGCCAGCGCGAAAGTACCTGCGCGCGGCGGCTCACGCTGGCTGCATCTGTTGGTGGCTGCACAGGCCGCGGGTATCGTGCTGCTGGGTGCGGCGCTATGGCAGCGGCAGCAATTTCAGGTAACGCCCGACTATCGCACGGTGACCGGGCAGCCGGGCGCCGGCGCACCGGTGGACGAGATCAAGGCGATCTTCGCTGATCAAGTGCGCCTCGCCGATGTGAAGGAAATACTGGCTGGCACCAACCTGCTGATCAGCAGCGGCCCCAATGCCGCGGGCGTGTACACGCTGATCGGCGCCGAGAGCAGCTCCAGTGCCGCAGCACACGCGGCGCTGACGCGCCTGCGTGCCGACCCGCGGGTGCGCTTCGCCGAATTGACGCCGCGCGAGCCGGCCGAATCACTGGGCCATTGATGAGTTGGCGTTACCGGCAAGTTCAGCGTTGGTACTGCTCAGCACTGGCCGCCGCGTTGCTGGCGTTCGCGGCATTGCCAGCGCTCGTGCCGGCAGCGGCAGCGGGGAGCAGCGCTGAGCTGCTGGCCGCGACGCGTAGCGACGACTCGCGCTTCATCGTGGTGGCGGTGGCCAATGAGCCAGTGACCACACTGTTGCGCAGCGGCGGCACGCCCCGCACCTACGGTGGCGGCAGCGGCTATGCGGTCAGCGATGCCGCGCGTCGGGGGCTCAAGGCACTGGCGAGGCAATACCGGCTGCAGCAGGTATCCGCCTGGCCCATCGCGCTGCTGCGCATGCATTGCGCCGTGTTTGCGATTCCGGAAGGCGCCACGCGCGAGCAGCTGCTGGCGCAACTGCAAGCGGATCCACGCGTCTGGCTGGTCGAACCCCTGAACACCTATGAGTTGCAGACCGCTGAGGACGCAAATGTCGGGCTACAGGCGGGCAACGAGCGCATGTCGATCAGCGCCGCGCATCGGCTTTCCACCGGGCGCGGCATCCGCATTGCAGTGATCGACACCGGCCTGGATAGCAGCCATCCCGACCTGCGTGGTCGCATCGAGGCACAGCGCAATTTCGTCGACAACGATCAGCAGCAGTTCCAGCGCGACCGTCATGGCACGGCGATCGCTGGCGTGCTCGCCGCCAATGCCGGCGGTGGCAAGGGTGTCGTCGGGGTAGCGCCCGAGGCGCAACTGCTGGCGCTCAAGGCCTGCTGGCAGCTGCAACAGGGGCGCGACGAAGCGCGCTGCAATTCCTTCACGCTGGCGCAGGCACTGGCGAGCGCCGTCGACCTGCGCGCGCAGATCATCAACCTGAGCCTGACGGGCCCGCCCGACCCCTTGCTGGCGGCGCTGGCGCAACAGGCAATGCGCAAGGGTATCGTGATCGTGGGCCCGGCCGCCGCCACGCCCTCCTTCCCGGGTGGCATGGCCCAGGTGCTGAGCGTGGCGCGCTCGGAAGACCATGATGTCGCCTCTGGCCTGCTGCAGGCGCCGGGGCGCGATGTACTGACACTGGCGCCCGGCGGCCAGTACGGCTTCTCCTCCGGCAGCTCGATATCAACCGCGGAAATCTCGGGTGTTGCCGCGCTCCTGCTCGCGCGCGATGCGCGTCTCGATGCCGCGCGCCTGCAGCGCCTGCTGCAGGATGCCAGCGATTCGAGAGACACCAGCAGTGGGCCCAATCGCTCGGTGAATGCCTGCCAGGCCGTGGCATCGCTGGTGGCGGGCGCCGACTGTGCTGCCTTGACCGCGCGCACGCACTGAGGCGCACACCCTGAGTTGCACCTGCGTTGCGCAGCACGCGCACCGCGCAGCGGCACATTGACAGTCCCGCACAAATTGGCTCTCATTCAGGATTCGCCGGGAGAATCCTCGACATGAGCCGCAGCGTCTATGTGATCAACGGTCCAAACCTGAATCTGCTCGGCCAGCGCGAGCCGCATATCTATGGTCACCGGACGCTCGCCGACGTGGAAGCCGAATGCCGGCGGGTTGCCGCGCAGTTCAAGCTCCAGATCGAATTCCACCAGAGCAATGCCGAGCACCAGCTGATCGACTGGATCCAGGAAGCGCGTGAGCGTGCGGCCGCCATCGTGATCAACGCCGCCGCGCTGTCACACACTTCGGTCGGCATCCACGATGCGCTGGCCGCCTGCGCCATCCCGGTGATCGAGGTGCATATCTCAAACATCCACAAGCGCGAGGCCTTCCGGCATCACTCGCATGTCTCAAGCGTGGCGTCGGGTGTGATTGTGGGGTGTGGGACGCAGGGATATCAGTTGGCGTTGCAGCGCATTGCTACGCTGCTTGATACTCCGGCCACGTAAGAACAATCATAGGATCTGGAGCGCTGCGATCTGGGGTGCGCCGATGATCAGCGCAGGCGAAAGGCAGCGCTATCCCCGGTCAACAAATCCGGCTGCGTTCAAGTAACTGCGAGCGGGTGGCGGGTGGGGCCGGAAAGGTGCCCGCCCAAAGCGTGTATCGGGGAGCCACAGCGGGCACCTTTCCGGCCCCGCCCGTCGCCCGCGCCCATATCTATTAGTTGAACACCGCCGGGTTTTTCTTGACCGAGGCCCGCCGCTGAACTTCACCCAAATACGCCGCAAAATCCGCGTCGCGAATCCGCTCGATGGCCCGTGTTATCAACTGCTGGTCGTTGGCCGGGTTCGCGCCCGGGGTTCCTGGCTTCGTTGACAGCACGGCGAGAATGGCGGCGCCGCCCTCGTCCATCGCCAGTGCCTGATAGACCGGTTTGCCCTCGGGCATTGGCGCGGCGAATGCAGCGTCGCGCACCTGGGCCGGGGGCTGGGGATCGCCGCGTCCGATCAGCGCCGCGGGCGCCACGGTGACTCCGAGGCCCTTGGCGAGGACATCCAGTGCCACACCGGCCTTCAGCTGCTTGACGGCCGCGTCGGCGGCCGCGCGTGCGGCGCGCGTGCCTTCATCCTTGCGCACCGCAGCTTCGACTTCGCTGCGTACTTCGGCCAGCGGCCGCGCCTTGGGCAGGCGGTGTTCGAGCACCTTGACGATGACCATGCGATCGTCAGCCAGGCCGACCGGCCCGCCGATGCGCTGATCCTTGAGCACGTTATCGCTGAATACCACGCCACTGAGTTCGGCATTGACGCCCAGCGTGCCACCGCCGCCGCGCGTGTACTCCGGCACCTCGCCCACGGTGAGGCCGAATTCCTTTGCGAGTGCGGCCAGGTCGCTGCCCGAGGTGGTCTCGAGCTTCTGCTGCAGGCTTTCCTGGCGATTGCCGTACAGCTCGGCCGCGCGATCGCGCCGGAAGTCGGCATCGATGCGCGCATGATCATCAGCCAGGGTACGAGCGTGTTCAGCCTGGATCTCATCAAGCTTGATGATGTGATAGCCAAACTGCGTCTTGACCGGTTCGCTGATCTCGCCGGCCTTCATCGAAAACAGCGGGTCGGCAAAGGGCTGCACATAGGCGCTGCGCAGCGCGAAACCCAGGTCTCCGCCTTGCCGCGCAGAACCCGGATCCTGGGAATACTTGCGGGCCAGTGCGGAAAAGTCCCCGCCAGCGCGCGCTTCGGCCAGCACTGACTGTGCCTTTTTCAGCGCAGCCGCTTCGGCCGCGGCATCCTTGGGCGCCGCCACCGTGATGAGGATGTGTCGTGCCCGCCGCTTCTCCGCTTCGACATAACGCGCGAGGTTCTGTTTGTACCAGGCCTCGAGATCTGTCGGGTTCACTTCCACCGCGGCGGCCACCGTATCGAGTCGCAACTGCGCATACTGCAGGCGCACCGATTCCTTGCTCAGGTAATCATCGGTGTGCGCCTGGTACCAGTGCTGCAGCAGCGCATCGTCGAGCTTCACCGCCGCACTGAAACGCGCCAGCGGCAGCAGCGCATAGCGGATCTCGCGCTGTTCATTCTCGAGCGCGAAGGCGCGCTTGATCTCCGATTCGGTCATGAAATCGCCGAGCTTCAGGCTCTGCTCCAGCTGTCCGACCTGGAAGGAGTTGCGCAGCTGCCGCTCGTACATCGGGATCGACATGCCCAACTGCGCGAGCACGGACTTGGCGGCGATCTCGTTGAACTGGCCCTCGATCAGGAACGAGGACTCGTGATGGTAGGCGTTCACCAGTGCGCTCTCGCTGACCCGAAAGCCGCGCTCTTGCGCGCGCTGCTGCAGTAGTGTGGTACGCGTGTACTGATCGAGCAGCTGATCCTGCATGCGCGCACGCACGTCAGCGGGAATCTCGGCCTTGAGCTGCTGCTGGTACTGCGACTGGCGCTCCTGCCAGGCGTTCTGCAGCGTGCTTACCGGGATTTCCTCGCCGTTGACCTTGAGACCATACTTGGGCGCGCCCACACTCAGGTCGACGAGGCCGTAAGCGCCCCACAGCGCGAATACCAGTATCAGCAATCCCAGCAGCAGGAACGCCAGCCATTTCTGGCCCTTGAGCATGTCGCCAATGTTTTGCAGCATAACTTCACTAAGTGGCGGAGCGGACGGGACTCGAACCCGCGACCCCCGGCGTGACAGGCCGGTATTCTAACCAACTGAACTACCGCTCCACTGTGATGGTGGGTGTGAGATCACGTAAATGACCTCATAACCGCCTACGTTAACACAGCTACCGGGCGCTTGCCTGCTGGCTTGCCGGGTGCGATTCAGGCAGCGCACTATTGCCAACCACAGGCCTGGGCCATTATGGACAACAGGCTGACCAGGCGGGGACTTCGGCTCATGGGCGCAGCGTTGGTCGACGGCCGACGTTGATTCGCGCCACGCCATGGCTTTCTGGGTCGACACGATCTGCAAGTCCTTCCTGGAGATCGACATCGACAGCCCGGCGCGCGAGCGCTTTCACGGGCAACTGGACCAGACCGAGCTGGGCCCGGCAAGCCTGCATATTGTCGAGGCCGACAGCCAGTCGATCCAGCGCACGCCGGCGCGCATTGCCCGCAGTCGCTACGCGGGCTTCTTCCTGCTGCAGCTGCGTGCCGGCCAGATCCGTTTCCAGCAATATGGCCGGCAATCGAGCATCTCGGCACGTGACAGTGTGCTGATCGACTGCAGCGCGCCTTACCGGCTCGAGTACCCGGATACAACCCGCAGCGTGGTACTACGCTTTCGCAGTGATTGGCTGCGCAACTGGCTGCCCGCGCCGGAGCAGCTGGCCGGACGACCGCTCCGTACCGGCAGTGGCTGGAGCCACGTGCTCGGCGCGGCGCTGGCCAGCCTGGATACCGAGCGCGACGAGCAACTCGCCTTGCCAGCGGGCACGGTCGCCGAGCAAGTCGCCGCGCTGCTCGCGCTCGCCGCCGGGCCCGAGCAGCAGGCGCTGCGCGGCAGCCAGAAGCTGCTCAGGCGCGTACTCGGCACAATGCGCGATCGCAGTCACGAAACTGAGTTGACGCCTGGCGCCGTGGCCGAGGCACATGGGGTATCGAAGCGCTACCTGCACCACCTGTTCGCACACGCAGGCACGACCTTCGGCAGCGAGCTGATGCGCATGCGCATGCAGAGCGCTCAACGACTGCTTGCTGATGCGCGCTACGGCGCGCTGAGTGTGAGTGAAGTGGCGCTGCGCTGCGGCTTCACGGACCCGAGCCACTTCGCGCGCCGCTTCCTCAGGGCTCATGGCGTGGCCCCGAGTGAATGTCGCGCCAACCTGGCGCGCATGAAAGTTGGTGGGTGCTGAGGGGATCGAACCCCCGACATTCGCCTTGTAAGGGCGACGCTCTACCAGCTGAGCTAAGCACCCGCTTGAGTATTATTCCCGGACGCGGTCAGGCGATCAATGCGCCTGTACACCTTTGACGCCGCGAGTGCGCGTCCGGCGGGTCGCCGGCTTCGCGGTGACGGCAGCGGTACTGGCACGAACCAGCGGCGTCGGCCGCGCTGTCAGCGCGATTTCCAGCACTTCGTCGATCCAGCGCACGGTACGGATGTCGAGCTTGCCCTTGATGTTGTCGGGTATCTCGACCAGATCCTTCTTGTTCTCTTCCGGGATCAGCACCACGGCGATGCCGCCGCGCTGCGCCGCCAGCAGTTTTTCCTTGAGGCCGCCGATTGGCAGCACTTCGCCGCGCAGCGTGATCTCGCCGGTCATGGCGACATCCGAGCGCACCGGAATACGCGTCAGCGCGGAGACCAGCGCCGTGCACATGCCGATACCGGCACTCGGGCCGTCCTTGGGGGTCGCGCCTTCTGGCATGTGCAGGTGCACGTCGTTCTTCTGGTAGAAGTCTGACTCGAGCCCCAGCACATCGGCGCGACTGCGTACCACCGACATCGCGGCCTGGATGGATTCCTGCATCACTTCGCCCAGTTGCCCGGTGTGCTGCAGCTTGCCCTTGCCCGGCACCACGGCCGCTTCGATGGTCAGCAGCTCGCCGCCGACTTCCGTCCAGGCGAGGCCCGTGACCTGGCCAACGCGGTTCTGGTCCTCGGCCTTGCCATAACGATAGCGGCGCACGCCCAGATACTTGTCGAGATTGCGCGGCGTGACCGCGATCCTTTTCGACTTGTCCTTGGACTTGTCCTTGGACTTGTCCTTCAACTTGTCCTTGGATTTATCCTTCTCGCCGCCCTTGTCGAGCAACAGATGCTTGACCGCCTTGCGGCTGATCTTGGCAACCTCGCGTTCGAGGTTGCGCACGCCGGCTTCGCGCGTGTAGTAACGCACGATGTCGAGCAGCGCGGTGTCGGCGATCTTCAGCTCGCCATCCCTGAGTCCGTTCTGCTTGGTTTGCTTCGGCACCAGGTAGCGGCGGCCGATGTTCAGTTTTTCATCTTCCGTGTAACCGGGCAGCCGGATCACTTCCATGCGATCGAGTAAGGGCGCCGGGATATTGAGCGAGTTGGCCGTGCACACGAACATCACCTCGGAGAGATCGAAGTCGACCTCGAGGTAATGATCGGAGAAAGCCGCATTCTGCTCGGGATCAAGCACTTCGAGCAGCGCCGAGGAAGGATCGCCACGGAAATCCATCGCCATCTTGTCGACTTCGTCGAGCAGGAACAGGGGATTGTGCACGCCGCTCTTGGCCAGGTTCTGGATGATCTTGCCCGGCATCGAACCGATGTAGGTGCGCCGGTGACCGCGGATCTCGGCCTCATCGCGCACGCCGCCGAGCGACATGCGCACGAACTTGCGGTTGGTGGCGCGTGCCATGCTCTGGCCGAGCGAAGTCTTGCCCACGCCCGGTGGCCCCACCAGGCACAGGATCGGACCCTTGATCTTCTCGACCCGCTGCAGCACCGCGAGGTACTCGACGATGCGCTCCTTGACCTTCTCGAGCCCATAGTGATCGGTATCAAGCACATTCTGAGCGTTGGCGATGTTCTTGTGCAGGCGCGTGCGCTTCTTCCACGGCACCTTGACCAGCCAATCGACGTAGTTGCGCACCACGGTGGCTTCGGCCGACATCGGTGACATCATCTTCAGCTTGTTGATCTCGGCGGTGGCCTTTTCACGGGCCTCCTTGCTCATGCCGGCCTTGGCGACCTTCTGTTCGATTTCGGCCAGCTCGTTGCTGCCGTCCTCCATGTCGCCAAGTTCCTTCTGGATGGCCTTCATCTGCTCATTCAGGTAGTACTCGCGCTGGCTTTTCTCCATCTGCGATTTGACGCGGCCGCGGATGCGCTTCTCGATCTGCAGCACGTCCATCTCGCCTTCGATGGCGACCAGCACGTGCTCGAGGCGCTTGCGCACATCGAGGATCTCGAGCACCTTCTGCTTCTCGGAGAGCTTGAGCGACATGTGCGCCGCGACCGTGTCGGCCAGGCGCCCGGGCTGCTCGATGCCGGCCAGTGCGGTCAGCACCTCGGGCGGCACCTTCTTGTTGAGCTTCACGTACTGTTCGAACTGCGAGACCACGGAGCGCACCAGGACGTCCATCTCGCGCTCTTCGTACTGGTCGAGGTCGGCCTCGACCGCGATTTCAGCGCAGTAGAAATTGTGCGCGGCATCGGCACTGGCCGGCAGCGCCAGCTGCAGCTGCACCACACGCGCACGCTCGATACCCTCGACCAGCACCTTCACGGTGCCATCGGGGAGCTTGAGCAATTGCAGGATCGTGGCCGAGGTGCCGAAGCCGTGCAGGTCTTCGAGTTTGGGATCGTCGATGTCGGCCTGCTTCTGCGCCACCAGCATGATGCGCTTGTCGGTGCGCATCGCGGCATCGAGCGCCAGGATCGATTTTTCCCGGCCGACGAACAGCGGGATCACCATGTGCGGGTAGACCACGACATCGCGCAGCGGCAATACCGGAATGCGCTCGGCTGACGGGGTGGTTGCGGCTTCGGTGATGTCGTTCACTTATGGGTACCCACGATGATGAGGGCCAGAAGAGCCCCTGCCGCAATCGATGGGGGCGCCCGGCGGCGTTTTCAAGGACTCAGGCGTGACCGATGCCCCCTGCCCGGCGCGGCTCTTCGACCGGCGCCAGACGCGGCTCTTCACTGCGATAGACGATGTAAGGCTTGCTGGTGCCCTCGATCACCGTCTCGTCGACCACTACTTTGGCCACGTTACGGAGCGAAGGCAGGTCGTACATGGTGTCGAGCAGCACGTTCTCGAGGATCGTGCGCAGGCCGCGCGCACCGGTCTTGCGCTGCATGGCCCGCTTCGACACTGCGCGCAAGGCCTCCTCGCGGAAGTCGAGCTCCGAGCCTTCCATCTCGAACAGCTTGCGGTACTGCTTGGTCAGCGCGTTCTTCGGCTCGGTGAGGATGATCATCAGCGCGGCTTCATCCAGCTCATCGAGCGTCGCGACCACCGGCAGGCGGCCGACGAACTCGGGGATCAGGCCGAACTTGATCAGGTCCTCGGGCTCGACCTCATGGAACAAGTCGGAGCCGTGCGGCTTCTGATCCGCGCTGCGCACTTCGGAAGTGAACCCGATGCCGCTCTTCTGGGTGCGGTTCAGGATGATCTTCTCGAGCCCGGCGAAGGCGCCGCCGCACACGAACAGGATGTTCGAGGTGTCGACCTGCAGGAATTCCTGCTGCGGATGCTTGCGACCGCCCTGCGGCGGCACCGAGGCGATCGTGCCTTCGATGAGCTTCAACAGCGCCTGCTGCACGCCCTCACCCGATACGTCGCGCGTGATCGAGGGGTTATCGCTCTTGCGCGAGATCTTGTCGATCTCATCGATGTAGACGATGCCGGTCTGCGCCTTCTCGACGTCGTAGTCGCACTTCTGCAGCAGCTTCTGGATGATGTTCTCGACATCCTCGCCCACGTAGCCCGCTTCGGTGAGCGTGGTGGCATCGGCGAGGGTGAAGGGCACATTCAGCAGGCGCGCCAGCGTCTCGGCCAGCAGCGTCTTGCCGCAGCCCGTGGGGCCGATCAGCAGGATGTTGCTCTTGGCGAGCTCGACATCGTCCTTGGTCTTGGCCGCGCCGCGGGTCTGCAGGCGCTTGTAATGGTTGTAGACCGCCACCGCGAGCACCTTTTTGGCGCGCTCCTGGCCGATCACGTACTCGTCGAGCACCTTCTTGATTTCGTGGGGCTTGGGCAGCTTGTCGCGCGCCTTGTCGGCACGGTCTTCCAGCTCCTCACGGATGATGTCGTTGCACAGCTCCACGCACTCGTCGCAGACGAATACCGAGGGGCCAGCGATGAGCTTACGCACCTCGTGCTGGCTCTTGCCGCAAAAGGAGCAGTACAACAGCTTGCCATCGTCGGTCCGGGTGCGGGAATCGTCAGTCACTGCAACTCACCTCTGGCCATTTGGACAGGCGTCGAAGGGCATAATTCGGACATCACGGGCCTTATATAGCATGCCCAAAGCGGAGGGCGCAAAGAACTGCGTACCATCTAAGACCTTGTAATCCTTGCTTTTTGCGCTATTGGTGGGCACTTATGCCAGTTCAGGCCGGCCCTTTCGGGTCTTGAGCTGGGGCCACTTCACGCTTTTCGAGCACCCGGTCGATCAGGCCGTAAGCCCGGGCCGCCTCGGCGCTCATGAAGTTGTCGCGGTCACTGTCGGCCTTGACCTGCTCGACCGTATGGCCCGTGTGGTGCGCCAGGATGCGATTGAGGCGGTCCTTGGTATCCATGACGTCACGGGCATGGATGTCGATATCGGAGGCCTGGCCCTGGAAGCCGCCCGAAGGCTGGTGGATCATGATCTTGGAATTGGGCAGCGAAAAGCGCTTGCCCTTGGCCCCACCGCCCAGCAGCAGCGCGCCCATCGAGGCGGCCAGGCCGATGCAAATGGTGCTGACATCCGGCTTGACGAACTGCATCGTGTCGTAGATGGCGAGCCCCGCGCTCACCGAGCCGCCCGGGGAATTGATGTAGATCGCGATGTCCTTGTCCGGGTTGTCAGATTCCAGGAACAGCAGCTGCGCGACCACCACATTGGCCATGTAGTCCTCGACCGGGCCGACCACGAAAATCACCCGCTCCTTGAGCAGCCGCGAGTAGATGTCATAGGAGCGCTCGCCGCGCGCGGTCTGCTCGACGACGATCGGCACCAGATTCAGTCCACGCTCATTCATCTGCACTTACCCCTTGCTGCTGTCAAAACCCGTCAGTTCGGCGAAGCTTGCCGGCTTATCGACCCGCTGCACACGCGACTGAACCCAGTCGAGCGCCTGATCTTCCAGAACTGCCGACTCGATCTGTGCCATGGCATCACGGCTCTGCAGGTACTGGCGACGCACGCCTTCGGCATCGGGATAGGAAGCCGCCACTGAGTTGAGGCGCTCCTCGACGCGGGCGCGATCGATGCGGATGCCGTTGCTCCGTACCAGCTCGCCGATGATCAGGCCCAGGGCCACGCGCTTGCGGGCGGGCTCTTCGTAGGGCTCGCGCGGCGGCAGCTGTTCAACCTTCTGCACGCCCATGCGCCGCAGCATCTGCACCTGGAGCTCGCGCACCTGTTCATCGACCATGACCTTGGGCACATCGAGCGGATTGGCCTTGTAGAGCGCATCGAGCAGCTGCTCACGCACCCGCTGGCGGCTGACTTCGGCCACCTCACGCTCCATGGTCGCGCGCACCTGCACGCGGAACTCATCGACGCCGCCCTCGGCCAGGCCAAAGCTGCGCACGAAGGCCTCGTCGATCTGCGGGAGGCTCACCTGGTTGACGCTCTTCACCTTGATCGAAAACTGCGCCTGCTTGCCGGCCACCGCCTTGGCGCCGTAGTCATCAGGGAAACTTGCCGGCACATCCTTGTGATCGCCGACGCTCATGCCATGCAATGCGGCATCGAGCTCGCCCAGGATCGTGCCCGCGCCCAGCACCACGGCCAGGTCTTCCCCCTTGCCACCCGGGAACAGCTCGCCGTCGATGCGGCCCTCGAATTCGATGCTGACACGATCGGCTTTGTCGGCCGCGCGCTGCACTTCGGTGTACACCGGCTTCTGGCGGCGCATGCTCTCGATCATGGCGTCAATATCGGCGTCACCGATGGTGGCCACCGGGACCTCAACGCTCAGCTGCTCCAGCGGCTGAATCACGATCTCCGGCAGAACTTCAAAGACCGCCGCATAGCGGATCGCCTCGCCCGCCACCGGCGGCAGCGGCTCGATGCGCGGGTCGCCGGCCGGGCGCAGTTTTTCGCGATTCACGGCCTCGGCGAAACTGGCCTGCACCAGGTCGTTCACGGCTTCGCTGCGCACCTGCCCGCCGTACTGCTTGGTCACGACCGCAAGCGGCACCTTGCCCGGGCGAAAACCCTTGAGGCGCGCCGTGCGCGCCAGCGCCTTGAGACGCTCGTCGATGCGGCTCGCGAGCACCTCGCCAGGCACGGTGACCTCGAGGCGTCGCTCCAATCCACTGGTTGATGTCAATGAAGTCTCCATGACCTGTCTTCCTGCAAATCCCGTAGCACTCAAAGCGGACTGGTGCGAAAGGAGAGACTCGAACTCTCAAGGGTTACCCCACTGGCTCCTAAGGCCAGCGCGTCTACCAGTTCCGCCACTTTCGCCCCTCGCTGGCAGCCCATGATTATAGCGTAGGGGCCGATTCAGGGTCGGTTCAGGTTGAGTTGATTTAATGGCTTCACCGGGGACCGCCCGGGGGCCGTACAGGAGTAAGCCCCAAGTGGACCAGATCGAAGAACTGCACACGGCCGATCCCGCACGCGGCCGCCGTAGCGCCCGCAATGCCCTGCGCACGCCACGCGTGCTGGTCAGCGAGCGGCGCGCCCGCCTGGTGGTGCGCTGCGCCTGCGAGCTGCTGGGCGTGGACCCGGCCACAGTCCAGGGCGACCTGCATCTGCCCCTGTCGGTGACCGAGTTCGAAAACGAGCTGCGGGCGCGCTTCGCCCTCTCGCACCCCGACCTCGTCTATCGCACCGATTCGACCACCGAACGGGCGCGACTGGATCGCTCACGCCTGCCTGGCCTCCCGCGGGTGGTGCTGCGCCAGGGTGCGCCGCCACGCGGCTGAGAGCGCTTCAGGGGAGCGGCACGCCGCGCGCAGCCGTCAGCAGCGCATACCAGTCGGTACGCGTCCAGGTCACCCCGTAGGCCGCGGCAAAAGCGCGGATGCGCTCCGGATCCTGCGTGCCGATCAAGGGGATGGGCCGCGCCGGGTGCGCCATGATCCAGCTGCAGGCCAAGGCTGCGCGCACTACACCTGTACGGGCCGACAGCACATCGAGTAGCGCTACCACGCGAGAGGCAGCCTCATCCTGCACTAACGCCGCGCCCGCGCGCCCGGCGCCCGGCGCACCCAGCCTTCCCTGCGCCAGCGGCGACCAGGCGAGCACTGCGATGCCGCGCTCCAGCGCCAGATCGAGGATGCCATTCTCCAGCGCATCTCGGGCGAGCAGCGAAAACTCCGGTTGCAGCGTAGCCAACGGCACGGTCAGGTGCGCCAGCAGCGTGCGCGTCTGCGCGGCGCTGTAATTCGATACGCCAAACGCGCGCGCCTTTCCCTGGCGCTGCAGCAGCTCGAAGGCCCGGGCCACCTCGGCCGGATGCGCCAGCACATCGGGTCGGTGCACCTGCAGCAGATCCACCTGTTCCACGCCCAGGCGCCGCAGCGAAGCCTCACAGGCCTGCACCAGGTAGCTGGCGCTTGAGTTGTAGGGCGCGGGCGGCGTGATGCCAGCCTTGGTCGCGAGCACGAACTGCCGGCGCAGCGCGGGGTCGCTGCGCAGCACCTTGCCCAGTAGCTCCTCGGCCGCACCGAATCCACCCGCGGGCCCGAGTCCGTAGATGTCGGCGGTATCGAACAGCGTGCAACCGATCGACAGCGCGGCGTCGATGCGCGCGCGGGCTGTGGCCAGGTCCGCACCGGCAAAGCGCCACATGCCCCAGCCTAGCGGCGCGACCTCGAGGCCGCTGGTGCCCAGTGCAATGCGATCTGCAGCCGAAGCAGCGTTCATGGAACCGCCACCGCGTCAGCCTGCACCGGCTTTCAGCATCGCCACGATGTACTGCTCCCAGCCGAGTGCCATCAGGTGCACACCCGCACAATACGGTCGCAACGTACGGATCAGTCGCCCGGCAATTTCGATGCCCTTGGCGACTTCCTGATCGGGCGGCGTGGCCGCGAGCTCGGTGAACAAGGCTTCGGGCACCACAATGCCTGGCACATTGCCGTGCAACCAGCGCGCCATCTTTGCGGATTTCAGCGGAATGATGCCCGCGAGTATCGCTACGCCATCAGGTTTCACGGCCTCGAGGAAACGCTCGAGCAGGTACGGATCGTAGATCGCCTGCGTCTGCAGGAACTGCGCGCCGGCGTCGATCTTGCGTCGGGTGTTGGCGATCTCGCCATCGAAGTCAGGCGCAGCCGGATTCGCGACTGCACCGATGAAATACTTCGGCACGCCCTTGAGTTCGTTGCCCGCGAGATCATGGCCGGCACGCAAGCCCGCGGCAGCACGCAGCATGTCGGCGGCGGTGAGATCAAACACAGGCTTGGCCTCGGGATGATCGCCGCCCTTGGGTGCATCGCCACCCATGAATACCAGGTTCTCGATGCCGAGCACCGCGGCGCCCAGCAGATCGGCCTGGATGGCGATGCGATTGCGATCGCGTGCCGTGACCTGCACCAGTGGTTCGATGCCGCGCTCGAGCAGCAGGCGCCCGACCGCCTTGGGCTCCATGGACATGCGCGCTCGATGCGACTCGGTCAGGTTGATCGCCTGCACATGGCCCTTGAGCGCCTCGGCCTTGGCGAACAGCTCGGAAAGATCCGTGCCCTTGGGCGGCGTCAGCTCGGTGGTGACCGCGAATTGTCCGGTGCCGATCGCACGCTCTAGCAGGCTCATCGACCGAAATTAGCACACGGCCAATGATCAGGCTCTTTGCCTTGCCGTCGCGCTCGGGAACGGCAGGGTGCGCGGGTCGCCCGCAGGCGCGGTGACGGGGCTGCAGGTGGATCTGGTGGGCCGTGAAGGAGTCGAACCTTCGACCAAGAGATTAAGAGTCTCCTGCTCTACCAACTGAGCTAACGGCCCATTCCTGGAAAATGGGGTGGACGACGGGACTCGAACCCGCGACAGCCGGAATCACAATCCGGGACTCTACCAACTGAGCTACGTCCACCGTCGAAGTCATCTAAATGCCCGATCAAATCAATGGCGCGCCCGGCAGGACTCGAACCTGCGACCACCGGCTTAGAAGGCCGGTGCTCTATCCAGCTGAGCTACGGGCGCCCGGTCATTCTGAGATGGTCGGGGCAGCAGGATTTGAACCTGCGACCCTCTGCTCCCAAAGCAGATGCGCTACCAGACTGCGCCATGCCCCGCCACGATTCCAGTTCCGGGCCGCCCCCCCAAACTCGTCGATCTGCCAGGGGCCGCGCATCATACGGAACCCGCACCCGTGCGACAATAGCGCCTTTTAACCCACAGGATCAGTGCATGACGGCCAGAATCATAGACGGCAAGGGGATCGCGGAACAAATCAAGGCGCAGACGCGCCAGGTCACGGACCAGCTCGCGGCGGCGGGCAAACGCCGTCCAGGGCTCGCGGTGGTCATGGTGGGCGACTCGGCGGCCTCGCAGGTCTACGTGCGCAACAAGCGCAGCTCCTGCGTGCAGGCCGGCATCATCTCCAGCGCGCACGATCTGCCGGCCAGCACCTCCGAGGCCGAGCTGCTCGACCTGATCAAGCTGCTCAACAATGACAGCGCGATCGACGGCATCCTGGTGCAACTGCCCCTGCCCCCGCAGATCCGCTCGCGGCTGATCATCGAGGCGATCGATCCTGCGAAGGACGTCGATGGCTTTCACCCCTACAACCTCGGCCGGCTTGCGCAGCGCGAACCGACGCTGCGCCCCTGCACGCCCTATGGCGTGATGCGCATGTTCGAGAGCATCGGCACCAAGGTAGCGGGCCTCGAGGCCGTAGTCGTCGGCGCATCGAACATCGTCGGTCGCCCGATGGCGCTCGAGCTGTTGCTGGCTGGCGCCACGACTACGGTGTGCCATAGCCGCACACGCGATCTCGGCGCTGTGGTCGCACGCGCCGATCTCGTGGTCGCTGCCGTCGGTCAACCCGACATGGTGCGCGGCGAGTGGATCAAGCCCGGCGCGATCGTGATCGATGTCGGCATGAACCGGCTGCCCAACGGCAAGCTGGTCGGCGATGTGGAATATGCGCCGGCCGCGCAGCGCGCCTCGTGGATCACGCCGGTACCGGGCGGCGTCGGGCCAATGACGGTGGCGATGCTGATGAACAATACGCTCGAGGCCTACGGCAAGCGCTGACGCGCGCGTACGACTTCGGCCTCGAAGCGCAGCGCCTCGATCACGGTGTCGAAACCCCGCGTCGGGGCGCGGCGCGTGCGAGCATGCGCGCTCCTGCTGCCCGCACGTTGCCATAGGGATTTCAGCCGCTGCCAGCGAACGGCGGGCTTGGTGAGCCAACGGAGTCGTCGCAGCGCATAGCCAGCCGACCAGCCGCCGCCCAGCTGCTGCTCGCGGCGGTAGGTCTCGAGCGCCTGCTGCGCGGCACTGAGGTCGTAACCCTTGGCGGCGAGATGGCGCAGCTCGGCCGCACTGCGCCGATAGAATGCATCGCGATCAAAGGGCATGAAGCGCCCGCTCTTCTGCTGGCTGCGCGCGAGCTCGTACTCGAGCAGCAGGAAATTGTTGTTGATCGTCACCGGCGAGTGGATCGGCGCGTAGCGAAACCAGTCCAGCGGCTTGTGCGCGAGCGCGAGGAAGCTGCGGCTGTCGGCGTTCGGACGATTGGTGGTGAAGGCCAGGCCGTTGCTCTGCGATTCACCTCCGGTAACCATCAGGCGACTGTCGAACAGGCTGAACCCCTCCAGGCAGTCGAGGATGCGGAAGCAGAAGGAATAGTCCGGCGCCATGCCGGTGAAGATCGAGCCGTAATTTGCCACCAGCTCGTGCAGGCGCGCGGTACGCACGAAGGAATTGAGCATGCGCGGCAGGCGGCTGGAGAATTCCACGCGCGCGCATTCGGCCAGCGCGGCAACCGAGGTCACGGGCGTGGCGCAATCGCTGGCCGCGCGATGTCGCAGGCTGTAGGGCGCTGCCTCGCCCCGGATGCCAACGGCCAGCATCGAGATCAGATCCGCTGGATGCGCCTGCAGCTCCCGCCTGATCATCCCGAGCGCGTAGAGCTTGTAGGCCATGCGGTCGGTGAGTACGCCAGTGTAGTCGCCTTGCGCCTGGCGCACGGCCCATTCCCAGTGGTCGACCATCCCCAGCGTGCGCGGCGGGCGCAGATAGCGTACGCGCGGATCGGCCAGCGCCGCGCTCAGCACCGCGCGCGTTTCCTCGCTCCGCTCCGCATCGGAGTTGTCGGAGATGATCAGTTCGAAATCGGTGCAATCCTGCTCGAGCACGCTCTGCACCGCCGTCGGCACCAGGTTGGGCCGGTTGCGGGTCGGTAGCACGATGGTGAAGAACGGCATGCGGGAGGCGCTCGCTGGCGCTGGCTACTTCACGCGCAGCAGGTAGCCATCCGGCGCCACGCTGATGAGCAGCTTCTGGTGCACGCTCTTGTCGATCTGGAATTCCGGATGGGTCTCGAGATATTTCCAGACCGCGGTTTTCGGGTTGTTGCCCGGGCCCCAGGGTCGGTCAGCCCACTTCTGCCCTGCCAGATCCTCCACCACGGTATCGAACACCACGCAGTAATTGCCGACGCTGGTCAGCGGTGCGTAGGCCTCGAGCTCAGCCAGTACGTGATCGTGCGTGTGGTTGGAATCGAGGCACACCAGGATATTGCGGCTGCCGGCAGCGAACTGGCGCACCGCCGCGATGGTCTCGGCCGCGATGCTGGAGCCCTGCATCATGTGGATGCGCCGCGCCATCGGATGCGCCTCGATCGCCGCGCGATTGTGCGCGCGGATGTCGATATCGATGCCCAGCACACGGGCATTGGCAGGGCCACCGCATATGGCGTTGAGCTCAAGCATCGAGGCCGAGAAAATCAGCGAGCCGCCGTGGGCAATGCCGGTTTCGATGACCAGGTCCGGCTGCGTACGCCAGAGGATCTCGTGCATCGCCACGATATCCTGCGGATACTGGATGAGCGGGCGACCCATCCACGCAAAGTTGTAGGAATACTTGGGCTGCGTGGAGGCATGCATGAATTTCGAGGCGGCCTCGCACAGTGCGCGGTCTTTGGCATTGGCCTCGATGCGCTGGCGCACTTCGTCGTCAAAGCTCATGGATCTTGCACCTCACCCTGCGTTGGGCTGATTGTACGCGAAGGCACCCGCCCGGGCCTCGTGGCCCAGCAGCTCATCGAGCCGTGTGCGCTCGCCCCAGAAGGCCATGGGCTCGTAGTCAGGATACGGATAGTGCCCCAGATTGAGCTGGATGCTGGCCTTGTGCTCTGCGAGCCATGACTGCACCACATCGAGCACCCGCAGCGGCTTTCCCGAACAGACATTCAACACGCCGGCGTCGCAGTGCTGCAGCGCCAGTGCCACCAACAGGCGCGCCACCTCTTCCACCGGCAGATAGTCGCGCAGCTGCTCGCCGCCGGACATGTCGAAGCGCTTGGCACCACTGGCTACCGCGGCCGCGAGCTGCGGCAACAACGAGCCTGCTGCCTGGCCTGGTCCGTGGCTGTAGAACATGCGCGCCCAGGTCAGCGCGAAGTGTTGCTTGGCACGCAAGCCCTCGAGTTCACGGCGCAACTGGTCCTTGGCGATGGCGTAGTGCGTGCCAGGCTCAGGCGTGAGCGATTCGCGCAGCGCACCGGACTGCATGCCATATTCGAGGCAGGTACCGGTCACCAGCAGCGCCGGCAGGCCGGCATCGATGAGCGCGCGCAGGAAGGCCAGTTGCCGCGGCAGCTCGACTTCCGTGTGGCGTGCGGAGCGATAGTTGGGCAGACCTTCCCACGCCAGATGGATCAACACCTCGGGTCGGCCCAGCCGCTCGAAGCAGTCGCGCTGCGGTGCCGCGAGGTCCAGCGACACAGCACTCACTCCCGGTGCCGTGGCAATGCGCGAGCTATCGCGCGCGACGGCCACTACAGTCTGCTGACGTCGCACCAGCTCGGCCAGCACGTGCCGGCCGATGAAGCCGCTGGCACCCGTGAGCGCTACGCGCATGTCAGGCGCGCGTGAGCCGGGTTGCCGCACGCCGGCGCATCAGAATATTTCAAGCCTGGGGACGGCTGCCACCAGGCGCGCGCCCCACTCGCGCGCATAGGCTAGCTGCACGCTCAGCTCAGCGCGCAGGTTCCACGGCAGTATCAGTACGTAGTCGGGTCGCGAAACACGCAACTGGGCTTCGGGCATCACCGGTATGCGACTGCCCGGCAGGAAGTGATCCTGCTTGGCGGGATTGCGATCGACCACAAACTCGATGGCATCGGCGCGCACGCCAGCAAAGTTGAGCAAAGTGTTGCCCTTGGCCGCAGCGCCGTAGGCGGCAATGCGCTTGCCGGTCTTTCGTGCCTGGATCAGGAAACCCAGGAAGTCATCGCGCACCCGTGCCACCCGTGCCTGGAAGCCGCGATAGAAATCGACGCTGGCCATGCCGGCGGCGCGTTCCTGCTCGAGCATGGCCTGCACTGCCGGGCTGGCTGGTCGTGAACCGCTGTCAGCGCGCTGCGCGTACACGCGCAGGCTCCCGCCATGCGTGCCCAGTTCCTGCACGTCGAATACCTCGAGCCCGCAGTGCGCGAAGATTTTCTGCACGGCGAGCAGCGACAAGTATGAGTAGTGCTCATGGTAGATCGTATCGAACTGCACCTGCTCTACCAGGCGCAGCAGGTGCGGAAACTCGAAGGTCGCCACACCCTCAGGGTTCAGCGCTACCGCAAAGCCGGCGACGAAATCGTTGATGTCGGGCACGTGCGCCAGCACATTGTTGGCGATCAGCAGGTCGGCGGACTGCTGCTCGGCCACCAGGCGCCGTGCGAGCTCGACGCCGAAGAACTCTTCGCGTACGAGCAGCCCGCGCTGGCGGGCCGCGGCTGCAGTGCTGGCCGTGGGTTCAATGCCGAGGCAAGGGATGCCGCGCGCCTGCACGTACTGCAGCAGATATCCGTCATTGGCGGCGATCTCCATGACCAGCGAACTGCTGCCGAGCGCGAAGCGCTCGGCCATCGCAGCGACATAGTCGCGCGCATGCGCCAGCCAGGATTCGGAATAGGAACTGAAATAGGCATAGTCGGCGCCAAACAATTCGTCGTGGCGCGCGTAGTCCTCGGTCTGCACCAGCCAGCAGGCCGTACAGACCCGGATCCGCAACGGGAAATATTTTTCCGGCGCCTGCAGGTCGGCGGGTTTCAGGTAGGCATTGGATGGCGGTGCAGTGCCGAGGTCCACGAATTGTTCGGCCAGCGGAGCCTGGCAATGACGGCAGCGCATCTCAGACCTGTATGCCGGCATAGTCACTGGCGAGCAGCGCGTGATTGGCATCGCGCGGCGAGAGTTCGCTGATGGGCTCCGGCCAGGCAATGGCGAGCCGCGGATCGCGCACGTTCAGTGCACCCTCGGCCTGCGCAGCGTAGGGGCTCGAGTGCAGGTACAGCAGTTCGCAATCCTGGCTCAATGCCTGGAAGCCGTGGGCAAATCCGCGAGGGATCAGCAACGCACGACCGTTGCTGGCCGAGAGTACTGCTGCATGCCACTTCAGCAGGGTCGGTGATCCATGGCGCAGGTCAACCGCCACGTCGAATACTTCGCCACGCAGGCAGCTCACCAGCTTGTCCTCGGCACAGGGTGCGTGCTGGAAATGCAGGCCGCGCACCGTACCGCGCCGGCGCGTGTAGCTGTGATTGAGCTGCGCGATCGGCCCGCACCAGCCAGCGGCGGAAAATTCCTCCGCGCAATAGAGGCGTTCGAGGAAACCGCGCTCGTCCTCCAGGCGCGTGCCCTGCACTGACCACAGTCCCGACATTGGCGTGGCACTGAATTGAAAACGTGCCATCAGCGCCCGGGCCCGGAGAGTGCCGCTTCGTACGCGGCGATTTGCCAATTGCAGAACTCGTGCATGTCCTTTTGTTGACACCAGGCCTGATGCCAGTCCACGGTGCGCGCCAGCGCCTGGGTCAGATCCCAGCGCGGCACCCAGCCGAGTCCGGCGCCCGCCTTGCTGCTGTCGAGCCGCAGCATGTGCGCCTCGTGCGGCTGTGCACTGCCATTGTGCTGCCAGGCCGTACCGGGGAGCAGCTGCGTCAAGCGCTCGAGCAGTTCACGCACCGCACAGGAATCCGCCTCGCGTGGTCCGAAATTCCAAGCGCCGGCGCTGGCCTCGCCCTGCGTGTAGAGCTGCCGCGCCAGCAGCAGATAGCCGTACAGCGGCTCGAGCACATGCTGCCAGGGACGCGTGGCATCGGGATGCCGCACCACCAGCGCCTTGCCCGCTTGCGAGGCGCGCAGGAAATCGGGCACCAGGCGATCGTCCGACCAATCGCCGCCACCAATCACGTTGCCGGCGCGCGCGGTTGCGAGGCCCACGCCACGCGCGCGAAAAAAGGATTCGCGATAGGCAACGCTGGCCAGCTCGGCGCAGGCCTTGCTGCTGGAATAGGGATCGACGCCGCCGAGACGTTCATTCTCCCGATAGCCCCAGATCCATTCGCGGTTCTCGTAGCATTTGTCGGTGGTAATGTTGACGATGGCGCGCACCGAGGCACATTGACGGGCCGCCTCGAGCAGATGCACCGTGCCGAGCAGGTTGGTCGCGTAAGTGCCCACCGGATCCACATAGGACTGGCGCACCAGCGGCTGCGCCGCCAGGTGCAGCACGATTTCAGGATCAGCTGCGTGCAAGGCCTTGCTGAGCGCCGCAGCGTCGCGCACATCGGCACGCGTCTCGCCGGACAGGCCAGCAGCGACGCGCGCGACACTGCAAAGACTGGGCTCGGTGGCCGGATCGAGCGCATAGCCGTAGACCCGCGCGCCCAGCCTCTGCAACCACAGGCTGAGCCAGCCGCCCTTAAAGCCCGTGTGGCCGGTGAGGAAAACGCGCCGGCCGCGCCAGAATTGTGCGTTCAGACCCAGGTTTTCCATGGCGCCTTGCCGCTGGCCCAGAGTTGTTCGAGCTGGTTGCGCTCGCGCAGCGTATCCATGGGTTGCCAGAAGCCGGAATGCTGGTAGGCCATCAATTCGCCGGCCTGCGCCAGCCCGCTGAGCGGCTCGGCCTCCCAGATGCACTGATCGTCACCGAGATAGTCGAGGCAGCGCGGCGAGAGCACGAAGAACCCACCGTTGATCCAGCCACTGCCCTCCTGCATCTTCTCGCGGAAGCGCCGCACGCGTTGGCCTTCCAGATCAAGCACGCCGTAACGACCCGGGGGTTGCACGGCGCTGATCGTCGCCGCCTTGCCATGAGCCTGGTGGAAAGCCAGCAGCCGCGTGATGTCGAGGTCCGCAACGCCGTCACCATAGGTGAAGCAGAACGCATCCTCGGTGCGCACGTGTTCGGCCACGCGCGCGAGCCGGCCACCCGTCATGGTGCTCTCGCCCGTGTCCACCAGCGTCACGCGCCAGGGTTCGGCCTTGCGCTCATGCACGAACATCTCGTTGCGTTGCACGTCGAAGGTGACATCGGAGGTGTGCAGGAAGTAGTTCGCGAAATATTCCTTGATGAGGTAACCGCGATAGCCGCAACAGATCACGAAGTCGTTCACGCCATGCGTGGAGTAGATTTTCATGATGTGCCAGAGGATCGGCTTGCCGCCGATCTCGATCATGGGCTTGGGCCGCAGGTGCGTCTCTTCCGAGATCCTGGTGCCCATGCCGCCCGCGAGTATCACTGCCTTCATCGCTTGACCGCCACCAGCCAGAATTCCTTCTTCAGACCCAGGCCATAGATCAGGCGCTGCACCGACCAGCGCAATGGCGCAACCACGATCTGCAACAACCGCAGCGGCAGCGCCGCGCGACGGTGCACGAGCCGCGGATGCACGCTCGCGACCGTGAATCCCTCTTCCTGCAGCAGCCGCGTGAGTGTTGCCGGCGTGTAGTAGATGAAGTGCCCACCCACCGGACCATGACCGCTGGGCACGAAGAAGCGACAGGTCTGCGGGTCACGCACGGCCTTGCGATAACGCCCGTGCGGCACGGCGATGAACAGGCCGCCGCCCTCCTTGAGGACGCGCCGCACCTCGCGCAGCGCGGCGCGCGGCTGCGGCGTGTGTTCGAGCACGTGCTTCATGGTGATGATCTGCAATTGCCCGGACTCATACGGCATCGCTGTCATCGTGCCCACGCTGACATCGTACCCCTGCTCCCGGCAGACGCTGGCCGCAGCCTCGCTGATCTCGAGTCCGCGTGACGGAAGCCCAAGTTCAACGGCAGCCTTCATGGTGTATCCGAGCGAACAGCCGATATCGAGGAACGGGCCGGGCGCAACGACATTCAGCACATCGAGTATCTGGTGGCGCGACTTGCTGATGCGGCGGCGCAGGCGCTGCTCGTAACGCTGATTCACTGAGTCGCCCATTGGCGGTGCATTGCCAGTGTCGAGCGCGGAGTACATGTAGACCAGGCCGCATTTGCACTTGACCCACAGCAGCTCGGGGAATTGCGCGTAGGGCGCAGCATCGCTGGCCGCGCACAGCGGGCAAGCAGGAATCACGACAAAGTGCTTTGGGTTGAGCGGCGGCATGACTAAGCACCCCGCCGCCAGAGCGTGCGGCCTCCCGGTTGATCATCCAACGTGACGCCAGCGGCCGCCAGCTCATCACGGATCAGGTCGGCGGCCTTGAAGTCACGCGCCTTGCGCGCCGCGAGGCGCGCCGCGACGCGCGCTTCGATTTCGGTTTCGCAGAGCACCGCCGGGCCAGCACCCGCCTCGTCCTGGAAACCCGGCACGACCAGCTTGAACCACAGTTCCGGATCGAGCCCGAGTACGCCCAGCAGCGCAGCCAACTGCCTCAAGCCCGTGGCGAGCGCGGCCGCCTCGGCATTACGACCCGCGGCCCGCGCCGAGTTGAGTTCGCGAGCCAGCTCCTGCAGCACGGCAATGGCCTCGGGCGTGTTGAAGTCATCGTCGAGCGCCTGCTCGAAGCGTTGCCGGGCGGCGCGCAGATATTCCGCCGCAGCAGGCTGGTCGCTGCCTAGCTCGCCAGCGGCCGTGGCCACACCGCGCAGCGCCGTGTATAGGCGCGTGAGCGCACTATCGGCCTGTTCGAGCTGCACGGCGCTGTAGTTGATCGGCCCGCGGTAGTGGCTGCTCAGCAGGAACATGCGCATGACCTCCGGGTGCCGCAGGCGTGGCAGTACCTCGCGCAGTGTAAAGAAGTTGCCCAGCGACTTCGACATCTTGACGTTGTCGACGTTGACGAAGCCGTTGTGCATCCACACGTTCACGAAGGCCGCGCCGCTCGCGCCGCAGGACTGTGCGATTTCGTTCTCGTGGTGCGGAAATTTCAAGTCGCTCCCGCCACCGTGGATGTCGAAGTGATCGCCCAGCAGCGCCTGCGACATCGCCGAGCACTCGATGTGCCAGCCGGGACGGCCCATGCCCCAGGGCGAATCCCAGGCGGGCTCACCGGGCTTGGCGCGCTTCCACAACACGAAATCGAGCGGATCGCGCTTCGCGCCATCGACCTCGACACGCGCGCCGGCACGCAGGTCTGCCAGACGCTTGCCCGAGAGCTTGCCGTAGCCCGGAAAACGCGCCACCGCGTACATCACATCGCCATCGGCCGCCACATAGGCGAGCTCGCGCGTCACCAGCCGCTCGATAAGCGCGATGATGTCGGGCACATGACCCGTGGCGCGCGGCTCGAAATCCGGCGCTTCGCAGTTGAGCGTGGCGCAATCCTCGTTCATCGCTTCGATGAAGCGCGCGCTCAGGGCATCGATGGGTTCGCCATTCTCCGCGGCGCGCTTGATGATCTTGTCGTCGATGTCGGTAATGTTGCGCACATAGCGCACCTGGTAGCCGCGATGACGCAGGTAGCGTCGCACCGTGTCGAAAACCACCAGGAAGCGCGCATGGCCGACATGGCAGTAGTCGTAGACCGTGACACCGCAGACATACATGCCGACCTGGCCGGCAACGATGGGCTTGAAGGTTTCCTTGCGCCCGCTGAGCGAGTTGTGGATCTGCAGCACGCCTCAGCTCCGCCCGGCGCTTTGCAGCCGGTCCCTGACCAGCGGCAGCGGCATCGCACGCAGGAGCGGCGCGAGTTCCGGCCCATGCAATCGGCCAGTGAGCGCTGCACGGAGCGGCGCAAAGAACTCCGCGCCCTTGCGACCCGTGGCGACACGCAGCGCCGCCAGATCGATCACCGGCGCTGGCGCCGAGGCAGCACCTGCATCGGGTATGGCAGCAGCCGCGGCCGCGAAGAATCCGCTGCCCGCCGCGATCACTGCCGCGCGCGCGGCATCCTCGAACTGCAACTCACCACCGAACACCACGGGCAACCACTCGGCGACATCGCTGGCCACCACGAGATTGGGCAGCACGGCGCTCACGAAGGCCTGGCGTCGCAAGGGATCGATATCGCGTGGCAGGCGCTCGGCCAGCCAGGCCAGCGCCGCATCCGGGCTGAGCGCATGCACCCACTGGCCCTGCCAGTGGCGTAGCTGCGCGACATCGAAGTGTGCGCTGGCGCGCTGCAGGTGCGACAGATTGAACTGTGCGGCCATTTCCTCAGGATTGAGCAATGCCGTGCTGGCTCCCGAATGGCCTAGGCGGAACAGCTGGTTGAGAATCGCAGCGGCTGCAAACCCGGCTTCGCGCAGGTCTCGCACCGAGCGCGCTCCGTTGCGCTTGGACAGCGGTGCACCATCCTCGCCGGTAAGCAGCGGCAGGTGCCCGTAACCCGGCACGCGCATGCGCAGCGCCTCGAGCACCAGGATCTGTCGCGGCGTATTCGCCAGGTGATCATCGCCACGCAGCACCTGCGTCACCTGCATCAGCGAATCGTCGATGGCGTTGGCATAGAAAAACGCCGGCGTACCATCCTCGCGGCGGATCAGAAAGTCGCCGATATGCGCGCAATCGAAGCTCTGCGCACCGTGCACCAGGTCATCGAACTGCAGCGTACGCTCGGCCGGCACGCGAAAACGCAATGTGGGTCGCAGGCCCGCCGCACGCCGCGTCGTACGGGCCGCTGCGTCGAGATTCGCGCAGGTGCCCGCATAGCGCGGCGGCCGGCCCGCGCCCAGCTGCGCGCGGCGCGACAAATCCAGCTCCTGCGGGCTGCAAAAACAGGGGTAGGCCAGATCCTGCTGCTCGAGCTGTGCCAGCAAGGGCTGGTAGATGGCAGCTCGCTCGGACTGACGGTAGGGCCCAGTGGCGCCCGGCTTTCCTGGTCCCTCATCCCAATCGAGCCCCAGCCAGTGCAGGTCGGTCTCCAGTGCCTGCACATGCGGCTCGCTGCTGCGGGCAGCATCGGTATCTTCCACGCGCAGCAGGAAACGCCCCCCGCTCCGTCGCGCCAGCAACAGGCTGAACAGCGCCGTGCGCACGTTGCCCAGGTGCAGTTCACCGCTGGGGCTGGGAGCAAAACGTGTTACTACGGGTGTGGGCATCCGTACAATGTTACACGGGCCGCGTACTGGAATGGGGCACGGATCAAGAGCGCTACGTTGCCCAAGGGAGGCGTCGATCGTGAAGGGCTTGGGTCGGGAACGCCGTGAATCCGTCCATGGAGGCTCCGGCCGCGCCATGGATGGCGCGGCC
>JANXYK010000042.1 GCA_025350055.1 Gammaproteobacteria bacterium | reverse complement strand
ATGGCGATGGCCGCCAGGATGCCGATGATCGCGACAACGATCATCAATTCGATGAGTGTGAAACCCTTTTGAATCGTCTTCATGAACTTGACTCCTAATGGTGCGGGATGTTGAAAGCGCGGCGACCCGCGCCGCTGGGCTTAACCAGAGCAATACACGTGCCATTGCCCATGTGCCTACTTAAGCATTTGAAGCCAAAGCATTTGTTGCCCGAGTGCACAGTCCTGCACCACAACCACTGCAGGCGTTCACCGACAGCTTCGGGCGGCTTGCGTCACAAAGTGACGCAGGGCGTCAGGTCAGGGCGACCCGACTACTCGATTCCCAGCTTCTTGACCTTGTAGCGCAGTGCACGAAAGGTCATGCCCAGCAGCCGGGCAGCCGCCGTCTTGTTGTAGCGCGTCTGCTCCAGCGCCTTGAGAATCGCGTCGCGCTCGATGTGTTCCAGCTGGTCGCCCAGAGCCGTGCTCGCGCCAGGCTGGGTGTCCACTGCAACTGCGGGTTCGGCGGCCGACGTAACCACCGCAGCTCGCAGCTGCAGGTCATCCGGACTGATCTCGGTGCCCGTGCAGAGTGTCAGCGCGCGTTCCAGGATATTTTCGAGCTCACGCACGTTGCCCGGGAACGCGTAGTTCGCCAGTACCGCGAGCGCATCGCTGCTGAGCACCGGGCAGGTGCCGCCGAGCCTGCGGCCCAGGCGTCGCAGCATGGCTTCGGCCAGCTCGTGGATGTCTTGCGCGTGTTCGCGCAGCGCCGGCACGCGGATCTCGATCACATTGATGCGGTAGAACAGGTCTTCGCGAAAGCGCCCGCTGGCGACCAGCTCGGCCAGGTTTTTGTGCGTGGCCGAGAGCACCCGCACGTCGATCGGCTGTTCACGCTGCTCACCGATGGGGCGTACGCTCTTTTCCTGGATCACACGCAGCAGCTTTACTTGCATGTGCAAGGGCAGGTCAGCGACTTCATCGAGAAACAGCGTGCCGCCCTCGGCGCTCTGCAGCAGGCCGCGCTTGTCGGCCACCGCGCCGGTGAAGCTGCCGCGCTTGTGGCCGAACAGCTCGCTCTCCATCAGCTCGGTGGGGATCGCACCGCAATTCACCGGCACAAATGGGCCGTCGCGGCGCGCGCCGCCCTCGTGGATCAGACGCGCCACCAGTTCCTTGCCGGTGCCCGATTCGCCCGCGATGTGCACCGGGGCCTGGCTGCGCGCCACGCGCGCGATCAGCGTACGCAGTGCCTGCATGCTCGCCGAAGCGCCGAGCAGGCGCGGGCCCAGTCGCGCGGTGGCGTCATTGTCGGTGTCATTGGCCAGGCGGATGGCGCTGCTCACGAGCCGCCGCAGCACGGCGAGGTCCAGTGGCTTGGAGACGAAATCGAAGGCGCCGGCCTTGAGTGCGCGCACGGCCGATTCCACATTGCCGTGCGCGGTGATCACGGCCACCGGCAATTGCGGGTGACGCTGTTCGATCCACGCGACCAGATCGAGCCCGTCGCCATCGGGCAAGCGCATGTCGGTAAGGCACAGGTCGAAATGCCGCTCGCCCAGCAGGCGCCGCGCGGTGGCCAGCGTGCCGGCCGGCACCGTGGTCAGTTTCATGCGGTCGAGCGTGAGTCCTACCAGCTCCAGCAGGTCTGGCTCGTCATCGACCACAAGAACAGTGGGTTGGCTCATGGCGGGCAGCTTAAACCGTCGCGTTGCGAAATATCAGGAACCCGGTTCACTGAACAGCGTGGCCTTGGCCCAGCGCGAGGGGTCGGCGAACACCAGCCGGAAGATGCTGCCGCCACCCTTGCGCGGCTCATAGAGGAGCGTCGCATCATTGATCTCGGCCAGTTCGCGCGCCAGGAACAGGCCGAGGCCGGTGCCCTCGACGCCGCGCGTGAAGAAAGGTTCGAAGATGCGCTCGAGGTCCTGGGCGTCGACGCCGGGCCCGCGATCGGTGACCTCGAGGCACACGCGCCCATAGCGAGCCACGCGCGTGAGGGTGAGTTCGAGGCGCGGTGTGGTGCCACTGGCGGCGCCGTGGCGCAGCGCGTTCTCGCACAGGTTCCACAGGATCTGCTGCAGCTGGCTGAGATCGACCATGACCTCGAGGTCGTTGCCCTGCACCTGCAGCGCGAAATCCGCCAGCTTGCATTCGGTGGTGGCGCAGAAGTCCTCGCGGAACTGCCGGCACCAGTCGGCCAGCGCCACCTGCTCGGGGCGCG
>JANXYK010000025.1 GCA_025350055.1 Gammaproteobacteria bacterium | reverse complement strand
GAACGCGCTGCCAAACGCAGGGTTCCGACATCCGTGCGCTTGCCCTCCGAGAGGCACTCGTTTAGCGTGTCGTGATGGCGTACTTGAGGGTGCATTTGCGGGACCGGCGGCGACAGGATGTCGCGGCCGGAGCCTCGATGGACGGATTCACGGCGTTCCCGCAAATGCACCCTCAAGTACGCCATCACGACACGCTAAACGAGTGCCTCTCGGAGGGCAAGCGCACGGATGTCGGAACCCTGCGTTTGGCAGCGCGTTCTTGGGTGAGGGGCTTGGCTGGGACCTTAGCCGGCCGCGGCAGAGCTGGCACCGCCGGGCGGTCCATAGACCACCCGCACGGTGCCGATCGCGCGCTGCAACTGCTCGAGCAGTTCTGCCGTCGCGCGCACATTCCACTCGGGGCCGAGCGTGAAGCTCGCGTACGCCTGCTCGGTTGCATAGCGCACAGTCACGGCGCAGTCGCCGCCGCGGGCGGTTTTCAGTTGATCGCCGAGCAGGCCCAGCAGTCGCCGGTCGTCGGCGTTGCCGGTCCAGTCGATCACCAGGCGCCGGGCGAGGCGCTCGCGCGCGGCATCGAGCGCCTGGACGTTGCGGGCGTGGATGCGCCACGCGTCGCTGAATTCATCGAAACGCAGGCTCCCCTCGACCAGGATCAGCGCATCCTTCACCAGCAGTTCGCGGTGCCGTTGCCAGACCTCTTCGCTGAAAGTGACTTCGATGCGCCCGCTGCGATCATCGAGGATCACGCTGACGCGCGTGCCACGCCGGCGTAGTTCGAGCAGCAAGCCGGCGGCGCTGACGTTGCGGGCATCGCCCCAGCGCGGCGGCTCGCCGCCAGCCGGACGTGGCTCGGCCGCCAGGTCGCCGATGCGCGCGCCAGCGAGCTGCGGCAGATCGCGCTCCAGGCGCGCGATCGGGTGACCGGTGAGATACAGGCCGAGGGTCTCGCGCTCGCCCGCCAGTCGTTGCGCTTCGCTCCATTCAGACACCGTGCCAACAAAGGCGACGACGGCCGTGTCGGGGCGCGCGCTCAGTCCGAAGAAATCGTCCTGCCCGGTCGCGGCGCCACGCGCCTGCTGTTCGCCCGAGCGCATCGCGACCGTCAGGCTCTCCATCAGCAGTGCGCGATTGTGATGCAGGTTGTCGCAGGAGCCCGAGCGGATCAGCGCTTCGAGCACGCGCCGGTTCACGCGCGCCAGATCCACGCGCTGGCACAAGTCCTTGAGGCTGGTGTAGGCGCCGCGCGCACTGCGTTCGACGGTGAGCGCCTCGACCGCACCACGGCCCACGCCCTTCACCGCGCCCAGGCCATAGCGTATCGATTTTTCACCGGAAACCTCGAAGGCGTAGCCCGAGGCATTCACGTCGGGGGGCTCCACGGCGAGGCCCATGCTGCGGCAGTCATCGATCAGTGTGACCACCTTGTCGGTGTGATCCATGTCGGCGGAGAGCACCGCGGCCATGAAGGCCGCCGGATAGTGCGCCTTCAGGTACGCGGTCTGGTACGAGAGCAGCGCGTAGGCGGCCGAGTGCGATTTGTTGAAACCGTAGCCGGCGAATTTCTCCATCAGGTCGAAGATGTATTCGGCGCGCGCGCGCACCACGCCGCGCGCCACCGCGCCCTCGATGAAGATGTTGCGCTGCTTGGCCATCTCCTCGGGCTTCTTCTTGCCCATCGCGCGGCGCAGCAGGTCGGCGCCGCCGAGCGTATAGCCGGCCAGCACCTGCGCGATCTGCATCACCTGTTCCTGGTACAGGATCACGCCGTAGGTCGGCGCGAGCACCGTCTTCAGGTCCGGATGCAGATAGTCGATCGGCCGGTCGCTGCGGTTGTGCTTGCGGGCGATGAAGTCATCGACCATGCCCGACTGCAGCGGCCCGGGTCGGAACAGCGCCACCAGCGCGATGATGTCCTCGAAGCAATCGGGCTGGAGCCGGCGGATCAGATCCTTCATGCCGCGCGATTCGAGCTGGAACACCGCAGTGGTACTGCAGCTCTTGAGCAGCTTGAAGGTGGGGGCATCGGCCATCGGCAGGTGCAGCAGATCGATCGCCGGCTCGCCGGCTAAAGCGCGCGCCGCATTGATGCCGCGCACCGCCCAGTCGAGCACCGTCAGCGTGCGCAGGCCCAGGAAGTCGAACTTCACCAGTCCCGCGGCCTCGACGTCATCCTTGTCGAACTGCGTCACCACGTTGGCGCCGCCCTGCTCGCAGTACAGCGGCGCGAAGTCGGTCAGCACCGAAGGTGCGATCACGACGCCACCGGCATGTTTGCCGGCGTTGCGCGTCAGGCCCTCGAGTGCGCGCGCCATGTCGATCAGCGTGTGCACTTCCTCGTCTTCGCGATACAGGCGTTTGAGTTCGGGCTCTTTCTCGAGCGCCTTGTCGAGCGTCATCTCGAGCTCGAAGGGAATGAGCTTGGCGATGCGATCGACCATGCCGTAGGGATGCCCCTGCACGCGCCCGACATCGCGCACCACCGCCTTGGCCGCCATGGTGCCGTAGGTGATGATCTGCGAGACGCGCTCGGGCCCGTACTTCGCTGCCACGTAGTCGATCACGCGATCGCGGCCGGCCATGCAGAAGTCGATGTCGAAGTCGGGCATCGACACGCGCTCGGGGTTCAGGAAGCGCTCGAACAGCAGGTCGTAGCGCAGCGGGTCGATGTCGGTGATGCCCAGCGCGTAGGCCACGAGCGAGCCGGCACCCGAGCCGCGACCCGGACCCACGGGCACCTCGTGGTTGCGGGCCCAGTCGATGAAATCGGCCACGATCAGGAAGTAGCTGGCGAAGCCCATCGCGCAGATCACCGCGAGCTCCGAGTGAAGGCGCGCGCCGTAGGCCGCGGCATCGAGCGTCACACCCGCGGCACTCGCGTTGGCCAGCTTCACTTCCAGGCCGCGCACGGCCGCGCTGCGCAGGAATGCATCCGGCGTGGTGCCCGCTGCCACCGGGAACACCGGCAGGTGCGCCTCACCGAGCCGCAAGGCCAGGCTGCAGCGGCGCGCGATCTCGACACTGTTGGCCAGCACCGCGGGCGCCTCGGGAAACAGCGCCGCCATCTGCTCGGGACTGCGCAGGAACTGCTGCGCGCTGTAGCGGCGCACGCGCGCCGGATCGGCCAGCAGCGCGCCATCGTGGATGCACACCCGCGCTTCGTGCGCCTCGAAATCGCTGGCCTGCAGGAAGCGCACGTCATTGGTCGCCACGCAAGCCACATCGCGCTCGCAGCCGAGCGCCAGTGCCGCGGGCACATAGGCTTCCTCGCCTGGCGCACCGATGCGTTGCACTTCGATATAAAAGCGATCGCCGAACAGCGCCAGCCAGGCCTCGAGCGCCGCCTGGGCCTGTTCGCTACGGGCCTGCAGCAACGCACGGCCGATGTCGCCGTGCTGCGCACCGGAGAGTGCGATCAGGCCACTGGTGGAATCGCGACTCAGCCACGAGCGATCGACGAGCGGTATGCCCTTCACCTGCCCTTCCAGCCAGGCGCGCGAGACCAGCCGCGTGAGGTTGCGATAACCCTCGAGGTTCTGGCACAGCAGCGTGAGTCGCGAGTGCCCCTGCGGATCGGCGGTCTCGCGCACCCGCAGGTCGACGCCGACGATCGGCTGCACGCCGCGCGACACCGCGGCGCGATAGAACTTCACCATCGCGAACAGGTTGTCCTGATCGCTCACCGCGATCGCCGCCATACCGGCCGTGGCCACCGCTTCGATGAGCTCGGGCACACGCACCACGCTGTCGATCAGCGAATATTCGCTATGGACCCGAAGGTGTACGAACTCAGCGCTCATTGAGGCAGGATCTTACCGGAGCGAAGCTGCGCCGATGTATGGGTGTGGGCCCCAGTCGTGCCAGCGAGGCCAGGTGCGCGGCGGTCGGATAGCCCTGGTGCTGGGCGAGGCCGTAGCCGGGGTAGTCACGATCCAGCTCGCTCATCAGCGCATCGCGCCAGGTCTTCGCCAGGATCGAGGCGGCGCTGACCGCCGGCACCAGATCGTCGGCGCGCACCAGTGTTTCCACCAGGCAATTCGCTGCCAGATCAGTGAGCTGCGGCGCCTTGTTGCCATCGATGATGATATGCAGCGGCTTAGGGCTAAGCTGCTGCAGGGCGCGCTGCATTGCCAGCAGCGTCGCCTGCAGGATGTTGAGCGTATCGATCTCGGCGGCGCTGGCCTCGGCGATCGCCCAGCCGAGCGCGCATTCGCGTATCTCGGCCGCGAGCGCCGTGCGCCGCGCGGCGCTGAGTTTCTTGGAATCGCGCAGGCCGACGATAGGCCGCGTGGCATCGAGGATCACCGCCGCGGCAACCACCGGACCTGCCAGCGGGCCGCGGCCCGCCTCATCGACGCCAGCCAGCAGCGGCCTCATCAGCGCGGCTCATCCAGCAGCTCGACGATCGCCCGGGCGGCCTGCGCCGCGCCGTCCTGGCGCAACTGTTCGTGGATGGCGCGAAAGCGCTGCATCAGCCGCTCGCGCTGCGGCCGATCGCGCAACTGCCGCTGCATGGCGCTGGCCAGGGCCGCGCCACGTACCTGCTGCTGGAAGAATTCGGGAATGAGCGCCTCGCCGGCCAGCAGGTTGGGGAGTGAGAAGTACGGCAGGCGCACCATGCGCAGCGCGCGCAGCAGCCAGGCCGTCAGCGCGCCGAGCCTGTAGGCCACAACCATCGGGCAACGACACAGCAGCGCCTCGAGCGTGGCGGTACCCGAGGCCACCAGCGCCACCTCGGCTGCCTGCAAGACATCGCGCGAGTGTCCGTCCACCAGCCGGATGCCGGCGGCTTCAGCCCCCGCCCGCTCGAACAAGGCACGCGTGGCGGCATTCGCCATCGGCGCCACGAACTGCACCGCGGGCTCCAGCACTCGCAGTTCGCGCGCGGCGGCAATGAAATCCGCGCCCAGCCGCGCGACCTCACCGGCGCGGCTGCCCGGCAGCAACGCTGCCACGGGACCCTCGGGCGACAAGCCGAGCTGCGCTCGTGCTGCGCGACGATCGACATCGAGCGGGATCTGGTCAGCCAGCGGGTGCCCCACGAAACGCGCGCGCACGCCGAAGCGCGCATAGAACGGCGGCTCGAAGGGCAGCAGGCATAACAGCAGATCGCAGGCCGCGCCAATGCGATGCACACGCTTCTCGCGCCAGGCCCAGACCTGCGGACTCACGTATTGCACGGTGCGCACGCCGGCTGATTTCAACCGCCGCGCCACGCTGAGATTGAATTCCTTGAAGTCGACGCCGATGTACACGTCGGGCGGGTCGGCCAGCACGCGCCTGATCAGATCGCGACGGATGCGCAGCAATCGCGGCAGGTGCGGAATCACTTCGAACAGGCCCATCACCGCCAGCTCTTCGGCGCCCAGCCAGGCCTCGCACCCGGCCTGCTGCATCAGGGGACCTGGGATGCCGGCAAACTGCGCACCCGGGAGCTGCGCACGCAGTGCCTCGATCAGCGCGGCGCCGAGCTGGTCGCCCGAAGCCTCACCGGCGACGATCACGATGCGCGGCCCGCGTTGTGCGCTCTGTGCTGCCCCCTGGAGCGCTGCCATCTTAGGCTCAGCGGATCAGGCTGCGCGTCGAGGCGGCGATGAAATCCACGAAGGCTTTGATTTCCGGTTGCGTGGCAGCGAGCGCGGTGAGCTCGCGCACGGCATCGCCGAGCGGCAGGTCGCGCCGATAGAGGATACGGTAGGCCTCGCGTATGTGGCTGATCTGCTCCGCCGTAAATCCGCGCCGCTTCAGGCCTTCACTGTTCACCGAGTGCGGCGCCGCTGGCTGGCCTACCGCCATGATGTAGGGCGGCACATCGCGGGTCACGGCCGCGTTGTTCGCGATGAAGGCGTGCGCCCCGACTTTGCTGAACTGGTGGATCCCCGCGTAGCCACCCATGATCACCCAGTCACCCAGCAGAACATGCCCGCCGAGCGTGGCGCCATTGGCCATCACGATGTGGCTGCCCACCTGGCAGTCGTGGGCAACATGGCTGTAGGCCATCAGCAGATTGTCGCTGCCGACGCGCGTCACGCCCTGATCATGCGTGGTGCCGCGATTGACGGTGCAGAATTCGCGCAACACGTTGCGCTCGCCGATCTCGAGGCGCGTGAGCTCACCCTTGTATTTCTTGTCCTGCGGCGCGTCACCGATCGAGGAAAACTGGAAGATCTGGTTGTCGGCGCCGATCGTGGTCGGCCCGTTGACCACCACGTGCGAGGCGATGCGGGTGCGCGCACCGATCGTCACGTGGGGCCCGATCACGCTGAAGGGCCCCACCGAGACATCCGGGGCCAGCTCGGCCTGTGCCGAGACTACTGCGCGCGGATCGATCACGGTGCGCTGTTTCCAGGTGCGATACCCGGTGCTGTGTTGGCCAAATCCGGCGCCAGCATCAATTCGGCAGCGGCGGCTTCCGCCTCGCCGACCATCGCGAGCACCGAGAGGCGCCAGATGCCGCGCAGGTTGCGATCGAGCTGGGCGCTCAGGAGCAGTTGGTCACCGGGCTCGACCGGGCGACGAAAGCGCGCCTTGTCGATGCCCGCAAAATAGAAACGCGTGCTCTCGGTCGGTACGACGCCGGCGGTCACGAAGGCCAGGATGCCGGCGGTCTGCGCCAGCGCCTCGATGATCATCACGCCTGGCATCACCGGCCGATGCGGAAAGTGCCCGGGGAAGAACGGCTCGTTGTAGGTGACATTCTTGAGCGCGCGGATGCTCTTGCCCGGCACCAACTCCAGCACCCGATCGACCAGCAGGAAGGGATAGCGGTGCGGCAGGCGCTTGAGTATGTCGTAGATGTCGAGTGTGGTGAGCTCAGTCATGCGATCTATCCTCCTTGGATTCCATACCCGCGGCGCGCTCCAGGCGCATCACACGCTGCGCGAGCGCCTCGCTGCGCCTGAAGCGCGCTGCCAGGCGCCGCCACAAGGCTGCAGGTGCTGCCGGGATGCCGCCGGAGTACACCCCCGGCGTCTTGATGGAATGCGCCACCATCGACATGCCGGTGATGATCACATCATCGCAGATGTCCAGGTGGCCAACGATGCCCACCATGCCGGCGATCATGCAGCGTGCGCCGATGCGCGTGCTGCCCGAAATGCCGCTGCAGGCGGCCATCACGGTGTGCTCACCGATCTGCACGTTGTGGGCGATCTGGATATGGTTGTCGAGCTTTACACCCGCGCCGATCACGGTATCTTCGATCGCGCCGCGATCTATGGTCGTATTTGCGCCGATTTCCACGTCATCGCCGATGCGCACCGCACCGAGCTGCGGCACCACTACCCAGCCGCCCGCATCGCGCGCAAAGCCGAAGCCGTCGGAGCCGATCACCGCGCCTGATTGCACCCGCACCCGTGCTCCCAGCCGCACGCCGCGCTCGATCGTCACCCGCGGATGCACCAGGCAATCCGCACCGATCTCGACGCCCTCGCCCAGCACGCAGCCGGCACCGATCTGCACCCGCTCGCCGATGCGGCAATGCGCGCCGATCACGGCCTGCGCGCCGACACTGGCGCTGGCGTCAATGCTGGCGCGCTCATCGACGCAGGCTCCCGGATGCACGCCGGGGCGCGCGGGCGGCTCCGGGTGCAGGAGCGCCGCGATGCGCGCATAGGTGGCGTAGGGGTTGGCGCTGATCAGCGCGGCACTGGGGCACTGCGACGCGCTGGCCGCATCCAGCACCACGACACCGGCGCGGGTCGTGGCCAGCTGGCGCCGGTACTGGGGATTGGCCAGGAAGGCCAGGGAATCCGGATCGGCCGCAGCCAGCGTGGCGACACGCTGCACCCGCCGATCCGGGTCACCCACCAGCTCGCAGCCAAAGCGCACTGCGAGCTCGCCGACCGCAATGCTCATGGAGCATCGCCCGATCGGAACCGCCACACGCAGCGCAGCCGCATGGGTCGGTCGGGAATTACTTGACTGGCGTTGCCGCCGGCTTCGGCGCAGCCGCCGGTGCCGCAGCGGCCGGCGCGGTCGCACCGCGTGCCTGGAGCGAGGCCAGCACGGCTGAGGTGATGTCGAAGGTGTTGGCGGCGTAGATCACGCCATCGGCCAGCACCAGGTCGTATTTCTGCGAAAGCGCGTAGCTCTGCACTTCGGCGATCAGCGCACTCTGCAGCCGCGAGAGCTCTTCGTTCTGGCGCGCGGTGGCCTCTTCCTGGAAGTCGGAGACCTTCTGCGAGTAGTCGCGATTGCCGTCGCGCAGCTCTTTCTCGGACTTGGTGCGCTGCTCGGCGGTCATCGTCGCGCCGTCTTTCTCGAGTTTATCCTGCTTGGTCTTGAGCGCGGTCTGCTGCGCCGTCAGTTCACGCTGCTTGCCGGCGAATTCGCCGCGCAGCGCATCCTGCACCGCCTTGTACTGCGGTGATTCCTGCATCAGCTTGCTGTAATTGACCACGCCGATACGTATCTCGGCCTGCGCCGGCACTACTGCCGCCACGCTGAGGGCGAGCCCTGCAATTCCCACTAACCACGAACGCTTCACTAGTCTGCTCCCGATAAGTTGATGATTCGATACCGCTTCACGCCGGCTTTGCTCAATAGGAGCCGCCGATCGTGAACTGGAAATTCTCGGTGCGATCCGGGAATCTCACATTCGCACTGTCGCCGACGTACTTGTTGAGCGGTATGCCGTAGCTGAAACGGAACACGCCCAACGAGGGTGCCAGCCACTGCACCGCCACGCCGGTCGACCTACGTAGTTGATCATACTTGAATTTGTAGTCGACCGGGGTCGTCAGGTCGCGGCCGAGGTATTTGGTACCGTCGGTCGAGAACGCATTGCCCAGGTCATAAAACAGGCTGGCGCGCGCGCTGGTCTGCCATTTGAGCGGCAGCGGCAGGATCAGCTCGGCCCGCGCCACGGCCAGCAGGTTGCCGCCGTAGGGGTTGCCGTTGCTGTCCACCGGACCCAGCGAACTCTCGGTATAACCGCGGACCGTATCCGGGCCACCGGCATAGGCACGCTTGTAGGGCGGCAGCGCCGTGGTACTGCCCAGACCCCTGCCATAGACAATGTTGGCGCCCAGCGAGAGCGTGGTGCGCAGAACCAACGGGACGTAGTAAGTGCCGTCGTAGCTCGCCTGGTAGTAGCGCACCGTGCCCGAAGGCACGTAGCTCAAGGCCAGGGTATGGCGCTGCCCGCGATCGGCGAACAGGCCGCGGTTGCGCGACTCGAACAGCCAGGCGGCATTGAGCTCGATCGTGTTGTAGCGGCTGCCATAGAGCGAGGTGGCCGTGGTGATGGCGGTACCGTCCGCCAACACGCCCGAGCTCAGGGCCACGCGGGTGTACGGACTGCCGTTCTGGCGCACCCAGTCGACGGCCTGCTGGGCGCTGCTGCCCTGGTAGGTCAGCAGGTCGACGCGCTGCAGTGCGGCACCGGCACTGATGCGCTGGTACTCGCTGATCGGGATGCCGAAGTTCAGGCCCAGCGACAGGTTCTGCGATTTGAAATTGGAGGACGTCGACACGAACTGGGTCGAGCTGCGGTAGCTGAGCGACACGCTGCGCGAGAGGCCATCGACGTTCAGGTACGGGTTGGTGTGCGAGAAGCTGTAGATCTTGTTGTAAATGCCCGAATCGAGTTGCAGCGCGATCACATCGCCGCTCCCCATGAAGTCGCTGTCCTGGAAGCTGCCGTTGAGCATGAACTTCTGCGAGGCCGAATAGCCGATACCGCCACTGATGCTGGCGCTCGGCCGCTCCTTCACGTTGAAGGTCACATCAACGAGGTCGGGGGAGCCCGCCACCGGGTTGGTCTCGAATTCGACCGTCTCGACGAACTGCTGCTGCTGCAGGCGTTGCTTGGAACGTTCGAGCGCCACGTTGGAGAGCAACGCGCCTTCCATCTGCCGCACTTCGCGCCGCATGGTCTCATCGTCGCTGCGCGTCGAGCCCTTGAAGTTGATCTCGCGCACGTAGACCCGGTTGCCGGGCTCCACGAACAGCGTGAGGGCCACCTCCTTCTTCGCCTCGTCGGGCGTCTTGACGTCATCGACCTTGGCGAAATAGAAACCCTCGGCGCCCAGCCGGTTCTTGATCAGTTCCTGGGTGGCGGTGATGACCTTCTGCGAATAGGTCTGGCCGGGCTTCACCAGCACCAGGCGCTTGAGGTCAGCCTCGGGCACGATCAGCTTGCCCGCCAGCTTCACCTCGCTCACCTTGTAGACCACACCCTCGGTGATGTTCACGGTGATGAAGATGTCGCTCTTGTCGGGCGAGATCGCCACCTGCACTGAATCCGGGCGGAAATTGGCGTAGCCGCGATCCTGGTAATAGGTGCGGATTTTCTCCAGGTCGCCTTCGAGGGATTCGCGCGAATAGCGGTCGCTGCTCTTGTACCAGGAAGTCCAGTTGGGGGTCTTCAGCGTCAGCGTCTCGAGGATGTCTTTTTCCTTGAACACCGTGTCGCCGACGATGTTGATCTGGCGGATCTTGGCGCGGCTGCCTTCCTTGATGTCGAGGTTCACGCGCACCCGGTTGTTGGCCAGGTCTTCGACCTTGGTATCCACCTTCACGGCGTACTTGCCGCGGCTGTAATACTGGTCGGTGAGGTACTGCGTGACTTCCTCGAGCGTAGAGCGGTTGAAGGTCTTGCCGGCCGAGAGCCCTACGGTGCGCAGTGACTTCTGCAGGTCTTCGGTCTTGATGTCCTTGTTGCCCTTGATCTCGACGCTCTCGAGCGAGGGGCGCTCGAGCACCGCGACCAGCAGCGTGTTGCCATCGCGGCGCATCTCCACGTCGCGGAAGAAGCCGGTGGCATAGAGCGCGCGCAGCGCCTCGCGCTGGCGTTGCGGCGTGAGCCGGTCGCCGATGTTCACTGGCAGGTAGTTGAATACTGTGCCCTCGGAGATGCGTTGCAGCCCCTCGATCTTGATGTCGCCCACCGTGAAGTCGGCCTCGGGCGCGAGCTGGGCCAGCGCCGTGGAACAAGCAACAAGGGCAAACACCGCGAATATCGCGCGTCTATTCATGCGCAAAGCCATTACCTTAAGATTGGGGCGTCAACCAAAATGACGCGAAATGTCGTTAAACAGGGCAACACCCACCAGCAGCAGCACCAGTGCGATGCCAAACTGCTGGCCGGCGGCCTGAGCCCGCTCCGAGAGCGGACTGCCCTTGAGCCACTCGACGGTCTGCATCACGATCTGGCCGCCATCGAGTATCGGAATCGGCAACAGGTTCAGGAAACCCAGCGCCAGACTGATCATCACCAGGAAATGCAGGAAGCTGGACACACCGGCCGCCGCCGAGTCGCCGGCCAGCTCGGCAATGGTAATCGCACCACCGAGGTTCTTCACCGAGACAGAACCCGTGACCATGCGCCAGAGCATTCGCGCCTGGAAGGCCGTCATGCTCCAACTCTCCTGCAGCGCACCCAAAAAGGCGCCGCCGGGACCCACATTGACGTGCCGAAGCATCTGTGGCGGCCAGGGAATATCGCGCGGCGGACTCAGATAGATATGGCCGACGCGGGTTGCACCCTGCTGCTCGCCCACGGTCGTGAGGCGCACCGTGTATTCCTGGCTCGCGCGTGAATAGCGCAGCGTGATGCTCTCATCCGGATGGGCATTGACCAGTGCCGCGAGCTGCTGGAAGTTGTGTACCGGCTCGGCATTGACGCTGAGCACCAAATCACCGGGTCGCAGCCCCGCGCGCGCCGCCGGACCTTGTGGCCCGAGGCTACCGATCTTCGCCGGGATATCCGGCTCCTTGAATTGCAGCCCCAGGCCCGCGAGCACCACGGCAGGCTCCGAGAGCGCCCGGCGCTCAGCGGCATTCCCGGTCTGCAGCTGCACGACGCGCACCTGTCCGGCCGGATCGCGCAGCCCCAGGCTGATCGGGTGCGCGGCCGACACTTCATCGAGCAGCCCGACCCAGACATCGCGCTGGCTGACAACCGCCTGCCCGTTGATGCTGATGATTTCATCGTCCGCCTGCACGCCGGCCTGCGCCGCGCGCGATTGCGCCACCACCGGGCCCAGGAGCGGCCGCACCTCAGTGCTGCCCTCCACCATCATCAGGCCGGCGAGCATCAGGATGGCGAACAAAAAATTGAATGCCGGTCCCGCCAACAAGACCACGATGCGCTGCCAGTGCGGGCGACGATTGAAGGCACGATGGACTTCGTGAGCTGCCACCGGCCCCTCGCGCTCATCGAGCATCTTCACGTAGCCGCCGAGCGGCACGGAGGCAAGCACGTACTCGGTGCCATCGACCTTGCCTACCCGCTTCCACAAGGGGCTGCCAAAGCCGATCGAGAATCTGAGCACCTTGAAACCCAGGCGCCGCGCCACCCAGAAATGGCCGAACTCGTGGATGCCTACCAACACCACCACGGCGACCACGAAGGACAGCGCGCTGAGCCAGAACCCGCTCATGGCGCAAGGCCCGGGCGCGCTGGCGCGCGTGGCTCAATGGCAACAGTCTGGCTCAAGCCGAATCCACATTGACACGCGTCGCGCGCGCGGCCAGCACCGAGTGCGCACGCACGCGCGCGGCCTGGTCCGTCGCCAATACCGTGTCCAGATCTTTCATTTCCCCACCAGGCATGTGCGCCATGACCTCTGCAATGACCGCCGGAATATCCCCAAAGTTCAACTGCTTGTCGAGAAAAGCCTGCACCGCCACTTCGTCCGCGGCATTCAACCACGTGCAAGCCATGCCTCCCGCGTGTGCCGCCTGCTCGGCCAGGGCCAGGCAGGGAAAGCGCTCGCGATCAGGCTCCCGGAACTCCAGCGGGCCAGCCTTGGCCAAATCGAGGAATTCTACACCGGACGCGATGCGTGCGGGCCACGCCAGCGCCTGAGCGATCGGAGTGCGCATGTCGGGCGAGCCCAGCTGCGCCAGGCTGGAGCCGTCCTCGTACTCGACCAGCGAGTGGACGATGCTCTGCGGATGCACCAGCACGGCGATATCGCGGGCCGGCACGCCAAAGAGCACCTGGGCCTCGATCAGCTCCAGACCCTTGTTCATCAGAGTGGCAGAATCGACCGAGATCTTGCGGCCCATCTGCCAGCGCGGATGCTGGCAGGCCTGCTCGCAGGTGGCGCGGGCCATGGCGGCGGCCGGCCAGTCGAGGAAAGGCCCACCCGAGGCCGTCAGCAGCAGGCGGCGTAAGCCGGCCGGCCGCTCGCCGATGCGGGCGCCTGGTGGCAGGCACTGGAAGATGGCGTTGTGCTCGCTGTCGATCGGTACCAGCGTGCCCCCACCCGCGCGCAGCGCCGCGATCAGCAGCGTGCCGGCCATCACGGCGGACTCCTTGTTCGCCAGCAGCAGCCGTTTGCCGGACTGCGCAGCCGCCAGCGTGGAGCGCAAGCCGGCCGCGCCGCTGATGGCCGCCATCACTACTTGCGCGGCGCTCGCGCGCGCCAGCTCCACGATCGCCTCCGCCCCGGCCGTCACGCGTGTTGTCAGGCCCGCGGCCCGCAACAGGGGTTCCAGCTCGGCCGCGGCCGGCGCATGTTCCATCGCCACCACTTCGGGGCGAAAGCGCCGGCACTGCTCGGCCATGCGCTGCACATCGGAGCGCGCGGCCAGTGACACTACGCGATAACGCTGCGGATGCTGGGCCAGCACCGAGAGCGTGTTCTGGCCGATGCTGCCGGTGGACCCGAGCAACGCGACGCCGATCATGAGCCCACACCCAGATGCATCAGCCCCAGCACCATGAAGGGTGCTGCGGCCAGCGCGCTGTCAATGCGATCGAGCACACCGCCATGGCCGGGAAACAGGCGGCCACTATCCTTCACGCCCGCGGCGCGCTTGAGCATGCTCTCGGTGAGATCGCCCACGATAGAGAAGGCCGCAGCCAGCATGCACAGCAATAGCATCGACGGCAGCGGCAGATGGAACCAGCCCGCGCCGGCCCAGGCCGCCAGCGCTGCCAGCGCCAGGCCGCCCAGCACGCCTTCCCAGGTCTTGCCGGGCGACACCACCGGTGCGAGCTTGGTACGTCCGAAGGAGCGCCCGGCAAAGAACGCACCGATGTCGGCCGCAAACGGCAGGATCAAGATGAACAACACCCACTGCGTGCCGCGCGTCCAGGTCTCGGCGATATGGGTCAGCGCGACCCAGGTCGGCGCCAGTGACGGGAGCGCTGCCAGCCCGGCCACCACATGATTCACCCGCTGCGGCGCGAACAACACCCACAGCAGCGCCAACAGCCACCAGCAGGCCGCCAGGCGCAACAGCAATTCATAGCCCATGCCGCTATCGGCCAGCGCGCGCATGCCAATCGCCACCAGTGCGATCACCAGCACGAAGGCCAGACGCGCAGCGCGTCGTGTGTAGCCCGCGAAGGCTGCCCACTCCCAGGCGCCGGCGACCACGAACAGGCCGAACAGCGCACGCACGGCCACCGGCGGCGCCAACAGCAACACGCCGATCAGCACGGCGCCGAGCATGATCGCGGTGAGTATCCGGGCGCGCATCCTCAGGCGTCCTGCAGCTGCGCGCCGCTGAGCCCGAAGCGGCGCTGCCGCCCGGCGAATTCGCGCAGCGCCGCTGCGAATTCGGCGCTGCTGAAATCGGGCCAGAGCGTGGCGGTGAAATACAGCTCGCTGTAGGCCAGGTTCCAGAGCAGGAAATTGCTGATGCGCTGCTCGCCACCGGTGCGGATGAAAAGGTCGGGGTCGGGCAAGCCGGCGAGCGCGAGGTGCGCGGCGAAACCGCTCTCGGTAAGCTCGCTGCTGCGCAGTTCGCCGCGCTCGCAAGCGAGCGCCACCTGAGCCGCGGCCGCCAGGATGTCCTGCCGGCCGCCATAGCTGATCGCCACCTGCAGCCGCAATGCGCTGTTGCCCATTGTCAGGGTCTCGGCCTCCCCCATGCGCGAGCGCAAGGCCGGCGCCAGCGCAGCGCGTTCACCGATGAAGCGCAGACGCACGCCATTCTTGTTCAGTGCCGGGAGCTCTGCCTCCAGCGCATCGAAGAACAGGTTCATGATGCCGGCCACCTCATCCGCGGGCCGCGACCAGTTCTCGCTGCTGAAGGCAAACAGCGTCAGCGCAGCAACCTTGGCCCGCAAGCATTCCTCGATCACCATGCGCACAGGATCGAGCCCCGAGCGGTGACCCTCGTTGCGCTCGGCGCCGCGCCCCTGCGCCCAGCGGCCGTTGCCGTCCATCACTATGGCGATGTGCCGCGGCACATTCATCGATCAGCCCTGCAGGTCGATCAGACCTGCAGGATCTCTTTCTCTTTGGCCGCCAGCTGCTGGTCGATTTCGGCCACGTGCCGGTCGGTCAGTTTCTGGATCTCGTCCTGCGCCTTGCGCTCGTCATCCTGCGAGATCATCTTCTCCTTGAGCATTTCCTTCACGTCCGTCAGCACATCGCGGCGCACGTTGCGCACGCTGACGCGCGCATTCTCGGCATCGTGCCGCACCACCTTGGTGATGTCACGGCGCCGCTCCTCGGTCAGCGGCGGCAAGGGGATGCGGATCACCTGGCCCGCCGTCATCGGCGTGAGGCCCAGGTCCGACTTGTGGATCGCCTTCTCGATGACCTGCACCATCGGTTTCTCCCAGGGCGAGACCACCAGCGTGCGCGCATCCTCGACACTGATGTTGGCCACCTGCTGCAGCGGCACGTCGTTGCCGTAGTAGTCGACTTTCAAGTGATCGATGAGGCTGGGGTGGGCGCGGCCAGTACGCATTTTCTTCAGGTCGGCCATGAACACCTGGACGCACTTTTGCATTCTGGTTGTGGCGTCCTTTTTAATGTCATCGAGCATTTAGGTCCCCCCATCCGAAATCAAGAAAGAGCCCGGAGGCGTACTTTTGGCGCCGGGCTGGCCGCCGATTATGCAGAGGATTGTCCGGGAACGCCGTGAATCCGTCCATGGACAATTGGCGCCGCCCGAGCCCTCAGCCGTTGGTGACCAGCGTACCCACGTCTTCCCCGCGAGCAATCCGCACCAGATCCCCATCGCCATTCAGGTTGAAAACGCGCAGTGGCAACGAATGGTCGCGACACATGACGATCGCCGTGGCATCCATCACGTTGAGGCGCTCGGTGAGCACCTGGTCGAAGGTGAGCCGTGGGTAGTGGCGGGCGGCGGGGTTTTTCATCGGGTCTTCGGAGTAGATACCGTTGACCTTAGTGGCCTTGAGCAGCAAGTGCGCTTCGATCTCGATGGCGCGCAGCGAGGCCGCGGTGTCGGTGGTGAAAAAGGGATTGCCGGTACCGGCGGCGAAGATCACGATCCGATCCTTTTCCAGGTGGCGCACGGCGCGGCGGCGGATGTAGTCCTCGCACACTTCGTTGATGCGGATCGCCGACATCACGCGCGCGTGCACGTTCATCGATTCGAGCGCATCCTGCATCGCCAGCGCATTCATCACGGTGGCCAGCATGCCCATCTGGTCGGCGGTGACCCGGTCCATGCCGGCGCGCGCGAGACCCGCGCCGCGAAAGATGTTGCCGCCACCCACCACCACCGCGAGCTGGATGCCAAGGGCCAGTACGTCGCGCAGTTCACCGGCGACGCGCTTGAGCATCACAGGATCGATGCCGTAATCCGCATTGCCCAACAGGGCTTCGCCCGAGAGCTTGACCAGCATGCGCTTCATTCCGGCTCCTTATAAAAAATGCCCCGCATCAGCGGGGCGTTTTGAACATTGATACGCGGCGGCGTGCCGGCCTTCAGTTGCGCCCCGCGGCGCTGACCTGGGCCATCACCTCGGCGACAAAATCTTCCTGCTTTTTCTCGATGCCGGCGCCCACTTCGTAGCGCACGAATTCGCGCACCCTGGCGCCCGCGCTCTTCAGCAGTTTCTCGACGCTCTGGTCCGGATCCTTCACGTAAGGCTGGCCCAGCAGCGTGATCTCACCCATGGACTTGCGCAGCCGACCCTCGACCATCTTGGCGGCGATCTCGGGGCTCTTGCCCTCTTTCTGCGCCTGCTCGGTCAGGATTTCGCGTTCCTTGGCCTGCTCCGCGGCCGGCACTTCGGCCAGCGAGATGTAGCGTGGATTGCTGGCGGCGATATGCATCGCCAGGTCGCGCGCCAGCGTGGCATCGCCACCTTCGAGCGCCACCAGCACGCCGATGCGCGAGCCGTGCAGGTAGCTGCCCAGATGAGCGCTGCTGGTCAGCGTGGTCGTGCGGCGCAGGGAAATGTTCTCGCCGATCTTGGCCACCAGCGCGCGGCGGTGCTCGTCGATGGTTTCGCCGGAGGCCAGCTTGAGCGCCTGCAGCGCCTCGATATTGGCCGGGCGGCTGGCGAGTGCTGCACGTGCGACTTCGGTCGCGAAAGCCTGGAAATCGTGCTCGCGCGCGACGAAGTCGGTCTCGCAGTTGACCTCGACCAGCGCGGCGCTGCGCCCATCGGCCGCCACGTGGTGCGCGATCACACCTTCGGCGGCGACGCGCGTAGCTTTCTTGTCGGCCTTGGCCAGGCCCTGCTTGCGCATCAGCTCGGCGGCGGCATCCAGATTTCCTTGGGTTTCCACCAGGGCCTTCTTGCATTCCATCATGCCGGCGCCGGTGCGCTCGCGCAGCTGGCGGACCACTTCAGCAGTGACGCTCATGTCAGCTCCATTGTTCCTGTATCAACCGCGGGGCGTGCGGCGGGCACCGGCGGCGCCCGGGGCGGGACGGCGGCGAGCCGTCGCGGTCGCAGTCGCCGAGGGCGGAGTCTCGCCCAGGTGACCGATAGCCTCGAGCTCGGTGTCAATGCCGAGCTCGGCGTCAGACACTTCGACCGGGGCCGCCACTGCGGTGCCCTCGGCCGGGGCCGCAGCTACGGTGCCCTCGGCCGTGGCCGCACCCATCGCCGCGGCAGTGGCCGGATTGACGGCCGGACGGCGGCGGGCCACAGGCGGCGGCGGACCCCGGCGATTGCGCACCGGCGCCGCGGGCCTGGCGGGCCGCGCATTGCGGCCGGGCTTGCGGCGCGGGTTGCCTTCGGCATCCAGCTCCACGAATTCGTCTTCGCTCACCACCATCTGCGGCACCGAGGACTTGCCGTCGATCACGGCATCGGCCACCGCGCTCGCGTAGAGCTGGATGGCGCGCATCGCATCATCGTTGCCCGGAATGATGTGATCGATACCATCGGGCGAGCAGTTGGTGTCGACCACCGCAACCACCGGGATACCGAGCTTGCGGGCTTCCTGGATCGCGATCACCTCGTGACCGACGTCGACCACGAACAACACGTCCGGGAGCGATTCCATCAGCTTGATGCCGCCGAGGCTCTTTTCGAGCTTGATCATCTCGCGGCGCAGCATCGTGCCTTCTTTCTTGCCGCGCTTTTCAATGGCCCCGGAAACGGTCAGTTCCTCGAGATCGGCCAGGCGCTTGATCGACGAGCGCAGCGTCTTGAAATTGGTGAGCATGCCGCCCAGCCAGCGCTGGTTCACATAGGGCATGCCGCAGCGCACGGCCTCGGTAGCCACGGCGTCGCGCGCCGAGCGCTTGGTGCCTACGAACAACACCCGCCCGCCATCGCTAACCACGCGCTTGATGAAAGCGGCGGCCTCCACGAACAGCGGCTGGGTCTTTTCGAGGTTGATGATATGGATACGGTTGCGTTCGCCGAAGATGTACGGAGCCATCTTGGGGTTCCAGAAGCGGGTCTGGTGTCCGAAGTGGACGCCCGCTTCCAGCATCTGTCGCATCGACACGCTGGTCATGGTCTGTTCCTCATGGTCGGGTTAGGGCCTCCGCGCATCCTTGACGACGATCCCCAGGGTTAGTGGGGACACCCGGCCGCAAGTTATTGATGCGCGTGTGGATTGGTTTGCCAAAAAAGGCCGCGCTTTATACCATGAACCCATCGCCCGGACAACGCTCCGGGCCCACCGCAGCCAAGGCCCCCTGTAACCATGCTCCGATCCACTCAGGTAACGCTTAAGTCCCCGGAAGCACAGGAGAAATTGCGGGTGGCGGGGCGCCTCGCGGCCGATGTGCTGGACATGATCGGCGAGCACGTGGCCCCCGGCATCAGCACCGATGAGCTCGACCGGATCTGCCACGACTTCATCCTCAACGTGCAGAAGATCACGCCCGCCAACGTGGGTTATCGCGGTTTTCCCAAGACCGTATGCACTTCCGTGAACCACGTGGTCTGCCACGGCATTCCCAATGACCGGGTGCTCAAAAGCGGTGACATCGTCAACATCGATGTCGCGGTGATCAAGGATGGCTATCACGGCGACACCAGCCGCATGTACTACGCGGGCAAGGCGCCCGTGCTGGCGCAGCGCTTGGCCGATACCTGCCGCGATGCGATGTGGAAGGCGATCGACATCGTGAAGCCCGGCATGCAGCTCGGCGACATCGGTCATGCGATCCAGCAGCACAGCGAGAACGCCGGCTTTTCGGTGGTGCGCGAGTATTGCGGCCATGGCATTGGCCGCGGGTATCACGAGGATCCGCAGGTACTGCATTACGGCGAGGCCCGCACCGGCATGGAACTGCTCCCCGGCATGGTGTTCACGATCGAACCGATGATCAACGCCGGCCGGCGGCACACGCAGGTGCTGAAAGATGGCTGGACAGTCGTCACCAAGGATCACTCGCTCTCGGCACAGTGGGAACACATGGTGCTGGTCACGAACAACGGCCACGAAGTGCTGACGCTGAGCGCCGCGGAGCGTGCCGCGGCATGATTGCCGATCCGGAAGCGCTCGACGAACTGACCAGCGCGCTCACGGTCCCGCTCGATTGGCCATTGCTCGGCCGCCTGCCCGAGCTGCTAAAGAACGGGCAATGCTCGGCCGAGGTGTGCCGGCAACTGCTGGCGCAAGGGCAGCAGGAACTGCAGCAACGCTTTCGCGATGACGAACAGGTGGAAGGCCTGGTGCGCGCGCGTGCGGCCTTCACCGATATCCTGCTGGCGACGCTCTGGCATGCAAGGCTCGATCCCGAGCTTGCCTCGCGACTGACACTGGCTGCGGTCGGCGGCTATGGCCGCGCGGAGCTGCATCCCTATTCCGATGTCGATTTCCTGGTGCTGGTGCCGCAGTCGCTGAGCGAGGGCCAGCGCGGCCAGGTGGAACAGCTGGTGACTTTCCTCTGGGACATCGGTCTCGAGGTCGGTCACAGCGTGCGCACGATTGAAGATTGCTGCGAGCAGAGCCTCGCCGATGTGGGCGTGATGACCACACTGCTGGAGGCGCGCTGGCTCGCCGGCTCCGCGGCGCTGCTGCCGGCGATGCGCGCGGCGCTCGCCCCCGATCGCCTCTGGCCGGTGCGCGATTTCTTCGCCGCCAAGGTGCGCGAGCAGCAGCAGCGGCACCTGAAGGCGAACGACACCGCCTACAACCTCGAACCCAACGTGAAGACCGGTCCCGGCGGACTGCGCGATATCCAGACGATTGGCTGGGTGGCCAAGCGTCACTTCGGTGCCGACTCGCTCGACGAGCTCGTGACGCACGGTTTTCTCACACCTTCCGAACTGCGACGGCTGAAGCAGGCGCAATCCTTCCTGTGGAAGGTGCGCTTCGGTCTGCATGTGCTCGCCGGGCGGCACGAGGATCGGTTGCTGTTCGATCACCAGGCCAAGCTCGCACACAGTTTCGGCTACGAGGATGGCTCCTACACGCTGGCGGTTGAGCAGCTGATGCAGCGCTATTACCGCACCGTGATTGACGTGCAGCTGCTGAACGAACTGCTGCTGCAACTGTTCCGCGAGGCGATCCTCACCGACGACACACCGGCGCGCGCGCTGACCGCGCAGTTCCAGGTGCGCAACGACTATCTCGAGGCCACCACGCCCGAGCTGTTCGCGCGCCAGCCCTCGGCATTGCTGGAATTGTTCGTGCTGCTGCAGCAGAACCCGCAGCTGCGCGGCGTGCGCGCCGACACGATCCGCGCGGTGGGGCGCAACCTGTGGCTGATCGACGAGGAGTTCCGCCAAAACCCGCGCAATCACCGCCTGTTCCTCGAGATCCTGCGCGCGCCGCGCGGCGTGACGCACGAGCTGCGGCGCATGAACAACTATGGCGTGCTGGGTCGCTACATCCCCGCCTTCGGTCGCATCGTCGGTCGCATGCAGTACGACCTGTTCCACGCCTACACGGTCGATGCGCACACGCTGTTCGTGGTCAGCAACGCGCGACGCCTGGCGATTCCCGAGCTCAACCACGAGCTACCGCTGGTCTCGCCGATCATGCAGCAATTGCCGAAACCCGAGATCGTGTACCTCGGCGCCCTCTTCCATGACATCGCCAAGGGACGCGGCGGCGATCACTCGGATCTCGGTGCCGTCGATGCCGAAGCCTTCTGCCTTGAGCAGGGATTGTCGCGCTACGACGCGCGCCTGGTGGCGTGGCTCGTGAAGAGCCACCTGGTGTTCTCGATGACCGCGCAGAAGCAGGACATCGGCGATCCACAGGTGATCAATGAGTTTGCGCGCAAGGTGGGCGACGAGGCGCACCTTGATTATCTGTATGTGCTCACCTGCGCCGACGTGCGCGGCACGAATCCGAAGCTGTGGAATTCCTGGAAGGCTTCGCTGTTCCATGATTTCTACGAGAAGGTGCGACGCGCGCTGCGCCGCGGCCTCGAAACGCCCGTAGACAAGGATGAACTGGTGCGCGAGAACCAGTCGGGTGCGCGAGCCCTGCTGGCCAGTGCGGCGGCCAATGCCGCGACGCTCGATGTCGCAGCGGTCGACAAGGTCTGGGCGGCGCTGCCGGAAGCCTATTTCCTGCGCTACACACCCGAGGAAATCGCGCGTCACACGCGCGTGCTGGCACGCAATGACCAAAGCGGCGAAGAAGCCCGCGTCGCGGTCGAAGCGCAGAGCGAGAGCGGCACCTCAGCGGTGCTGATCTACGCGCCGCACCGTCGCCACAGCTTTGCGCGCGCCACCGCGGTGCTCGACCAGCTCGGCCTCAACATCGTCGATGCGCGCATCACACCGGTCGGCAACGGCTTCTCGATCGACACCTACCATGTGCTCGAGGAAGACGGCGTGATGATCAACGACGCCGAGCGGCTGACCGAGATCGAGCGCGCACTGTGGTCATCGCTGCAGCGGCCCGAGGAGGCACCGCTGGCGGTGTTGCGCCGCGCACCCCGACAGCTGCGCGTGTTCAAGACGGCAACCCGCATCGCGATCAGCGTCGATGAGCGCAATGCCCGCTCGGTGCTCGAGCTGGTCGCGGGCGATCGCCCCGGCTTGCTATGCGATGTGGGCAAGGTGCTGTGGGAAGAGCGCGTGGATCTGGATGCCGCCAAGATCGGCACCATGGGCGAGCGCGCCGAAGACGTGTTCTACATCACTGATCGCGCCCGCCGGCCGCTGGACGAAGCCGCCACGGAGCGGCTGCGCGCGCGCCTGATGGAGGCCTTGAGCCCATCGCAAGGAAGCGCCTGAGTGTCAGCCGCGCAACTGCAGGGCCTGATCGAATCAGCCTTCGAACGCCGCCAGACCATCACTGCCGCCAACGCGGACGCCGGTCTCAAGGCCGCGATCGACAGCGCGATCGGCATGCTCGATCGCGGCGAGGCGCGCGTTGCCGAGCGCGTCGCCGGCAAATGGGTGGTGCATGAGTGGCTGAAGAAGGCGGTGCTGCTGTATTTTCGCACCCACGACAATGAAGTCGTGGACGCCGGCTACACCCGCTTCTACGACAAGGTGCCGCTCAAGTATGCGGATACTGATGCCGCGGCTTTTGCCGCCGGCGGCGTGCGCGTAGTGCCGCAGGCCATCGTGCGCCGCGGCGCCTACGTGGCGCCGAATGCCGTGCTGATGCCCTCGTACGTGAACATCGGCGCCTATGTAGATTCCGGCACGATGGTCGACACCTGGGTGACCGTCGGCTCCTGCGTGCAGATCGGCAAGAACGTGCACCTCTCGGGCGGCGTCGGCATCGGCGGCGTGCTCGAGCCGCTGCAGGCCAGCCCCACGATCATCGAGGACAACTGCTTCATCGGCGCTCGCTCGGAGATCGTCGAGGGCGTGATCGTCGGTGAGGGTTCGGTGATTTCGATGGGTGTATTCATCGGCCAGAGCACAAAAATACTGGATCGTGCCAGCGGCCAGATCCTCCAGGGTCATGTGCCGCCCGGGTCGGTGGTGGTCTCAGGCAACCTGCCTGCACGTGACGGCAGCCACAGTCTCTATTGCGCGGTGATCGTCAAGCGTGTGGATGCGCAGACGCGCGCGAAGACTTCGATCAATGAATTGCTGCGGATGGACTGAACACGAGCCGGCTCAGCCGTAGCGGCCGGTGATGTAGTCTTCCGTAGCTTTCTGGCTCGGGTTCGTGAAAATCCTGCTGGTCTCGTCGAACTCGACCAGATTTCCCAGGTACATGAAGGCCGTGAAGTCGGACACCCGCGCAGCCTGTTGCATGTTGTGAGTGACGATCACCACGGTGACACGATCGCGCAGGCTGACGATCAGTTCTTCAATGCGCGCGGTGGCGATTGGATCAAGCGCAGACGTGGGCTCATCGAATAGCAGGATCTCGGGTTCGGTTGCCAGCGCACGCGCGATGCACAGGCGCTGCTGCTGGCCGCCCGAGAGTGACAGCCCGGAGCTGTCCAGCCGGTCCTTGACTTCATCCCACAACGCCGCGTTGCGCAGCGCGCGCTCCACTTCTTCGGCGAGGCGCAACTGGGCCCGGATGCCGCGCACGCGAAGCCCGTAGGCCACATTCTCGAAGATCGACTTGGGAAACGGATTCGGCTTCTGGAACACCATGCCGATGCGCATGCGCACTTCGATCGGATCGACATCGCGCCCCACCAGGTTGATCTCCTCCGGATGAAGCATGATGCGCCCTTCGTAACGCGTACCTGCCTGCTGATCGTGCATGCGGTTGAAGCAGCGCAGGAAGGTACTCTTGCCACAGCCAGAGGGCCCGATGAGCGCGGTGATCTGGTTGTCGCGGATCTCGACGTTCAGATCATTGAGTGCCCGGGCGGCACCATAATAGAAGGAGAGATTCTCGACGCTGGCCTTGACCGGCGCCTTGAGCGCCTGCGTGCGACGGGTTTCGTCGACCGCGATCTTGTGCGCCCCCGGCCGGCTGCGTCCGTCATCGACCTCAATGCGCGTAATCATGGCGGACACTAGAGTACTAGAAACGCCTGGCCCGGCGCCGCGATTTGAGGGTCGCAGCACCGGGCGTACGCTAATGCCTTCGACTGACACTACACACTACCGTGTGGATCAGAACGCCACCTGCGCCCAGACACCGAACTCGTCGGAATCCAGCGGCTTGACCGCGGTGTTGTTCTTCTGCTCTGCGTGCTTGTAGACCACCGACAGGTCCACGCCCTTGCGGGGCTTGAAGCTGGCGCCGATGTTGTAGTACTCGTCCTTGAGGCTGGGCGCGGTGTCCTTGTTCGGCTTCTCGTTGTCATAGCGCACGAAGCCCGAAACCAGGTCACTGAACTTGTATGAACCCCAGACCGAAAAGCCGTCGGACTTGTCGGTGGCTGCAGTGGTCACCGCAGTCCAGTTGTCAGCGGTGAAGTACTCGCCGCCGATCCTGAAGTTCTCGTAACCGTAGGCCAGCAGCGCATTGACGCGCGAGGCCGTGTGCAGCGCCGGCGTGGTCGTGCCTTCGACATCCTTGCCGAGCTTGCCCGAGTAGAAGCCAACGGCTGCCGTCAGGCCCGTCACCGGCACGAAGCTCACGCGACCTTCGAAATCCAGCGACTTCGAGCGGGTCGGGTTCTTGTAGCCATTGCCTTCGATCGCAGAAAACGCGTAGCCGAACTTGCCGTCGGCCAGCTTGCCGCCGACGTGCACGCCCCAGTCAGCCGAGGTGCCGCGACCGACACGGTCGTCCAGCACTTTCTCGACATAGCGCACGCCATAGAGATCCTCTACGAAGGAAATCCAGGGCAGATCGGCCGAGCCGGCGCGCACCCAGAAGGCATCGGAGATCTTGGCCTGCAGGTAGGCCTTCTTCACGAACAGCTGCGTTTCCTTGTCAGCGCTCATGTAGTTGAAGTCGGTAGTCAGGTTTGCCGACCAGACGCTATCGAAGGTGTGATTGGCAATCAGGTAGAAGCGCGTGACATCGAGCCCGAAGCCGCTGGCCGCGCTCTTGGTGCCGGCCACCTTCTGGTCGAGGCTGGTCAGGTCGATGAATGCTTTGCCGCCGACACTGGTGTTTTCGGTAATCGCGGTATCGGCATGTGCGAAGTTCGCAACAGCACACGCGACCACGCCTAGGGCCGCAAAGATCTGCTTGGACATGTAACGCTCCTGAAATGTCTGTTTCGGGTCTGATATCCGCGTGCCAGCAGTGGCGGCGCGGAATGCCGGACAAACTACACAGGCTGTGTGACAGAACGATTACACGCTGCTGCGTGTATGGGGCTTGCAACAGAGTCGCGGACTCAGCCGTAGCGACCCGTGATGTAGTCCTCGGTGGCTTTCCTGGCGGGATTGGTGAAGATCTTGGCTGCGGTATCGAATTCGATCAGCTCGCCGAGGTACATGAAGGCGGTGTAGTCAGAGATGCGCGCGGCCTGCTGCATGTTGTGGGTCACGATCAGCACCGTCACCTGCTCACGCAGCGTGGCGATCAGCTCCTCGATCTTCGCCGTGGCGATCGGGTCGAGCGCCGAAGTCGGCTCGTCGAACAGGATCATCTCAGGATTGGTCGCCAGTGCGCGCGCGATGCACAGGCGCTGCATCTGTCCGCCCGACAAGGCCTGCGCCGGTGCGTTCAGGCGATCCTTGACCTCATCCCACAGGGCCGCGCCGCGCAGTGCCTTCTCGACGGCCTCGGCCAGCAGGCTGCGGTTCGCCTGGCCGCGCAGGCGCAGGCCGTAGGTGACATTGTCAGCGATTGAAGTTGGGAAAGGGTTGGCCTTCTGGAACACCATGCCGATGCGCATGCGCACGTCGATGGGATCGACGCTGCGCCCGACCAGATCGATCTTCTCGGGATTGAGCGTGATCGATCCTTCGTAGCGCGTACCGGCGATCAGGTCATGCATGCGGTTGAAGCAGCGCAGGAAGGTGCTCTTGCCACACCCGGAAGGCCCGATGAGCGCGGTCACCAGCCGATCGGCAATCGGCATACTGATTTTCTTCAGGGCTTGCGTGGACCCGTAGTAGAAACTCAGGTTCTCGACCACCGCGCGCGGATTTGCCAAGCCCGTCGCGCCTTCCATTGCGACGGTGCCGGCCGCTGGCGCCGCGACTGCCTCGGCGCTCACGCTGTGCCGTCCGGGGGCGGCGCGGCCACGGCGGCGCCAGCCGCCGGCACCGCGGCCAGCAACTGTTTCTCGACTTCATCGAGCGACACGTGGCGCACATCGCGGCCACCCACCATGTAGATCACGTACTCGCAGATGTTCTTGGCATGATCGCCGACCCGCTCGAGTGCACGCGCCACCCACATCAGGTCGATGCTGGCACGGATAGTGCGCGGATCCTCGATCATGAAGGTGATGCACTGGCGCTGGATCGCATCGTATTCCTCATCGAGCAAGCGGTCGCGCTTCACGGCTTCCAGCGCCGCATGCGCGTCCAGCCGCGCGAAGATGTCGAGCGCATCTCGCAGGTAAGCCAGGGCAACACCGCCGAGATGCCGCACCACCCGGTAACCATCGATGCTGCCGCGCTCCAGGCCGCGCCGGCCAACGATGTTGGCGATCTTGTGCGCCTCATCGCCCACGCGTTCCAGATCGGTGATGGTCTTGATGATCGCCAGCACCAGCCGCAGGTCCGAGGCGGCAGGTGCGCGCGTGGCGAGAATGCGGCTGCATTCGTCGTCGATCTCGACTTCCAGCCGATTGACCTCTGCTTCGCCGCGTACTACGTCGGCGGCCAGCGCGCGATCCCCGAGCGCCAGTGACTGCAGCGCCTGGCCGAGCTGAGACTCCGCCAGGCCGCCCATGCGCAGCACGTCACTGCGCAGGCGCTCCATGTCCTCGTTGAAACGGCTGAGGATGTGCTGGCCGAACTCTGCTGATTCCATGCGCCCTACTCGCCCGGATTGCCGTGCTGTCCAAACAACGAAGATATGGATCTGGCAATGATGCTCAGGAACAGTACGAACAGGGTGATCAGCAGCGCCCCGACCCAGGCAAGGCGTTGCCAGTCGCCGTAAGGGCTCATCGCAAACTGGAATATCACCATCGGCAGGTTGGCCATAGGCTTGTTGAGGTTTGAATTCCAGAACTGGTTGTTCAGCGCCGTGAACAGCAGCGGCGCCGTCTCGCCACTGATGCGCGCCACGGCCAGCAGCACTCCGGTCACCAGGCCGTTCTTGGCCGCGGGATACACGATGCGCGTGATCGTGTACCAGGGCTGTGCACCGAGTGCGGCCGAGCCGTCGCGCATGCTCTTGGGCACCAGGTTCAGCATGTCTTCGGTGGTGCGCACCATCACCGGCATGGCGATGATGCCCAGCGCCACGGCGCCAGCGATGGCCGAGAAGTGGCCCATGCGCATCACCATCAGCATGTACACGAACAGGCCGACGATGATCGAAGGCGCGCTCAGCTGCACGTCGTTGATGAAACGCACCACGGTGCTGAGCGGGCTGTTGCGCCCGTACTCCGCAAGATAGGTGCCCGCGAGCAAGCCGATCGGCGCACCGATCAGGATGCCCAACGCAGTCATGACGAGACTGCCGTAAATGGCGTTCAGCAGGCCGCCCGCACTGCCGGGGCCTGGCGTCATCTGCGTGAAGACCGAGAACGACAAGGCGCCAAAGCCGCGCGACAGCAGTGTCCAGAGGATCGCGCACAGCAGCGCCAGGCCAATGGCGGTGGCCACCATGCTCATCGAGAAGGCGATGACGTTGACGATGCGGCGGCGACGTAGCGTACTCATGCGCGCTGCACCGTGCCGCGCTCGAGCCGCATCATCAGCAGGCGTGCGCCCGCGATCACTGCGAAAGTGAGCACGAACAGCAACAAGCCGAGTGCGAACAGCGCCGAGGTGTACAGATCTCCCACCGCCTCTGCAAATTCATTGGCAACCGCGGCGGAGATGGTGGTCGAAGGCGCCAGCAGCGAGGCGCTGATGCGATGCGCGTTGCCGATCACGAAAGTGACCGCCATGGTTTCCCCCAGCGCACGGCCCAGCCCCAGCATGATGCCGCCGATGACGCCGGTGCGCGACCAGGGCAATACGACATCCCAGACGACATTCCACTGTGTCGCACCGAGTCCGTAGGCGGCTTCCTTGAGCGAGAGCGGCGCCATGCGGAACACTTCGCGCATTACCGAGGTGATGAACGGCAGGATCATGATCGCCAGCACCAGACCCGCGGTCAGCAGCCCGATGCCATAGGGCGGGCCCTGAAACAGCCTGCCCACCACTGGCAGCGGCCCCAGGTGGACGATCAACCAGGGTTGCACGCTGTGTTGCAGGATCGGCGCCAGCACGAACAGGCCCCAGATGCCATAGACGATGCTGGGCACCGAGGCCAGCAGCTCGATGCCAGTGCTGATGGGACCACGCAGCCAGCGCGGGCAGATCTCGGTGAGGAACACGGCGATGCCGAAGGAAATGGGCACGGCAATCAACAGCGCGATGATCGAGGTCGCAACAGTGCCGTACAACGGCGTCAGTGCGCCGTAGATGTCAGCCACCGGATTCCAGCGCTCACCGGTGACGAACGACCATTTGAAAGTCTTGAGTGCCGGCCAGCTGCCGTGGATCAGCGTCAGCAGCACGCCGGCCAGCAGGGCCAGCACCAGCAGTGCCGAGGTCAGCGTCGCGACGCGGAACACGCTCTCGGCGCGCGCCTCGCGGCGCAGGCGCGCGGACAATACCATTGCTGGCGTACTCAATTGTTCTCCCACCGACAATGCAGCAGCCGGGACGTTGCCGCCCCGGCTGCAGATCGACTGACTACTTGTGCGCCAATGCTGGCGGTTATTTCTCGGTCCAGACCGGCTTGCCGTCGGCCTTGATCGAGGCCACCCAGGTCTTCTCCACCAGCTTAACAACCTTCTCCGGCAGCGGCACGTAGTCCAGCTGCCTGGCGAGGTCGGCCCCGTTCTTGTAGGCCCAGGCAAAGAACTTCAGTGCTGCCAGCGAATCGGCGGCGTTCTTCGGCGTCTTGTACATGATGATGAAACTGGCGCCAGTGATCGGCCAGCTGGCGGCACCGGGCTGGTCGGTGAGGATCAGGTAGAAACCCTCAGCCTTCTCCCAGTCAGCATTGGCAGCGGCAGCCTGGAAGGCGCCAGCCTCGGGCGCGACCACCTTGCCGGCGGCGTTCTTCATGCGCAGGTACGCCATGTTGTTCTGCTTGGCGAAGGCATATTCAATGTAGCCGACAGCGCCCGAAGTCTGCTGCGTCATGTTGGCCACGCCCTCGTTGCCCTTGGCACCGATACCGACCGGCCACTCGACCGAGGCATTGGCGCCGACCTTGCTCTGGAAGCTCGGACTGACCTTGGAGAGGTAATGGGTGAACAGGAAATTCGTGCCCGAGCCATCCGAGCGGTACACCGGTGCAATCGCCAGGTCCGGCAGCTTGGCCTTGGGGTTCAGCGCCTTGATGCGCGCGTCGTTCCACTTGCTGATCTCGCCCAGATAAATGCTGGCGAGCGTGGGACCGTCGATTTCCAGATCGCCGGCCTTGATGCCGGGAACGTTGACGACCGGCACCACGCCGCCGATGACCATCGGCCATTGCACAAGGCCCGAATCATTCAGGTCCTTGGCTTCGAGGGGTTTGTCGGAGGCGCCGAAGGTGACCGTCGCGGCCTTGATCTGCTTGATGCCGCCGCCCGAACCGATCGACTGGTAGTTCAAACCGTCGCCAGTCTTGACCTTGTAGGCCTCGGCCCATTTGGAATACACCGGATACGGGAACGTGGCGCCGGCGCCGGAGATGTCCGCCGCCGAAGCAACGCCCAGGGCGCCACCGATGGCCAGCGCACCGACGATGGCGCGCAACTTGATGCTACGTATGCTCACTGGACTTTCCTCTTGTGGACTCGGCAAGTGGTTCGAAGATTCGCCACGATTTATAGACCCGCTCTGTGACAGTTGTGTGTCAGCGGCCTGGCCGAGCAGCCATCCCCCTGATTGTATTGGGCTAATCAACGGGCACTGCCTCTTGCCTCAAACCCTGCGTATCCGTATAACGCGGCAACGCCTGCGACATTGGTCGCACCAGGAGCCCAATGTCCGCGACGCTGGAACTGACCCGCGAATTGATGTCACGCAATTCCGTGACGCCCGCCGATGAGGGCTGCCAGAAATTGATGGCCGCACGGCTGGCCGCAATCGGCTTCCACATCGAGCACTTGCGCTATGCCAACGTGGACAACCTCTGGGCAATGCGCGGCGAGGCGAAGCCGCTGCTGTGTTTTGCCGGCCATACGGATGTAGTGCCCACGGGCCCGCTCGAAGAGTGGAGCTCCGATCCGTTCAAGCCCGAGATCCGCGAGGGCGTACTCTATGGCCGCGGTGCGGCCGACATGAAAAGCGGCCTGGCCGCCATGGTGACGGCCTGCGAGAGTTTCGTCGCCGAGAATCCGAAACACCAGGGTGCGATCGCCTTCCTGATCACCAGCGACGAGGAAGGCCCCTCAATCGATGGCACCAAGCGCGTAGTCGAAACCCTGATGGAGCGCCGCACCGGCATCGACTGGTGCATCGTTGGCGAGCCCTCGAGCGAGAGACTCACCGGCGACGTGATCAAGATCGGCCGGCGCGGGTCACTCTCGGGCCGGCTGACCGTGCATGGCGTGCAGGGCCACATCGCCTACCCGCAGCTGGCCGAAAACCCGGTGCACACGCTGGCGCCAGCGCTGGCCGAGCTCACCAGCCGCGTCTGGGACCACGGCAACGAACACTTCCAGCCGACTTCGTTCCAGATCTCGAATCTCAACGCCGGCACGGGCGCGCCCAATGTGATTCCGGGCGAGCTCAAGGCGCGCTTCAACCTGCGCTATTCACCGGTGCAGAGCATTGCCGGACTGCAGGGCGTCGTCGAGGAAATCCTCAAGCGCCACGGCGTGCGCTACACGCTCGACTGGTACGTTTCCGGTGAGCCCTTCTACACACAACCCGGAAAGTTGCTGGCCGGCGTAAGCGCTGCCGTGCGTGAGATCACGGGTACTGCGCCAGCGCTCTCGACCGGCGGCGGCACTTCGGATGGGCGCTTCATCGCCCAAATGGGTGCCGAGGTAATCGAGCTGGGCGTGCCCAATGCCAGCATCCACAAGGTGAACGAGTGCGTGCGGGTCGCGGATATCGACGCGCTGCACACTATCTATCTGCAGGCGCTGCGCCAGCTGTTGTGAGCGGGCCTGCCCGGCTCAGCGACGCCGACCGCTGAAGTTGGCGTAGACACCGAGTGAGCCCAGTCCCGCTGCGGCAATCAGCACCCAGGTGGGCATTGCCAGGCCCAGGAAACTCCAGGACACCGCGTGGCACTCACCCGAACCGGTGAGCACCTTGCGGATCACATCGCTGATCGGGAACACATCGAGCATGTAGTTGAGCGTGGCGCCGCAGACCGGCACCGCGCCTTCGGGCAGATGCTGGATCCACACGTGCCGCGCCGCAATCGCCATCGTCAGCAGCGCTGCAAGCGCGATCAGCACACCATAGGCACGCGCACCCCAGCCATTGGGCGCATGCAGCCAGGCCAGCAGGAACAACACGCCCGTGGCGGCCACGCCAACGCGCTGGAAGATGCACAGCGGACAGGGATCGATACGCAGCACGCCCTGCACGTACCAGGCGTAGCCCAGCAGCGCCGCGCAGCACAGGAGCCCCGCCAGGTTGAGACTGCGCCGCGTCGGGGACTTCACGGACGTGCGCTGCGACTCTTGATTTCCTGCTCGACGCGCTCGAGCGACGTATGGCGCACGTCCTTGCCGTGCACCATGTAGATCACGTATTCGCACACATTCTTGGCGTGATCACCAATGCGCTCCATGGCGCGCACCACCCACATGATGTCGAGCGCGCGCCTTATCGAGCGCGGATCTTCCATCATGAACGTGATGCTCTGCCGCTGGATGGCCTCGTACTCTTCGTCGATCACTCGATCGCTGCGCGCGGTCGTGATCGCAAGCTCCGCGTCGAGGCGCGCGAAAGAGTCGAGCGCCTCGTGCACCATGGTCCTGGTGATGCGCCCGAGGTGCTTGACCTCACGATAGTGGTCCGCCGGCCGCTCTTCGCTGGCGAGACGCGCGGCGATCAGCGCAATCTTCTCGCACTCGTCGCCGATGCGCTCAAGATCAGTAATGGTCTTGATCGTCGCCACGATCATGCGCAGGTCGCCGGCGGCCGGTGCGCGTGTCGCGAGGATGCGGCTGCACTCCTCGTCGATCGACACTTCCATGCCGTTGACCTGGTAATCCTTTTTTGCAATCGCCTGGCCGAGCTGGCTGTCGCCATCGATCAGCGCGTTGAGTGCGCCGGCCAGTTGTTCCTCGACCAGCCCACCCATGGCGAGCACCTTGCTGCGCACGCGCTCCAGGTCTTCGTTGAACCGGCGCGAGGTGTGGTGTGAAAGATCGGCGGCTTCCATGCGCTTACTATAGCTCAATCGGGGCTCAATCATGCGCGCCGCGCGTCTGCGGCAGTTTCGATTCCGTCACCAATCTGTCATCCGGGAAGTGACAACTGAAGATGCTGCCGCGACCCTCGTTGCTGGTGATCTCCAGTGTGGCGCCGTGCCGCTGCAGCACATGCTTGACGATCGCCAGACCGAGGCCGGAACCTCCCGTGGCCCGGCTGCGACCCGGATCCACGCGATAAAAACGCTCTGTCAGTCGCGGAATGTGCTCGGGGCCGATGCCGATGCCGGTGTCCTGCACCGAGAAATGTCCGCCCGCGGTGTCGCTGGTCCAGCGCAGCGTGATCGCGCCACCTTGCGGCGTGTACTTGGCGGCGTTGTCCACGAGGTTGGCAAAGGCCGAATGGATCTGCGCCTCATCGCCCAGCAGCCATGCCGTGGAGGCGGCTTCCACCTGTACGCTGGCGCCCTGCCCCAGCCGCGCAACCAGGTCACGGCGCAGATGCTCGAGCATGCTGACGACATTGATCGGCGTACGCTCGGCCGCGTCCCCACTGGCCTCGAGCCTGGAGAGCGACAGCAGATCTTCGATGATGCCGGTCATGCGCGTTGATTGGCGCCGCATCTCGGCTATCGGCGCGGCCAGCGCCGGATCGAGATCCAGGTCCTGGCCGAGTGTCTCCAGGTAACCGGCGATCACTGTCAGGGGCGAGCGCAACTCATGTGAGGCGTTGGCGACGAAATCCTTGCGCATGGCCTCGAGGCGCTGCGCGCGCGTGACATCGCGCACCAGCATCAGCGACTGCCCGTCGCCATAAGGCACGAGATGGATCTGCAGCCAGACGTCAGCGTCGACGGAGGCAGTCACCAGCACCGGCAGTGCGTAGTCGCCGCTGCGCAGGTAACGGATGAACTCGGGCTGGCGCATCAGGTTCTCGATGCGCATGCCTACATCGGTCCGCGAACGCAGGTGCAGCAGCCGCGCCGCCATGCGATTGAACCACAGGATCTCGCCCTGGGGATTGAGCACCACCACACCGTCGGGAATCGCCGCCGTGGAGCGGCGCAGTTCGCGCAGCAGGCGCATCAGACGGCGCTTGTGGTATTGCTTGCGGCGCTGCAAGCGCGCAATCAGGCTGATCAGTTCGCCCCAGGCGCCACTGGCTTCAGGCGCCTCCGCGCCGCTGAGCCCGCGCAGCCAACGCTGTGTAGTGCGCAGCAGGTACAGCAGGCGCGCCACCACGACACTTGCAACCAGCGCGACACCCGCTGCCGGATGACCGAAGGGCAGGCCCGCAAGCAATCCCGCGAGCAGCGCGGCCACGATGCGCGCCAACAGCCACCACCACAGCGACATATTCATCGGCCTGCGCCCCACACGGGTGTCAGGTATCTACGCGCTCGGAACAACGGTAGCCCGAGCCGCGCACGGTCTGGATGTATTGATCGCACTCGTGCGCCTCGAGCACCTTGCGCAGCCGCCGGATGTGCACATCGATGGTGCGTTCCTCCACGTAGACATTGCCCCCCCAGACGCGATCGAGCAGTTGCTCGCGACTGTATACACGATCGGGATGCAGCATGAAGAACTCCAGCAGGCGGTACTCGGTCGGGCCCAGCACCACCGGCACGCCATCCGAACTGACGCGGTGCCCGGCGCGATCGAGCAGCAGTTTGCCCAGCCTGATGGCTTCGCCGACTCCGGCGCCGGCCGAACGACGCAGCAGTGCATTGACCCGCGCCACCAACTCGCGTGGCGAGAAGGGCTTGGTGAGATAGTCATCGGCACCGCCGTCGAGGCCCGTTACCTTGTCGGCTTCCGCGGCGCGCGCCGTCAGCATGATGATCGGCAGATCACGCGTCTCGCGCTCGCGCTTGATGGAGCGCGTGAGTTCGAGGCCACTGGTGTCGGGCAGCATCCAGTCGACCAGCATCAGGTCGGGGCGGCGATCGACCAGCGCCGAGCGCGCGCTGCGGCTGTCCTCGGCTTCACTGACCTCGAAACCGGCGCGTTTGAGTCCGAAGGCGATCATCTCGCGTATCGGCCGCTCGTCTTCGACTACGAGGATGTGTTTGGCGCTCATGACATCTGTGTTTCGACTGGCAGGCGGCGTCACCCTAGGCGGGCTGTGTTACAGATTCATGACAGCGACTAGATTACCGCGCAGGGACAGGCCGGGTGGCAGGAATCGCGGCCACATTATTGCGCAGGTACACCGGCTGCGCCTCGGCCGGCGGCAGCGCAGCCGCAAGGCCCGCATGCGCTGCCAACAGGGCGATCTCGCGGGCATGGGGCGCGAGTTCCGGAAGAACCGCCGCCTCTCGGCTCACAAAGGCAGGTGCCAGATCAGCGTGGACGGCGAAGCCGCTGCCGGCGCCGCACAGCGAGCGCCCCGGCTCGATCTCTCGCAGGCGCGCCAGCACCACTGCGGGCGGCCCGAGCATTTCTGCGCCTTCGGCCACTGCCACGCCCCGCTCTCGCCGGAACAGCGCCCAGTACACCTCGCCCATGCGTGCGTCCTGGCACACCACCACGCGCTCCGCTGCGCTCGACGCAAGCGGCGCGACTGCTGTGACTGGCGGCCACAGCGCCTGCTGCGCACTGGCCCGCAATGTGGATATCGGCACTACCGGCAGTCCACTGGAGAATGCCAGCCCCTGGGCAATGCTGGCAGCGAGGCGCACGCCAGTGAATGCGCCAGGCCCCGCGCCAAAGGCGATCGCATCAAACTGCCGCAGCGACATCGCGCCCTCGGCCAGCAGTTCATCGATCATGCGCAGCAGGTGCTCGCCATGCCCGCGCTCGCTGCGCGCGCTGCGCGAGTGCGTTTCGCCATCGACCAACAGCGCCACGGAACAGGTTTCCGTCGCGGTTTCCAGTGCCAGCAGTTTCACAGCGCCACACCCACCGGCACGTCGGCCGCTGCGGGCAGCTCACGCGCGCAGCGGCGCAGCAGGGCCGCGACTTCGTCCGCCGTTTCGGCCATGCGCATCGGCGGCAGCACCGCGAGCAACGAGCGCCCGTAGCCTCGCGTGCGCAGGCGCGGATCGCAGATCACCACCACGCCGCGATCCACTTCGCTGCGTATCAGTCGACCCACGCCTTGCTTGAGTGCGAGCGCTGCCTCCGGCAACTGGAAATCACGAAACGGGTTCTTGCCCTGCTTCTGCAGGTACTGCACCCGCGCGCGCACCAGCGGATCATCGGGCGGCGCGAAGGGAATCTTGTCGATCACCACCAGCCGCAGTGCCGCGCCCTGCACGTCAACGCCCTCCCAGAAGCTCGCGGTGCCCAGCAGCACAGCGTGCCCGGATTCGCGAAAGCGCCGCAGCAGCTGTTCGCGCGGCGCGTCGTTCTGCACCAGCAGCGGCCACTCGGCTGGCCAATCGCCCGCGCGCAATTCGCGCGCCGCGGCGCGCAGCGCGCGATGACTGGTGAACAGCAAGAAGGCGCCGCCAGCGCTGGCCTCGATCAACGGCCGCACGGCGGCCAACACGCTCGCTGTGAACTCCGCCGCGCCCGGATCAGGCAAGCCCTGCGGCAGATACAGCATGGCCTGCTGCTCGTAGTCGAACGGACTCTGCAGGCACAGCGTCGCCGCGCTCTCGAGGCCGAGGCGATGCGAGAAATGCTGGAAGCTCTCGCCCAAGGCCAGCGTGGCCGAGGTGAAAATCCACGCACTGGGATGCTGATCCATCAGCGCACGGAAGCGCACTGAGATGTCATAGGGCAAGAGGCTCAGCGTAAAACCGCGCGCGGTCACCGCGAGACTGCGCGCGCCATCCAGCCCCTCACCCGGGGCGCTGAGCAGTTGCGCCAGATCTGCCGCGAACGCGCGCGCGCGTGCCGCACACTGGTTCACGCCCGGCCCCTCGGCCTGATGCTCGATGGCATCGGCCCAGCCATGCAGCGCTGCCTGCAGTGCCTTGGCATCGGTGCGAAACGCGGGACCCAGGTCTTCCAGCGCATCGCGGCGTTCCTGGCGGCCAAGCTGCGCCTGCAGCGAGCGCAATGGCGGCTCGAGCAACAGGTTCAGGTTGGCGATCCCGTCGGCGGCGATGGCGAGCGCGGTCAGCTCGCGACGCGCATCCTGCAACAAGGTCTCGAGCTGCCGGCTCGAACAGCTGACACCGAAGAACTCCGAGGCCAGGTCGGGCAGCTGGTGCGCCTCATCGAGAATCAGCGCATCGACGCCTGGCAGCAGCTCACCGAAGCCATCTTCCTTGAGCGCGAGGTCAGCCAGCAGCAGATGGTGATTGACGACCACGAGATCCGCTTCGAGCGCGGCGCGCCGCGCGGCGAACACATGGCAGCGCGAGAACTCCGCGCAACGCGCGCCGCTGCAGCTCTCGCGCGAGCTGGTGAGCGCCGCACGCAGCGGATGCGATTCACCGAGCTGCGCGACCTCGGCAAGATCGCCGCTGCGCGTGCCCTCGGCCCAGCGCGCGATCTCGCTGAGCAGCGGTCGATCCTCGCGCGGGAACAGGGATTGCTGCGCGTCGCCATCCACGAGCTTCAGGCGACAGAGGTAATTGGCCCGGCCCTTGAGCAGCGCGGTCTTCATCGGTCGGCCCAGTGCGCCGCCGAGCAGCGGGATGTCGCGCATGAACAGCTGATCCTGCAGCGTGCGCGTGCCGGTGGATATGAGGATGCGCAGTCCCGAGAGCAGGGCCGGCACCAGGTAGGCGAAGGTCTTGCCAGTGCCAGTGCCCGCTTCGACCAGCAGATGTTCGCGCGCCGCGAGACTTTCGGCCACGCGCAGCGCCATCTGGCGCTGCGAAGCACGCGCGCTGAAGCCCGACAACGTACGCGCCAGCAGGCCGCCGGCCCGGAACACTTCTTCGATAGCTGTCATGGGTCGATTGTCATAAAATCTGCAAACGATTGCAGGCTAATACCTTCAGCGCCTGCCGGCTATACTGGCCGGCACAGGATACGACATGGCGACAGCTCCCTACCTATTAGCCGCACTGTCGGATATTTCCAAAAACGTCAGCACCTGGGTGGCCGAGGTCGCCACCCTGACCACCCCGGACCGCATCCATTGGTGCGAGGGGAGCGATGCCGACATCGCAGCCCTGCGGGGCGAACTGGTCGCCCGCGGCGAGCTGCGCGAACTGAACCAACAGACCAACCCCGGCTGTTACCTGTACCGCTCCGACCCCACCGACGTGGCGCGCGTCGAGCACCTGACTTTCGTCTGCACCGCTGCGCAGGACGACGCCGGCGCGAACAACAACTGGATGGCGCCCGTCGAGGCGCGCGCGCGCATGCGCGGCCTGTTCCAGGGCTGCATGCGCGGCCGCACGCTCTACGTGGTGCCCTACTGCATGGGGCCGCTCGATTCCCCCTATGCCCGCTGTGGCGTCGAGATCACCGACAGCGCCTACGTGGTGCTGAACATGGCGATCATGACGCGCATGGGGCGCGCGGCACTCGAGCGCATCGCGGGCGATGAGACATTCGTGCGCGGCCTGCACTCCACCGGCGATCTGGACCCGGCGCGCCGCTACATCATGCACTACCCCGAGGAGCTCGCGATCGAGAGCTTCGGTTCAGGCTATGGCGGCAATGCACTGCTGGGCAAGAAGTGCCACGCACTGCGCATTGCGAGCTGGCAGGCGCGCACCGAAGGGTGGCTGGCCGAGCACATGATGATCGTGGGCCTGGAGAGCCCTGCGGGCGAAACGCACTATGTCGCCGCGGCCTTCCCTTCGGCCTGCGGCAAGACCAACCTCGCGATGCTGATTCCGCCCGATTCCATGCCGGGCTGGAAGGTGTACACGATTGGCGATGACATCGCCTGGCTGCACCCTGGGGAAGACGGCCGGCTGTGGGCGATCAATCCGGAGTCGGGCTATTTCGGCGTGGCGCCGGGCACCAGCCGCAAGACCAATCGCAATGCCTGCGAGATGATCCGCCGCGACACGCTGTATACCAATGTCGCGGTGACGGCCAACAACGAACCCTGGTGGCAGGGATGCGATGAGAACGCGCCCGCCACCGACTGGCTGGGCCGGCTCTACGACCCCGCGAACGGCCCGGCGGCTCACCCCAATTCGCGCTTCACGGTATCCGCGCAGCACAACCCGGCCTACACCGCCGCCGTCGAGGATCCGCGCGGCGTGCCGATCTCGGCGCTGATATTTGGCGGCCGTAGACGCGAACTCGCGCCGCTCGTGTATGAGGCGCGCAGCTGGCGCCATGGCGTACTCGTGGCCGCTTCGGTGGCTTCAGAGACCACGGCTGCCGCCGAAGGTGCGGTCGGCGTGGTCCGTCGCGATCCGATGGCCATGAAGCCCTTCTGCGGCTACGACTTCGGCGACTACTTCCAGCACTGGCTGCGCATAGGTGCGCGCCTGCGCCGCGCGCCGCGCATTTTCCATGTGAACTGGTTTCGCCAGGATGCCGCCGGCAAGTTCCTGTGGCCGGGGTACGGCGAGAACCTGCGCGTGCTCGCCTGGATACTCGATCGCTGTGCAGGGCGTGGCGGCGCGCATGAGGGCAGCATCGGCCTGCTGCCGCGACCGCAGGATCTGCAGCTCGCGGGCCTGAACCTCAGTGACGCGGTACTGCGGGATCTCACCGAAGTGCCGGCCGCTGCGCTGCGCGCTGAACTGGTCGGCGTGCGCAGTTACCTGGATTCGCTGGGGCCGCGCGTACCCTCGGCGCTGTACGAGGAACTCGAGGCAGCGCTGCAGCGACTGTAGCACCGGGGCTGAACGCCACTACAGGGCGTTGCCGTCGAGCAGGGCTCAGTTCTCTTCGCTGACGAAACGGATAGTCTGCGCGTCATCGGCCGTCGGCACCTTGCCCAACCCGATCATGCCTTCGCCCTTGATGGCGACGCTGTCGCGCCGTACGAATGCCTCTTCCTGGCCCTGCATCTGCACGAAGGTGCCGTTGGTGCTCTGGTCCGTCAGCACGAAGCGGTTGCGATTGAAATCCACGCGCGCATGCAGGCGCGAGATCAGGTTGCCGCGCACGATCAGATCGCACTCGTCGGCGCGGCCGATCACCATCTGCACGTGCTCGTTATCGACCACCACTTCGCGCTCACCGATGCGCAGGCGCAGCCGCAGCGTGCGGCGCCGGTCGTGCGCGTTGAGCGCGATCGCCGGCAACATGCTGGTGACATCTTCCGTCTGCCACAGCACTTCGTAGAGTGCCACTTCGCCGCCCTGGCCGCGGATGGTGGCGACATCGATCTGCCGCACCGATGCGCGCCACTCGGGTGAGAGCCGCTCGACCGTGGCCGCGGTGGTGATGATCTGCCCGGCCTTCGCCTGGCTGGTCATGCGATTGGCGGTGTGCACGCTGGCACCGAACACATCACGCGCCTCGATCACCACAGGGCCAAAGTGGCAGCCGATGCGGATCACGACCGCGTGGCCCTCGTTCTTCAGTTCGGCGTGCGCATTGATCTGCTTCTGCATCTGGCCGGCGGCATTGAGCGCGTCATCGGCCGTGGGGAAGGTGGCCATCACCTCATCGCCGATGGTCTTGATCACCGTGCCGTTGTGCTGCTCGGTCGCCGTGCGCATCACATCGATGCAGATCGCCACCATCGCGCGCGCGCGCTGATCCCCCAGCTCCTCGAACAGCCGGGTGGAGCCGACCACGTCGGCAAACAGGATCGCCAGCTCGATGTCCTTGACCATGCTCTGATTGGCGCCTCGGCGCTCAGCCCCCAGATCCACACCCTAGTTCACATAAGATGGGAGCAACCCGATGATTATACGCAAGAGTGCCTTCCTGACCATCGGCTTAGACCCCTCAATAGGGGCCACCGGGGGGGCCGGGCCTGCACATATATATGAGAGGCGGCTATGGGGCGCGCAGCAACGCAGCTCCGGCACCAGGTTCGCGCACGCCCAGTGACAGGCGTTGACGATACGCGCGCGCGCCGGGCTGCCCTGCGTAGAGGCCGAACATGTGCCGCGTGATGGCGCTCAGCGGTTCGCCCGCGGCCAGCTCACGCTCGGCGTAGTCCGCCATGCGATCGAGCAGCGCGCCCTCCTCCGGGCGCTGCCAAGGCTCATCGAACACGGCCTGATGCAATTCACTGAGGATGTACGGACGATGATAGGCCTCGCGACCGAGCATCACACCGGCGCTCCACTGCAGCGCTGCTTGCACCTGCGGGGCAGTGCGCAGGCCGCCATTGAGCACGAACCGCAGTGACGGGAACTGCGCTACCAGGCGCTGCACGATATCCGCACGCAGTGGCGGCACTTCGCGATTTTCCTTCGGCGAGAGGCCGCCGAGCACGGCCTGGCGCGCGTGCACGATGAATACCCCACAACCCGCAGCACTGACTGCGCTGGTGAATTCGATCAGGCGCTCGAAGTCGCTCTCCGCGTAGTCCTGCAAGCGCGTGCGCAAGGGGCTCGCGGCTTTGCCACCCGCGATGATGCCGATGCGCATTTTCACGGTGACAGGGATATTGACTGCGGCGCACATCGCACTCACGCATTCGGCCACGCGCGCGGGCTCTGCCATCAGGCAGGCGCCGAACGCGCCGGCGTGTACGCGATCGCTGGGGCAGCCGCAGTTCAGGTTGATTTCGCGGTAGCCGGCCGCCTCGCCCAGTCGCGCCGCCGCCGCGAGACGCGCAGGTTCGCTGCCACCCAGCTGCAGGGCCACAGGTTGCTCGGCGGGATCGAAGTGCAGCAAGCGCGCGGACTGTCCACGCAGCAGCGCCTCGCTGGTGATCATCTCGGTGTAGAGCAGCACGCGTGGGGAGAAGCCGCGCAGGAAGTAGCGGCAGTGGCGGTCGGTCCAGTCCATCATCGGGGCAACTGACACTCGGCGATCAATCGAATCGCTGCGTTTCTCGGCGGAAGTGCCTATTGTTGTAGTGCTTTCCACTCGTGCTGTTTCTGCGGGATTCCTGCGCATTCCGGGTAGTCTATCGTTTGCCGGGGAGACATGATGCTTTCCAGACTGTTTGGCTGCGCCTGCTATCGACGACGTCATTGTCGGTCGGCTTCCAGCGTCCGCCCTGAGTCGTGGATCAGCGCCAAGGCATCGCGGTACCCGGCGAGTTCCCGTTCCGAACGGTTGCGGGGCTGAGCCTGATGGACGAGGAGCCGGCGGATGGGCGGGGCGCCGACCCATCCACGCCTTCCCAAATGACAAACTCTTTCACATTACGCGTAGTCGACATATATGTCGATTACGCGTAATGTGGATCCCATGTGGACTGAACGTCAAACCATCGAAATCTTCCACCTGCTGTTCCTGAGGGTCTTCGGCACGCGCGTGAACAAAGTTCTCTTTTCCCTTAAGGGCGGCAGCAACCTGCGGTTCTTCCTAAAGAGCATCCGCTACTCAGAGGACATGGATCTGGACATCCAGACGATGGCCGTTGGCTCCCTCCAGAACAACGTGAATCGACTGCTAGTCGAGCCAGGTTTCTTGAAGGCGCTGCGGGCACAAGGCATCGAACTGGTCAAAACCACTCAACCCAAGCAGGCACAGACAACGCAGCGTTGGAAACTGACCCTGCGGAACACGGAATCTGGCGCCGAAGTGCCAACAAAGATCGAATTCTCACGCCGTGGCCTGGACGATCAGAAGGAAGTGAAAGCCGTGGACGCGGGAATCATCCGGACGTACCGCCTCTATCCGGTAATCGTGCAGCACTACACAGTGCATGCCGCATTGGCCCAGAAGGTTTCGGCGCTGGCATTGCGCGAACAGGTTCAATCGCGGGACGTATTCGATCTGAAACTGCTGATGGATGCGGGCGGGGGCGAGAAGGCGCTGCCCGTGCCAGCCGCTGCCCACCTTGCTGCAGCCATCAACAATGCGATGGCGGTGGACTACGACGCATTCGCCGGTCAAGTCCTCGCCTTTCTGGAGCCTGAGTATCAGGGCCACTACGGCAACAAGCAGGCCTGGAACGAGCTGCTGGAACAAGTCGTGGGCGGTCTGGAGGCCCTGCGGCCATGAACCAGATCGAAGCCCTGCAGCAACTGCAAGCGCTTGCAACCCCCGTGGTGGAATCGCGCGATGTTGCCGCGCTGCTGCAGGTTTCAAGCAGCAATGCCACCACCATCCTCCGCCGCCTCGCGGCAGAAGGAATGATCATCCATCTCAGCCGGGGTCGCTGGCTGGTGAACCAGAGGCTTGACCGCCTTGCGCTGCCCGAACTGATCCTCGCGCCCTACCCGGCCTACATCTCACTGCAATCGGCGCTGTTCCATCATGGAATGATCGAGCAGATTCCCTCGGTCATCTACGCCGTTACGCCAGCGCGACCCCGCCGCCTGCGGACACCGATGGGCACGATTTCCTTCCATCGCATGCCGCCAGAGCTCTTCAAGGGTTTTGAGCTTGCCACCGCCTCCGATGCCAAGATCGCGACGCCCGAGAAAGCCCTGTTCGACCTCGTGTATCTCGCACCGGGAAGATCGCGGGTGTTCTCAAAGCTTCCCGAACTCACGATTCCGCGTCGCTTTCAGTGGCAGCGGCTGAAGGAATATACCCATTTGGTGAAGTCATCTGGTCGGCAGGCGTTTATCGCCGAGCGCGTCAGAATCTTGAGAACTGGATGAATACGAGCAATCCCGGGGCAGGCGCAACATGAATCAAAAGATCACAGGCGGCGGCTCGGCCTACGCACCAAGCCGACGCGTCTTGCGCGATGTGCCTGAGCGCTGGGGCAAGAGGGCGAGCCGGAGCGCAAGGCCGCGAAGAAGGCGTTTCAGTGGGGCGGCCTGATGCAGTTGCTGGGTACGGTCGATCAGAAACTCGCGGAGGAAATCGGTAGTGACTACGCTCGACACGATCTAAGCGCACGGTCCGGACGCAATCGTGCTCGCCATTACCGATATCATCAACACGATGCAACTCGTGTATCGCTTGCTGCTGCATTCGGTCGGCGAACGGATGCGCGTGCTTTCCATTGACCAGCATTTCACCTCCGATGCCCGATTCTGCGTCACACTGTTCAAAGACCAAAAGCGCGCCGTAACTGCAGTTGCCACCTCATAGCGGCTATTCTGGCGACTCAGAAGCTGTATTGCGAGCGCAGCGCGAAGGCGTTGAAGTCCTGACCGATCTGGGCGCCCACGGGCGGCGTCGCCGGCGCGGCGCCGAAGGGCGTGCCGGTGGCGCTGGCCGGGTTCAGGCGGTTCACGTTCACGTGCAGAACATCGAACATGAAACGCACGTTGCTGTTGGGATACCAGTTGAGCCCAGCCGTGGTGATTGACTGCACGCCGCCGCGGATGCCGTCGGCCGGTGCTGCGAAGCCGACAGCGCCGCTGTCGCTGTCGAGGTCCGCGCGACTGTAGCGCAGCGCCAGCTCCCAGGCGCCCCACCCGCCCTTGCCGTCGAAGGGGATGGCAGGGCGCGGTGACTGGTACGAACCGGTGGCGGCGTTGTAGCGATGGCTCTCGCCCGTGATCACCCAGCTGCCTTCAACGTAGAAGCCGCTGAAGTGCGGATTCGCGAGCGTGGAGGCGCGACGCTCGATGCCGAGCCAGTTGCGCTCGGCCTGCAGCAACCAGTTGCGCCGGTTGGCGGCGAGTTCCACACCCATGGCATAGACGTGATCGGCATCGATGGAGCCCGTATCGATCAGGCGTGTGCTGTCGACGCGCAGTTCAGGCCGATCACGCAGGCGAACCGCATAGCGACCAGCAGTGACCGAGGGGCCCTGATCAGCCGGATGGATCACGTAAGTGCCGTTGGCACCCAGGTGCACATTGTAGTTGTCGCTGGTGGCCAGCAAACCCGCGACGCGCCCCACCAGCGCAGTCTGTGCGTCATTGACTTCGGCATCGTTGACGGTGCGGCCGGTGAGCGTAAGCGCACTCAACCAACGCGGACCACCGGCACGCCACGAGAGGGCGATTCTGCCATCGGCACCACTCAGTGCACGCGCCAGCTCCGAGCTGCTCGGACGCTCCATGAACAGCAGGTCATCGGGCACGGTGCTGTCCGCCAGGCCCGCAGTAGGCGCAAAGGCACCGAGCTGGAACGTGAAAGGCGCGATACCCGTGTAGGAGATCCAGGCATCGTTGATGCGTGTCGGGCCTTCGGTGCCGGCACCGCCCAACTCGAGCAGCAGCTTGTAGTTGAAGAACTGCGCGATCTTGCCTTCCACACCGAAACGCGCGCGCCGGAAATAGCCGCCATCGCTCAGGTCACGGGCTGCGTCGGTCTCGCGATTGGCGGTAGCGCCCACCGAGCCACGACGAAAGTCGCTGGTGAGCGGGCCGGCAGCGTCCTGGCTGTAGTGGGCTGCGTCTAGCTGCACCAACGCGCGCAGCGCGATGGAAGAGCGCCCATCGAAGCTGGTGATGGTCGGGCGGTTGTTCGAGAATGTGAGCTTGGGCTGCTCCTGCGCGGCCAGGCGCGCCTTGGTGGCCGCTTGTTCGAGCGCGTCGATGGCCGCCTGTTGCTGTTGTTCCCGCTGCTGTTGCGCGAGCTGTGCGGGTTGCTCCTTGGCAGCCGGCTGCTGTGCGTGCAGTGCTTCGAGCGCGGCCTGCTGTGCGGCGATCTGCTGCTGTTGCGCCTCGAGCTGCTGCTGCATGGCGGCCAGCGTCTTCTGCATGGCCTCGAGCTGCTTCGCAACGCTGCCCGAGGCAGGAGCCGCCGCGACTGCCGTAGCCTGCGCCAGGATGCAAAAGGCTGCGGCAATGGCGATCTTCAATACTTGCTTCACGATGCTCTCCAATGGGTAGTGCGACGCTGCTGATTCGCGCAGCGCTTGCTATTTCTTCGCGATCAAGAATCCATATTTCTGGTACGCCGCCTGGGCGACTGGTCCATCCAGATATTCTATTAGAGCACGGGAATGCTCATTGGCGACTTTGGTCAATGCCGCAGGATAGGTTATCGCCACATGGGATTCCTCTGGAAACAAGCCGACAATCTTCACCCTGTGTTCGATCAAGGCATCGGTTTCGTAGACGATGCCCAGCGGCGCTTCGCCGCGAGTGACGAACAACAGCGCACCACGCACGTTCTCGGCGCGCACCAGGCGCTCGGCCAGCTCATCCCACACACCCAGGCTCACCAGCGCGGAGCGAGCGTAGCGACCGGCTGGCACTGAATCGGGATCAGCGACCGCGAGACGTTCGTTTTTCAACGCTGCGCGCAGCGGAAAATGCGGCGCGATCGTCAATTGAACCGGACTATCCGCACGGGCCACCAGCGCGAGCCGGTTGCCCACCAGGTTATGGCGCGAGGAGCGCTGGATCAGGCCGCGCTGATCGAGGTAGTCCATCCATTCCTGGTCTGCTGAGATGAACAGGTCAGCCTGCGCGCCGTTCTCGATCTGTCGCGCCAGCATCGGGCTGGCTGCAAATGAGAAGATCAGTTTTACACCTGTATCGCGCGTGTACTGATCGCCCAGCTCCTGCAGCACGTCGGTGAGCGAGGCGGCAGCGAATACCGTGAGGCTGCGTGCCGACGTTGCCGCCGGTGCAACAGTGGGTGCGCCCGTGTGCGCATTCGCGGCACCGGCGCGCGTGGGCATGCACATGAGCGCACACAACAGGGCGGCAAACATGCCGCTGAACAATGGGCTTCGATGGCGACTTGGCACTGGCGACACCCCCTTGGTATCGATATATCTATTTAGATATATCGAAACTCTAGCAGACCAGTGGCGTCCCTGCCTGCCCGGGTACAGATGCGTACCTGCCCGGGCTCGATTACAGTCTGCGCCCGGAGGCAGGCATGAAGTCAATCAGCATACGGTTGCGGGTCTATGTCGATCAGGAACTCGCGATCGGGCCGGGTCGCATCGAGCTGCTCGAGCACATCGAGCGCACGGGCTCGCTCGCCAGCGCGGCGCGCGCGCTGCACATGAGCTACCGCCGCGCCTGGCTGCTGATGCGCAGCCTCAACGAGGCGCTGCGCGAGCCGGCACTGGAATCCGCCAAGGGCGGCCGCCACGGGGGCGGCGCCGCGCTGACCCGTTCCGGCAAGGCGCTGGTGCGGGCCTACCGGCGCACCGAGGCTGAATGCCTGGCCCGGGTACGGGTGCAGCTCGGCAAGTTTGCGCGCCGCGACTGACCCGCCTAGCATTGCGCAATTGGCACTAAACCAGCCCTTGAGGTATTCCCATGTTCAACAGATTCGCACTGGCGGCGGCGGCGCTGCTCGCCTTGCTGCCGGCCATTCCGGCACACGCGCTCGACGCTGACCAGCTGATCACCAGGCATATCGAGGCACGCGGTGGTGCCGAGGCACTGCGCGCGCTCAAGAGCCTGCACCGCAAAGGCCACCTGATCATCCCGGGCGCCAATTTTGATATCAGCGCCTCGACACTCGTGGTGCGCGGCAGCGGCGTACGCGCCGAGTTCGCGTTCCAGGGTCTGAACTTCATCAATGCCTTCGATGGCAAGGACGCGTGGAAGGTCGACCCTTCGGAGGGCCGCAAGGATCCGGAGCGCATGTCCGCAGACGAGGCGAAGTCGCTGCTGCTGCAGTCGGATATCGACTCGCCGCTACTCGACTACCGCGGCAAGGGCCACAGCGTCGAGTACCTGGGCCTGGATGACGTCGATGGCACGCCGGCGCACAAGCTGCGCCTGCACCTGAAATCGGGCGACGAGGTGGTCTACTACATCGATCCCGATACCTTCATGATCATCCGCGACGTGCAGAAACAGCTGGTACGCGGCGCCGAACAGGAAACCGAGACCGACTACGGCGAATACGAAAAAATCGGCGGAGTATTTGTACCCATGACTGAAGACAGTGGACCGAAGAATTCCGACAGCTCGCAGAAACAGCAGCTGGTTTTCGATACAGCCGAGGTGAATATGGCCGCCGACCCGGCGCAGTTTGCCTTTCCGGTGCGCAAATGAGCGGCTTCAACCGGGCGCAGGGGCGCAGGATCGGTTTGCCGGGCGCACTGGCCGTATTGGCGATCGCAGCGGCGGGCAGCGCGGCCGCTGATGGCATCGATGCGGCCACGATCTCCGGCCTCGGTGCCCGCAACATCGGCTCGGCGCAGATGAGCGGCCGCATCGCGGCGATCGCGGCACGCCAGGAAAGCGACGGCAAGGTCACGCTCTTTGTGGGCGCGGCCTCGGGCGGCGTGTGGCGCTCTTACGATGGCGGCACCACTTTCCAGCCCGTGTTCGACAAGCAACCGGTGCAATCGATCGGCGCGATCACGCTCGACCCGTCGACTGCGAAGACCGTCTGGGTGGGCACCGGCGAGAGCTGGACCCGCAACTCGGCCTCGGTGGGCAACGGCATCTACCGCTCCACCGACAGCGGTGACACCTGGCAGAACATGGGGCTGCCGAATTCCGAGCGCATCAACGCGATCGTCATCGATCCAAAGGACAGCAACACGGTTTACGCCTGCGTACCCGGCGCGCTGTGGTCCGACTCCGCCGATCGCGGTCTCTACAAGACCAGCGATGGCGGCAAGAGCTGGTCGCAGGTGCTGAAGGGCACGAATCTCTCCACCGGCTGCTCGGGCCTTACGATGGATCCGCGCAATCCACAGCGCCTGTTCGCCGGCCTGTGGGATTTCCGTCGCAAGGGCTGGAGCTTCCGCTCCGGCGGTGACGGCCCCAAGGCCACTTCAGGCTCCGGCCTGTTCCTCACCGAGGATGGCGGCAAGACCTGGAAGCAGCTCGATGCAAAGAATTCCGCAGGGCTGCCACCGGCACCCTGGGGCAGACTCGATGTGGAGATCGCGCCCTCCTCGCCCGACATCGTCTACGCGGTGATCGAAGGCGTGAAGTCCGGCCTGTTCCGTTCGGCCGATGGTGGCAAGACCTGGGAAGCGCGCGATGCCAGCCAGCGCATGGTGTGGCGACCTTTCTATTTCTCCAAGCTGATCGTTGATCCGACCAACGCCGAGCGCATCTTCAAGCCCAACCTGCGGCTGATTGCCTCTGAAGATGGTGGCAAGAGCTTTGCGGTAATCAGCGGCGGCACGCACGGCGATCATCACGATGTCTGGGTGAACCCCAAGAACCCGAAGCATGTGATCACCGGCGACGACGGCGGCCTGTGGATCAGCCACGATGGCGGCAACAAGTGGTGGAAGGCGAACAACCTGCCGGTCTCGCAGTTCTACCATGTGTCGGTAGATGATAAAGACCCGTACCAGGTATACGGCGGCCTGCAGGACAACAGCTCCTGGGCGGGCGACTCCTCGTACCCGGGTGGCATCAGCAACAGCCGCTGGGAAAACCTGTACGGCGGCGATGGCTTCTACACCTTCGCCGATCCCTCCGATTCGAACTTTGCCTACGCGGAAGCCCAGGGCGGGCACATCGGGCGCATCGACAGGCGCATGATGCTACAGCGCGATATCCAGCCCACTGCCAACTACAAGGAGAAGCTGCGCTGGAACTGGAACACGCCCATTGCGCTCTCGCCCACCAATCGCAACTCGCTGTACATCGGTTCGCAGTTCCTGTTCCTGAGCCACGATCACGGCCAGTCCTGGGCGCGCATCTCGCCCGACCTGACTACCAATGATCCGAACAAGCAGAAGCAGGAAGAATCGGGCGGCATCACGGTCGACAATTCCTCGGCCGAGATGCACACCACGATCTATTCGATCGCCGAAAGTCCACGGGATGAAAAGCAGATCTGGGTCGGCACCGACGATGGCAATGTGCAGCTGACGCGCGATGGCGGCACGCATTGGAGCAATCTCACGCCGAACATCAAGGGCCTGCCGGCGGCGAGCTGGGTATCGTCGGTCACGGCGAGCCCGTCTGCGGCCGGCACTGGCTACGCCACCTTTGATCGCCACACCTATGGCGACATGGACCCCTGGGCTTATCGCACCACGGACTACGGCAAGACCTGGACGCGTATCGTGGCGCCCACGCAGGGCATACGCGGCTACGCGCATATCCTGCGTGAGGATCCGGCGGCCGCCAACGTGCTGTACCTGGGCACGGAGTTCGGCCTGTGGATCTCGATCGACTCCGGCGCGAGCTGGGCGGCGTTCACTGGCAGCAATTTCCCCGCGGTGGCGGTACGCGACCTGGCCTTCCAGCAGCGTGACGGCGACCTGGTGATCGCCACGCACGGGCGTGGCATCTGGATCATCGATGACTTGAGCGCGCTGCGTGCGCTTACACCCGCGGTGCTGGCCAGCGAAGTGGGCTTCCTGCCCTCGCGCCCCGCGCAACAGCGCCTCGACGGAAATGGTGGCTGGCCGGAAGGCGATGCCAGTTTCTTAGGGGAGAACCCGGCGCCTGGCGCGGTGATCAACTACTACCAGAAGACGCGGCACGTGTTCGGTCGCCTGAAGCTCGAGATCCTCGATGCCTCTGGCAAGGTGATCGATTCCCTGCCCGCCTCCAAGCGCAAGGGCATCAACCGCGTGGTCTGGTCGATGCAGGCCTCACCACCGCGCGTGCCCACCGCCGCGCAACCGGCCAACGCCGGCCGGCAGGGCCCACGACTGCTGCCTGGCGATTACACCGTGCGCCTCACCAAGGCGGGCAAGCAATACGAGGCGCCACTGCATATCACGCTCGACCGGCGCGCGAACTTCAACATCGAAGATCGCAAGCTCCAGCTCGCTGCCGCGATGCGCGCGCATGCGCTGTTCGGGCGCATGACAGATCTTGCTGATCGGCTCGCAGGCCTCAAGGCCATGGGCGAAGCGCGCCAGGGCGCCTCTGGCCTGTCGAAAGGCACGCAGGCACTGGCCGACAAATTTGTCACCCAGGCCGATGTGCTGCGCAAGGAAATTGTCGCCACCAAGGAAGGCGGCGCCATCACGGGCGAAGAGCGCCTGCGCGAACACCTGGATGAAGTCTACGGCGCGCTGATCAGCTACGAGGGCCGCCCGGGCAACTACCAGGAAGCGCGCGTGGCGGCGCTGGAGCGGGAACTGGGCGAGCTCGAGACTCGCACCAAGGCCTTCATCGACAAGGATCTGCCGCCGCTGAACGATGCGCTCAAGCGTGAACACCAGGAGCCGATCGCCGCATTGGCCGCGCAGCAGCTCGGCTCGCAGTACGCGGCGATCGAAGCGCTGCGCCACTCGCGTGAGGCTGACAGCGCTGTCGCGGTAGCGACAGAACGCGATTGATGCGCACTGGCTCGTTGCGGGCTGCAGTACCGGACAGTCTTCCAGCACTGCAGACCTGGTGATACTCGACGCCGACGTGCAGACCATGAACAGCGCACAGCCGCAGGCGCGCGCACTGGCGGTCAAAGGCGGCAAGATCGTCTACGTCGGCGGCAATGCTGGTGCACATGACTGGATTGGCCATGCGACGCGCGTGTTGCGCGTGGCTGGCGCGACGGTACTGCCAGGACTGATCGATACGCATATCCATGTGATGGAAGGCGCACTCGACCAGGGCGCGTGCAGTTTCGACAACAAGGTAATGGATGTGGCGCAGATCAAGCCGATCATTCTCGCGTGCGCTGCGCGCTCACCGGGCAACGGCTGGGTCGTGGTGATGCAGCTCAATGCCGCGGGCTTCCACGCCGACAACCATGATCTGGACACCATCCTCAAGGATCGCCCGCTGCTGCTGTGGGCCGCGGACGGCCACGAAGCCTGGGTCAACAGCGAGGCACTGAAGCGCGCCGGCATCAGCCGCTAGAGCGTCGATCCGCCGCGGGGCAAGATCGTGCGCGAGCGCGCGCTGCTGGCCGCCCTCGATGCGCTGGCAAAAGCTGGCATCACCAGCTACCTGGAGGCCAACACCAGCGAGGAGACGGTGCGCAACTACGTGCAGCTGGCGCGCAACCAGCAGCTACATGCGCATGTGGTCATGGCGCTGCGCAGCGATGGCATCGACAGCGAGGCCGAGTTCACGCGGCTCAAAGTGCTGCGCACGCTGGCGGCGAGCGAGCCGCTGCTGCGCGCCGACTACATCAAGCTGTTTGCCGACGGCCTCATGGAGTTCCCAACGCAGTCAGCCGCGATGCTCGAGCCCTACCTGGAGGCCGACGGCAAGCCGGGGCGCAATTTCGGGCCGACCTATCTGCTACCCGACGTGCTGAGCTGGTTCATCCGCCATGCCGACGGCGAGGGTTTCAATGTGCACATCCACGCGATCGGCGATCGCGCGGCGCGTATTGCGCTCGACGCCTACGCCGATTCCCGCGCGCACGGCGGCCAGCGCAGCTACAGCATCGCGCACCTGGAGCTGGTCGATCCGCAGGATCTGCCGCGCTTCAAGGCGCTGAACGTGTATCCCTCGCTGCAGCTGCAGTGGGCAAGGCCCGACAACTACAGCGTCGAGGCGGTGCTGCCCTACATCGGCGCCGCACGCCAGCAACGCCCCTACCCCGAACGATCGCTCAAGGACGCGGGCGCCACGATCGTCGGTGGCAGCGACTGGAACGTCTCGACCTTCAGCCCCTTCGAGGCGATGGCCATTGCGATCTCGCGGCGCAATCCGGCGGAGCCGCAACGCGGCGAACTCGGCGCAAATGAAACCCTGCCGCTACGCGACTTGTTTGCCGCCTGCACCATTGATGCCGCGCGCATGCTGGGCCTCGACGCCAACCTCGGTTCACTGCAGGCCGGCAAGGCCGCCGACCTCATCGTGCTCGATCGTCGCCTGGACGATGCGAGCGCCAGCAGCGAAGTCCTCGCCACCCAGGTGCGCTCACCTTCATGAACGGGGACCTGCTGGTTGGAGCCACCGCCCGCTAGAGGTGCAGCGTGGCCGTCAGGCCAAAGGTGCGCGGCCGGAAGGTGTACTGGTTCTCCTGCTCATGCGGTGGCGTCGGATTGAAGCCGTCGAGCTGTCCGAGCTGGTAGTTGGTGACCGTGTGCGAATTGAACAGGTTGTCGGCGAAGGCCGCGACCTGCCAGTTGCCCAGGTGCAGGCCGGCGCGCAGCTGCACGAAGCTCGTGGCCGGCAGCGCGTAGGTGTCGGGGTTGTTCTGCAGTGAGTTCGGGTCCTGGAAGGTGGAGTACCAGTTGTTGCGGCTCTGGTACTGCCAGTCCATGCGCACAAAGGCCTGGTGTTCGGCGAGCTTGAAGCCGTATTCGGCGCCCAGTGCAACGGTCCACGGCGAAGTGGTACCAGGACTCTGATTGATCGAGTCCTGGCCAGAAATGGCATCACCGGCATTCGCCAGCAGCGTTGCCTTGCTGTAACGCGCGTCCGTATAGCCGACGGCCAGATCGAAATTCATGGGTCCGAGCCTGGATTCCGCCTGCAGATCGAAGCCCTTCGCAACCGCGGTACCGAGGTTGTCGGTGAATTGCAGCCCACAGCCACCGGCGACGTAGACGCTCTGCTGGATGTCACGCCACTTGATGTAGTACGCACTGGTTGCAATCTTCAGTGCCGGCCCAAAGCTGTTCTTCGATCCGACTTCGTAGCTCAGCGTCGAATCCGATTTGTAGGTCAGCGGCGCGCCATTGGGGTATCCCAGCGCGTGGATATCGAAATCACAGAACTGTGGCAGCGGCGCATTGCCGCCGCCCACACGAAAGCCCTTGGCCACAGTGGCGTAGAACAGGTTGCGCTGATCCATCTGGAAAGCGAGGCTCGCCTTGGGGGTATTCGGACTCTCGGACTGCGACGCATCGCGAGTCTCCCGTATAAAATTTTCAAGCCCGTCGCCGAGATGATTCAGGGAAAACTTGGTTCGCGCGACGCGTTCACCTACCGTGAGGCGCCAGCGATCGTCGAAGGCGTAGCTGAGCTCGCCGAAACCCGCCACCTGCCGGTCGGTAGTCGAGTTGTTGTTGTAATAGATGTCGCAGGCGGGGATCCCAGTGTAGGTGCCAACGCCGTTGCAGGAATAATGTTGACCAAAGATGCTGAAAGCGTCAACACCATAGAGCGCGGTGATCAGATCGTTGATCTGCGTATCCTTCAGCTCCTCGAGGCTGCCTTCCTTCGATTGCTGCCAGAAAGCGCCCACAGTCCAACGCCACTTGGATTGATCATCGCTCGACTGCAAGCGGACTTCCTGGGTCCAGCTGCGCTGCGAATTGGTGATTGTGTTGGGGGTTTGATACCCGCTGAACCCGGCGGGCAGATGGATGCCTTTCTCGTCGATCAGCGGATACCAGTCGCACGGCGGTGCGGTTGCCACCGAGCTCGCGCCGCATGACAGGCCGCCAGTATTGGGATTGCCGGCCCAACCCAGCGCCTGGTAGTAGGCCATGTCGTAGACCGTGCCCTGGTAACCCGACAGTTCATCGCGGGAAAAATAGGAAGTCGTGGCGATCAACTGACTGTGCGCGAAGTCGGCCTCGATCTTCAGCGATGGCAGATAGTACTTGTCATTCACCGGAATGCGCTCCGGCGTCGCGTTGTTGAAGTGGCCGCCGGCGGCGTCCGAGTACGCCGGCCAGAAAGTCGACTGATCGTGCTTGTTGGCCTTCTGGTAGATGATGCTGGGCGTCACGATAACGGCACTCGCGGGCTGCCACACCGCCGCCAGGCGCACATTGTAGGAGTCGCCGTGATTGGCATTGGTCTCGGTCACCGCCCTGCTGGTCGGATCGACCCGATCGATCCAGCCGCCGTCGTTGCGATACCAGATACTGGCGCGCACGCCCAGCTTGCCGTCGATCAACGCGGCGCCATGTGCAATGCCGAACTCGTAACTTGGTTGGCCGCCCTGGGTCATCGACAACTCGCTGCGCAGGTAAGTGCTCGAGCCCGTCAGCTTCGGTGCCGCCAGGATGTAGCGCACCGTGCCGCCTTCCGAGCCGGCGCCGAACAAGGTGCCCTGCGGGCCGCGTAGTACCTCGATGCGATCGAGGTCGAAGGTCTTGGGCAGGGTGTCATCAGGATTGAAGCCGAGCGAGCGCATCTGTATCGGTGTGTCGTCGATGTAGATGCCGGTGGTACCGGCACCGCCTGAGGAGGAGATGCCGCGGATCGAGATCGCGTTGGTGCCGGCGCTGTCGATGTTGATGCCGGGCGTGTAGCGGGCGATGTCCTGGAAATCCTTAATGCCGCGATCGTCCATGGCATCCTGCGAGAGCGCCGTCACGCTGACGGGCACCTTGCTGAGGCTCTCCGAGCGGCGCGTGGCGGTCACCACGATCTCCTCGAGATCGTTGCTGCTGGAAGCGCTGGCGCCCTGCACGCGCGCTGGCCACGCCAGCAGCAGTGCCTGTGCCGGCGCCAGCCCGGCGAGTATGGATGTGATTGCAGCAGTGCGCGTTGCCTTAAGCATGTTGTCCTCCTGAGCGAAGTCGTTCCGTTTGGCCAGCTGTGTCGCTCATCGTCGCGACGTACCAGCGCAGATAATGATTTGCGAAATCTTCCATCGGCGAGAGCGGCCCGGGCTCGTAGTAGCGCGAGTCGACGCCCGCCTGGTTGCGCTCGATGATGCTCTTGTCGGCCAGCGTGGTCACATGCCACAGCCAGATCAGCTGCTCGCGTTCATAATCACGACCTTCGACCGCTGACTCATTCACGAGCCAGGTGATCTCGCAGTCGGTGTCGCGCAGGCCGCGCGGTGTGAAGCGATACAGCAGCACGTGATCACAGTACGCCAGGCCGAAGGTGGTGGGCCCGAGCTGGAAATCCGTGGCGCCGCCATCGAAACCCGTGATGGAGCCGAGGAACGGAGCGAGGCGCGCGCCATCGCGACTGCCGCTCTGGTGCCCGCGCAGCAGCGGATAGCGCTCAAAGCTGCGATCGACGCCGAAAGCGCCGGCATCGAGCCACATGCGCCGGATGTGGTGCTGGGTGAGACCCATCTGCGGCGCCCGCGCCAGGATCTCGTGCATCAGGTGATCCCACTCGGGTTTGGGAATCGCGCGGCCATGGCCCACGGAATATTCAGGATGCGCCGGCCCGCAGTGATAGCACTCGCAGTAATTCTCGACCGCGAGCTTCCAGTTGCTCGTGATCGGATAGTTCTGGCGGTGCGCGATCCTGGTGTGCTCCAGGCCATAGGGCGCCAATGGGGCGGCCATGTCGTCCCTCAGCAGCTCGAAGGGTGCGGCATCGGCAGCGAAGTTGATGAAGATCAGGCCGGCGAACACCCGACACTGCAATTGCCGCAGACTGTGCCGCGATCGATCGAAGCCCTCGGGCATATGACTGGCGCCGCGCAGGGCCCCGTCGAGGCCATAGGTCCAGCCGTGATAGCGGCACACGAAGCGGGCCTCATGGCCAGTGGCCGCATCGCACAGCTTCGAACCGCGATGACGGCAGACGTTGAGCATCGCACCTATCTGCCCCGCGCTCTCGCCTTGCCGCACCACGATCACCGATTCGCCGGCGATCTCGAACAACAGGTAATCGCCCCGCTGCGGAAGCTGGCTCTGATGCCCGACGTACAGCCACGAGCGGAAGAAGATGCGCTGGACCTCCCGCTCGTACAGCGCGGCATCGTGGTAGAGCAGGCCGGGCAAGCCATGGCCGCTGCGCCAGTTCTGCAACGCCACCAGTACCGGGTCCTTGCCGCTGTTCATGCGCTGGCCGCCTTGCGCCGGTTGGTCACGAGCCCGGCTGTGGTGACCGCCACGATCACCAGGCCAATGATGATGGTTGTGATCGCGTTGATGTCCGGTGTCACGCCGAGCTTCACCTTGGCGAAGATCAGCATCGGCAAGGTGGTGGCGCCCGGCCCAGAGACAAAACTGGAAATCACCAGGTCGTCGAGCGAGAGCGTGAAGGCCAGCAACCACCCGGACAGCAGCGCCGGCAGCAGCATCGGCACCGTGACGTCGAAGAACACCGCCAGTGGACGACCGCCCAGGTCCATGGCCGCCTCCTCCAGCGACTCGTCCATTACCGCGAGCCGCGAGCGCACCACGACGACCACGTAGGCCATCGAGAAGGTGACGTGCGCAATGGTGATGGTGAGCGCGCCACGGCTGGCCGGCCAGCCGATCAGGCTCGCCATCGAAATAAACAGGAACAGCAGCGAGAGGCCGGTGATGATTTCCGGCATCACCAGCGGCGCCGTGATCATGCCGCTGAGCAGGATGCGCCCAGGAATGCGGCGCACGCGGTGCAAGGCCAAGGCGACAATCGCGCCCAGCGCGGTCGCGAGCGTGGCACTGACCACCGCGATGCGCAGGCTGAGGAAGGCCGCCGCCAGCAGCTTGTCGTCCGACAGCAGGCTCACGTACCAGCGCGTGGAGAATCCTCCCCACAGGGTCACGAGCCGCGAGGCATTGAAGGAATACACGACCACCGACACGATCGGCATGTAGAGCAGCGCATAGCCGAAGCAGGCGACGCTGATCAGGAAGATCGAACGGCGCCTCATGATCCGGCCTCGTGCTCACGATTCTGCAGGTGCTGGAACCAGAGAATCGGCGCGATCAGCAGCAGCAGCAGCACCACTGACACGGCCGAGGCCACCGGCCAGTCGCGGCTCACGAAGAATTCATCCCACATCACGCGGCCGATCATCAGCGTGTCGGCGCCGCCCAGCAGCGCCGGAATCGTGAACTCGCCCACCGCCGGGATGAACACCAGCAGGCACCCACCGAGAATGCCGGGCATCGAGAGCGGCAAGGTCACATCGACAAAGGCGCGCCAGCGGCGTGCGCCCAGATCGGCCGCGGCATCCAGCAGATCGACGTTCAGCCGCTCGAGCGTGGAATACAGCGGCAGGATCATGAACGGCAGGTAGGAATAGACGATGCCCAGATACACCGCGAAATCGTTGTAGAGCATCGCCAGCGGCTTGTGGATGATGCCCATACTCATCAACGCGTGGTTGATGATGCCGTGGTTGTCGAGCAGGCCGATCCAGGCGTAGACGCGCAGCAGGAAGGAGATCCAGAACGGCAGGATCACGGCGAGCAGCAACATCTGGCGGCGGCGCGGCGGCTGGCGGGCAATGAAATAGGCCATCGGATAGCCCAGCAGCAGGCACAACACGGTGCCGATCGCGGCCATCTTCAGCGACGAGAGCACGATGATGCCGTAGTAGCCGTCGCGGAACAGGAAGCTGTAATTCTCGAAGGTGGCGCGGATGCCCTGCAGGCCATGCGCGCCCCACACCAGCAGCGCGCTGAAGGGCGGCTGCGCGATCATCGGCTCCGCCACGCTGATCTTCAGGATGATCAGGAAGGGCGCGAGGAAGAACAGCAGCAGCCACAGGTACGGCATGCGCAGCGCGCGCCGCAGCCACAACTGCGGATCGGTGGCCTTTTTGGCTGGCGCGCTCACTTGACGGGTGTGTTCACAAGGCTGGCTCAGGAACGCAGCGGGATCGTGCTGGCCACTTCCCACGACAGATACACCTCGTCATCCCATTCGATCGTGAGACTCGCCGAGCGGCGCAGGTTCTGGGCGCTGACCTGCAGCACGGTGCCACTACTTAATCGCACCCGATACAAGGATTGATCGCCAAAGTACCCCAGATCGCGCACCACGCCTTTGACGACGTTGCGATCCTGGCCTTCCGGCGCCGCGCGGCTGATGGTGATCTTTTCGGGGCGCACCGCAATGCACAGGGCTGCGCCAGCCGCCGGTGCGTCCTCACACACCACGCTGAGCGAGGCATTGAGCGCCTCGCAGCGCAAGGTCGCGCGCCCTGCCCCGGCGTCGGTCACCACGCCATCGATGAGATTGATGTTGCCGACAAAGCTGGCCACGTGGCGATTGGCGGGATACTCATAGACCTCGGCCGGCGTACCCACCTGTGCGATGCGGCCCTCGGCCATCACCGCAATGCGACTCGCGAGCACCATGGCCTCGTCCTGGTCGTGCGTCACCACGACGAAGGTGGTGCCGAGTTGGTATTGCAGGTTGGCCAGTTCGAATTGCGTGTGCTCGCGCAGTTTCCGGTCGAGCGCCGCCAGCGGCTCATCGAGCAACAGGAGCTTCGGGCGTTTGACCAGCGCGCGCGCCAATGCCACGCGCTGCTGTTGCCCGCCGGACAATTTGTCGGGCTTGCGCGCGGCCAGGTTATCGAGCTTCACCAGCGCCAGCATTTCCGCCACGCGCTCACGGATCTGCGCCGCCGGCAGCCCTTCCTTGCGCAGGCCATAGCCCACATTCCCTTCCACGCTCATGTGAGGGAACAGCGCGTAGGACTGGAACATCAGATTGACCGGCCGCTCATAGGGCGGCGCCTCGGTCATGTCCACGCCGTCGATCAGGATCTGGCCCGAGCTCGGCCGCTCGAAGCCGGCCAGCATGCGCAGCAACGTGGTCTTGCCGCAGCCGGAGCTGCCGAGGATCGCAAACAGTTCGCCGCGCTGGATATCGAGCGAGACATTGTTCACTGCCACCACGCCGTCGAAATGCTTCGACAGGCCGCGGATCTGCACCATCGGTGTGGCTTCGTTCACAGGCGCGCCTTCACCCGCGACCACAGGCGCGAGCGGGTACGCTCTTCCTTGGGATCGCGCAGCACACCCTTGAACAACCGGTTGCGCACCGATTCCGGCGGATACACGGCAGGGTCATTGCGCACCTCGGGCAGCAACAGCGGCAGGGCCTTGATATTGGGCGATGCGTAGCGGGTTTCGTTGCTGACCGCGGCGATCACGCTCGGTCGCAGCAGGTAATTCAGGAACAGATGGGCATTGTTCGGATGCGGGGCGTCGGCCGGAATGAACCACATGTCGAACCAGGCCAGCGCGCCCTCGCGCGGCGTGGTGTAGGCGAGCTTCACCGGACGGCCGGCCTGCCGGGCACGCAGCATCGCCTGCGAATAGTCACCCGACCAGCTCATCGCCACGCATACCTCTTCATTGGGCAGATCGATCAGCATCTTGGCAGAACTGAAGTAGCGGATATACGGGCGCACACCATTGAGCAGCGCCTCGACGTCGGCGAGGTCCTTCGGATCCAGGCTGTTGGGGTCGCGGCCCAGGTAGGCCATCGCCATCGGGATCACATCGGTGGGCTCATCGATGAAGGTGATGCCGCAATCGGCGAACTTCTTGGCCACTTCGGGCTTGAACAGCATGTCGCCGCTGGTCACCGGCGCATTGGGCATGCGCTCGCGGATCATGCGCTCGTTGTAGGTGAAGCCGGTGGTGCCCCACAGATAAGGCACGCCGTAGCGGTTGCCCGGATCCGAGGTATCGAGCCACTGCAGTACCCAGGGATCGAGATTGCCCCAGTTCGTGAGCTTGCTCTTGTCCAGCGGCTGGTACACACCGATGGGAATCAGCCGCGCCGAGTAGCGCTCGGCATGGTCGACGACGTCGTAGCCGGTGTGGCCTGCGAGTAGGCGCGCCTCGGCCATCTCAGTGGAATCGTAGGTGTCGTAGTTGACCTTGATGCCGTATTCGCGCTCGAAATTGGCGATCGTGTCGGGGGCGATGTAGTCGGGCCAGGTGAAGATGTTGAGCAGCTGCTCTTCGGCCGCCGGCGCACCCGCTGCCCGCGCTGGCGCCACGGGCGGCCGCAAGGACAGCGCCACCGCCAACGCGACCGCCACTGTCACCAGCAGCGCGGCCCATCGCAACGCGCGTCGTGGCGCCACTACATGCCCTCGAAGCCGCGCTTGCGAAAGGCGCGCGCGATGATCAGGCGCTGCACTTCGCTCGAGCCTTCCCAGATGCGATCGACGCGCAGTTCGCGGAAGAAGCGCTCCACTGAATTCTCGCGCATATAGCCGCGCCCGCCGAAGATCTGCAGCACCCGATCGGCAATGCGGTTCGCAGCCTCGGAGGCATAGAGCTTGGCGATCGAGCATTGCGCATGGAGAGAGTGCAGTGCATCGCCGCGATCGTGCGCGGCCGCGGTTTCGTAGGTGAGCAGGCGCGCTGCCCACAGCTCGGTGACGCTGTCGGCCAGCATCGCCTGGATCATCTGCTTCTCGGCCAGTGGCTCGCCGCTGATCATGCGCGACTCGGCAAAGGCACGTGCCTCTTCGATCATGCGACCCGCGGCACCGCAGCAGCGCGCGGCGATCATCAGCCGCTCGCGGCGGAACCAGCTATGCGTGCAGCGCATGCCATCGCCCTCGGGCCCCAGTCGCTGGGCATCACTCACCTTCACGTCATGGAAGCGGTAGGTGGGGTGATGATCGCTGAAAGTGTGGCTGAACAGCGGCGTGCGCAGCAGTTCGATGCCGGGCTGGTCCTTGTCGATGAAGAACAGCGAGTGCGAGCCGGCATGTGGCCCATCGGTGAGCGCGGCCTGCAGGATAAAAAAATCGGCATGGTTGGCGCTGGTCACGTACCACTTCTCGCCGTTGATCAGGTAGCCGCCCTCGCTGCGGCGCGCGGTGGCCTGGATGTCGACCTCCGAGCCCGAGCCACTCTCGGTGATCGCATAGCATTCTTTGCGCTTGCCGCTGACCAGCGGCAGGATGTAGCGCTCGAGCTGCGCGGGGCTGCAGACTTCGAACATCCAGCGCTGCGCCTCGGAAAAACACCAGCACAGCGCATTGGTGACCCGGCCGAGCTGCTCCCAGACGGCCACCTGGTCGACCACGCGGGCCTCGCGCCCTCCATGGGCCCGCGGCACATCCATGCCGCTGAAGCCGAGTTCAATGGCCAGCTTGCGTTGGTGCTTGCGCACTTCCGTGGGCAGCACGCCGCTGTTGAATTCCGCCTCGACCTCGAAGGGAATCAGTTCCTGAGTGGCAAACTGCGCAGCGCGCTCCCGCCAGGCCAGCGCCGTTTCATCGAGCCTGATGTGCATGATCCTTGGTTCCTGCGCGCGCGCGCATCGGGTTCCCGTCGGCCGCGCTCGGTGGACTGAAATGTTTAGGGAATGCGTTCGCCAGGTACGCGAGCGTGATGCGCCTGGCCAGCGCCTTGCTCATCGTGTCCGACCTCACCAGCAGGTCGAGCCACAGGCCGTCGGTGAGTGCCGAGAGGCCCTCGGCCACGAGCACGGGTTCCAGGCCGGGATAGTCGCCCTGCTCGCATACGCGCGCGCACATGGTGCGCGCCATGTCGTCGTAGTACTTGTCGCGCGCGGCGCACAGCCGCCGGTAAGTGGGCCGGAATTTGCGCTCGCCCCAGAAGGCGAACCACACCGCCAGCTTGTCGCGGGTACACAGGTCGCGCCGGAAATCGATGTCGACCATCGCCGCGAGGCCCGCGGCGGGCGAAATCTCGGCCGCAGCCGAGGCATCGCGGCAGGCATCGCGGTACTCGTCGGAGAGGCTGCGCAGCGTCTCGGTGAGCAGGCGCTCCTTGCTGCGAAAATGCAGGTTGATGATGCCCTGGCTGAGCCCGGCCTCGCGCGCCACGGTCGCGATGGTGGTCTCCCCCAGCCCGCGCTTGGCGATGCTGCGGATGGTGGCGGCGATCAATTGCTGCCGGCGCTCGCCGGCCGGCGCCGTGCGGCGCCGCGCCTGCCCCGCCCGCGGACGTTTCCTGTTCAGATTCGACCCCTGCATACGCGGCCGCCGGAGCGCTCGCGCCGCCGGCATTGGGCCCGATTCTAGCCTCCCCGGGCCGCATTGCAATGAATGAATGGCTATTCAGTGGGAATGGACGGCAGACCCGGTTTGTGGGAACCTTGCCGGGCTCCAGGGGGCCATCCCCGGGGGGATCACAAAAGGCCAAACCGGCAGGAGTACCACCCCATGACGCGCAGCCTCAAGAAGTCCAACGCGCAGTTCCAGAAGGCCATCAAGCGCTTGCCGCTGGGGGTGTCTTCCAACTTCCGCTACTGGGGTGAGGAGCGGACCATCTACGTCGCCAAGGGCAAGGGCGCCCGGCTGACGGATATCGATGGCAACGAATACATTGACTACCGCCTGGCTTATGGCCCCTGCATCCTGGGTTACGCCGACGACCGGGTCGACGCCGCCGCGCGTGCTGGCATGGAAGTCGGTGGCGTGTTCGCCCTCTCCACCGAGCGCGAGTTGGCTGTGGCCGATCGCATCGCCAGCATGGTGCCGGCCGCCGAGATGGTGCGCTTCTCGAACTCCGGCACCGAGGCCGTGATGTCGGCGCTGCGCGTGGCGCGCGCCTACACCGGCAAGGATTCCTACGTGCTGGTCGAGGGCGGCTACCACGGCCTGTTCGACGCCGCACTGTGGTGCACGCCGGTGGATAGCTGGCGCCCGAATGGCGGCGATCCGCACCTGGTGCCCTACAGCGCCGGTGTGCCCGGCATGCTGCGCTCGCTCGTGCACGCCACGCCGATGAACGACGCCGAGCGCCTGGAGAGCATCTTCAAGGCCTACGGCCATGAGATCGCGGCCTTCCTGATCGAGCCGATCATGGGCAACTGCTGCTCGATCTCGGCCACCCGGGAATTCCTGCACGCGGCGCGCGCCCTGTGCGACCGCTATGGTGTATTGATGATCATCGATGAGGTGAAAACCGGCTTTCGCGTGGCGCGCGGCGGCGTGCAGGAGCTGTTCGGCGTGAAAGCCGACATATGCACCTTCGCCAAGGCCATGGGCAACGGCTATCCGATCTCGGTGGTGGCCGGGCGCGAAGACATCATGCGCAAGTTCGGCAAGGGCGTGGTACACGGCGGCACCTTCACCTGCCACTCCGTGGCGCTGGCCGCCGCGGAAAAGTGCCTGGAGATCCTGGCCGAGACCCCTGCCCTGCAGACGATTGCCGACTACGGCACCCGGATGCGCGCCGGCATCAGCCAGATTCTCAGCCAGCGGGGCATCCGCCACTCCTTCAGCGGTCACCCCTCGATGAGCGGCCTGTTCTTCGCCGAACAGCCGCCGCGCAACTATCGCGACTGGGCCAGCAGCGATTACACTTTCTACGACACCATGGCACCTCACCTGCATGAGCTCGGTATCCTGTGCGAACCCGACTCGCGTGAGCCGTGGTTCATCTGCGAGGCGCACGATGCGAAGTGCCTGGATGAAACCCTGAACCGCTTCGAAACCGCGGTCGATCTCGTGCTGCACCAGACCCGCGGTGCAGACGCGAAACATCTGACCGGCTAGGAAGATTGTGGGGGCAGCCAATTACGATGCGATCGTCGTCGGGGCGGGCCACAACGGCCTGACCAACGCGGCGTATCTGGCACGCGCCGGCCTCAAAGTGCTGGTGCTCGAGCGCAACCCTTGGATCGGTGGCGCGGCGGTCAGCCGCGAGATCGAGAAGGGCTGGATCTACTCCAATTGCTCGTACGTGTGCAGCCTGCTGCGGCCCGAGATCTTCCGCGACCTCGAGCTCGCGCGCCACGGCCTGCAGATCGTGCCCTATGGCGGCGGCGTCTCGATCACGAGCACGGGCGACATCCTCGGCAATTACACCGACCATGATGTGCAGCGGCGCGAGTTCGCGCGCCACAGCCCGCGCGATGGCGATTCCTACCAGCGCTATTCCACTGACGTGATGCGCCAGTGCAAGTTCATCCGCCCGTTGTTGCTGCGCACCCCGCCCGACCCGACCTCGCTCAAGCCGCGCGACATCCGCGAGATGCTTTTCCTGAGCAAGGAATTCCGCAAGCTCGGTGAGCGCGTGATCTACGACACGATCCGCTTCTACACCATGAGCATCGCGGATTTCATGAACGAGTATTTCGAGTCCGATCTGATCAAGGCGCACCTGTCGGGCAGCGGCATCATTGGCACCGCACTCGGCGTGTACTCGCCCGGCACGGCCTACGTGCTGCTGCACCACTACATGGGCGATGTGGACGGCTCGATCGGCTCCTGGGGCTTCGCGCGCGGCGGCATGGGCTCCGTGTCCAAGGCGCTGGCCGCGGCCTTCACGGCGCATGGCGGTGAGATCGTCACCGATGCGCCGGTCGATCGCGTGATTGTCCGCCATGGCAAGGTCAGCGGCGTTGCGCTCACAAATGGCAATGAGTATCACGCCAAGATCGTGGTCTCGAACCTGGACCCGAAGCGCACCTTCACGAAACTGTTCAGCGAAAAAGACATCGGCGCCTCGTTCATGAAGCGCGCCCGCAACTTCAAGATCCGCGGCTCCTCGGGCAAGCTCAACATCGCGCTCGACGGGCTGCCGGTGTTCACGGCGCTCGGCGAGAACAATCCGCTGCGCTTCGGCGACATGCATTTCCTCGATTCACTCGAGAAGATGGAGCACGCCTACGATGACTGGAAGAGCGGCACCTGGTCGAAGGAACCTTACCTCGACCTGCTGATGCCCTCGATGACGGATCCGACCATGACGCCGACCGGCAAGCACTGGATGTCGGTGTTCGTGCAGTACGTGCCGGCCCAGATCCACGGCCGCGACTGGACCGATGCGGATCGCGAGGCCTTCAAGAATACGGTGCTCGACCAGATTGCGCGCTACAGCCCCAACTTCAAGAGCCTGATCCGCCACGTGGAAGTGCGCACGCCGCGCGAGATCGAGAACGAAGTGGGCCTGACCGAGGGCAACATCTTCCAGGGCGAGCTGACGATGGACCAGCTGATGTTCAATCGCCCCTTCCCCGGCTTTGCGCAGTATCGCGGCCCGGTGGGCGGCTTCTACATGTGCGGCTCGGGCACGCACCCGGGCGGCGGCGTGATGGCCGCCCCTGGCGCCAATGCAGCGCGCGAGATCCTGATGGATCTGCGCCGGCCCAACCCGGTACCGGAGGGTTGGCGCGATGACTGACCACAAGCGCATCCTCATCGTCGGTGGCGGTCACAATGGCCTGGTGTGCGCGGCCTATCTCGCGCGGGCCGGCCGCGAAGTGCTCGTGCTCGAGGCCGCCGAGCGCCTCGGCGGCGCCGCGATTACGCGCAGCTTTGCGCCGGGCTTCAGCGTGTCGGCCTGCGCGCACTTGAGCTATCTGCTCGACGCGCAGATCCATCGCGAGCTCAAGCTCGCTACGCATGGCCTCAAGTGGGCGCATTCGAACCTGCGCACGGTAGCGCTGGCCGCCGAGGGCGAGCCCCTGGTGCTCAACGGCGCGCAGGTCGAGGGCGGCAAGCTGGGGCACGACGATGCCGACGCGCTGGTGGCCTATCGCCGCCGCATGCTGCGCTTCGCGCAGGTGCTGGGCCGGCAGCACAACCGCCGCCCGCCGCGCATCGCCGGCGGTGGCCGCGAGGAAGTGATCGGCGCGGCGAAACTGGGTTTCGATATCCGCCGGCTCGGGCGCGACTCGATGCGCGAGTTCCTGCGCATCGCCGGCATCAATATCTACGACGTGCTCGAAGAGCTGTTCGAGTCCCCGCAGCTCAAGGGCGCCTTGGCCCTCGATGCGGTGCTCGGCACGAACCTGGCGCCGCGTTCGAACAATTCCGTGCTCGCCCTGCTGCATCGACTGAGCGGTGAGGCCATGGACGCACCCGGCGGCCTGGCCCTGCCCGCTGGCGGTATGGGCGCGATCAGCGATGCGCTCGCCCATGCGGCGCGCGCCAGCGGTGCAACGCTGCGCACCGGCGCTGCGGTCAAACGCATCACGCTCGATGGCGATCATGTGTCTGGCGTCGAGCTCGAGAATGGCGAGCAGATAGCTGCCGGCGTCGTGGTTTCGAACGCCGATCCCGCACGCACGCTGCTGCAGCTCGTGGGCGCCCGTCATTTCGAGACCGGCTTCGTGCATCGTGTACGTCATTTCCGCGCCAAAGGCATGGCGGCCAAGCTGCACCTGGCGCTCTCGGGTCTGCCGACCTTCAAGGGTCTGCAGGCCTCACTGGCCGGTGAGCGACTGCTGGTTGCTCCTGATGCCGCCTACATCGAGCGCGCCTTCGATCGCGCGAAATACGGCCAGTGCTCGCCGGAGCCGGCACTCGAGATCACGATTCCCAGCGTGCACGATGCGTCGCTGGCGCCGCAAGGCAAGCACGTACTCTCGGCGATCGTGCTGTATGCGCCCTTTGATCCGCGCGCCAGCGGCGATGTCGCGCGCAGCGAGTTGATGGAGAATTGCCTGCAGGTGCTCGAGCGCCATGCGCCGGGCCTGCGCCAGCAGGTGGTGGCCTCCGAGCTGCTGCTGCCGGCCGACATCGAACAGGAATTCCGCATCAGCGGCGGCCACTGGCATCACGGCGAGCTGGCGCTCGACCAGTTGCTGATGCTACGGCCCGTGCCGGGCGCCGCGCAGTACGCGATGCCCCTGGACGGCCTGTACCTCTGCGGTGCCGGCTGCCATCCGGGTGGCGGCGTCATGGGATCGGCGGGCAGGAATGCCGCACAGGCAGTGCTCAAGTCGGAGCGTGCGGCATGAAACCGGAAATGCTGGTCAAGGAACACTACCGGACTGCGGTCTACCAGACGCCCTTCCATCCGCGCACCTCGCAGCTCAACGTGCTGAACGAGTGGCATCGCTGGAAGGACTACACGATCGCTGATGCCTACTTCGACGAGGCATTGGAATACGCGGCGATCCGCAACGCCTGCGCCGTGTTCGATCTCACGCCGATGACCAAGCATCGCATCACCGGCCCCGATGCCCTGGCCTTCCTGAACCGCCTGATCACGCGCGATATCGCCAAGATCAAGCCCGGGCGCGTCGGCTACTGCGTGTGGTGCGACGATGGGGGCAAGGTGATCGATGATGGCACCGTGTTCCACATGCGCCCGGGCGACTACCGCCTGTGCTCGCAGGAGCGGCAGCTGGACTGGCTGACGCGCTCGGCCTACGGTTTCGATGTCTCGATCGTCGAAGACACGCACGATGTGTGCGGCGTCGCACTGCAGGGCCCGACCAGCTGCGCGGTGCTCAAAGGCATCGGTTGCAGCGGCGTCGAGAAGCTCTCACCCTTCGCGATCGGCTGGTATCCCTTCGCCGGCGGCGAACTGATGGTCTCGCGCACCGGTTACACCGGCGACCTCGGCTACGAGCTGTGGATCGACCCGGAGCGCGCGGTTGCGCTGTGGGATGCCTTGTTCTGCGTGGGCGCCGCGCACGGCATCCGCCCGATGGGCACGCATGCGCTCGAGGTCTCGCGCATCGAGGCCGGCTTCATCCAGGCGCAGGTGGATTTCATGCCGGCCGACCAGGCCATCCACCAGGATCGTGCCCGTTCGCCCTTCGAGCTGGACCTGGGGCGCCTGGTCGATTTCAGCAAACCCAATTTCAATGGCCGGCGCGCATTGCTCGAAGAGCAGAAGCGCGGCTCACGCTATCGCCTGGTGCGGCTCGACATCGAAGGCAACAAGCCGGCGCGGTCTGCTTATATTTACGACCGCAAGCGCACCGTGGTCGGCACGGTCACTTCGGCTGAATGGTCGCCCTCGGCCAAGGCCAACATCGCCCTGGCCTCCCTGCAGATGCCCTGGGGCCTGCCCGACGATGAACTGTGGGCCGAGATCTACTACCAGCGCGAACTGAAATGGTCCAAGGTGATGGCGCGCTGCCGCGTCGTACCCGGGGCCTTTTACGATCCGCCACGCCGGCGAGCCACTCCCGCTGCCGATTTCTGAGTCGCGCATTGCGCCACTCCCATGCCGCATCGTCTCGAACCCCTGCTGCGACCACGATCCATCGCGGTGCTCGGCGCGAGCGAGCGCGCCGCCACGGTCGGCCGCACCACGATTGAGAACCTGCTGGCCGGCGGCTTTGCCGGCCCGCTGTACGCCGTCAACCCGCGCTACCAGTCGGTCTGCGGTGTGCGTTGCTTCCCCTCGCTCGCCGCCCTGCCGGAGCCTGCTGAGCAGGTGATCTTCGCGGTCAGCGACGAGCGCATCGAAGCTGCGCTGGCGGATGCCATCGCCCATGGCGCGCGCGCCGCGACGCTGATGTCGGCGCTGGTGCTCGAACAGGACCAGGACCCGCCGCTGCGCGAGCGCGTGCGCGCGCAGATCCAGGCCGCGAAGCTCGCGGTCTGCGGCGCCAACGGCATGGGCTACTACAACTTCGAGGCCGGCGTGTGGGCCTGCGGGTTCCAGACCCGCGCGCATGTGCGCGGCGGCAATGTGGCCTTCATTAGCCACTCGGGTTCGGGTATGTGCGGCATTGTCGATTGCGAGGAGCGCATCGACTTCAACCTGGTGGTCTCCACCGGCCAGGAACTTGGCGTCACGATGGACGAGTACCTGGACTACGCCCTCGACCAACCCAGCACCCGCGTGGTGGGGCTGTTCATGGAAACCGCGCGCAATCCGCAGGGTTTGCAACGTGCCTTCGAGAAGGCGCAGCAACGGCGCATTCCCATCGTGGCACTCAAGGTCGGGCGCACGGAACTCTCGGCCCGGCTCACGATGTCGCATTCAGGCGCGATTGCCGGCGACGATGGCGCCTACCAGGCGCTCTTCGATCGCTACGGCGTGCAGCGCGTGGCCGACATGGATCAACTGGCCACCGCGCTTATTATGTTCGCGCAGCCGCATGCGCCGGGTGCCGGGGGGCTGGTGTCGATCCATGACTCGGGCGGCGAGCGCCAGTTGCTGATCGATCTCGCGCACGATGCCAAAGTGCCGCTCACTGTGTTGACAGATGAAAGCACGCGCCAGCTGCAAACGCTGCTCGATCCTGGCCTGCCGCCGGTCAATCCGCTCGATGGCTGGAGCACGGGCGGCGCCGACTATGATGTGACGATGCAGCAGTGCTTCAGCGCGCTGATGCGCGATCCGGGCGCAGCCTTCGGCGCGGTGATCCATGATCGCAGTGCCACCGGCGGCATCTTCCCGGTGTACATCGACTACCTGCGCGCGGGCCACGAGGCCTCGGGCAAGCCGGCCTTCCTGGTCGCGAATCGCCAGGGCACCGGTGCCGATCCGCAGGTGGTCACGACAACGCGCGCGGGTTTCCCGGTGCTCGATGGCGTGCACTCTTTCCTGCAGGGCGCCCGTTGCCTGCTGGAATTTCGCGACCACGCGGCACGGAGGCATGAAGCGCTCGAGCCCGTTGCGGCGACAGCCCTATCCTCGTGGCTTGCGCAGCTGCGATCCGGCAATGCCATCGACGAGGTCACTGCGATGGCGCTGCTGAACGAGGCCGGCCTGCCCGCCAACCCTGCGCGCCTGGTCGAGAGCGCCGCGGCGGCGCGCTCCGCCGCCCGCGAACTCGGCTTCCCGCTGGTGCTCAAGAGCGCGATGCCCGGCATTCACCACAAGTCGGATCAGGACGGTGTGCGCCTGGGCCTGCGCGATGTGGCCGCGCTGCTGAACGCCTATGAGGACATGAGCGGCCGCATTGGCCCGCGCGCACTGATCGCGCCCATGGTGGCCGCACCAGGGGTGGAACTGTTGCTGGGCATGTTCCAGGACCCGCAGTTTGGCCCGGTGGTGATGCTGGGCGCTGGCGGCCTGCATGTCGAAGCACTGGCCGACGTCGCCTACGCGCTGCCGCCCTTCAGCGCCGAACACGCAGCTCGCCTGGTGGCCTCGCTGCGCATCGCCCCGCTGCTGCACAGCAGGCGCCATCGCCAACCGCTGGCTGTGGACGAGTTCTGCCGCATGGCAGCGCGCTTCTCGTCGCTGCTCGCGGGACTCGGTCCGCGGCTCGCGGAGCTCGACCTGAACCCGGTAATCGTGCACGCGGGCGGCTGCACCATTGTCGATGCGCTGATCGTGCCGGGCAGCGCGCTAGGCAACGCAGCACAGCGGCCTGAAACCCTTGCGCAGCGCGCCTGATGGCCACGGCGCCCGCCACCAGCGCTGAGCTGTTGCGCTACGAGCGCCACGGCAGCGTGGCGCTGCTGACGCTCAATCGTCCCGACAAGCTGAATGCAATCAACGTCGCGATGCAGGGCGCACTCGATCGCGCGCTGACGATGGCTGAAGCCGATGCCACGGTGCGTGCGATCGTGGTGAACGGCACGGGTCGCGCCTTCTCGGCAGGCTTTGATCTGGACATGGGGCTGGGAAGCGGCGCGAGGCCCGATGCCAGCGCCGTGCGCCGCGCACTCGAGAACGACTTCCGCCTGATCGTGCGCTTCTGGGACAGCCCCAAGGTCACGCTCGCGGCCGTGCACGGCTATTGCCTCGGCGGCGCGCTGGAACTGGCGCTCGCCTGCGACCTCACGATCGCCAGCGAAGAATGCCTGTTCGGTGCGCCGGAAGTGCGCTTCGGCAGCGGCATCGTTGCCATGCTGTTGCCCTGGCTCGCGGGCCCTAAGCGCGCCAAGCAGCTGCTGTTGAGCGGCGATGATCGCGTCAGCGCCGCCGAGGCGTTGGCGGCAGGCATGGTCAATCGCGTAGTGCCGACCGGCCGCGTGCTCGAAGAATCACTGGCGCTCGCCCAGCGCGTCGCCGGCAACGACCTGCAAGCCGTCACGCTCACCAAGCAGGCCATCAATCGCAGCCTCGATGCGGCCGGCATGCGCAAAGCGCTGCGCCAGGCGCTGGAAATCAACATCACCATCGAAACCAGCGAGACTGCCGAGTCACGCGAGTTCAATGCGATCCTGGCGCGCGATGGCGCGAAGGCCGCGATCGCCTGGCGCAGCGCGCGTACGAGGGAATAGCCATGAGCGATAGCAATGCCGGACAACGCGAACTGCAGCAATACCTCAAGCGTCACCCGCAAACCGAGTGGCTCGAGCTGCTGCAGCCAGACATGCTCGGCATCCTGCGCGGCAAGCGCGTGGTCGAACATGAGTTCGCGGGCGTCTTCGCGCGCGGCGTGAACTACTGTGGCGCCGCGGTGCTGCTCGATGCCAAGGGCTCCACCTTCGACGAGCTGGCCCAAGGCAGTCGCGATGGTGACCCCGACGTCGTGGCGACGGTAGTCCCGGGCTCGCTCGCCCCCGTGCCCTGGGCTCCGGTGCCCAGCGCCCAGCTGCTGTTGACGCTGGCCGAGCCTGAGGGCACACCGCACTACACCGACCCGCGTGTAGTACTGCGCAATGCCATGCGACCCTTGAGCGAGATGGGCTTGACCGCGGTCACGGCCACCGAGCTGGAGTTCTACCTGCTCGACCACGGCGGCGAGCGGCCCGTGCCACACGTGGGCCTGATGCCAGGTACGCACCGCCGCCAGATCGGCACGCAATACGCGAGCCCGCAGGAAGTCGAGGACATCAATCCGTTTCTGCGCGAGCTCTACGCTGTGTGTGCCGCGCAGAACATTCCTGTCGGCGCCACGCTCAAGGAGTTTGCGCCCGGCCAGATCGAAGTGAACCTGCACCACGTTGCCAACGCGGAGCTGGCCTGCGATCACGCGGTACTGCTCAAGCGTGCGGTCAAGGCAGTTGCGCTGCGGCACAACCTGGGCGCCACCTTCATGGCCAAGCCCTTCGCCGAGTACGCCGGCTGCAGCCTGCATGTGCATGTCAGCTTGCTCGACGCACAGGGCCACAATGTCTTTGCGCCCACCGACTCGCGGCAGCCCTGCTCCGACACCCTGCGCCATGCGATCGGTGGCCTCGCGACGACGATGGCTGAGAGCATGGCGATTTTTGCGCCGACCGCGAACTCCTATCGCCGCTACCGCCCGGGACTGTTCGTGCCGCTGGCGCCCAACTGGGGCGTCAACCACCGCGGCGTCGCGCTGCGCATCCCGCTGTCCGCAGCTGAAGACACGCGCGTCGAACACCGGCCAGGCGGCGCAGATGGCAATCCGTACCTGGTGATGGCGGCGATCCTGGCCGGCATCCATCATGGCCTCACCACGCGCCGCGAGCCTGGCCCGATGACCCTGCCCGGTACTGAAATCGTGGAGAAGATCGAACTGCCGCTACGCTGGGAAGCAGCACTCGATGCCTTCGATGCCGGCACCGTGCTGCCGCGTTACCTGGGCGAGCGCTACCACAAGCTGTACGCCGCCTGCCGTCGCGAGGAATGCGCGCGCTTCCACGCCGAGATCAGCGATCGCGACTACGAGTGGTACCTGCGCGCGATCTGAGGCCCGGAATTGCGGGCATCGACGCATTTGCTTAATATGCATAAATAAGCCATACTTATGCATATGAGAACGACACTGATCCTGAATGAAGAGCTGCTCGGCAAGGCGCGGCGCCTGAGCGGGCTGGCCGAGAAGACTGCGGTGGTCCACGCCGGGCTCGAGGCGCTGATCGCGCGTGAAAGCGCGCGGCGGCTGGCAATCCTGGGCGGCAGCGAACCCGGGCTGAAATCCGTGACGCGGCGTCGTAGCCGCGCTGCGCGCTAGTCTTCCGCGCCAGACTAAAGCGTGCTGGTCGATACCTCGGTTTGGGTTGATCACTTGCGAAGGCGCAATACCCGGCTGGTCGCCGCGCTGGAAGCAGCGCAGGTCACAACCCATCCCTTCGTTATCGGCGAACTGGGCTGCGGCAATATGGCCCGACGCGACGAGATCTTGGGCCTGCTGCAGGCACTACCTACCCTGCCGATCAATGAACACGACGAAGTGCTGGAATTCATGGCCGCCCTACGCCTGCACGGACGTGGCCTGGGATGGATCGACATTCACCTGCTTGCCGCAGCGCGACTCGCGCGGATGCCGTTGTGGACACTGGACAAGCGGCTGGCAATGGCAGCCCGGAACACCGGTGTTGTGGCGCCCGCATAGGCGCGCGCAGATCCCTCAGCCAGAGTTCGCCAGCAATACCATCGGATCGTGCGGCTTGCGGGTGAAGATCCGCTGCACCAGCGGCTCGAAGGCTTCGAGCGGCTGTGACTTGTAGTCGGGGTCGAAGGAAGCCTGGTCCCAGTTCTCGCAGAAGGCCGCGGCCGCGTCGAACCAGCGATGGCCGCGCAGCTGGTCGCGCATGTTGCGGTCACCGCCTGAGTGATGCGCGTAGTAATAAGTCTGCATCAACCCATGCTGCGCGACGATCCAGGTGACCTCCTCACGCACATAGGGCCGTATCACCGCGGCGGCCACCGCAGCATGGTTGAAGGGCGCGAGTTCGTCTCCAATATCGTGCAACAGCGCGGCCACGATCATCTCGTCATCGGCACCATCGCGCTGCGCGCGGGTCGCGCATTGCAGCGAATGCTCGAGGCGACTCACGCGATAGCCCTGCAGGCCGCGACCCAGTTGCTTCAGCGCCGTGAGCACCACGCCCGGCAGGCCACGTGCATATTCGTCGGCCTCGGCATCGAGGAACTGGTAGTCCTCGCCGGTGCCGTACTTCATCTGCGTGAACGAAACCACTTTCTGCATGCCTGCTGCTCCCGCGCTGATCGTGCTCAGACTGACAATTCGAGGTTACGCGCCGCGATCGTGCCACGCGTGGGCGCCTGCGCCAGCGCCGCCACCGGCAGGCGCGCCCTTACCCAGTCCTGGAAGCCGGCCAGCACCATTTCCTTGTCCGAAAGTATGCCCTGGGTATAGGCACCGGAGGCGAGACCCCGCTGCACCGAGTGCGTGAGCGCCTCGTCTTCGTCTTGCACGCGATAGTTGATGCGCCGGTTCAGGTAGCGCGCCGCGCGCATCGCAGGCCGGTCATCCGCCAGGCCGAAGGCGCGCGCGCGCAGGCGGGTGCGTCCGGCCGCCATGGGCAGCAGCTGGAAGAAATCCACCCACTCGGGATAGACATCGAAATAGATGTTGGGGAACAGCCCGAAATAGCTCCAGCGCCGGCGCATATCGGGCGGCAGGTGCTCCACCTCCGGCAATATCGCGGCATAGCGCTCGGCGCTCCAGCTGCGGCGCGGCTGGGTGCGCACACGATGACTGAGTCGCATCGTGCCCCCGGGCGACACCTGGCGCTCGTAGTCCGGATCCATCAGCGCCGCGAGTCCCGGGTGGCCCATCGGAAAGTGATAGTCCTCGACGTAGTTCTCGACCACGTTCTTCCAGTCGATTGCCACCTCGCGCTCCCACAGCTCGGTCAGCGGCTCCATCTCGGCGATGCGATAGTGACTGAGCTCCGCCTGATGCGGCGCCATGCGCTCGGCGACCGAGGGCTCCCCGCCCTGGAAACGCACGAACACGAAGCCCAGCCACTCTTCGAGCTCGATGGGCTTGAGCCCGAACTTGCTGCGATCGAAAGGCGCGAAACTCTCGGGCGCGCTGATGCTGCGATTGCGGCCGTCCAGATGGTAAGTCCAGCCGTGGTACTTGCAGGTGAGAAATTTGCCGCACTGCCCGCGCTCGCCCTCGACCAGGCCATGGGCACGATGCGCACAGACATTGTGGAAGGCGCGCAGCGTGCCAGTCTCGTCGCGCACTACGAAACCACGTTGTCCGTAGTAGTCGAAGCTCACGTAGTCGCCGCTGCGCTTCAGTTCGCTGACATGCGCCGCCACCTGCCAGGACGGCATGAACAGCTGCTGGCGCTCCAGCTCTTGGAATTCCTCGTTGTGGTAGATCCACGCAGGCAACGTGTAGTGCAGACCGGGGGCAGCGCCGGACGCAACACCGGGCGCCACCGCGGGCGTGGGCGCGCTCGCCGGCGCGGGCGGCAGACTCGCCTCGATGCGCACCGCCAGCCACGGGAACACGCTGCACAGGTAGTCGCGGCACTGGCGCCGCGCGGCCTCGCGATCGAAGGCGTCCCCGGCGAACAAGATCCCCTGCCAGTGCTGGTCCACGAGGCCCGCAAGCCCGCGCGCGACGGCCTGCGCATTGGGCCAGCGCGCATTGCCATGCGCCTCGGTGAGGCGCGTGCACAGCCTCGTGAGGCTCTGGATGTAGTTCTGGTCGCGCTCGCCGCAGATGCGCTGGTAGGCGGCGCGTGCGCCCGACTCGGTCAGGAAGGCGTACCAGACCGCGATACGGTGCGAGTCGCTGAGCTGCGGGCTCAGCGACAGATCGACGATGCCCAGCAGCGCCTGCAGTGCATCGTCGCCGGCGTTGGCGAGCGTGCCCGCCAGCAACTGCGCGTACTCCTCCGAGACCTCGCGCAAGGTGGCCAGCAACAGGGCTTCCTTGCTGCCGAAGTGAAAATTGATCGAGGCTGCGGTGTGCCCTGCGGCGCCGGCAATGCGTGCCGAGGTGAGTTCGGAGAGGCCGTAGCGCGAGATCGCCTCGACCGCAGCGTGGATTAGGTCGAGCTTGGAGCCGCTGGGTCGGCTGGCGTTCTTGAGGTCCAGGTTGACCGACATGGAGCACCCCCGATTGCGTCAGGAGCGCATTCTAGGCCAGCCAAACCCGCAACTCAACAGCCGTTTAATGACTTAAATGATCGTTCAAGACGCCTTCGGATGAGGCTCGAACAGGTGCGCGAGTGCTTGCGGCCGCGCCAGGAAATGGCCCTGCGCAAAATTGATCCCGAGCGCGGTCAGGCGTTCCATGGCCTCGGCACTTTCGACCCGCTCGGCAATGGTGGCTATACCTAAGGCCGCCGCCACCTTGCTGATCGCCTCGACCATGCTGCGATCGACCGGGTCGGGCGTCGCGCCGCCGAAGAACTGGCCGTCCACCTTCAGGAAATCCACCGGCAAGGTCTTCAGGTAATGGAACGAGGAGAGGCCGCTGCCGAAATCATCGAGCGCGAAGCGGCAGCCGCGCTTGCGCAGCTCCTGCATGAAAAACACCGCCTGCGACAGACTGGTGATCACCGCGGATTCGGTGATCTCGAAGCACAGGCAGCGTCCGATGCGCGGATCCTCGACCAGCGACAACACCAGATCGAGGAAGCTGCGCTCGCAGATCGAGTTGCCCGAGAGATTCACGGCCAGCAGCGGCGGCTCACGACCGGCGTCGATGATGTCCTTGAGGATGCTCACCGCACGCTCCACGACCCAGCGATCGACCGTGCCGATGATGTTGTAGCGCTCCGCGGCAGGAATGAATTCGCCCGGCAAGATCAGCTCGCCGTCATCACCGCGCAGTCGCACCAGCAGCTCACAGAAGGTCGGCAGTGCCGCCGTGGCCGCGCTGGTGGGCTTGATCAGCTGGTATTCGAGCTCCAGGCGATTGTCATCGACGGCGCGCGTGACGCGGCTCACCCAGTACATCTCGCGATGGCGGCCCGAGATTTCGCCGGCGTCATACACGTGCACGCGGTTGCGGCCGGCGTCCTTGGCGGCATAGCAGGCGATGTCGGCGGCGCTCATCAGTGTGGCCACGCTCTCGCTGTCGCGCGTGATCTCCACCACGCCAATGCTGGCGCCGATGCTGACCGCGTTCTGCTCCCAGGTGAAGCGATAATCGCGCACTGACTGGCGGATCACCTCAGCGATGCGCGTCGCCTGCTCGATCGAGCAGTGCTGCGCCAGGATGCCGAATTCATCGCCGCCCAGGCGCGCGATCACATCCGCCGAACGTACGTGCTGCTGCAGCAGGGCCGTCACATCGCGCAGCAGCCGATCGCCGGCACTGTGGCCGCAGGTGTCGTTCACGACCTTGAACTGGTCCAGGTCGACGTACAGCAGCGCATGCGTGCCATCGCCGTCGCGCGCGCCCTGCAGTGCAGACTGCAGGCGGTTGTCGAATTCACGCCGGTTGATGAGACCCGTGAGCGCATCGTGGCTGGCCTGGAAGGAGAGCGCGCGCTTGAGGCGCCGCTCCTTGGTGACATCGCGGAACACCACCACCGCGCCGACCGTGCAGCCGTTGCGATCGCGGATCGGTGCTGCCGAATCCTGGATCGCGATCTCCTGGCCAAGGCGGTTGATCAGCACGCTGTGCTCGCCGAAGTTGATGACCTTGTCTTCGCGCAGGCAGCGCAGCAGCGGATTCTCGATCTCGTTGTGCGTCACTTCGTCGCGCAGCCGCAGCACGTTCATGATCGTGGCGCCGCGCGCCTCGGCGCCGCGCCAGCCCGAGAGCTGCTCAGCCACCGGGTTCAGATACTCGATGCGCCCTTCGCGATCGGTGGTGATCACGCCATCGCCGATCGACTGCAGCGTCACCTGGGCGCGTTCCTTTTCCTCGAAGATCACCTGCTCGGCGCGCTTGCGCTCGGTGATGTCGGCAATCGTGCCTTCAAAGGACAGCAGGCGATCCTGCTCATCGCGCAGCACGCGCGCACTCTCGAGCACCACCACCTGCGTGCCATCGCGCTTGCGCAGCAGCGATTCGATCATGTGCACCGCGCCGTTGCGATGCAGTTCATCCAGGAAGGCCGGGCGCTCGGCCGGGTTCCACCAGAGCGCCGCTGCGGAAGGCAGCGCATAGATTTCCTCGGCAGTGTTGTAGCCCAGCATCTTCACGAAGGCCGGGTTCACCGCCAGCACGCGCCCTTCGGGCGACACCTGGTAGACGCCATCCATCACGCTTTCATAAAGACCGCGGAAGCGCGCCTCGCTGGCGCGCAGCGCTTCGGCCGCATAACGCCGCTCCATCGCAATGCCCGCCAACCGCGCCGCATGCGTGATCAACTGCAGATCCGGCTCGGCGGGCTTGCCCACCTGAGCGCGATAGACCGTCAGCGCACCGAGCACGCGCCCGCCACCGCCGGCCTTGATGGGCAGTGCCCACGCGGCCGCCACGCCCACCTGCTGCGCCAGCTCGCGCCGACGCTGCCAATAAGGATCCGTGCGCACATTCGGCACCAGCACCGCGCGCCCCAGGTACACGGCCGCTGCGCTCGAGCCATTGCGCACATCGATCGCCGCCTGCTCTTCCGCGGCGCGCAGCGCCACGGGAAGCCGGTTGCCGATCACTTCGACGAAGCCGCGGCCGTCCTGGCCCAGGCGCCCGATGGTGACGATGAAATCGTGCGAGATGGATTCAACCAGCGCCACCGTGGCCTGCAGCACTTCATGGAGCGGCGCATCGGCGGCAATGCGGGCGAAGATGTCGCGCTCGCCCGCCATGATGGTCTGCGCGCGCTTGCGCTCGCTGATATCGGTGATACTGGCGCGTAGCAGCTGCGGCGAGCCGGGCAGCGGCATCAGGCGCACTTCGGTCACCAGCGTGGCCGCACCAGCAGCGGATTGCGCGGTGCCTGCCGCGCGATACAACCACTCGAACACCTGCGGCGCCGGCGCTTCGCCTGTGCCGGGCGGTGCCGCACTGGCGGCGGCCAGCAGGTCGCGCAGCTGCAGGCTGCTCAAGGTTGCGCGCGTCACACCGAAGAAGCGCAGCGCATTTTCGTTCGCATCGGTGCAGCAGCCGGTGTTGGTGTCGATCACCACGATCACTTCCGGCGCGCTCTCGACCAGCGTGCGGTAGCGCGCTTCGCTGTCGCGCAGCGCCAGTTCCGATTCGCGCCGCTCGCTCATATCGCGCAGGCACAGCACATAGACATCGCGCCGATCGATGCGCACCAGGCTCGCGATCACCTCGACCGGAAACAGCTCGCCGTTCTTGCGTCGCGCCTGCGTGGCGCGCGGCTCCGACGGGCGCGCGCCCTTTTCTTCCTTGACCGCAAAGGCCTGCAGGCCGCGGAACAATGAACCCTGGACGGGCAGATCCGGCAACAGGTGTGCGATCGATACCCCGATCACCTCGGCCTGCGAGAAGCCGAACAGCTGCTCACCGGTGGGATTGAAGACGCAGATCGCGCCATCGGCGGTGACGGTGATCACCACGTCCTTGATGTGATTCAGGATCGCGCGCGACTGGCCGGCATCGGCGCTCGCCAGGCCCTGCGCGAAGGAGCGCGCTTCCTCGGCCAGCAGCTGCATCGAGCGCACCACACCGCGCCGCTCCTCATCCATCTGCTCGTACTGGCGACTGACCAGCGGCAACAATTGGCCGAGCAACGCGGCGGGACTGGTGCCGGGCTTCAGCGTGTCGAGCTGCGCACGCAGCCGTTCATGCAATTCGGCATCATCGAGCGGCACAGCGGCAGCCGGCTGCAGCGTGGGAACCGGGAGCGAGCTGAGTGTTTCTCTTGTCATAATCCGCGCGGGGATGGATACGCCCACGATCATACGAACAGGCCTCAGCGCAGCGCGTGAGGCGCATCCCGGATTTAGTCTAAATGGCAGGCGCCGCACGGCGCCGCGCCCGCTCAGGACTCTGGACCGATAGCGATCAGCGGTATCGTGAAGGTGCGTGCAATCGAGGCGCCGGCGCTGTCCACCAGTACGGTCACGGCAAGACCGAGCACACCGGTCTGCGTGGGCAGCACATCCACCTGGATCTCCTGCGTGGCACCGGTCGGCGGTCCGATGTAGTCGATGGTGCGAGTCGATTGCACGTTCAGGCCATCACGCGGCACCAGCGATACGTGCATCGCTTCGATCTCCAGGCCCGGCGCCTGGGCCAGTGCGAGCTGCACCCGCAATAGCTTGCCCACACGCGGTTGTTCGGCCAGCTTGAAGCGCAGGCTCACGAGCGTGGAGGTATCGGTGTTGCCGACCGCGGCTACCAGGTCGTCCGCAGCGGCGTCGGCGGCGGCCAGTCGCTCCGCTGCCGCCTGCGCACCGGCGCGCGCCTGCGCATGCGCCTCGCGCTGCTCGCGGGCGGCCTCGTTGCTCTTGCTGCAGCCACCGAACAGGGCCAGGGCAGCCAGCAGGCACAGGGCGATGGGGCGGCAGATGCGTCCGTGCGGCATATCCCCCGCACTATAACCCTATGTCTACCGGTTCATCGAGCACCCGGGCCTGTTCTGCCAGATCGAGCACATGCTGCTCCCAAAAGCGCGCCTCGCCGAACCAGGGGAAGGCACGCGGAAAGGCCGGATCCTGCCAGCGCTCGGCAATCCAGGCCGCATGGTTAAGCATGCGCACTGCACGCAACGCCTCGATCAGGCGGGTCTCACGCCGCTCGATGCTGGTGAAGCGCTGGTACCCGGCCATCAGCTCGCTCCACTGGTGGGCGCGCTCATCGGGATTACCGGCAAGGAACATCCACAGGTCCTGGATCGCCGGTCCGTTCAGGCAATCGTCCAGATCGACGAACACCGCGCCCTGGGTCGGACCCTGCGCCTGCCAGAGGATATTGCCCAAGTGGCAGTCGCCATGCAGCCGGATCGGCCGCCAGCCGTGGCCCTCGTCAGTGACGTCCAGCACCTGGGCGAGCAGCCGCGCGCTCACCTGCTCGTAGCGCTCGTGCATATGCGGCGGGAACTGCGGCGCCGCCAGTACCGTGCGCCGGGCGCGTGCACCCAGCCGCTCGCCGCTGAGGCTGGGTCGGGCCACGAAGGGCCGCAGCGCACCGATCGCGTGGATGCGCCCCAGCGTGCGGCCCAGCAGCTCGCGCGCCTCGGGCTGGTCGAGGTCGGGCGCGCCGCCGGGTCGCAGCGGAAAGGCCGCGAGGCGAAAGCCCTCAACGTGCCGCAGGCTGGATTCACCCAGCACGAGCGGGGCCACCACCGGAATCTCGGCCGCGGCCAGTTCCAGCGCGAAAGCGTGCTCCTCGAGGATCTGCGCATCGCTCCAGCGGCCAGCCCGGTAGAACTTCAGCACCAGCGCCGGCGCGTCCTCGCAGCCGAGCCGATAGACGCGGTTTTCATAGCTGTTAAGCGCAAAAAGATGCCCATCGGGCTTCAGCCCCACGGCCTCCGCGGCGGCCAACACCTTGTCGGGGGTCAGGCCCGCGAAGGGCGTCAGATCGGGGCCATTCATGAGCGCTCGCAAGCTGGGGATTCGGTCACACCGGTACGATTTGACGTGGGTATCATTTGCGCCGCCCGGGCCCAAGCTCGAGAGTGAAGGAATACTGATGCCTGCGAAGGATACCGTGCTGGTCACCGGCGGCGCCGGATATATCGGCAGCCACGTGGTGATGCAGCTGCGCGCCCGCGGCGAAAAAGTGGTGGTGGTCGACAATCTCACCACCGGCTTCCGACAGGCAGTGGGCGACACGCCCCTGATCGTCGGCAATCTGGCCGATCGCGCGCTGATGGCACGCGCCTTCAACGAGCACAACGTGGGCACGGTGATGCATTTCGCGGCCAATACCGTGGTGCCCGAATCGGTACGCGACCCGTTGAAGTACTACGGCAACAACACCAGCGCCACCCGCAACCTGCTCGAGGCCTGCCTGCAGGTCGGCGTGCGCCGGCTGGTGTTCTCATCGACCGCCGCGGTCTATGGCATGCCCGCCGAGGGCGTGGCCCGCGAGGACATGACCCTGGCGCCCATCAATCCCTATGGCACCTCGAAGCTGATGTCGGAGTGGATCCTGCGCGATCTCGCCGCGGTCACCGACTTCCGCTACGTGAGCCTGCGCTATTTCAATGTGGCCGGGTCCGACCCGCAATGCCGCATCGGCCAGGCCACGGCCAATGCCACCTTGCTGATCAAGGTGGCCTGCGAAGCCGTGGTCGGCAAACGCAAGCAGGTCTCGATCTACGGCACCGACTATGCAACACCCGATGGCACCGGCGTGCGCGATTACATCCACGTCGATGACCTGGCGCGCGCCCACCTCGATGCGCTCGACTACCTGCGCAGTGGCGCCGCCAGCGCGGTGCTCAATTGTGGCTACGGCCATGGCTACAGCGTGCGCGAAGTGCTGGCCAGCGTGCAGCGCGTGGCCGGCAAGAGCATTGCCATCCGCGAGGAACCGCGCCGACCTGGCGATCCGCCCAGCCTGGTGGCAGCCGCCGATCGCATCCGCGCGCTGCTCGGCTGGCAGCCGAAGCTCGATGACCTCGACACCATCGTACGCACCGCCCTGCACTGGGAAGAAAAGCTGCTGGCCAATCCCTGGTAGTGCCACGCCCCGACCGTAGAGCCTGGTGCCTGCCTAAGCGGTCGGTCGCCAGCAGGCGACTCCTTGCTTAACCCGCCCGCTGCCGCAGTGACTTAGAATGGGGGGATGCGCTGGCTGCTGCCCAAGTCCCTGAACGTATACCTGTGGTGGGGCATCGGCATGATCGCCGTGCCGCTGCTGTTTGCGATCGTCCACGCCACCATTGAAATGCGCAGGCTGGCGAGTGTCAGCGAGCGCCTGGTGAACGAGAGCGTGGAGACTACGCTGCTGTCACAGGAGATGTTCGCGTACCTGAGTTCACTCGAGCATAACGCGCAGTACTACCAGGCGCTGGGCGATGTCAGCTACCTGAACGATTTCGAGGATGACTACAAGAGCCTGATCGCAACCATCGCCGAACTGCACGTGCAGATGCACAATGGAGAATTGGCCGCGGCGCTCGACACCCTGTCCAGGCTGCACGCCGGCGCTTCGGCCCAGGCGCATGCGCGGCCGCACGCGGCGGCGGCGCACTCCGATCCACCGGATTTCACCCCGCTGTTCAAACAGGCCTCGGCGGCGGCCAGCATCATCAACAAGCAGATCCACGCCAACCTGAAATCTCTCGATACGCAAACCGAGTCCGCGCGCAGCTCACTGCTGTGGGAATCGGGGCTGCTGGTGCCACTGGCGCTGGCCGCCGTGCTGATTTTTGCGCTCGGTGTCAGCCGGCCGATACGCCAGGTTGATCGCGCCATCGGTGAACTGGGCGGCGGGAACCTCGCACGCGAGATCAGTGTCAGAGGTCCGGTCGACCTGCAACGCCTGGGCCAGCAGCTCGAGTGGCTGCGCGGCCGATTGCTCGAGCTGGCGCAGGATCGCAACCGGTTCCTGCGCCACATGTCGCACGAGCTCAAGACGCCGCTCGCCAATATCCGTGAAGGCACGGAGCTGCTGATGGATGGCGCCGTGGGCGCGCTGGCAGGCGGACAACGGGAAGTGATGACGATTTTGCAGGATAACAGCATCAAACTGCAGCGCATGATCGAGAACCTGCTGTCTTTCAGCGCCTGGCAGAGCAACAGCGTTGGCCTCGAGCTCTCGGAATTCCGCCTGCGCCCGCTGGTGAAGCAGGTGCTCGAAAACCAGCAACTCACGCTGGTCTCGCAGCGCGTGCGCCTCGATGTACAGATCGAGGATCTGGTGCTGCTGGCCGATCGCGGCAAGCTGCGCATGATCCTCGAGAACCTGCTCTCCAATGCCATCAAGTATTCGCCGCGCGGCGGCGCGATCGTGGTGCGCGCGCGTACCGAGTCCAACTGGCTGCAGCTCGAAGTCGCCGATTCGGGCGCGGGCATTCCGAAGCCCGAGCGCGCCAGTGTGTTCGAGGCCTTCCATACCGGTCGCGCGCCCGGCGGGCACGTGCGCGGCACCGGCATCGGCCTCTCCGTGGTCAATGAATTCGTGGCCGTGCACAAGGGCACCATCGAGATCGTCGATGGCGAGTTCCGTGGTGCGCATTTCCGCATCCGCATCCCGCTGCGCGGGCAACCTGCAGTGGGCACCACCGGTGCACGCGCGATCGAGAGGCGCAATGCCAATGCAGCCTAGTCGCGCACCGGCATGCCGCCGCAGGCCGCTGGCCGGTCTGCCACTGATCAGCCTGCCGCTGATCGCGCTGCTGCTCGCGGCCGGATGCGGCGGCATCGGCACTCTGCGCGGCAGCTCGGCCGAGTCGCGTCCCAGCGCCCCGACCATCGATCGGGATACGCAGGTTGCGGTGTTGCTGGCAGGCACGATCCAGACGCTGCAGCGGCTCGCGGCCGGCAACCCTGCCGAGCAGGCCGAGATCGTCGCCACGGCCCGCCAGGGTTATGAGCGTGCCCCCGGTGGCGGCGCGCAATTGCGCTATGCGCTGACGCTGGCGACGCCGGGCCATGCGGCCCGCGACGCCGAGCGCGCCCGCCAGCTGCTGCGCGATCTGGCTGCGCAACCGGAAACGCTAGCGCCGGTGGAGCGCGCGCTCACATTGTTCGAACTCGCACAGCTCGATCGCGATCTGGGCCTGCAGGTCGACAACCTGCGGCTGCAGCAGGCAGCCAGTCGCGCTGACCAGGAAAAACTGACGGCGCTCAACAAGAAGCTGCAGACCGAGCAGGACGATAACGCCCGCCTGCGCCGCGCGCTCGATGAAGCGCAGGCCAAGCTCGATGCGATCGCCAACATCGAACGCAATCTCAGTGAACGCAAACGCAAACCCGAGGGTACAGTTAAGTGAACACACCGAAGCGCAAAGCCCGAATTCTGGTGGTTGACGATGATCCGGGCCTGCTGCGCCTGCTGACGATCCGCCTGCGGGCCGAGAACTACGAAGTCGAGGCCATGGAAAACGGCGTGCAGGCGCTGGCCGCCGCCAGCCGCTTCCGCCCGGATCTGGTGATCTCGGACCTGCGCATGGACCAGCTCGATGGCATTGGCCTGCTCAAGGAACTGCAGGTGCGCTGGCCCGGCCTCAAGGTGATCCTGCTGACCGCGCATGGCACGATTCCCGATGCCGTGCAGGCCACGCAGATGGGCGCCTTCGGTTTTCTCACCAAACCAGTGGAAAAGCAGGAGCTGCTCGCGCAGGTGCAGAAGGCGCTGAAGATCTCCGGCTTCAGCGACACCACCGAAGACTGGCGCGCCGGCTTCGTCACCCGCAGCGCGCTCATGGAAGAGAAGCTCAGCCAGGCACACATGGTGGCCGGCACCGATGCGCGCGTGCTGATCTCGGGCGAGAGCGGCACCGGCAAGGAGCTGCTGGCGCGCGCCATCCACTTGGCCAGCCCCCGCCGCAACAAGGCCTTCGTGACCATCAGCTGCAGCGCGATGGGCGAAGACCAACTCGAGAGCGAGCTGTTCGGCCATGCCGGCGGCGCGGTTGCTGGCGCGAGCAAGGAGCACGTCGGCCTGTTCCAGACTGCCGAGGGCGGCACGATCCTGCTCGATGAGATCGGCGAGCTACCCATGCGCCTGCAAATGAAGCTGTTGCGCCTGTTGCAGGAGAACCTGATCCGTCCGATGGGCAGCAACAACACGATTGCCAGCAACGTGCGCGTGATCTCGGCCACCAACCGCGACCTGCAGGCACTGCTGGCCGGCGGACAATTCCGCGAAGACCTGTACTACCGCCTGAACGTGGTGCACATCGATCTGCCGCCACTAGGTCGCCGTCGGGAGGATATTCCGCTACTGGTGGCGCATTTCCTCGCCGCCACCGCCAAGGAAACCGGCACGCGCCTGATCTACGCGCCAGAAGCCGTGGAACTGCTCGCCACCAGCGACTGGCCCGGCAACGTGCGCCAGCTGCAGAACGTGGTGCGTCAGAACTGCGCCATGGCGCAGACGCCAATCATCCCCGTGGAACTGGTGCAGCAATCACTCGGCGGCGCGCAGACCAAGCTGCCCTCCTTCGATGAAGCGCGCGATGAATTCACGCGCAGCTACCTCTCGCAGATCCTGCAGATCACCGGCGGCAACGTGAGCCAGGCCGCGCGACTGGCGAAGCGCAATCGCACGGATTTCTACAAGTTGCTGGGGCGGCATCAGTTGGTGCCGGATGATTTCAAGGGCCGTTAGTCCCGCCGATCACAAGCCCCGCAAAATACCGCGTACCAATGCTCCGCTGCACGCCCGGCCGGGTAACCGGTTGCGCGGCAGTGGCCGCATCGTGGGTATTTTGCGACAGGTAGTGAAATGCCTCCCTGTATTGACGCTACGCTTTTCATATAGTCACTGACTTGATTCTCGAGCGACGGGGATTATGTCTAAAAGTTTGCTGGGGCTTTCTATGCTGGCTGTTGTACTGCTGGCGGGTTGCTCGTCAGGCGCCGGTACAGCGCCAAAGGTTACGGCCCAGGCAAGCGTATTGCCTACTGTAACGCTGAGCGCCGCGCCCAGCAGCCTCGTCGCCGGCGCGACCACAACGCTCAGTTGGAGTTCGACTGGCGCGACCGCCTGCACGGCCAGTGGAGCCTGGAGCGGACCGAAGCTCCCGAGCGATAGCGGAACATCTTCGGCGCTCAACAAGGACTCGACCTTCACTCTCACCTGCAGAGGGGCTGGCGGCACGGCTGCCCAGTCGGTCACGGTCAGCGTTCAAACTACAACGCTCAGCGCTGCGCCTTCGACGGTAGCGAGCGGCGGCTCGTCCTTACTGACCTGGAATTCCACCAACGCCACCGCCTGTACTGGGTCCGGAGGCGCGTGGAGTGGCTCCCAGGGGCTCAGCGGCACAGCCAGTGTCGGCCCCATCACAAGCAACACGATCTACACACTCGCTTGCAGTGGCCCCGGTGGCATCGCGAGCGCATCGACCGCCGTAACCGTGCCCGCCGCGCCCACCGTCACACTGACGGCCAACCCGTCCGCTATCGCCAGTGGCGGCAGCTCGACCCTCAGCTGGTCCTCGATGAATGCGAACACTTGCGCCACTACGGGCGGCTGGACCAGCTTAACGGCTTCCAGCGGCACCGCACCGGTCGGGCCGCTCAGCAGCAGCACGAGCTACACGCTCACCTGCACCGGCCCGGGTGGCCCGACTCCCGCTACTGCGACCGTCACCGTGGACGCCGCGACGGTCACCGCATCACCGCGGGTCGCAGCACTCACGCTCAAGCAGACCCAACAGTTCACAGCCACGGCTCCTGGTGCGGGCGCGGTCACCTGGAGTGTCGACGGGATCATCGGTGGCAATGCGACAGTGGGCACGATCAACGCAACCGGGTTGTATGTACCGCCCCAGGCCGCAGGACTCCACAGCGTCACTGCGACCAGCGTTGCGAATACTGCCCTCTCCAGCACCGTCACTGCCGCGATCACCGACCTGGCCGGTGTGTACACCTATCACAATGATCTGCAACGCACGGGTCAGAACCTGCAGGAATACGCACTCACCCAGGCCCTGGTCAGCGGCGGCCAATTCGGCAAGCGCTGGAGCTGCCCGCTCGATGGCGATGTCTATGCGCAACCGCTGTATGTCGCCAACCTGACGATCGCGGGCGCAACCCACAACGTAGTGTTTGTCGCCACCAATCACGATTCGGTCTATGCCTTCGATGGCGACAACGGTAGCTGCACGCCGTTGTGGCAAACCAGCTTCCTGACGGGCGGCGCGACCACAATTCCGGCCAGCGACTATCCGGGCTGCAATGATTTTCTCGACGAATACGGCATCGTCGGCACGCCGGTCATCGATCCGGTGAGCGGCACCCTGTACGTGGTCGCCTCGACCAAGGAAAGCGGCAACGACGTCCAGCGCCTGCATGCTCTCAATATCACCACGGGCAGCGAGCAGCCGCATTCACCGCAGTTCCTCGCTCCCACCTACACTTCGGGCAGCACGCAGGTTCAGTTTGATCCGAGTATGCAGCTGCAGCGTGCCGGCCTGGTGAATTCAGGTGGCGGCGTGTATGTCACCTGGTCCTCGCATTGCGATATAGGCACCTACTACGGCTGGATGGCCCGCTACGATGGCGCCACGCTGATGCAGACTGCGGCATTCAACGTCGCCCCCAACGGCGGACAGGGCGGCATCTGGATGTCAGGGGCTGCCCCGGCCGTCGATCCCAACGGCTCGATCTACCTGAGCACGGGAAATGGTTCGTTCACGAATACGCAGGGCGTGCGAAATCCGGCTTCGCCAAACGACGATTTTTCGATGAGCTTCCTGAGTTTCGAGCCCACGACCCTGACTCTCAACGATTTCTACACGCCTTCGCAGGAAGCCACCTGGTCAGCCAGCGACTACGACATTTCGGCGCCCGGCGTCATGGTATTGCCCGACGGCGCTGGCCCCTTTGGCCACAGCAATCTTCTGTATGGCGGCGACAAGCAGGGGCACATCTGGCTGCTCGATCGTGTGCAGCTCGGAGAGTTCAGCACTAGCAGCGACAACGTCGTACAGATGCTCGACGTGGTCAATCTGGCGGCTACGGGTAACAACTTGCTGTTCGCGCCGCCCGCCTATTTCAACGGCCGGGTCTACGCCGGCCCGGTCACCAGACCCGTGCAGGCCATGGCGTTGTCCGGTGGCCTGTTTCCCTCCATGCCAAACAGTACCAACACCGGCAGCGAGGTTGTTGCGGATTCCATCGCCGCGACCGCCGACAGCTGCGACTTCCCCGGCTGTGGAATCAGCATCTCCGCCGCCGGCCTCAGCGAGCCGATTGCCTGGGCACTCGACAATGGCCTGTTCCGCAAACCGACCAGAGCGGTTGCGCCGGCGGTGCTGCGGGCGTATGACGCCGCCAATCTGACAACCAGGCTGTTTACCAGCGACGCATCTGCGAATGACACCAACGGCGGTGCCTTGAAATTTACGCTGCCAATGATCGCCAACGGACACGTATACGTCGGCGGCACCAAACAGCTGACTGTATACGGCATCGCACCCTAAAGACCCGCGCGCTGACGCCCTGATGCGCTGATGCGCTGATTTGTTGACGCTCCAATCTTATGTTGGATTGCTTATGTCGCGAAAGCTGACTCAAATCGGCGACGGTTTTTTGCGAGCCGCGTTGCGTGCCGCGTGCGAATATTTCGCAGTGAAAACGCGACGCAGTTACTTGTCCAGAACATTCGCCGCCTGTGCTTGTGTGCTGCTATTGAGCGCATGCACGAAGGTGGGCATCGTTCAAACCGGCGGCACCACCAACAGCGACTTGCTGGCTCCCAGTGTTCCGTTGGGCCTCACGGTCACGGCCACCTCTCCCGGTGTGCTCACCGCGAGCTGGCGGGAAAGCACAGACAGCGGCGGCGCTGGAATCGGCGGCTATCGCGTCTATCGGGATGGTGTACTCATCACCGGCTCGTCGGCGATTTCCCTGACCTCCTACGTCGACGCCGGCCTGGCGGCCAATACCAGCTACACCTATAGCATCGTCGCCATCGACAATGCCGGAAACGCTTCCGCTGCATCGGCGCCGGTGTCGCAGACCACCATGCCAACGACGAGCGCAGATGCGATCGCACCCTCCGTGCCGGGTGCGCTGCGCACCACCAGTGTGTCATCGACGCAGATCGACCTGGCCTGGGATGCGTCGACTGATACCGGTGGGTCGGGAATGGCGGGGTATCGCGTTTATCGCGATGGAGCATTGATCAGCAGCACCGGCGTCGTCGCGGCCACGGTCTACGCCGACACCGGTCTCGCCGCCGGGAATTCCTATGCCTATACGGTGCGGGCAGTCGATGGCGCAGGCAACGTCTCTGCAGATTCGAACAAACTGGTGGTGAGCACGACGAGCAATGCGGATACCACGCCACCATCGGCTCCCGGCGCGCTCAGCGGCACGGCCACCAGCGCCTCGCAGGTCAGTCTGACCTGGAAAGCCTCCACTGACAGCGGTACCTCCGGGCTCGCCGGCTACCGCGTCTATCGCGGTGGCGCACTGGTCAGCGGCACGGTATTGGTGACCGGCAATTCATACAACGATACCGGCCTCGCGGCCAACACTGCCTATGCCTACTACGTGCGCGCAGTGGATGGCGCTGGCAATGTGTCCGCCAATTCGAACACGGTTTCGGTGACGACGCTTATAGGCAGCAGCTTCGGACTGGACACGCGCCCTGGCAACAGCAGCTGCCTGGCACCCAATGAACCCGTGGCCGGCAGTGGCTTCGCATTGCAGCCCGTGTATCCCAATCGCACCTTCCCGCTCGCGCTGAAGTTGCTGCAGGCGCCAGGCGACGCCTCCACGTGGTATGTCGTGGAGCAGAGCGGCATCGTGCAGTACTTCAGCGCCAACGACAGCGCGGGCAGCAGCACCGGTACCTTCATCGACCTGAGCGCAGTGGTTGCCAATCAGGGCGAGAGCGGCCTGCTGGGCATGGCATTCCATCCGAATTTCGCCAGCAACGGCTATGTCTATCTCTCATACACGGTGCCCAGCAATCCGGTGCGCACCGTCATTGCCCGCTACACCCGTGCGGGCAATGTACTCGATCCTTCCTCGGCCGTGATACTGCTGACCACGGAGCGCACCGCCGATCACCACGCGGGCGGCGCAATCGCCTTCGGACCCGACGGCTACCTCTACATTGGCCTGGGCGACAGCCAGCAGCCCTTCGCACTGGTACCGCCAGCGCCGCAGGATCGCCGCAACCTGTTTGGCAAGATGCTGCGCATCGACGTGAACCACACCGCTCAGAGCGCGAATTACGCAATTCCTGCCGGCAATCCCTACGCGGCCGGTTCACCGGCACTGTGCAGCAACGCGAACAGTAGCGGCGCCTACTGCCCGGAAATCTATGCGTACGGCTTCCGCAATCCCTTCAGCTGGAGCTTTGATCGCAGTTCAGGCCAGCCCGATCTGTGGGTAGGCGATGTCGGCGAGTCGAGCTATGAGGAAGTCGATCGGGTGACCGCCGGCGGCAACTACGGCTGGCCAATTCGCGAGGGCCTGCATGACGCCGGCAACGGGCTCAGCAACACCAGCGGCGATCCGCTGATCGATCCGATCATCGAGTATTCGCATGCGGTCGGCGGCGCCATCATTGGCGGCTACGTGTACCGCGGCAGTGCCCTGCCCCAGCTCGCAGGCGACTACGTGTACGCTGATTTCGTGGTCGGCGATGTGGCGTTCTACAGCGCCAACGCGAGTGGCGGCTACGATCGCACGTTGATCCAGAACCTCGGCACCTATCTCACCTCGGTGAACCAGGACAACGCCGGCGAACTGTATGTGACGACCTACGGCAACAGTGCCATCTACAAGCTGGTACCCGCCACGGGTGGCAGCGGCACCACGGTTGCCAGCAACCTGGCGAACACCGGCTGTTTTTCGAACTTGGCCACGCAGACCCCGGCCAGTGGCCTGATTCCCTACAACGTGAATTCGCCCTTCTGGTCCGATGGCGCCGCGAAGAACCGCTGGATGGCGCTGCCCGATGGCACCACGATCACGGTGGCGAGCGACGGCCACTTTGTGTTCCCGCCCGGCACGGTGCTGGTCAAGAACTTCTGGCTCGGCGGCAAGATCATCGAGACGCGCCTGTTTATGCGCTACCGCGACACCGGCAACTGGGGCGGCTACACCTATCAGTGGAACTCGGCGCAGAGCGCCGCCACGATGGTGAACGGCGGCCTGACGACCAGCATCAACGGGCAGAACTGGACCTTCCCCAGCAGCGCGCAGTGCCTGGAATGCCACACTTCGGCCGCAGGCTATGCGCTGGGCACGCAAACCGCGCAGCTCAACGGCAATTTCAACTATCCATCGACGGGCCGCACGGCCAACCAGATCGATACGCTGGCGCACATCGCCATGTTCAGCGCCGCCATACCCGCCGCCTCGACCTTGCCGGCGTTACCCGATCCGTTTGGTGCCGCGGCGCTGAGTGCTCGTGCACGCTCCTACCTGCACAGCAATTGCAGTCAGTGCCATCGGCCTGGGACGCAAATACCGGTCGACATGGACCTGCGCTTCGACACTGTGATGAGCGCGACCCGGACCTGCAACGTCGCTCCTGGAGCCGGTGACCTGGGAATTACGGGCGCCGTGCGGATCGCGCCTCAGGACGTCTCGAAGTCGCTGATCTACCAGCGCATGAACCGGCGCGGCACTGACCAGATGCCGCCATTGGCCTCGAACGTGATCCACAGCAGCGCAGTTGCGCTGATCCAGCAGTGGATCATGAGCATGGACGCAAACTGCAACTAGGCAGGCACCGGCCGTGCCGGATTGCCGAGCACGGTAACGCCCGCAGGCACCGACTTGCGCACCACCGCTCCGGCGATGACGCGCGCGCCCTCGCCCAGCGTAACGCCCTTGCAGATCACGCTGCGTGAGCCGATCGCCGCGCGCTCGCCAATCACAATGCGGCATTGCTCCGGATCTTCCTGCGCGTCGGCACGGCTCGGGTCGATGGAGTGAAAATCGGTATCCGCGAGACCGGCGTCTTCGATCAGCACTTCATTGCCGATAGCAATTGAATACTTGCAGGACAGGCGTGTGGCACGCAGCAGCACGCC
>JANXYK010000023.1 GCA_025350055.1 Gammaproteobacteria bacterium | reverse complement strand
GGCCAACATCTACACGCGCAGCTTCATTGACCTGAACAACGACGGCGTGTCGCAGGACCCCGGCGAGCCGGGTCTGGCGCTGGCATCGACCAATATCCGTTTCCGCGACGGTAGCTTCTCGAACTTGAACAATACCGACCTGAATGGCTACGCGGCGTTCAACGAAGTCTTTCCGCTGTTCAACTGGTACACGATCGAGACTGACAGCAGCCGCTACAAATCCACCGGCACGCACGTGATCTACGACGCCGGTGGTCCGGCCGACGGGTCAGCCTCGTGCAACAACACTGGCACTCCGATGGTCAGCCCGTGCGGCAATTCGGTAACCGCGGGGGGGCTTGCGAACACGTACGAGAAATACCCACTACCGGCCGACCTGTCAGTGCCGGGCGCGGTGTATTGCGCCGACGCTGATTGCACGGCGGAAATCCTCGCGGGCGGCATCGCCGCCGGCCGACAACCCGGTTCGACCAGCAATCATTCGACTGGCCGCATCGACCCGCCGACCTGGTTCGGGTCCTATGGATGGCAGGGGTACATCGGCCAGGGTAATTTCCTGGAGTTTGGCAAGAAACTCTTCGCACAGGCGGAGACCGGCCCGATCCATGGGCATGTCATCTACGCCTCGACTCGGCCGTTCGACGATCCGAGGGTGCTGTTGCAAGCCAAGTGGGAGCCGCTGGTTGCGCATGTCCACGTTAACCTCTATCAGGAAGGCGTGGCCGCCGATGGCGTGACGCCGACCTTGACGCTGGTCGACCAGACGGATACTTCCAGCTGGGACGATTGGGCGCAGGGTTTCCGCTCGGACCACAAACCGAATATGAGCTGCCCGGGCCAGCAGGGCAGCACCGATCCATTCTTCTATGGTCTGCAGAACCAGCCGCAATACCTCGACTGGTACAATTCGCAGCACGGCGGCGCCGCGGCGACCGCGCTCCCCTACAGCTCGCAGTACAAATGCTATGACGGCATGCACACCTGGAACCAGCTGCAGCCGGCACCCTATGACGGCATGTACTCGTTCCCCAGCGTCAAGGGCATGGATCCCGCTACCGGCAACACCACCGGGACGAACTGCACGATCTGCGTGAAGAATCCCGACACGACCGACGCATTCCGCTCCGGCAAAGAGGACATGCTTCCGCCCGGCAAGTACGTCGTCGAGGTGGTCGTGCCCCCGGGATACGAACTGGTCAAGGAAGAAGACAAGAACATCCTGATCGGCGACAACTACATTGCGCCGGCCGCGCTGCAGATCCCCGGCCTGGCGTCGGCCGTGTATATCCTGCCCGACCAGGCACAGCTCGCTGCCACCTACAACCCGCTGAATCCGCAGAATGCGACCGTCAGCCTGGGACGCAAAGCCGGGCTGGTCAGCCATGAAGGCGACACCGGCAGCATCGAGTCCTACTGGCCGTGCGTGGGCGAAGTTCGCCAGGTGCCCGACTACATCAGCCTCTACCCGCAGTCGCTCGAAGTCGCACCCTTCGCGGGCGCCTTCCGGCCGCTGTGCGATCGCAAGGAAGTGACACTCGACCTGCAATCCTCGGTGCAGACGAAGTTCTATATCTTCAGCTCCACCCACGTGAGCTCGCACTTCCAGGGCATCATCCTGGATGACTTCGCGGCCGAGTTCGATCCGTTCTCACCGCAGTTCGGCGAGAAGTTCGCGCCCTCGTATGTGCCGGTGGGCGTCAAGGACTGGAGCGGCAATGCGGTCAACCGCGTGTACACGGACCAGTTCGGCCTCTACAACGGCCTGAATTACTCGACCTGGGAGGTCAATCCGCCCAATCCGACGGGCTACGCCCCGACGATGATGACCATGTGCATGAACGATGCGGGCTTGGGCGCGACGCCGGATCCGTTGTACCAGCCCGGCTACAGCCAGTTCTGCTACGAACTGCCCTTCATGCCGGCCCAGACCGGATATTTCGACACGCCGATTGTGCCAGTGGAAGGATTCGCGTCGGGCAGCTACAACCGCCCGGACTGCGCCTATCCGGACGCGACGCCAGCCGTGGCCAGTGTCCTCGGTAGCGATGGGGTCGCTGGCCCCTGGGTCAAGGCTCCGGGGAGCACACTCACGATCAATGCACTGGGCAACCAGTCGGTGGACTGGTACGGCTATACCGGACCTTCTGTCACGACGCCCCCGTACAACCAGCCGAAGGTCACGCGCCATTACGGTTTCGGAGCCGCCGGTAAAGTCACGATTGGTGGTATCAGCGCGGCGGTGACGTCGTGGAGCGATACCCAGATCGTGGTGACCGCGCCCCTGGGTGTACCGGCCTGTGCCGTGCAGCAGCAGGCCCAATATGGCGGTTCGCAGGCTTCCTGCGGCGAGCTGGTCATCACCACGGGTGCGGGCAAGCAGTCGATCGACACGGTCACCGTGACGATCGGCGGCAAGCAGCCCACCGTGTTGGCGGCCGGCGCGACGATCCAGTCGGCCATCGATGCGGCCCAGCCGGGTGACATGATCATTGTCCCGCCGGGCGCCTATAACGAGATGCTGGTGATGTGGCAGCCGATCCGCCTGCAGGGCGTCGGCGCTGCCTCGTCGATCATCGATGCCAATGCGCACCCGGCCGGCAAGCTGCTCAGTCCCTGGCGCCTGAAAATCGTCGGCCTGTTTGGGCTGACGGTCGATGGACGGCCGAATACGGGCGCTGGCGGAAGCTGCCTCAGCGATGGGACCGCGGGCACTGCCTGGTGCAATTTCGCCACCATGGTGGTCGACCGCTTGCCCTTCGAGGCAACTCTCGGCTGGGATGCAAGCCTTAACGGCAACCTGGCTGAGCAGCTGATCGAGCCCAGCCTGTTGGGCGCCTATGAAGGCGCCACCGTCACGGTTCTCGGCAAGGGCGTCAAGTTCCCGAGTGGGACCCCGATACTGGACGCCTTCGGCGCCACTACGGGCACGCCTGGCGCCTCGTTCCCGACCAATACAACGCTGCTCTCCGCTGCTGACTGCGGCGGGTCGACCGCGATGCCGAACAATCCCTACCCGACGAACTTCTACTGCAATCCCTCGAGCATCGATGGCCTGGGCCTGCGCGACAGTTCGCAGGGCGGCGGCGGCATCTTCGTCCACGCCTACGCGCACAACCTGCAGATTGCCAACAACCGCGTGAGCAACAACACGGGGACAATGTCGGGCGGCATCACGCTCGGCGCCGGCGAACATCCGGAGGTCGCGCTCGGCGGCACCGGTCAGACGATCACCTCGTACCCGACCTCATGCGAGACCAGCGACGTCCAGAACCTGAGCCTACCGTTCTGCTTCAACCAGAATGTGAACATGCACCACAACGCCATAGTCGACAATTCATCGATGGGTGATGAACTCTTCTCCTCGACGCCGGCGGGCGCGGGTGGCGTGAGCATCAACACGGGCGCCGACTACTACAAGTTCACGAATAACTGGGTCTGCGGCAACCTCAGCTCCGGTGATGGCGGCGGTGTTTCGCATATCGGCTTTATCAAGAATGGCCGTATCGAGCACAACACCATCCTCTTCAACCAGAGCACCAATCCGTCGATCACGACCAATGGTGGCGGCCTGCTGGTCATGGGTGCGCCCGATGCCGATCCGACGACCTGCGGTGTCGCGACCGACCTGGACTGTCTGCCGCCTCCGGGAACGATCACGCCCAGCGACGGCTCCGGCCCGGGCTTGAAGATCAACGCCAACCTGATCCTGGGCAACGCGGCCGATTCCGGCAGCGGTGGCGGCCTGCGGATGCAACACAACAACGGTACCGACGTGCTGAACATTCCGAGCGTGGGCACTGCCCGGGGGCCGGCCTGCACGGCGGAACTGGGGGCTCCCGGCGACCCGAACTCGCACTGCTACTGGAACTCGGCCATCGTGACGAACAACATCATCGTCAACAACGTTGCGGGCTGGGACGGTGCCGGCGTGTCGCTGCTGGATGCGCTGGCGGTCAACTTCGTGAACAACACGGTCGCCTCCAACGATTCGACCGCCTCGTCCGGCACACTGCTCCAGTCCCTGTTCGCGCCGCTGGCCAGCGCGCACTCGCCGACGACCAACGTGGTGTGCGGCGCCAACAACGGGCAGTCCTGCCCGCAGGTGGCTGGCATGGTCAGTGTCGACAACAGCCCCGTGCTGCAAGCCAATATCAACCTGCTGTCGGTAAATCCGGCCAACAATCCGTTCCGTTGCCCGGCGCGGCACGGCAGCGGATCGTGGAGTGCGACGACGCAGCCCTCGTGCTTCAATTTCTCGATTCCGGTGATGATCAACGACGTCCTGTGGCAGAACCGCTCGTACTACATCGGTGTCGGCGGTCCTGGCTCGGCGACGGTCAACCAGAATCAGCAGAACATCGTGACCTTGTATCCGAAGGGTTCCTCGACGGCGGCCGCCACGCAGAGCCATACGGGCGATTGCCCGAGTGACGCGGTCTATTGGGATCTGGGATTCCGCGGCGACACAGATGTGACTGCGCACACCGCGTCCGGATTCACGCCGTTCTACTCGGTGTTGTCGGCGGCGGCCCCAACGACCTACGGTGGGACCAACAACCGGAACGCCACTCCGGCCTTCACGCACCAGTACTGCAACGGCTCGCGTTCGCCGCCGGAACTCGGTGCCGGTGGTTATGCGGTGCCCCCGGGCGTGAACGAGTTCAACGCGTTCCCGAATCCGGTGTTCACGCTGACTCCCTCGGGCGTCGTGGACGAGGGCAACAACTGGGTCAACGTCAACTGGGGTCCGTTGGCTCTCACGTCGCCGGCGACCGGCGCCGTGCTCGGCAACTACGTTCCTGCCGCCGGGTCTTCTGCGATCGACACTGGCGGAAATGCCACTGCGACGGGCGTGGCGCCACCGAGGGATGATTTCTTCGGCAATATCCGCCCGGCCAATGGCGCCTACGACATCGGTGCGGTCGAAGTCGGTGCGGCACCCCCGTTGGCGGTGCTGAATGTCACCGGTGGCCCGCTGACGTTTACCGCGGCGTATGGTCCCACGACGGGTTACACGAGCGCGGCGCAAACGCTGACCGTGCTCAACACGGGGAACGTTCCGTCCACCCTGGTGGCGCTCGCGTTCTCCAACCCGGCGTTCTCGCGACCGGCTGGCACGGCGGGTGGCACCTGCGGCGCGACGCTGAACAACGGTGCCAACTGCACCCTCAACGTGGTGTTTACGCCGGCGGCTTTGGGTACGGCTAGCGGCACGCTGGCGATTTATGCCGATGTGCTGGTTGGTGGCTCTCCGGTGTCGCTCAGCGGCACGGGCGTACCGCCGGTGATTACCGCTACGCTGACACCGGCGACATGGGCTGTCGCCCAAGCTGCCAACTGTCCGGGCACGGGCCTTGGTATAATTGCCTGCTTCTTCGATCCGATACAGACGTTCACGCTGCGTAACACGGGCAACGTGCTGCTGAGTGTCAACCCGCAGCTCTTGGGTGCCAACACCGCCGACTTCCCGATAGTTGGGTTCTTGTCCAGCTGCAGTACGACAACGACACTGGCGCCTGGGGCGACTTGCACGACTGTGGTGCAATTCACGCCGTTGACTGCGGAAGCGCTTGGCACGAAGATTGCGACGCTCTCCTTTACGAACGCGGCTGGCACGCAGACGGCCACTCTGACGGGGACCGATGTCCCGCCGACGCTGACGTCTATCGCACCGGCCAGCGGTGTCCGGGGCGCGACGACTGCGGTGACGCTGACGGGGACCTTCCCTGGCGGCGCGACGGCGGTGAACGTGTCCGGGACAGGTGTGAACTGCACGATCGCCCCCGCCGGGCAGACGTCGCTGACCACGCTCACGGCCAACTGCGCGATTAGCAATGGCGCAACGCTGGGTGCCCGGAACGTCAGCGTCAGGACCCCGACCGGTACGACCGCCGCGGTGACCTTCACCGTGAGGGGTGCGACGGTGGCCATTGGCGCGCCGACCCCGGTGTTGACGACGTCGACCGCCAACACAAACGTGAAGAACGGCACGATTACGGTCAGTAACAACGCGGCGGCCACCGGGCCGCTGACCTTGACCGCGAACCCGACCATTGCAAAGGTCGGTGCGGGTGGAGGTACCTTCACGCTTCCGGCCGGAGGGACCTGCGTTTCTGGCGCTGTGGTCAATCCGGGCACAAGCTGCACAATCAACGTGCGGTACTCGCCGGGAACCTCGACGGCGACCGCCACAGCGAGCGTGACGGTCACGGGCTCGGGCATGCCAACGGCAACACTGAGCAGCGCCAGCTTCACGGCAAACTAGGCTTCGGCACGAGGCCGGACATTCCAGGGGGAGTGTCCGGCCCGGGTTTCCGACCCAGCTCGCCGAAGTGATCGATATTCGATGCTGCCTGCGGGCAGCATCGTTTTTTCAAGGCACGGAAACAAAGCTGATTAGGAGTACCGGGCAACGCGCCAGCCCGGCGGTCTGGCATGTCGCCGAGCCCTTGCGGGCTCCGCTCGTCAGATGACTTATTCTTTCGGGATGAACGCCATTAGTGTCTCCTGCGAAGGGAACTTTCCGCCGCGAAAGCGTCGAATAATCAAGGTGCCGATTGGCGCCGGGCTCGCAATGCCAGCGTCGCTGCGATGGGCTGCGGCTGGCTGGGATCGAACGCTCGGCGCAAAATGAGCCACGATAAAAGGTGGGACTAGCCTTGGTATCAACACATCAGTTTGCGCGCATTGTGCTGGCGACTATGACACTGGTCATTGCTGCGGTGTGTCGCGCTGGCGACGAGGCGGCTACCGGCGAGGGGGCCGCTGCCGGCGAGCCCGCGGCTGCCGCGGCTCCTGCGACGTCGACAGCGGAGAGCGTCAACTCACGGCCGTATCGTCACGGGCCGGTCAGACACCTGACTCCCGCCCAGAGCATGGACGAGAGTGTCCATCGGCTTGCGCGCGGCCTAGATCTGGATGCGGGCCAACAGGCGCAACTGCGGCAGATTCTGGTGGATCAGCGGCGGCAAATCTTGCAGTTGCGCACTGGCGGTGCTGCCGTTTCCGGGGGCATCACCGGGGCGATGCTGGCGATCTACGATAAAACCCGGGCGCGCATCCGGGCGATGCTCAATGACGAGCAGAAGAAGAAATATCCGGCGGCCGTGCCGCGTGAGCAGACGGCGCCTGCGCAGGCCGATCTGCAGCATTGGCTGCAGCTCCAGGATTCCAAACGGAAGCAGGACGAGGAGCCATCGCAGTGAAGGGTGGCCAGTGTTCTTCCAAGCCGAGCCATAGTGCTACCATGCAGTCTATGCCGAAGAGCACAAGAGCAGATTTGCGGCGCAGTGCACTGCAGGCCCTGTGCGTGGCATGCGCCGGGCTTGCATCCGGAGCCTGGGCCACGGCCGCGCCCCAGGCGACGGCGAAGGTGCCAGGTCCCGCGGCCGCGGCCAAGTCGCGCCCGAGCCCGTCTCGCTATGCGCCGGACCAGTTCGGGGGGCGGGCTGCCACGTATTACCAGCTGATCTGGGGTATCGATTCGATCAGCGTGAAACTGGTTGAGTCGGGCGAACTGGTGCGCTTCAGCTACCGCGTGGTGGACCCGGTCAGGGCGAGTGCGCTCAACGACAAACAGAATGCCGCCACACTCGATGACCCGCAGGCGGGGGTGAGCCTGGCGATTCCGACCATGGAAAACATCGGCCCGCTGCGCCAAGGTGTGCCGCCTGAGGCCGGTCGCTCGTACTGGATGACCTTCTCGAACAAAGGCCGGCGCGTCGCGCGCGGCCACCGTGTCGATGTGATAATTGGGCAGTTCAGGGCCAGCAATCTCGTCGTAGACTGAATCGCATCTTTCGGGAGTAGTGAGCAATGTCTGGAATCAGAGTCATTAGTGTGGCAATCGTGTTGGGGATCGCATCCTCGCCGCTGATCCTTGCCGACGCCCAGGCGGCCGCAGCGGCGCCGCCGGCGACCAACACGCCCGCGGCCAAGGCGCCTGCCGCCAAGGCTGCAGCGGTCGACAGTGCGCCGCTGCTGCCCAGATTGTCTGCGGCCCAGATCGTTGACAGGCACATCGCCGCACGCGGTGGCGCGCTGGCCTGGAAGGCGGTGCAATCCATGCAGCTCAGTGGGCAGCTCGATGCTGGTCACGGCGACAACGTGGCGCGCGCGATGAGAATCATCAATGCCGGGAAGATCGCCAGCGGCAAGGGGACGAATGCCGAGATCGCGAGCGCCAGCGAGGACAACGTGCCCGAGAAGGAAATCCAGCTGCCTTTCACGCTCGTGCTCAAGCGCCCCAACCTCACTCGTATGGAAGTGGTGTTCGACGGCAAGACGGCAGTGCAGGTCTTCGACGGCGCTCATGGCTGGAAGCTTCGCCCGTTCCTGAACCGCAGCGACGTCGAGCCGTTTACGGCCGATGAAATGAAAACGGAAAGCGAGCGCGGGGACCTGGACGGCCCGCTGATCGATTACGCGGCCAAGGGCGCGAAGGTCGAGCTCGAGGGCACCGAACAGGTCGAGGGGCAGCCCGCATACAGGCTCAAGGTGACTCTCAGGAACGGCGTCGTGAAACACGTCTGGATCGACGGCAAGACCTTCCTGGACGTCAAGATGGAAGGCTTTCCCAAGCGCATGGATGGCAAGATGCATCCGGTGTACGTCTACCAACGCGACTTCCGCTCCGTGCAGGGCGTGATGATCCCCTTTGTCATGGAGACCGCAGTTGAAGGCTTTGCCGAGACCCACAAACTGCAGATCGAAAAGGCCGCCATCAACCCTCAGCTGGACGTCACATTGTTCTCGAAACCGCACGCCTGACCTGAGGCGTTGCGGGTGGCGCCTGCTGGCATTCCTGGAGCTTTCGACGTGAGAATTTCACTCGCAGTGGCCGCTTTGGCCCTTGCTGCCTCCAGTCAGTTTGCGATGGCCGCGACATCCGCTGTCGCGGATCGTCAAATCATCCCACCCACAGTGGGTTTGAGCGCCGAGCAGATAGTCGACAAATGCGTCGAGAAGCGCGGCGGCCTGGTGGCCTGGCAAAAAATCACCACCATGACCTGGGTAGGGCACCTGGAAAGCGAGCGCGCACCCATGCCGAGCCTGCCGTTTCAGCTCGAAGAAAAGCGACCCGACAAGTCCCGGTTCGAGATCACCGAGCCCAGTGTACGCAGCTTGCGAGTCTTCAATGGGGTCAGCGGCGCGAAAATGCGGCCTGCCGAGGATGGTCGACCTGTGCTCAAGCAATATACGGCGCAGGAGACTCGATTCGCGCGCGCTGCATCGGGGCTCGAGGGCCCGCTGATCGACTATCGCGCCAGGGGCAGCAGGGTCGAGCTTTCGGGCATCGAGCCAGTCGAGGGCCGCAAGAACTATCGCATCGGTGTCCGCTTGGCCTCCGGAGAGGTCCAGATGGTCTGGATCGATGCGGATACATTCCTCGAAACCCGTTACGATCGCACCGCGTACGACCAACAGGGTCCCAAGGGCACGGTCTCCGTCCGCTACCGTGACTACAAGGAAGTCGGGGGCTTGGCACTGCCCTCCGTTTTCGAGATCAGCGGCAGCGCAGGAGCCAAACCGGATCGGATGGTGATCGAGAAAGTCGCGCTTAACCCGCCGATCGACGACAGCGAGTTCAATGGCGTTGGTGCACAGGGCGGTCGACCTGGAAGCGGATCCGCGACGGCGCCGCAGTGAGCAGCAACGGCTTCAGGGCACTGATTCGCTCGGCGCAGGCCGCGGCACTCTTGGCCATGGCTGTCACAGTCCAGGCTGCACCGCCGCGAAACGTGAGCGGTGCCCACGAGCCGGCCGCGAGTGAATCGGCCGTGCGCACCGGCGAGGCAATCTACCTTCGCGGAATACTCGGCTCGGGCGCGCCGCTGCAGGCGGTGCGTGCAGGCGGAGTACAAGGCGCGCAGGGCGCGGGCGCGGCCTGTGTCAATTGCCATCTGCACAGCGGACTGGGTTCGACCCATCAGAGCACCGGCATCCGCGCTGGCGGTATCACCAACCAGATTCCACCCATCGCCGGTCGGTATCTTTTCGAGCGCAATGCCGGGCATGAGACGGCGAACCTGCCCTTCGTCGAGGGCATGCGCAGCAATCGCTCGCCCTACACGCCGGAAACGCTGGCCCGTGCGCTGCGTGAGGGCGTCGACGCCGATGGGGGCAAACTCAATATTCTGATGCCCCGTTTTCAGATTGGCGACGAAGACCTGTCGTCGTTGATCGCCTACCTGAACACGCTCTATCCCGCCCAGGTGGCCGGTGTGTCGGCGGGGGTGATGCATTTCGCCACGATCATCACGCCCGAGGTGGAGCCGGAACGACGCGCGGCAATGCTCGAGGTGATGCAGAAATTCTTCACCGAGCGCAACACGCGCCAGATGGTGCCGAGTGCCCCGATGCGCGCCTCTGGCCACACCCAGTACAGCCGCACGATGTTCATGGTGCATCGGCAGTGGCAGCTGCACGTCTGGGACTTGACTGGGCCGCGCTCGAGCTGGGGTGAGCAGTTGGACCGGCATTTCGCCCGCGAGCCGGTGCTGGCGGTCGTCTCGGGCCTGGGGCGCGATTGGACGCCGGTACACGCGTTCTGCGAGCGCCAGCGCCTGGCTTGCCTGTTTCCAAACGTTGAAGTGCCCGTGGATGTGCCGGGCGACTTCCATGAGCTCTACCTTTCGCGTGGCGTGTTGCTGGAGGCCGGTCTGATCGGCGCCGGGCTTGAGCAATCGCCGACCGGAGTGCCGGTCAAGAGCGTACACCAGATCTATCGAGCGGGCGACAGCGGTGAGGCCGGCGCGAAGTCGCTTTCCCAAGCGCTCAGGAGCCGGGGCATCGAGGTGCGCGAGACGGCACTGAAGCCCACCGATGCGGGCCCTGCTGGCGCGCTGCGCGCGGCTGGCAGTGCCGACGCACTCGTACTGTGGCTTCGGCCAGCGGACCTGGTGGCACTGGGAGATGTCAAGGCGGCTCCGCCGCTCGTGTACATGTCCGGCCAGTTGGGCGGACTCGAGAACGCGCCACTCCCGCCAGCCTGGCGCGAGCGCACACGCATGGCCTATCCGTACGACCTGCCCGAGAAACGCGTCGTGCGTGTCGATTATCCACTTGGATGGTTCAGGATTCGCGGCATCAAGGTTGTGGACGAACAGATGCAAGCCGACACCTATCTCGCCTGCGGATTGGTATCGGAAGCAGTGAACGAGATGGTCGACGCGTTTTACGGCCCCTACCTGATCGAGGTGCTCCAGGCGATGGTCGAACACCGGATCGTCACGGGTTACTACCCGCGGCTAACGCTGGCGGAAAACCAGCACTTCGCCTCCAAGGGAGGCTACGTGGTGCGGTTCGCGGCAGGCGAGGGCAGAAAGCTGGTCACCGACCACGAGTGGCTCACACCTTAGATGCCGCGCAGCGGATGCTCCCCCGGTATGCGCGCCGCCGGCGAGCCGCTGAGATGTTGCGGCGCTTGTACTGGCGGGCTATTTGGGCGCGCTGGCGGCTGTCGAAGCGTGCGCCGGTTTGGATTTGCCCGTGGCGGGTTTCTTCACGATCGCAGCACCGACCTTGGGCTTGACCGCGGCGGCCTCGGTCGGGGTCGGCGCGCTCACTTTCAACAGTTCCACGTCGAACTTCAGTAGCGAGCCCGGCTTGATGGGGCTACGTGGTGGTGGCGAGTCACCATAGGCGAGCTGTGGCGGAATGAACAACTGGTATTTCGCGCCAGGCTTCATCAGTTGCAGCGCTTCGGTCCAGCCCTTGATGACCTGGCCCACACCGAAGGTCGCCGGCTGGCCGCGCTTGTAGGAGCTGTCGAACTCCGTGTCATCCATGAGCTTGCCGCTGTAATTGACGGTGACCTGATCGGTCGCTTTAGGCGATGCCGCCTTGGCATCGCCTGCGTTGAGCACGCGGTACTGCAGGCCGCTCGCCGTGGCGATGACACCCGGCTCCTTGCCGTTCTTCTCCAGGAACGCGTTCGCCTCGGCATAGTTCTTGGCGCCTAAGGCCGTTTGTGCCTCGCGGACGGCGGCCATGACCCGCTGCTGATCCGCATTGTCGGGTGCCGTACCGTCGATGCCAGCCTTCAAGCCTTTCATCACGGCGTCCAGGTCCACCTGGTCCATGCCCACGGAATGCAGTTGGGCGCCAAAGCCCAGGCCGATGCTGTAACCGAGCTCCGCTTTGGTCGCCGGCGCCGGTACCGGCGTTGCACTGGCGGGGGCGGGCGCTGCGGGGGCGCTCTCCGCGGCCAAAGCAACGCCCGATAGCAGCAGTAAGGCGGGGGCCGCTAGAGTGGCCAAGCGGGCGGCAAAAATGTGCTGGGGCATCTTGGGAAACTCCATAAAGCCTATTGCCTAAGCGTCATAGCGAGGGCACCGGGCCGCGACTATACAGGGTTTCCCTTTGCACCTGCCGGGCTCGGACAATGACGTACGGTGCCCGGCAACTCGCCGCGATTCGTGCGCGTAGTGCCGACCTGCTCGGCAATACACGGATCGGTCTATTTCACCGCACAGATTCTGCGTGATTTAGGCTAGGCTCGTGGCGGCCACGACAGAGTCCTGCCGCGGCCTTGATGAAGAGACGCAGCAGCGCACGGTGGAATTGTGCGCCAGGTCACATTTTGACCCCCGTTGACCCCCAAGGGCCAGACATGAGCGCCGACGAAAACCCCTACAATCCGAGCAAGCCAACCAGGAAGGCTGCGAAAACCGATCGCAGCCGGGCGAAGGTCCCGACAGAGATGAGCGTCGAACCCGTTGTTTCGGGCGCGGCTAGTCCGACGCCGGTTTCCGAGCGTCTCGGTACCACATTAAGTCTCATGCTGGTCGATGACCACGCGATCCTGCGCGAAGGCCTGCGCGCGCTGCTCGAGCTGGAAGCCGATTTCAACGTGGTAGGCGAGGCGGCGTCCTACGACGAAGCCGTGATCATGGCCGCCCGCCTGCAGCCTGACGTTGTGTTGACGGACATCGGCATGCCTGGCCGGTCCGGCCTGGCGCTGGTGCGCGAATTGCGCGCTGTGTGCCCGAAGGTGCGCGTGGTGCTGCTGACCGCACACGCATCCGAGGAATATATCCGCGCCGGCCTCGATTGCAGCGCCGATGGCTACGTGCTCAAGGACTCGGGCCACGCCGAACTGATGACCGCAATCCGCACCGTGGCGACCGGCCAGCAGTTCCTGTGCAAGGCAGTGGCTGGAAGGGTGCTGGCCAGGTACCTCAATCGTGATGAGCGCGAGGCGGCCAATCCCTTAAGCGCAATCACCGCGCGCGAAAAACAGGTACTGACGCGCATCGCGTCGGGTCAATCGAACAAGGCAGTCGCGCGCGAGCTGAACTTGAGCGTCAAGACGGTCGAGAAGCATCGCGCCAATCTGATGCGCAAGCTCGAATTGCACAATGCGGCGGGCATCGCCCGTTTCGCACTCAATCATCACCTGATTTCGACCGACGGCAAGGAT
>JANXYK010000005.1 GCA_025350055.1 Gammaproteobacteria bacterium | reverse complement strand
TCGAATTCATGTTGCCCGTATGCGCGCTCGAGCCAAAGTAAAGACAGGTCAAGCTCGCCGCGAATGGCGTACATTTGGGCAATACCATAGGCGTGATCGTTGGCATGTCGGTGCACGTGGCCGACGACAATTATCGTGACCGGTTGACGACAACTATCTTGGCCGGTTGAGCGCAGCCGCCGGGTGCGCTGTTTTTGGGTGGGGTCAGCCGTACTCTCGGGTCGTAAGGACCAGGAGAGAACGATGCCCGGCCAGCGCACAACGGACAGACAAGTGAACCGATACAAAGAGTTGCGACGTACGCTGACGCAGGAGAGCGCAGCGGCGAAGGCCGGCATCAGTGTCAGGACGGCCCGGCGGATCGAGCACATGGCGACGCTGCCCTCGCAGCGACCGCTGAGAGGCTGGCGGACACGCAACGATCCACTGGCGGCAGTGTGGGAGGAGGAAATCCTGCCGCTGCTGCGGCGCGCACCAGGCCTTACGGCCATAACGATCTTCGAGGAGCTCGAGCGGCAACACCCGGGGCGTCTGCCGGCGGGAGTACTGCGAACGCTGCAGCGGCGAATCCGCACCTGGCGGGCGCTGGAGGGTGAGGAGCGCGAGGTGTACTTCGCCCAGGCACATGATCCCGGGCGCCAGGGGCTCTCGGACTTCACCGACGCGAACGAACTGGAGGTCACGCTGGACGGCGTGACGTTCGATCATCGGCTGTACCAGTTCGCCTTGGCCTACTCGGGCTGGCGGCACGTGGAAGTGATCCTCGGCGGCGAGAGCTGGGTCGCGCTGTCGACGGGGTTGCAGAACGCGCTATGGGGGCTGGGCGGCGTGCCGGCAGAGCATCGCACCGACTCGCTGTCGGCGGCGTTCAACAATCTGGCCGAGCGGGAGGAACTGACCCGTCGCTACGAGGAGCTGTGCGAGCGCTACGGCATGCAAGCGACGCGCTACTTCAGCTTTTACAACGCGCGCCGCTTGCACCAAGCTCTCGAGTACCTGACACCCGACGAGGTGTACTTCAATACCTTGGCGGCCGCGCTGCCGATGGCGGCCTGAGCCATGCGTCAGCACCAGCGAACCCCGGAGCTTCTGACGCCTGCGGCGTCAGACTGGGTTACTGGTGTACGATTGATGACCATTGAAGAGCAAGACCACAGCAGCATCATCAACCGCCCAGCCAGATCCACTTATCCCAGCAACAAATCTGTCTCAACAAGCGGAGCCACCCCTCCCGAAGGTCATCGCACATTTCGATTTGGCATTAACAGTTCGAGATGTCGACATCCTTGCAAATTTTCGATGGCCCGGTTTCGGCAAACACCCGCCGGTCGGCCGTTGAAACTGCATGCCGCAAAGCTGCCGATCGCGTCAGCACTGTTGTCGACGACAACCAGCTACTGCGTTACCTCGTACTGCGCGATCACGCCTGATCAGATACGTTCTCATGTGCCTCCTGACTGAGTGAGATCTCTGGGAATACCTCGTGCGTGAAGCCGCGCAACTCGATCGACTGCAAGCGCTAATCGATGTGGGTCCGGGCAGGAACGAGTCCGCGCTCGCCGAAGCAGAGCAATTGCTGGCATCCCTCGATACTGGCATCGGCTTTCGAAGCGAGAAGATCGGCTTCGCGCGCGATGCCTTCGCCACCTGGTTCAGCGTGAAGAAGTGGCAGAATTGGGGTGCCGAGGCGGCGGTTTACCGCGGCATCCTCGAAAAGCACGTGGCGACGGTCCGTTACGCCGTGGAAAAGCTGCAGAAATCCCCAGACTGAGGGTCTACCCGATGGCCGGCTGCCAGCACGGACCCTTGCGCATCATGGGGTTGTATTAAGGACCGGCAGCCCCTAGAATCCGCCGCGGTGGATGGGGCGAGCCTTCTGGTGGGCTCCATACAGTCGCAGATTGTGCGGCCAAGCGCTTGATTTTAAGGCCCCACTTGGGGCTTTTTGTTTTTATGGTGGGCCTCTGGCCCATTTTTTATTTTTGCGACCGGAGCGGGATCGATGGCTGGCGCGCTGCACGACAAGCTGATGGCGCTGATCGAACCCTTGCTGACGACGCTCGGCTACGAGCTCGCCGACCTGGAATTTGCGGCCGGACGTGGACACTCGCAGTTGCGGGTCTACATCGATCGGCCGGGCGGAGTAGGCCTGGATGACTGCGAGACCTGCAGTCGCGAGATCGGGGCGCTGCTCGATGTGCACGATCCGATTCCCTCGGCGTACACGCTCGAGCTGTCCTCGCCGGGGCTCGATCGCCTGGTGCGTACGCCGGCGCAGTTCCTGCGCTTCGTGGGCACGAAAGTGGCCATCGAGCTGCTGGCGCCGCGCGACGGGCGGCGCCGCTACAGCGGCCAATTGCTGGGCGCGGACGCGCAGGGCGTTGAAGTGGAAGTCGATGGTGAGCAGGTAGCCGCGCGCTACGTAGAGATTTTGCGGGCACGACTGGTGCCGGAATGGCCAGATAACTCCAGCAGAGGCAGGAGACGATGAACAAGGAAATCCTGATGGTGGTCGATGCTGTCTCCAACGAGAAAAGCGTCGACAAGGAAATCATCTTCGAGGCGCTCGAGGCAGCCCTCGCCGCGGCTGCGCGTCGCAAGCACAGCGAGCTGTGGGACGTGCGCGTCGCCATCAATCGCAAGACCGGCGAATACGAGACCTTCCGGCGCTGGAAGGTGTTCGCCGATGACTCGCGCGAGATCGAGAATCCGGATGCCGAACTGCGCCTCGATGACGCACTCGACCTGGACAAGAACACGGCCCCCGGCCAGTACGTCGAGGAGCCGATGGAGTCGGCGGCCTTCGGTCGCATCGCCGCGCAGCAGGCCAAGCAGGTCATCGTGCAGAAAGTGCGCGAGGCCGAGCGTGCACAGGTGGTCGAGCTCTACACCGGCCGCGTCGGCACGCTGGTGAGCGGCGTGGTCAAGCGCATCGATCGCAACGGCATCTATGTGGACCTCGGCAGCAATGCCGAAGGCTTCGTACCGCGCAGTGACATGATCGTGCGCGAGCAGTTGAAGCCCCAGGATCGCGTCAAGGCCTTCCTGCGCGAAGTACGCGCCGAGCCGCGCGGCCCGCAGCTGTTCCTGACACGCACCGCGCCGGAATTCCTGATCGAGCTGTTCAAGCTCGAAGTGCCTGAAGTGGGCCAGGGCCTGATCCAGATCCTGGGCGCGGCACGCGACCCGGGCATCCGCGCCAAGATCGCGGTGCGCAGCAGCGATCCGCGCATCGATCCGGTCGGCGCCTGCGTCGGCATGCGTGGTTCGCGCGTGCAGGCGGTGTCGAATGAAATCGCCGGCGAGCGCGTCGACATCATTCCTTTCGATGAGAACGCGGCGCAGTTCGTGATCAACGCCATGTCACCGGCCGAAGTGCAGTCGATCGTGGTCGACGAAGAATCCCACAGCATGGATATCGCGGTGGCCGAGGACAAACTCTCGCAGGCCATTGGCCGTGGCGGCCAGAACATCCGTCTCGCCAGCCATCTCACCGGCTGGGAACTGAACGTGATGACGGAATCCGATGCCGACGCCAAGAGCGAGACCGAGTCCAAGGCGCTGATCGCCACCTTCATGAAGCAGCTCGACGTGGATGAAAACGTCGCCAGCATCCTGGTGCAGGAAGGTTTCTCGACCGTGGAAGAAGTGGCCTACGTGCCCGCCGCCGAGTTGGCCGGCATCGAAGAGTTCGACGAGGACATCATCAAGGAACTGCGCAACCGTGCGCGCGATGTACTGCTGACGCAGGCGATCGCGAGCGAGGAATCGCTGGATGCGGCCATGCCCACCGACGACCTGCTGACGATGGAAGGCATGAAGCCCGATCTCGCGCTGGCGCTGGCGCGCCGCGGCGTGCGTTCGCGCGACGACCTCGCGGACCAGGCGGTCGATGATCTGGCGGATATCGAGGGGCTGTCGGCTGAAGAAGCCGGCACGCTCATCATGACGGCGCGCGCGCGCCTGTTCGAGGCGCAGCACTGAGCTTCAAGCGCGCAGCAAGGAACACCATGGCAGACGTTACCATTACCCAATTTGCCGAGGCGCTGAAGGTGCCCGTCGACAAGCTGATTGCGCAGCTCGACCAGGCTGGCATCAATGTCGCTGGGCCCGACGCGCTGATCAGCGAGGATGCGAAGCTGGAGCTGCTAACGCACCTGCGTCGCAGCCATGGCGGCGCCGCGGCCGAGACCGGCTCAGCACCGACACGCATCACGCTCAAGCGCAAGACGCAGAGCGAGCTCAAGCTCGCCGGCATGCAGGGGCGGGCGCGCACCGTGAACGTGGAGGTGCGCGTCAAGCGCACCTACGTGAAACGCGATGTGCTGGAGGACCAGGCGCGCGCCCAGCAGGAACAGCTCGATGCGCAGCGCCGCGATGGCGAGGCGGAGAAGGCCGCCCACGACGCCAAGCTCGAGGCCGACCGGCGCGAGCGCGAGATGATCGAAACCGAGAACCGCCGCCGCATCGAAGAAGAACAGACCCGCAAGCAAGCCCAGGAAGAGGCGCGGCGCCAGGGCGAGCAGCGCGCAGCGGAAGAGGCCGAACGGGCCCGCACCAAGGGTGCGGAGCCGCGCACCGAGCCGGCGCGTGCGCCGCATTTACCGGTACGCGACAAGGACAAGGAAAAAGCCGCAACCGATGATGGCCGCACCAAGTACGGCCGCCAGGAACTGCATATTGCCGGCGACGTCAGCGCGCGCCACAAGAAGAAAAAGCGCCTGAAGGCGCGCACCACGCCCAACGATGCCGAGGTCAGGCACGCCTTCGAGAAGCCGACCGCGCCGGTCAAGCGCGAAGTGGCGATCGGCGCGACGGTGACGGTCGCCGAGCTGGCGCAGAAGCTGGCCGTGAAGGCCACGGAAGTCATCAAAGTGCTCATGAACATGGGCGTGATGGCGACCATCAACCAGTCCATTGATCAGGACACCGCAACACTGGTGGTCGAGGAGCTGGGCCATACCGCCAAGGTTCTGAAAGAGGACCAGATCGAGGAAGGGCTGCAGGACAGCGCCCAGGAAGCCGAGCTCGAAACGCGTGCGCCGGTGGTTACGGTCATGGGCCACGTCGATCACGGCAAGACTTCATTGCTCGACTACATCCGCCGCACCAAAGTGGCGGCCGGCGAGGCCGGTGGCATCACGCAGCATGTCGGTGCCTATCACGTGGAAACGCCGCGTGGCATGGTGACTTTCCTCGACACCCCGGGCCACGCCGCCTTCACCGCGATGCGCGCCCGCGGCGCCAAGGTCACGGATATCGTGGTGCTGGTGGTAGCCGCCGACGATGGCGTGATGCCGCAGACCATCGAAGCCATCCAGCATGCGCGCGCCGCTGGCGTGCCGCTGGTGGTCGCAGTCAACAAGGTCGACAAGTCCGATGCCGATCCGGAGCGCGTGCGTCAGGAACTCTCGAAGCACGAGGTGATTCCGGAGGAGTGGGGCGGCCAGAATATTTTCGTCAATGTCTCGGCGCGCACCGGTGATGGCATCGACAAGCTGCTCGAATCGATCCTGCTGCAGGCCGAAGTGCTGGAGCTCAAGGCGCCGCGCACCGGTCTCGCGACCGCGTTCGTGGTCGAGTCGAGCATGGAGAAAGGGCGCGGCGCCGTGGTCACGGCGCTGATCAAGAAAGGCACGCTCAAGCGCGGCGATTTCATCCTCGCGGGCACTGAATTCGGTCGCGTGCGCGCGATGTTCGACGAGGCGGGCAATGCCGTCGAGGAAGCCACGCCATCGGTGCCGGTGGTGGTGCTGGGTCTTTCGGGCGCACCCAACGCCGGTGATGAACTGCTGGCGGTAGAGAGCGAGCGGCGCGCGCGCGAAGTGGCGCAGCATCGTCAGGGCAAGACTCGCGATGTGAAGCTCGCCAAGCAGGGCGCGCGCAGCGAAGACGTGTTCTCGACGCTCGGGGAAGCCAAGGCTGGCGTGGTCGGCGTGCTCATCAAGGCCGACGTACAGGGCAGCGCCGAGGCGCTGCGCGATGCGCTCAACAAGCTTTCTACCGACGAGGTCAAGGTGGCCATCATCGCCAGTGGCGTGGGCGGCATCACGGCTTCCGACGTGCAGCTCGCCTCCGCTTCGCGGGCGCGCATCATCGGTTTCAACGTGCGCGCCGATGCGGGTGCGCGCGATGCCGTGAAGGAAACCGGCGCCGAGATCCGCTACTACAGCATCATTTACGAAGCCATCGACGATGTGAAGCAGATGCTCAGCGGCCTGTTGGCCCCCGAGATCCGCGAGACCATCGTCGGCGTGGCGCAGGTGCGCGATGTGTTCCGCTCCAGCAAGTTCGGCGTCGTCGCCGGGTGCCTCGTGACCGAAGGCACGGTCAAGCGCAACAATCCGATCCGCGTGCTGCGCGAGAGCGTGGTGATCTTCGAGGGTGCGCTCGAATCACTGCGTCGCTTCAAGGACGATGTGGGCGAAGTGCGTGCCGGCACCGAGTGCGGCATCGGCGTGAAGAACTACCAGGATGTGCGCGCCGGCGACCAGATCGAGTGCTATACGCGCGTCGAGATTACGCGCACGATCGAGTAATCGGGCGTCGCCGGGCTCGCCATGCCGCAGCACAATTCGCGTCATCAGCGCATCGAGTCGCAGATGCAGCGCACGCTGGCGCAGCTGGTGCCACGCGAGGTCAAAGATCCGCGCGTGGGCCCGGTGACGATCACCGCGGTCTCGCTGGCGCCCGACATGAGCGCGGCGCGCATCTGGTTCCTGCCATTCGGGCTCGCGGCGCAGGCTGACGAGGCGCTCGAAGGACTGCGCAGTGCGGCCGGGTTCCTGCGCGGCGAGGTCGCGCGCCAGCTGGGCCTGCGACACGCGCCGCGGCTGGAGTTCATCATCGATACACAGCTCGAGCAGGCGCAGTCATTGAGCGCGCTGATCGACAAGGCCGTGGCCAGCGACCGCAAGCCTGCGGGCGCGACCGAGTCTGGCGCGCCGGACACGAGCAAGGACGAAGCGGAGGCGTGAAGGGCACGTCCGCAGCACTCTGCGGCATCCTGCTGCTCGACAAGCCCCTGGGTCTGAGCTCGAACGCAGCGCTGCAGCGGGTGCGTTGGCTGTTGGGTCGACCCAAAGCGGGCCACACCGGTAGCCTGGATCCCCTGGCCACGGGCATGCTGCCGATCTGCATCGGCGAAGCGACCAAGCTCGCCGGTGAACTGCTCGCGGGCCGCAAGGCCTACACCTTTGAGCTGCAACTGGGCGCGCGCACCGACACCGCGGATGCCGAGGGGCAGGTGATCGAACGCCAACCTCTCCCGAACCTGAGCGAGTCCTTGATAGAAGCGGCGCTGGCGCCGCTGCGCGGCCCGCAAATGCAGGTCCCGCCGATGTATTCCGCGCTCAAGCGCGAAGGGGAGCCGCTGTACCGGCTGGCGAGGCGAGGGGAGAGCGTGGAGCGCGCGCCGCGCCCGATCGAAATCTACCTGCTGAAACTCCTGGCCTGGACACCCTCGACTATTCAGGTTCAGGTTGAGTGTTCGAAGGGAACCTATGTACGCGTGCTGGCCGAACAACTGGCAGAACGGCTGGGTACCTGCGGGCATCTGAGCGCGCTCCGGCGCGATTTCGTCGAACCCTTTCGTGGCCAGGCCATGCAGACCCTGGCCCAGCTCGAGGCGACCGGGGCGACACCCCGGCTGCTGCCCGCCGACAGCGCCATACCCCATTTTCCCGCGCTGGCGCTGGATGAGGCCCGTGCCCGGGCCATGGGCTACGGCCAGAGCGTCCAGGTGGCACCCGGGGAGGCTGCCACCGTGCGCCTTTATGACCATTTTGGCCGCTTTCTGGGCCTTGGGCAGCGCGATGCGGCGGGGTCGGTGAAGCCCCGGCGCCTGTTTGCGGTGGTCCAGCTGGCAGCGCCGTAACTCTCTGTTCCGCTTGAGGGTCGGGCGTACTGCCGCTACAATGCGCGGCTCAAAAAGCGACCATACATTTTGCACAGAGGTTTTTCGCGCAATGGCTTTGTCCACCCAACAGAAAGGCGACGTGCTCGCCAAATACCGCCGCGATCCGAAGGACACCGGTTCGCCGGAAGTGCAGATTGCACTGCTCTCGGAGCGCATCAATGGCCTGGGTGAACACTTCACCGCCCACAAGGCCGATCATTCCTCGCGGCGCGGACTCGTGCGCCTCGTGAATCAGCGTCGCAAGCTGCTCGATTATCTCAAGCTCACCAAGCCCGCGACCTATCAGCAGGTGGTTGAGCGTCTTGGTCTGCGCCGCTGAATCCGCACCTCGCCGGGTTGCCCGGCGCAACGTACTGCCTGTGTTTTTCCACATCCGAATGTTCAAGGATTGAAGCGTGACTGTCTTCAAGAAAACTTTCAGCTATGGCCCTCATTCCGTAACGATCGAAACTGGCGAGCTGGCCCGTCAGGCCAACGGCGCGGTGCTGGTTACGATGGGCGACACCCATGTTCTGGTCACCGCCTGCGCGAGCGAGAAGCCGAAGCCCGGTCGTGACTTCTTCCCTCTGACGGTCAACTACCAGGAAAAGACCTACGCCGCGGGGCGCATTCCTGGTGGCTTTTTCCGCCGCGAGGGCCGCCCGACTGAAGGCGAGACGCTCACCTCGCGCCTGATCGATCGGCCGATCCGGCCGTTGTTCCCCGATGGTTTCCTCAACGAGGTACAGGTGGTGGCCACGGTGCTGTCACTGAACCCCGAAATCAATGCCGATATCCCGGCGATGCTGGGCGCCTCCGCGGCGCTGTGCCTCTCGGGCGTGCCGTTCAAGGGTCCGATCGGCGGTGCGCGCGTCGGTTACCGCAATGGCCAATATCTGCTGAACCCCGAGCGCAGCACCCAGGCCGAGTCGGAACTCGAGCTGGTGGTCGCCGGCACCTCGCATGCGGTGCTGATGGTCGAATCGCAGGCCAAGGGCCTCTCCGAAGAAATCATGCTCGGCGCCGTGGTGTTTGGCCACGAGCAGATGCAGGTGGCGATCAAGGCGATTGCGGAGCTCGCCGCTGAAGCCGGCAAGCCGCGCTGGACCTGGACCGCTCCGGCTGTCGATACAGCGTTGCGCCAGGCCGTTGCGGCCCAGGCGGAAAGCGCACTCGGTGCAGCCTATTCGATCACCGAGAAGCAGCAGCGCTATGCGCGCGTGAACACCATCAAGAGCGAGGCCACGGCCGCGCTCAGTGCCGGTGATCCGCCGAAATTCGCCGCCGACCAGATCGGCGAAGAACTGTTCCTGCTCGAGAGCCGCATCGTGCGTGAGCGCATCCTCGGCGGTCAGCCGCGCATCGACGGGCGCGATCTGAGCACCGTTCGCCCGATCACGGTCAAGGTTGGCGTACTGCCACGCGCGCACGGTTCGGCGCTGTTCACGCGCGGTGAAACCCAGGCGCTGGTCACCACCACGCTCGGCACCACCCGCGATGCGCAGATCATCGATGCACTCGAAGGCGAGCGCCGCGAACCCTTCATGCTGCATTACAACTTCCCTCCATTCTCGGTCGGTGAGACCGGCATGATGGGCAGCCCCAAGCGCCGCGAGATCGGCCACGGCAACCTGGCCCGTCGCGGCATCAATGCCGTGATGCCTGAGCCCGGCAGCTTCCCCTACGTGATCCGCGTGGTCTCGGAAATCTTCGAATCCAACGGTTCCAGCTCGATGGCGAGCGTCTGCGGCACCAGCCTCGCGCTGATGGATGCGGGCGTGCCGGTCAAGTCTCCGGTGGCCGGTGTGGCCATGGGTCTGGTGCTCGAGGGCAACCGCTTCAAGGTGCTCACCGACATCCTCGGCGACGAAGATCACCTCGGTGACATGGATTTCAAGGTGGCCGGTACCCGCGATGGCGTCACCGCGCTGCAGATGGATATCAAGGTCGAGGGCGTCACGCCCGAGATCATGAAGGTCGCACTCGCACAGGCCCGCGATGGCCGCCTGCATATCCTCGGCGAAATGGCCAAGGTGCTGCAGCATTCGCGCGAGAAGATGTCCGAATGGGCGCCTTCGATCATCACGCTGAAGATCGATCCGGAGAAGATCCGTGATGTGATCGGCAAGGGTGGCGCGGTGATCCGCCAGATCACCGAGGAGACCGGCACCACGATCGACATCGAGAATGATGGCACCGTTAAGATCGCTTCGGTGGTCGGCGAGGCGGGTCGCGAGGCGCAGCGGCGCATCGAACTGATCACGGCGGATGTCGAAGTCGGCCGCATCTACGAAGGCAAGGTCGCGAAGCTCATGGATTTCGGCGCTTTCGTGACGATCCTGCCGGGCCGCGACGGCCTGGTGCATATCTCGCAGATCTCCGAGGAGCGCGTCGAACGCGTCTCCGACAAGCTGCGCGAAGGCGATGTGATCCGCGTGAAGGTGCTGGAAGTCGATCGCCAGGGGCGCGTGCGCCTGTCGATGCGCGACATCGGCGCGGCCTGAACAACCCGGGACGCCGCGGCCCTAGGTTTTGGCGGCGGCGACCTGGCGCAGGCTGGCCTCCAGCGGGCGCGACACATCCAACGCCGGTATGGCGTTGTAAGTGCGTATCAGCAGCGCCAGGAATTCCTTGCTGAGGCGTGAGCCGGCACCCTGTTCCTGCTCGGCGATCACCTGCAGCAATACGCTGCGGGTGATATCGCGTCCGCCGCGCTGTTCACTGACGCGCACCTCGGTGCCGCCGTTAACCAGGCCGCGTACATCTTCCAGGGTTATGTAGCGGCTAAGCTCGGTGTCATAGAGACGCCGATTCGGATATTTCTTGATCAGCCGTGGCTCGTTCATCGCACACCTCCCGATCGCGGCCAGGGGCGCAAGCAACTACACCGCACACCTTAATCCAGCTGCGCCTCCACTGCCAGCGCAGCAACCCCCCGCAGCCGCGCTGGCTGCCAATGGCCCTGGGCCCACTGCCAGAGCGCCCCGAGCGAGGCCCTACTTAGCTCGGCAGGCGGCTGCTGGCGCAATAGGGTAAGCACCTTATGGAGCAATCCAGCATCCCCTGCAGGTGGCACTGCCACGGAACGCGCGGATTTGGCGAGTTTGCTGCCGTCGGACTCGGTCAGCACCGGCACGTGCATATAGGCCACCTCCGGCAGCCCCAGGGCCACCTGCAGGCTGCGTTGCCAGCGACAGCTGGCCAGCAGATCGGCGCCGCGTACGACACGATCGACGCCGCTGGCGGCATCGTCGACGACTACCGCCAACTGGTAGGCATGCAGCCCATCACGACGGCGCACCACCGGATCGCCACCAACACGGGTCTGTGCCGACTCTGGCCCCTGAAGTTCATCGACGATCGGTGAGCAGGACTGCAGGTCGGCCCGGAAGCGCAGCGCGGTAGGGCCGGGTTTCGTGGCGCCAGGCCGGCAGGTGCCCGGATACCCGCCGCTGTCATCGGCAGCGCCGAGATCGCGTCGCGTGCAGCTGCATTCGTAGAGGAAACCGCGCTCGCGCAGGCGAGCCAATGCGGCCTCGTAATGTTCCAGGCGCTGGCTCTGGTACCAGACCGGGCCATCCCAGCTGAAACCCAGTGCATCGAGGGTCTGCAGCATCGTATCGGCCGCGCCCGGCACTACCCGTGGAGTGTCCAGGTCTTCGATGCGCAGCAGCCAGCGGCCGTTGCGGGCACGTGCGTCGAGATAGCTTGCAGTCGCTGCGAGGAGCGAGCCCAGGTGCAGGGCGCCCGTGGGCGAGGGGGCGAAGCGGCCCGTGCAGGCCGCGCCGGACTCAGCGGTAGCGGTCGTCGCGATCGCCGTACTGGCGCTCGCGTCGCTCGCGCCGCTCCTGCGCCTCGATGCTCAGCGTGGCCACGGGCCGCGCTTCTAGGCGCTTGATGCCTATTTCTTCGCCAGTTTCGAGGCAGTAGCCGTAACTGCCATCGTCGATGCGCTTGAGCGCTTCTTCGATCTTGCGGATCAGCTTGCGCTCGCGATCGCGCGTGCGCAGCTCAAGGCTGAATTCTTCTTCCTGGGTGGCGCGATCATTCGGATCGGGAAAATTCGCCGCTTCGTCTTTCATGTGCGTGACGGTGCGGTCGACTTCTTCCATCAGGTCGCGCTTCCAGTTGCCGAGGATCTGCTGGAAGTGGCCGAGCTGATGCTTGCTCATGTACTGCTCGCCGCGCTTGGCGATGTAGGGTTTGACGTTGCGCGGGCCGGCCAACAGGCTTCCGGGCTCGGCGCCATCGACCTCCTCGGACTCGGCCGTCGGGCGTTGGGCGCGCGTGGGCACGCCGACCGCGATCGCGCCAGGCTTCACAGGGGCGCGTAGTGCCGGCGCTGCTGGCGCCATGGCGGCCGGTGCAGGCGGGCCAGCAGCAGCCTTGGCGGCGGGTTTGGCGACGACTGCGGATTTTGGCGCTACCGCGCTTGCGGGTTTTGGCGCCGGGGCCTTAGGTGCAACGCTCTTGGCAGCCGGCTTCGCAGCGGCCTTCACCACCACCGGCTTGGCTCGCGCCGCCGCTGGACGGCTGGTCGAGGCCGGTGCACGGCTGGCGCCAGCCTTATGAGCGGCGCTTCTCGGGGCTGCTGCGCGCGCTGGCACGTTCTTGCTGACTTTGCGGGCTTTGGACGCCGGCTTCTTGCTTGCCATGGCGTGCTCCTGGGGGCTGCTAAAACCGGGTGGGCCGAATTTTGAGCGCGCGATTATACCGGGGGCTTGGCGGGTGTATAGGGGGCTGGGGCGGCCGCTGACACTAATGCATTTAACAGTGCAATTTGTCGTGCGGACTGCGCGGAGATTTGCTAGGGCAGCTGCACCGTGGCCGGTGCCTGCCAGCCTGGCTGGCGATGCTCGAGCGTCACCTCGGTATAGATACCGCCGCGCACGTTGAATCGTGCGCGCAGGCGCAGGTAGCGGGGCGCCAGCGCCGTCACCAGCGCGGCGGCGATCTCGTTGGTCACGGCCTCATGGAACGCGCCGCGATCACGGAACGACCAGATATAGAGCTTCAGGGCCTTGAGTTCCACGCATAGCTGGTCAGGCACATACTCGAGCCGCAGCGTGGCGAAATCGGGCTGGCCGGTGCGCGGGCACAGGCAGGTGAATTCCGGCATGCGCATGCGGATGGTGTAGTCGCGCCCGGGTGCGGGATTGGCGAAGGTCTCGAGCGTGGTGGCGGGCTGAGTCGGCATTCGGGGACGGAGATTCATCGCAAGCTGGTGTGCGGATAATTTACACTACCGCCGCGCGGCACCGCCAAGATTCCTGGAAGCACGATGCGCCTGAACAAAATTCGCCTGGCCGGTTTCAAGTCATTCGTCGACCCGACCACGGTGCTGCTGCCGAGCAACCTCACGGGCGTGGTCGGGCCCAATGGCTGCGGCAAATCCAACGTGATTGATGCCGTGCGCTGGGTGATGGGTGAGCTCTCGGCCCGCCACCTGCGCGGCGAATCCATGGCCGATGTGATCTTCAACGGCTCGGGCTCGCGCAAGCCCGTCGGCACCGCCTCGGTGGAGCTGGTGTTCGACAATGCCGATGGCAAGATCGGTGGCGCCTACGCCAGCTATGCGGAAATCTCGCTCAAGCGCGTGGTCTCGCGCGACGGTGCCTCCAGCTATTTCATCAACGGCGGCCGCTGCCGTCGCAAGGACATCACCCAGCTGTTCCTGGGCACCGGCCTGGGTTCGCGCAGCTATGCCATCATCGAGCAGGGCATGATCTCGCGCGTGATCGAGGCGCGCGCCGATGACATGCGCGCCTTCATCGAGGAAGCCGCTGGCATTTCCCTTTACAAGGAGCGCCGCCGCGAGACCGAGGGGCGCATTGCCGACACGCGCGAAAACCTGGCGCGGGTGCAGGATCTGCGCGATGAAGTGGATAAGCAGATCCGCCACCTGCAGCGCCAGGCGGCCGCCGCGCGCCGCTTCCAGGACCTGCGCGCCCGCGAGCGCCTGCTGCATGCGCAGTTGCTGGCCTTGCGGCTGCGCGAGATCGACAGCGGCGCCGTGGTGCACGACGAGGCGACGCGCCGCTGCGAGCTGGTCATGCAGCAGGAGCTGGCCGAGCAGCGCGCACACGAAGCCGCGCTGGAAAAGCAGCGCGAATTCCATGCGCAGCTGGGTGCCGATCTCGGGCGCGTGCAGGCCCGCTTCTACGAGCTGGGCGCCGAAGTCACGCGCACCGAAGAGAACATTCGCTACACCACCGAACTGCGTGCCCGCCATCGCGCGGATCTGGCGCAGACCGGTACCAGTCTCACGGAAGTTGCGGCACAGCTGGTTGCCGACAACGAACGCATGGCGCAACTGCAGACGCAGATCGCCGCCCTCGAGCCGGAACTCGCGAACCTGCGCGCCGCCGAACAGCGGGCAGACCAGGACTTGCAGGTCGCCGATGCGCGCCTCGCCGACTGGCAGCAACGCTGGGAGCAGTTCAACAGTGAACTCGGTGCCGCACGCCAGAGCAGCGAAGTGGAAGTGGCGCGCAGTGAACAGCTCGAAGGCCAGCTGCTGCGCCTGCAGACGCAGGCCGACCGCCTGGCGGGCGAACAGCAGACCTTGCAGCAATCGCAGCAGCGCGCGCCGCTGGCTGAAATGCACGAGCGCGAACGTGCCGCTGGCGAACAGACCGAACAGACCGAACAGACCCTGGCCGAGGCGCTGACGGCGATTCAACAGCTGCGCGCGGCACAGCACGCGGCCGAGACGGAGCTCGAACAGCTGCGGGCCGGGCGCGAGCGCACGCGCGCCGAGCTGATGTCGCTCGAGGCGCTGCAACAGGCGGCGCTCGGTGAGCGTGATCCGGCCGCTGCGGCCTGGGTCGAGGGCTATGCGCAGCGCAGCGGGCAGGGCGCACTCGCGCGCGTGGCAGCGCTGCTCAATGTCGCCGGTGGCTGGGAGCAGGCGGTCGAGACCGTACTGGGCGACTATCTCGAGGCGCTGTGCGTGGGCGACCTGGATGCGCTCGGCGACGAACTGCGCAAGATCGAGCGCGGCAACCTGACCTTCCTCGAACTGGATAGCCATGCGGCCGTTGGCGGCAGCGGCACCGGCGCAACGCTGGCCGACCAGGTGCGTGGCCCCGAGGCCGTGCGGGCGCGGCTCTCCGGCGTACGCACCTGCGATTCTCTGGCCGAAGCGCTGCGCGCGCGGCGTGGGCTGCCTGCGGGCGAGTCGCTGATCACGCGCAATGGCGAATGGGTCGGGCGCGACTGGCTGCGGCTGCGCCGCGGGGTCGATCCGCATGCAGGCGTGCTCGAGCGCGCGCAGCGGCTCAAGTCGCTGGCGCAGGAACATCAGCAGGCCGAAGACGGCCTGCGCGGTGCCGAGAGCAGGCTCGAGCAGCTGCGCGCCCAGGTGATGACGGCCGAACAGCGCCGTGAAGCCGCGCAACTGCAGATCCAGCACTCGCATCGCGAGCACGGTGAGCTGCGCGCCCAGCTCGGCGCACTGCAGGCGCGGCATGATGAGAACAGTCTGCGCCGCCTGCGCGTCGAGGCCGATCTGGCCGAAGTGCAGGCTGAAGTGACACGCGCGCGTACCGGGCTCGAGACTGCGCGGCGTACCTATCAGTCGGCGCTCGAACAGCTGCAGCAGCTCGATGAGCGTCATCCGGCGCTCATTGCCGAGCGCGACGAACATCGCGACAGCAATGCCAGCGCACGTAGCGCGGCACAAGCTGCGCAGCTCACGCTGCGCGATGCACTGATCCGCCACGAGAGCCGACGCTCGACCCATGAATCGATGCGCGAGACCGCGGCGCGCCTCATCGAACAGCGCAACCAATTGACCGTGCGCTTCGATTCACTGACGGCCGAACTCGCCGATGGCGACGCACCGGTGCTGGAGCTGCAATCGCGCCTGCAGGCAGCCCTGGATCGCCGCCTGGAGCTCGAGGGCGATCTGAACACTGCGCGCCAGAGCACGCAGGATGCCGAGCGCGATCTGCGCGAGCTCGAGCAGCGCCGCACGGGCGCCGAGGAGCGTGTGGCCACCGCGCGTGGCGAACTCGACAATGCTCGCTTGGCAGCGCAGGAGTCACGGGTGCGACGCGAATCGCTGCTCGAGCAGTTCGCGCAGACGCTGTGCAACCTGGATGAAATCACCGCTGCGCTGACAGCCGAGGCCACGGTCGGCGACTGGGATGCCAAGCTGGTCGAGGTGCGCGCCGATATCGAGCGCCTCGGGCCGGTGAACCTCGCCGCCATCGATGAACTCACACAGCAGAACGAGCGCAAGGTCTATCTCGATCGTCAGTATGGCGACGTGAACGATGCGCTCACCACGCTCGAGGAAGCCATGCGCCGCATGGATCGCGAGACGCGCTCGCGTTTCGAGGATACCTTCAACCGCATCAATGCCGGCCTGAAGGACAAATTCCCACGGCTGTTCGGCGGTGGCCACGCCTACCTCGAATTGAGCGGCGATGATCCGCTGGCCGCCGGCGTCACAGTGATGGCGCGCCCGCCGGGCAAGCGCAACAGCTCGATCTCGCAGCTCTCGGGCGGCGAGAAGGCGCTGACGGCCGTGGCGCTCGTGTTCTCGATCTTCGATCTGAATCCGGCGCCGTTCTGCCTGCTCGATGAGGTCGACGCGCCGCTTGATGAGCACAACGTCGGCCGTTTCTGCGACATCGTGCGCGACATGGCCAGCCAGGTGCAGTTCATCTTCATCACGCACAACAAGTCGACCATGGAAATGGCCTCGCAGCTGCTGGGCGTCACCATGAATGAGCCGGGTGTCTCGCGCCTGGTGTCAGTCGATGTGGACGAGGCCGTGCGCCTGGCGGCGGTCTGAGATGCCCACCAACGGGCTGCGCCTGATTCTGCTGCTCGGTGGCCTGCTGCTGATCGCGGTGCTGGTGTGGCTGGAGCGCCGGCGCCCGAGTCGCGTGCAGCAGGGGCAGGACTTTCGCAGCGAGCGCAATGAGCCGGTGCTGAGTTTTGCCGACGAGCCTGCGAACACGGTGGAGGCGCGCAACGCGGCGCGACCCGGTGTCTCCTCTGGTGCGCACAGTGACGCTGGTACCCATGACGATAGCGATGACAATGACATGATGGTGGTATCGGCCCGCAGGTCAGACGTGGGTCGGGCGCCACCGTTGATCGATTTGACGACGCCTGTGAGGGCGGCCGCGATCGCGCGGGAGCCTGAGCTGATAAACGTGGGTGATATCTCGGCCGTGCGCGCGGTGGAGCGCGAGCCCGCGGCGCCGGTCACCGACCTGCATCAGCTGCGCGTCGAGTGGCCGCCTGAAGACCAGCGCCAGATCGTCAGCCTGCGTATTGTCGCCGCGCGCCAGAATCGCATCTCCGGTCGGCTGCTGCGCCAGGGCCTGAGCGGCGCCGGTTTCCAGCACGGCGAGTTCGGCATCTTCCACCTGGGTGATGATGACGGACGCGTGGCCCTGAGCGCCGCGAGCCTCGTGCGTCCGGGTCTGCTCGATCCGGCGGCGATGGATTTCCAGAGTTTCTCCGGCATCAACCTGTTCGCGGTGCTCCCGGGCCCGTGGAGCAGTGAAGACACGCTCGAGCGCCTGAGCGGCGTGGCCGCCGAACTGGCGCAACGGGTCGAGGGCCGCGTGCAGGACGAGCGTGGCATGCCCTTCGATACAGCGCATCCCGTGGTGTGGCGCGAGCGCGCGCTGGCCCAGCTCAGCGAGCGCGGCACTGCTGGCGCAGGCCGTGCCACCCAAGGCGCCACTGCGAGCAGCTCGCACGCGGGACCGGCCGATTGACTGAGGCCGCGACCCGCGCAGCAGACTTGCGTGCGCAACTGGCGCAGCACGACTATCAATACTACGTACTCGATGATCCATGGGTTCCCGATTCCGAGTACGACCGCCTGATGCAGGCATTGCGCGCGCTCGAAGCCGCGCATCCCGAACTGATCAGCGCAGACTCACCCACCGCGCGCGTGTCGGGAGCGGTTGCCCTCGGCTTCGCGCCGCTCACGCATGGCGTACCGATGCTCTCGCTCGACAATGCTTTCAGCGATGAGGATGTGCAGGCCTTCGACAAGCGCGCCCGTGAGCGCCTGGCAACCGAGGCCGAGATCGAATATTGCGCGGAACCCAAGCTCGACGGGCTGGCGGTATCGCTGCTGTACCAGGCGGGCCTGCTCACGCGCGCCGCGACGCGCGGCGATGGTGCCACGGGCGAGGACATCACGGCCAATATCCGCACCATACGCTCGGTGCCGCTGCGACTACGCGGCGCGGCGCCTGTTGTGGTGGAAGTGCGCGGCGAGGTATACCTGCCGTTTGTGGGCTTCGAGAAATTGAACGCGACCGCGGCCGCGCAGGGCCAGAAGTTGTTCGTGAACCCACGCAATGCCGCGGCAGGAAGCCTGCGCCAGCTCGATGCGCGCGTGACTGCAGCTCGGCCCCTCGAGGCTTTCTTCTACGGCATTGGTGCTTGGCAAGGCTCCGCGGAGCCGCAGAGTCAATCCGCGCTGCTCGAGCAATTGCGCGGCTGGGGACTGTGCACCAGCGCCGAGGCGCGCGCGGTCAGGGGCGCTGCCGGCTGCCTGGCCTACTACCATCAGCTGGCCGAGCGCCGCGCAACGCTGGAATTCCAGATCGATGGCGTGGTGTACAAGGTGAACCGCCGCAGCGACCAGCTGGCTCTCGGCCAGGTGAGCCGCGCGCCGCGCTGGGCCATTGCCCATAAATTCCCGGCCGACGAGGCGCTCACGATCCTGCGCGAAGTGGAATTCCAGGTGGGGCGCACGGGCGTGCTGACGCCGGTGGCGCGTCTGGAGCCGGTGATGGTCGGCGGCGCCTCAGTGAGCAACGCCACGCTGCACAACATGGATGAGATCGAACGCAAGGACGTGCGCTGTGGCGATACGCTGATCATCCGTCGCGCGGGCGATGTGATTCCCGAGGTGGTCAGTGTGGTGCTCGAGCGGCGCCCGCCCGATGCCCGCAAGCTGCTGTTGCCCACGCATTGCCCGGTGTGCGGTGCGCCGGTGCAGCGTCTCGAGGGCGTGTCGGCTGCGCGCTGCACGGGCGGCTTCAACTGCGCGGCGCAGCTCAAGGAATCCTTGCTGCATTTTGCCAGCCGGCGCGCGATGGACATCGAGGGCCTCGGCGACAAGCTGGTCGAGCAGCTGGTCGATCGCGGCATGGTGCGCACGCCCGCCGATCTCTATGCGCTACGCGCTGAGGCGCTGGCAGCACTCGAGCGCATGGGCGAGAAATCGGCGGCCCGCCTGTTGCAGGCCGTGGCGCGCAGCCGCGACAGCAGCCTGCCGCGCCTGCTGCATGCGCTCGGGATCCGCGATGTGGGTGAATCGACGGCGCTGGCGCTGAGCGAGCACTTCGGTTCGCTGGCCGCGCTGCAGGCAGCGAGCCTGGATCAGTTGCTCGAAGTGCCCGATATCGGGCCGGTGAGTGCGGCCAGCATCCACGCATTTTTCGCGAACCCAGCCAATCAGCAGCAGCTCGAGCGTCTGCGCGCCGCCGGTGTGCACTGGCCCGAGCACGAAGGGCGCGCTGCCACCCCGCGGCCGCTGAATGGACTGACGATCGTGCTGACCGGCACGTTGACTGGCTTCAGTCGCGATGAGGCCAGCGAGGCGCTGCAACAGCTGGGTGCAAAAGTGAGTGGCTCGGTGTCCAAGCGCACCAGCTACGTGGTCGCGGGGGAGGAGGCGGGCTCCAAGCTCGCCCGGGCGCGCGAGCTTGGAGTGCCGGTAGTGGATGGCGCGGGTCTCACCCTGCTGCTGCGGGGCGAGCGACCAGGCTAGAGGGTCTTTTCGATCTTCGCGGCCTTGACCAGGCCGTCTTCGTAGTCCTTGAACTTCTTGCCCTCGACGCGCTGGACCAGGCGATCTTTAAGGGTGTCGAAGGCGGGCGGCTTGGTTTCGCGGGTATCGTCCAGGCGGATCACGTGCCAGCCGAATTCGCTCTTCACCGGCGCCTCGGTGGTCTGGCCTTTCTTCAGCTGGGCCAGTGCCGCGCTGAATTCCTTCACTACGCTCGACGGGCTGAACCAGCCCAGGTCGCCGCCGTTGCTCTTGGAGCCGGTGTCGGCCGATTGGGCCGTAGCCAGCGCCTCGAACTTCTTGCCCTTCTTCAGGCTGGCGAGTACCGCATCGGCTTCTTCCTTCGACTTCAGCAGGATGTGGTGCGCGTGGTATTCGATGCGCGGGGCCGCGGCAATCACCGAGTCGTACTCTGCCTTGGTCTCGGCGTCGGTGGCCTTGCGGTCCTTCAGGTAGCTGAGCGCTGCCGCCTGCTCGAGGATCTGCAGCCGGAAGAACTCCAGCTGCTGCGGCACATCGCCCTTCTTGTCGATGCCGTCCTTCGTGGCCTGCTGTGCCACGAGCTCTGCGCGCACCAGCGCGTCGAGCGCCTGGTCACGCTGTTCCGGGGTCAGGTCGGCCGAGGCCTTGCCCGTGCCGCCCTTTACAAAAAACTCGAACACTTCGCGCGACACCGGGACGCCGTTGACCGTGGCCACGGGCTTCACGGCAGCCGGCGCGGCCGCAGACTTGTTGCCCTGCTGGTTGCAGGCAGCCAGCAGCAGGAGTGCGCAAGGCAGCGCAATTCGGAACATTTTCATATTTACTCTCATATAGTTACAGCTTTAACTTAAACCAATTCATCAGGTGCTTTCGTGACCAGCACCAGCGCGTGGATCTCATCCTGCAGCAAAACGGCCAGCGCATCGTGCACCAGGCGATGTCGCTGCACCAGAGTGCGTCCTGAAAAGCAGTCAGCGACGACCAGCAACCGGTAATGCCCTTTGCCGCCGGCGGCGCCCGCATGCCCGGCGTGGGCGGCGCTGTCGTCGCGGATCTCCAGTCGCTGCGGCCGCAGGCGATCCTGCACGAGCGCACGGATGCGTTCAACCCTGTGTTCAGAGCGTGCATCGGCGCCGCAGTTCATGCGCGCTGGCTCCGGCTCTGCAGCCACAGTGCCTGGGCCACTGAGGCCACCAGCAGGATGATGGTCAGCCCGTAGACCTTGAAGTGCACCCAGGTGGCCTCGCTGGCTGCCCACGCCACCCACAGGTTGGCCGCGCCCAGCAGCGCGAAGACCAGCGCCCAGAGCAGGTTCACGCGGATCCACAGCGGACGACCCAGTGGCTTCTCCGGTGGCAGTGCCGGTTCGAACATGCGCTGCGCCAGGGGCACGGCGCCGATCCACAGGCTCCCCAGGAATACCAGCGTCAGGGTCCACATCAGGATGGTCGGCTTCCACTGCAGGAAGCGTGGATTGTGCAACACCAGCGTCAGCGTGCCGAACACCAGCACCAGCAGTGCGCTGTAGCCATGCATGGGCGATATGCGCTTGTGCTGCAGGTAGTCGATCGCCACCAGCAACACCATCGCCGCCATCAGCACGGCGGTGGCGACATAGATGCCGCCGAAGTGATAGGCCAGGCCAAAGGCGGCCAGGGGCACGAGATTCAATGCGGCTTGCATGAGGGCGTTTGCATGACAGGGGGCTCGCGACGCGGTCGCGTATATTAGCCGCTTGAGCCAATATTTCGAATTGCACCCCCAGGATCCCCAGCCCCGGCTGCTGCGCCAGACCGTGCAGATCCTTCAACAGGGTGGGCTGATCGCCTATCCGACCGACAGCTGCTACGCGCTGGGCTGCCACATCGGCGATGCGGCCGCGCTCGAGCGCATCCGCCGCCTACGCGCCGCCGACCGCCATCACCATTTCACGCTGGTGTGCGCCGACCTTGCGCAGATCGGGCGCTTTGCGCGGGTCGAAACCTGGCAGTTCCGGATCCTCAAATCCGCCACGCCCGGGCCCTTTACCTTCCTGCTGCCGGCCACGCGCGAGACGCCGCGACGCCTGCAGCACCCGCAGCGGCGTACGATCGGCGTGCGCATTCCCGACCACGTGGTGCCGCGCGCATTGCTGTCGCTGCTGGGCGAGCCGATCATGAGCTCGACCCTGTTGTTGCCGGGCGAGGCGATTCCGCTGAACGATGGCCGCGAGATCCGTGCCCGGCTCGAGCACCAGATCGATGCGGTACTGGATTCGGGCAGCTGCGGGCTGCAACCCACGACCGTTATTGATCTTTCCGTCTCTCCGCCAGTGGTGCTGCGCCAGGGCCTGGGGCGCCTGCCGGGCATGGATGCCGGGCGCGGCTGAGACGGCGGGGGCGGCCATCCGTATAATGCCCGCGCAAGCCAAGGTCGGCTGATACAGACGGATACTTCGCCCCCAAGATGAGCTCTGCCCCGCAAGCCAGGCGTGTGCTATCAGGCATGCGCCCGACCGGCCAGCTGCATCTGGGTAACTACCACGGCGCGCTGCGTAACTGGGTCGACCTGCAGTACCAGTACGAGTGCTATTTCTTCGTGGCCGACTGGCACGCCCTCACGACCGGGTACGAAGACACCTCGGGCCTGCCGCAGGCCATCGACGAGATGATCATCGACTGGCTGAGCGCGGGCCTGAACCCGGGCGTGGCCACGATGTTCGTGCAGTCGCAGGTGCCCGAGCACGCCGAACTGCACCTGCTGCTCTCGATGATCACGCCGCTCGGCTGGCTCGAGCGCGTGCCCAGCTACAAGGACCAGCAGGAACAGCTGCGCGACAAGGATCTGGCCACCTACGGGTTCCTGGGCTATCCGCTGCTGCAGAGCGCCGACATCCTGTTGTATCGCCCGGCCTTCGTGCCTGTAGGCGAGGACCAGGTGGCACATGTGGAGATCACGCGCGAGGTGGCGCGGCGCTTCAACCACCTGTATGGGCGTGAGCCTGATTTCGAGGCCAAGGCGGAGCGTGCGGTCAAGGAACTCGGTGGCCGCAACATCACGCTGTACCGGCAGCTGCGCAAGCAGTTCCAGGAGACTGGCGACACCGCGGCGCTCGAGCGCGCTCGTGCGCTGGTCAGTGGCAACACGCGCATCACGGTGGCCGATCGCGAGCGGCTGCTGGGGTATCTGGAGGGCAGCAGCGTCAGCATCCTGCCCGAACCGCAGGTGCTGTTGACCGCAACACCCAAGGTACCCGGTCTTGATGGACGCAAGATGTCCAAGTCCTACGGCAACACGATTGGCCTGCGCGAAGAGCCCGACAGCGTGGCGCGCAAGCTCAAGGCAATGCAGACCGATCCGGCGCGGGTGCGACGCACTGATCCCGGCGATCCGGATAAATGCCCGGTGTTCGACCTGCATCGCGTCTATTCCGATGAGGCCACGCGCAACTGGGCTGCGGCTGGCTGCCGCAGTGCCGGCATCGGGTGCCTGGAGTGCAAGAAGCCGCTGATCGATAAAATCGTTGTGGAAGTCACCGCGATGCGCGAACGTGCGCGCGAGTATCAGGACAACCCGGAACTGGTGAAGAACCTGGTGGCCGAGGGCGCCGAGAAGGCGCGCGAGTCCGCCCGCGAGACGCTCGATGACGTGCGTCGCGCGATGCACCTGCGCAGCGCGTGAGACGCCATGAAACCCGAGCTCAAAGTCGTCGTCTCGAATCCGCCGCCCGCGCCGCCCATGCTCGCGACGCCGCCGCAACAGGGCGAGATGCCCTTCGCCATCGTCAATGGCGAGGCGCTGACCACCTTGCCGCGCGACCTGTACATTCCGCCCCAGGCGCTCGAGGTTTTCCTCGAGGCCTTCGAAGGTCCGCTCGATCTGCTCCTGTACCTGATCCGGCGCCAGAACCTCAATGTGCTCGATATCCCGATCGCCGAGATCACGCGCCAGTACACGCGCTACATCGAGCTGATGCAGGACCTGCAGCTCGAGCTGGCCGGCGAATACCTGCTGATGGCGGCCACGCTGGCTGAGATCAAGTCGCGCATGCTCTTGCCGCGGCCGGGCGCAGCCGAGGGCGAAGAGGAAGATCCGCGCGCCGAGCTGGTGCGCAGGCTCCAGGAATACGAGCGCTTCAAGCGCGCCGCGCACGATGTCGACCAGATGGAGCGCCTCGAGCGCGATGTCTGGCAGGCGAGTGCCGAACTGCGTGACCGGCCCGTGGCGCGCGTGCTGCCGCAAGTCACGCTGCGCGAGATGCTGCTGGCGTTCCGCGAGGTCGCGACCCGCTCGCAGATGTATGCGCACCACCATGTGCAGCGCGAGCGCCTGTCGGTACGCGAGCGCATGAGCGACGTACTCTCGGCGCTGGAAACCGGCGAATTCGTCGACTTCGTGCGGCTGTTCCGGGCCGAGGAAGGGCGCATGGGCGTCACCGTCACGTTCGTGGCGATCCTGGAATTGATGCGCGAGGAATTGATCGATATCGTGCAGACCGAGCCGATGGCGCCCTTGCACGTGCGCCGGGCGGGTCCGTCGCGTACGCTGCACCTGGTGCCCGCGGGCGACGAAGCTGCGGGCGAGCAAGCCGTATCACAAGAGCCAGAGACATGAGCGAGCAGTACATCAAGGGCGTAGTGGAAGCCGCACTGCTGGCCTCCGGCCGTTCGCTGGGCCTGGATGAACTGGCGCAGCTGTTCAACGATGGCGAGCGCCCGCCGAGCACCGAGATCCGTGCGGCCCTCGCAGCGCTGGAGCAGGATTACACTGGCCGCGCGATCGAGCTGCGCGAGACGGCAAGCGGCGTGCGTGTGCAGGTGCGGCGTGAATTCGCCAGCGAGGTCTCGCGGCTGTGGCCGGAGCGCCCGCAGCGCTATTCGCGCGCACTGCTGGAAACGCTGTCGCTGATCGCCTATCGCCAACCGATCACGCGCGCGGAGATCGAGGCGGTGCGCGGCGTGGCGGTCAACCCCAACATCATCCGGACGCTCCTAGAGCGCAACTGGGTGCGGGTCGTGGGTCACCGCGAGGTACCGGGTCGCCCCGAGTTGCTGGGCACGACACGTGAGTTCCTGGATTACTTCGGCCTGCGCACGCTGGCGGAACTGCCGCCACTGGCAGAATTGCGCGGCCTGGAAGAAATCACACCGCAGCTGAACCTGCCGGTGGGCCTGAGTGCCGATGGGGCCGATGGGGCCGATGAGGCTGCGACGGTCGAGGGCGCGAGGGACGAAGCCGCTGCGGAACTGCAGGTCTTCGAGTACGAGGCCGAGCCCGATGACGAAGCGGGCGATGCGCCCGAAATATCGGCTGCACCGGGGCTGGTGGCTGCAGGCCCCGACCCGGTCGACTGAGGCGCACGTGGCCCACGAGCAGGAGCCGGAGCGCCTGCAGAAAGTACTCTCGCGCATTGGTCTGGCCTCGCGGCGCGAGGCTGAGCAGTGGATCCGTGACGGTCGCCTGACGGTCAACGGACGCATCGCCACGCTGGGCGATAAAGTCACCGGGCACGATCACCTGCAGCTGGATGGGCGACCGATCCGCCAGCCACCCCCGCGTCAGTTGCCCGCCTTGCTGTGTCACCGATCACCGGGCATGCCGCTGCTGCCCGTGGCCGACGGCACGCAGTCACTGGCCGCGCGAGTGCCTGCCAGCGCCGGCAAGCGCTTCTCGAGCATCAGCCCGATGCCGCAGATCGACGGCGGCCTGGAGCTGCTCTGTGCGGATGGCGCGCTGGCGGCGCGCCTGCAGCGCGCGGTGCGCGCGCAGCAGGTGGAGTTCAGCATCAGGGTGCGCGGCGAGCTCAGCGACAGCCAGCAGGCCGGCATACTGGCCGGGCAGCTCGACAGTGGCATCAAGCTGCCGATCCAGAGCGTCACGGCATCGGGCGGCGAGGGGAGCAACCGCTGGTATCTGCTGGTGGCGCTGGGCGTCAGTGGCAACGACCTGCGACAGTTGCTGGAGCGTCAGGGCGTGACCTCCAGTCGCTTACTGCGCACGCGCCTGGGCAGCCTGCAACTCGAGCGCTCGCTGGCCCGCGGACGCTGGCGCGAATTGACGGACGAGGAAACCGCGGCCTTGCTGAACCCGGCTGTTGCTGCTGCCGATGCAACGCCCGCAATCGCTACGGGCGGCGCGGTGCCTGGCCGTCGAGGCTCGCGCCGCTGACGCCGCGACTCGCTGGCCCGAGCAGCCAGAGGTAGGCATTCACGATGGACTCGGGTGTCGCCAGCGTCTCGGCATTTTCACCCGGGTAAGCCTGCCTGCGCAGGGTGGTGCGCGTTGCGCCGGGGTTGATGGCATTGACGCGCACGTTGCTGCCCTGCAATTCTTCGGCGAGTACCTGGCACAAACCCTCGACACCGAATTTCGACACCGCGTATGCGCCCCAGTTGGCGCGGCCGCGTCTTCCCACGCTGCTGGAGGTGAAGACCAGCGAAGCGTCCGCGCAGGCACGCAGCGCC
>JANXYK010000059.1 GCA_025350055.1 Gammaproteobacteria bacterium | reverse complement strand
CGATGCGCCTGGAGCTGGGTGAACCAGCTCCAGGCGCCACCTGAGCCGAGGCCGCCCGGCGCTATTTCTTGCGCGCCGGCTTGCGCGCCGATTTGCGGGACGACTTGCGCACTGACTTGCGTGCCACCTTCCGGGCTGACTTGCGTGCGACCTTGCGCGCGGCCTTGGCCGCACTCTTGCGTGCCGGCTTGCGCTTCGCCTTGGCGGCCACTTTCGGCTTGGCCTTGCGCGCAGCCTTTTTGGCGGGCCGTTTTTTCGCAACCTTTTTTGCAGCCGGCTTGGCCGCCGCCTTCGCAGCGGGCATTGCTGCTGACTTCGCGGCTGGCTTGGCGGCTGGCTTGGCTGCCGGCTTCCCCGCCGGCGGCGCGGCACTGGCCGGCGCGCCAACCGAGTGCACCGCAAACATCACGCCCTGGGGGTCGAGCAACTGGGCGATGCGGCCGCCAGGCACATCCATCGGACCGTTGGCGATCTGACCGCCGGCCGCGACTGCGGCGCGCGCGGCAGCGTCGGCATTCTTAACCGACGCATAAGGCAGCCAGCCGGTGTGCTGTGCCTTGCCCGGCGCAATGCGATACATGCCGCCTTCTTGTTTGCCTTCGCGCCCGAAGATCAGGTAAGTGCCCAGCGGACCCATGTCCATGCGGTTGAGCACTTGCCAGCCGAACAGCGCGGCGTAGAAATCGAAGCCCGCTTCCATATCGGGCGCCGCGAATTCGTGCCAGGAATAGCCACCTTGGGGCGCTTCGCCCGCGTGCGGTTCCTGCCCCGGCTTGTAGACACCGAACAATCCGCCCTGCGGATCGGCAACCAGTGCGATGCGGCCGACATTGGGCATTTCCGCCGCGGGCTGCAGCACGCGCGCGCCGAGTGCGACGGCCTGCGCCACCGTGGCATCGACATCATTGCTGCCGATGGAGCCCACCCATTGCGGGCGCGCGCCCGCGGCACCGGCCTCATCGCCGAGCTTGGTGGCACCCGCCACCATGCGCGCGCCGTCGTGGGTCACGAACACGGTGTAGGCCACGCCGGGAGCAAAAGGCTGCGCCTTCCACGGCATCACCCGCGTATAAAAGCCCGCCGCCGCATCCGGATCGCGGCTGCGAAGTTCCTGCCAAAGAAAACGACCATGAAACGCCGGGTTTGCCATGATGCACTCCTTGAAAATTATTTGGCGTCGGGGCGTAGCCGCCGCCCGAGGCCGTACCGGACAATAGCTCAATACCGAGACAGGCAAAAGAGTTCATGACCCGTCCGCAATCGTTTGGTTTCATCCGCGACTACGTCACGCGCTGGGACGCGCTGGCGTTGCTGGTGGTGCTGTGCCTGCTGGCGTTCCTGGCCGAGGCCAACCGCGGCCTGTTCGCCCCGCTCTCGCAGCTCGACGCGGTGCCGCTCTCCCTCGACCCCTGGCAGCTGCCGCAATACGCGGCGCGCACCACGCTGCGCATGTTCGCGGCGCTCGGGCTGTCGCTCGCCTTCACACTCAGCTACGCCACCTGGGCGGCCAAGAGCGAGCGCGCCGGGAAGCTCTTGATACCCATGCTCGACATCCTGCAATCGGTGCCGATCTTAGGATTCATTTCAATCACTTACGTCTTTTTCATGTCGCTGGTTCCAGGTCGGGTGCTGGGCGCGGAATTCGCGGCGATCTTCGCGATCTTCACCAGCCAGGCCTGGAACATGGCTTTCAGTTTCTACCAGTCGCTGCGCACCATCCCGGCCGAACTCTCCGAGGCGGCGCGCTCCTTCAGGCTCACGCCCTGGATGCGCTTCTGGCAGCTCGAGGTGCCCTTCGGCATGCCGGCGCTGATCTGGAACATGATGATGTCGATGTCCGGCGGCTGGTTCTTCGTCGTGGCCTCGGAAGCCATCAGCGTCGGCAACACGCATGTCGCGCTGCCGGGCGTCGGGTCATACATAGCCCTGGCCATTGAACAACGAAACCTCAAGGCGATCGGCTGGGCGATCGCGACCATGGCGCTGGTGATCCTGGCTTACGACCAGCTGCTGTTCCGTCCGCTGGTGGCCTGGGTGGACCGCTTCCGCGTCGAGCAGGAGCCGGGGGATGAGCCGCCGGAGTCCTGGGTGCTGACGATGATGCGCCGCTCGCGCCTGATCAGCGCGCTCACCGCACTCTTCTATGCGCTGGTGCGCTGGACCAGCTGGGCCCTGCCCGTGGTCACGGCACCGGCGAAGGTCGCGCGTTCGGTCGACCCGCGGTTGCGCGATCGGGTGTTGCTGACGCTGCTGCTCACCGCCATCGCCTTCATCGTCTACCAGGTCGCGCATACGGCGGTAGTGCAGACCAGCGGCGCGGAACTGCGCGAAGTGGTGATGCTGGCGCTGCTGACGATGGCGCGCGTGGTGGTGCTGATCGCGCTGGCAAGCCTGCTGTGGGTGCCGGTTGGCGTGTGGATCGGCCTGCGACCGCGCGCCGCGCAGGTAGTGCAGCCGATCGCGCAGTTCCTGGCGGCCTTTCCCGCCAACCTGCTGTTCCCGATGGCGGTCTACCTGATCGTGCGCTGGCAGCTGAACCCGGACATCTGGCTGAGTCCGCTGATGATCCTGGGGACGCAGTGGTACATCCTGTTCAACGTGATCGCCGGCGCAGCAGCGATGCCGGCCGAACTGCGCCATGCCGCGCGGAACCTGCGCATCAGCGGCTGGCTGTGGTGGCGCAAAGTGGCGCTGCCGGCGGTGATGCCCTACTACGTCACGGGTGCGATCACGGCCTCCGGCGGTTCATGGAACGCGGCCATCGTCGCCGAGCTCGCCAGCTGGGGCAGCAAGCAGGTGCGCGCGCACGGGCTGGGCTCGTACATCGCCGAGGCCACGCTCGCGGGCAACTATCACCGCATCGTGCTGGGCATCGCCACGATGAGCCTCTTCGTGGTCGCCATCAATCGAGTGTTTTGGCGGCCGCTCTACTATTACGCCGAACGCCGCTTTCGGCTGAGCTGAACCGGAGACCGATCATGAATGCCCCCGCCCTGCTGCAGGTCAACGAAGTCAGCAAGTCGTTTCCCAAGCCCGATGGCCATGAGCTGTTGGTGCTGCAGGGTGTCAACCTGCAACTGGTGGAAGGCCAGATCGTCGGCCTGCTGGGCAGATCCGGTTCAGGCAAGTCGACCCTGCTGCGCCTGATCGCCGGGCTCGCCGACCCGAGCGGTGGCGAGCTGCAGTATCTCGGGCGCCCGGTCAGCGGACCTGCGGCTGGCATCTCGATGGTGTTCCAGAGCTTCGCGCTGTTCCCCTGGCTCACGGTGTTCGAGAACGTGGCGCTCGGGCTCGAGGCGCAGCGGCTGCCGCGCGGCGAAATCCGCACGCGCACGCTGGCGGCGATCGATCTGATCGGCCTGGACGGTTTTGAATCCGCATACCCGCGCGAACTCTCCGGCGGCATGCGCCAGCGCGTGGGCTTCGCGCGTGCGCTGGTGGTGCATCCGAATATCCTGCTGATGGACGAGCCTTTCTCGGCGCTCGACATCCTCACGGCCGAAACCCTGCGTACCGATTTCCTGGATCTGTGGTCGGAGGGCCGCATGCCGATCAAGGGTGTGATCCTGGTGACGCACAACATCGAGGAAGCGGTACTGATGTGCGATCGCATCCTGGTGTTCGGCAGCAACCCGGGGCGCGTGCTCTCGGAGATCGCGGTCACGCTGCCGCAGCCGCGCGATCGCCTCGATCCCGCGTTTCGCGAACTGGTGGAACGTATCTATGTCGAGATGACGGCACGCACCAGCACGCCGAGCGGCGCTGCGAGTGCGCGCACCGAGTTGTTCCCGGGCCTGGGCATCGGCACGATGCTGCCGCGCGTATCCTCGAATGAGCTCGCGGGCCTGCTGGAGGCCGTGGCCGCAGCGCCCTTCAGCGGCAAGGCCGACCTGCCCAAGATCGCCTCCGACCTGCAGATGGAGATCGACGAGCTGTTTCCGGTGGCCGAGACCTTGCAGATGCTGCGCTTCGCCGAGCTGGAAGGCGGCGACATCAAGCTCACCGAAGCGGGCACGGCGTTTGCGAGCTCGGCACCCGATGAACGCAAGCGCGTATTCGCGCGCCAGCTGCTGAACTTCGTGCCGCTGGCCGCGCATGTACGCCGCGTGCTCGATGAGCGCACGTCGCATATCGCGCGCCGCAGTCGCTTCATCGACGAGCTCGAGGACTTCATGAGCGAGGATTCGGCCGAGCAGACGCTCAGCGTGATCGTCAGCTGGGGACGCTACGCCGAGATCTTCGCCTACGAAGATGAGAACGAGCGCTTCACGCTGGAAAATCCGGCCTGACGCGCGTCGCGGCGCGGCTTCAACTTCCGCAGCTGCTCACCGCACTGGCGCTCGCACCGGCCAGATTCCAGAACAGCGCATCGAAACCGACGCGTACTCCGGCCTCGGGATGCCAATCGGAACCGCGCTCCCAGCGCACCAGAGGCTCGAGGTAGCCGTACAGCCAGCCGCTGCGCAGCGGTCTTTTATAGACCACGCTGAATTCGTACAGCGTTGCGCCAGAGAGGCGCTCGCCGGCAGCGGTGGCACGCACCAGCGTGCCGCAGGCCAGGTCGCGTCCGTCGGTGAAATGGCCGTACTGCCGCTCCTGGATCAGCGCGCGCACGTAGCCGAACAGCAGTGTCTGCGCCCAGCTGGTTGCCGCGGCATCGCGCAGCCAGTTACCGTAGCTCGCGGAGCGCGCGACCCACCCTCCATGCCAGCGCTCGAACGCGAAGCCACCGCTCGCGCCCAGGCCCACACCGCTTTCCACGTAGGGCTTGATCAGGGGATAGAAGTGGGTGTCGCCCCATTTGAATTGCGGCGCCCAACGCACGGAGGCGAACAGCGTCGGGCGCCACTTCAGGCGCACGCCCAGGTCGACATCCAGCTGCGCACGCTCCGCCAAGCGCAGGCCGGCGCGCACCGGATTGCGCTCGGTGGCCGCATTGCCGGGCGCCTCCGGCAGATTATTGCTGGAGATGAACAGGTGCAGGCGACGCTCGATATTGGGCAGCCGAACCGTGGCATCGAAGTTGAGTCGCGGCGTGACTCCCAGTCCATGCTGGCGATTGAGGAACTCGGTATCCAGATCGATACGGAGCGGTGAGATCGGCACTACCAGCGCCACACGGCCAGGATCAGCGTAGTGCGTGTCGACCTTCTGCACGATGCGCTCGAGCCGGCGATACAACCAGTCGTGTGGGAGATCGAGTCGCTCGCCGAAGCCATGGGCTGGACGCAGCGCATCGCTCCCCGGCTCCGCGATCGGCTGATCGGAAGGCGACACACGCGCGGGTGCAGTGGAGTCGGCATCCGCCGGCGTCGCTGCTGGCGCCGGTGTCGGCGCCTGCGCCGAATTCGGCGCTTGCGCGATGGCAAGCGGAGCGAATGCCAGACCGATCAACAGGGATTGCAGCGCCTTCATCCGTGCCGCAGATTCAATCGGCAGGCAGCACTGCGGGTGGTGTGGCATGGAGCACCGCGCGCGCGATCACCTGCTGCTCGTCAGTGGCAATCACACGTACCTGCACCCTGCCGGTATCGGTCGAGATCAGCGCCTCGCTGCGCTCATTGCGTCGCGCATCGAGCTCGATGCCGAGGAATGCCAGACCGGCGCAGGTGCGCGCGCGTACCTGCCAGGCGTTCTCGCCTATGCCGCCCGTGAACACCAGCGCATCCAGGCCACCCAGTGCTGCGGCATAGGCGCCGATTTGTTTCTTGATCTGGTAGCAGTACAGCTCGACAGCCTCACGCGCGCGCGGGTCGTTCGCCTCCAGTGCCAGCAGATCGCGCATGTCGGAACTGGTTTCCGCGAGCCCCAGCAGGCCCGACTGGCGCGTGGTCAGGTCCGCGAAGGCTGCAGCCGTCATGCCTTCGGTGCGCGCCAGATAATCGGCGAGCCCCGGATCCAGGTCGCCCGAACGCGTACTCATCGGCAGACCCGCGGCCGGTGTCAGCGCCATCGTGGTATCAATGCTGCGACCCTCTTGCACGGCTGCCATGCTGGAGCCATTGCCGAGATGTGCCAGAACCAGCCGCCCGCGCGCAAGTTCTGGCGGGCACTGGCGCGCCAGCTCACTCATCAGGTATTCGTAGGAAAGCCCGTGAAATCCGTAGCGGCGCACACCAGCGGCGGCATAGCGGCGCGGGATCGGCAGCAGTCGCGCCACGGCGGGCAGGTCGCGATGAAAAGCCGTATCAAAGCAGGCCAGTTGCCGCACTCGCGGGAAACGTGCGGCGATCGCGTGCACCAGCGACAACTCCTGCGGCTGATGTTGTGGATCGAGCGCACTGAGTGCTGCCAGTTTCGCCAGCACCTCAGGCGTCAGCAGCTGCGGTGCCGTGAAGCCGGCTCCACCGTGCACCACGCGATGACCGACGGCATGGAGCGTAGCGGGCGCAAGCCTTGTGGCCAGGCAGCCCATCAGCACAGCCACTGCGGCATTGTGGTCTGCAGCCGGCAGTGCACGTGTTTCTTCATGCGCGGGGTCCGTGGCCGTAATCCGCAAAGTGGTAGCGGGCAGGCCGATGCGCTCGATGCTGCCACTGTGCACCCGGCGCAAACCGCCATTCGCTTCGTACAGCGCAAACTTGATGCTCGAGGAACCGCTGTTGAGCGTCAGGATGCGCGCTGCGTCACTCGACATTGAAAGCCCTCCGGCCCTGCGTTACGGTGACGCACCATGAGTATACCCTCGCAGCCCACCCTGACCCGACGCCAGCTCATCGCTTCGGCGGCGGGAGTCGCCGCCGCCAGCGCTTTGTCCGCGACGCCGGCGCACGCGGCACCGGCGCACGCCGCCGCGAAACGCGCCACTTACCTGCTGGTCCATGGCGCCTGGCATGGGGGCTGGTGCTGGCGAGGCGTAGCCGACCGGCTCACGGCCCGCGGCCACTATGTCGTGGCGCCCACGCTTTCCGGAGTCGGCGAGCGCGCGCACCTGGCGAGCGATGCCATCAACCTCAGCACCCAGATCAACGATGTCACGGGCGAGATCAAATGGAAGAATCTCGATCGCATCGTGCTGGTCGGCCACTCCTACGGCGGCATGGTGATCACGGGCGTGGCGGAACAGCTGCGAGAGCGCATCGCCACGATGATGTACCTCGATGCCTTCCTGCCAGCAGACGGACAGTCGGCGGGCGACGTACTGGGCGGTGCCACCTGGACTGAGAAAATGGTGCCGCCCTTCAGCGCTACCGTCTTCGGCGTGAACCAGCACGATCGGGCCTGGGTGGATGCGAAGATGACGCCGCACCCGGTTGGCTGCTTTACCGCGCTGGCGCGCCGATCACTCCTGGCTCACGGCAGTGATGACTTGCGGACACGACATCAGGGTGGATCAGCCCGCGCAGCTGTGCGCCTTGCTGGAGCGTCTGACCTAGAGGTCGATCAGCTCGACCGCGGTGGCGTCAATATCCTGTCCCAGGAAGCGACTGCCGATTGCAGCGAAACGCTCGACGCCGTCGGTGGCAAGAAACTGCAGCGCGTCAGCCGCACTCGCCGCCGCCGGGCTGGTCGCTGCCGGGCGCAGCAAGCGCGCGCGCTCCAGCTCGGCGCGTACAGCTGCGGCCGTGGTCGCGGCGGAATCCACGATGTGCACGCCCTTGCCCACGGTGGCTGCGATCACTGGCGCCAGCACCGGGAAGTGCGTGCAGCCGAGCACCAGCGTATCGGCGGCCGGCAATGCCTGCGCCAGCAGCGGTTGCAGGTAGCGTGCGGCCACAGCCTGCGCGACCTCGCCCTCGATCCAGCCCTCCTCCGCCAGCGCAACGAACAACGGGCAGGCAATGCCCAGTACGCTGGCGCGCGGATTGATCGCCTGGATCGCGCGCGTGTAGGCGCCGCCGCGCACGGTGCTGTCGGTGCCCAGCACCGCAATGTGCCCGTTGTGCGTGCTCTGGCAGGCAGCGCGTGCGCCGGGTTCGATCACACCGATTACCGGCAGCTCGCCATAGCGATCGCGCATGGCCGGCAATGCGGCAGCCGAAGCCGTATTGCAGGCCACCACCAGGCATTTGATATCGCGGGCCACCAGCTCATCCGCGGCCTGGAGCGCATAGCGCGCCACGGTGTGCTCGCTCTTGGTGCCGTACGGCAGGCGCGCGGTGTCACCCAGGTAGAGAAAATGTTCTGCCGGCAATGCCGCCTGCAACGCGCGCAATACCGTCAGACCGCCGACCCCGGAATCGAAGACGCCGATCGCGCGTTGCGCGAGCGGCGCCAGAGCGGCCGTACTGCTCAAGTTTCCGGTCGCAGATGCGGGAACAGCAGCACGTCGCGGATCGAGGCGGCGTCAGTCAGCAACATCACCAGCCGGTCGATGCCGATACCGAGGCCCGCGGTCGGCGGCATGCCGTATTCGAGCGCGCGGATGTAGTCGCCATCGTAGTGCATCGCTTCCTGGTCGCCGGCCTCGTGGCGCGCCACCTGCGCGCGGAAGCGCGCCGCCTGGTCCTCGGGGTCGTTGAGCTCCGAGAAGCCATTGGCGAGTTCGCGCCCGGCCACGAAGAACTCGAAGCGGTCGGTGAGGAAGGGATCCGCGTCATTTGCGCGCGACAGCGGCGATACCTCAGCAGGATAGGCGTACACGAAGGTGGGATCGAGCAGCAGGTGCTCGGCGGTCTTCTCGAAGATCTCCATCTGCAGCTTGCCGGCGCCATCCCCGCCCTGGCAGGCAATGCCCAGCGCTGCGCACTGCTCGCGCAGGTAGGCCACGTCGCGCAGTCGCGCGCGATCGATCCCGGGATTGTGCTCGCAGACCAGATCAGCAACGGTGACGCGGCGGAAGGGCTGGCCGAAATCGTAGTCGCGTCCCTGGTATTTGAGTACGCGTTGGCCATACAGCCCATCGCACAAGCCGCGCATCAGCCGCTCGATCAGCTCCATCAGTTCGCGAAAGTCGCTGTAGGCCCAGTACAGCTCGAGCATCGTGAACTCGGGATTGTGGCGGGTGGAGAGCCCCTCATTGCGGAAGTTGCGGTTGATCTCATACACCCGCTCGAGGCCGCCGACGATCAGGCGCTTGAGATAGAGCTCGGGCGCGATGCGCAGGTACATCTTCTGGTCGAGCGCATTGTGATGCGTGATGAAGGGCCGGGCCGCGGCGCCGCCGGGAATCGGCTGCATCATCGGCGTCTCGACCTCGAGGAAATCGAGCGCATCGAGTGCATCGCGCAGGTAGCGCACGATGCGCGTGCGGGTGCGGAACAGCTCGCGGCTCTGCTCGCTCATCAAGAGGTCTACATAGCGCTGGCGATAGCGCGTCTCGGTGTCTGCCAGGCCGTGCCACTTGTCGGGCAGCGGACGCAGGGCCTTGGCCAACAGTTGCAGCCGCTCGACGCGCACCGAAAGTTCGCCGGTGCGGGTGCGAAACAGCGGCCCCTCGGCGCCGAGGATGTCGCCCACGTCATAACCCTTGAAGGCCTCATACGCGGCGCCGAGAGTCCCGGTCTGCAGGAACAGCTGCAGCGCGCCGCTCCGGTCGACGAGTTTCGCGAAACTCGCCTTGCCCATGACGCGCTTGAACATCATGCGGCCGCCCACGTGCACTCGCACCGGATTGGCCTCGAGCCAGGCGCCATCGCGCTCGGCGTAGGTGGCCGCCAGATCGGCAGCCAGCGCATCGCGGCGAAAACCGTTCGGATAGGCCGGCATCGCCGCACGCCACTGCGCCAGCTTGGCGCGCCGCTCGGCGATCAGGTGGTTCTCCTCGACGCCGGGATCCGGTTGATCGTTGCTCACAAACCCGCCTTCAGACTGGCTTCCATGAATTGATCGAGTGCCCCGTCGAGCACCGAGCCGGTGTTGCCGACTTCGACGCCGGTACGCAAATCCTTGATGCGCGACTGGTCGAGCACGTAGGAGCGGATCTGGTTGCCCCAGCTTACATCCGATTTGGAATCTTCCAGCACCCGCGCCGCCGCATTGCGCTTGTTGACCTCGAGCTCGTAGAGCTTGGCCTTGAGCATCTTCATCGCGGTGGCGCGGTTCTTGTGCTGGCTGCGCTCGTTCTGGCAGGCAACAACAATACCGCTGGGCGCGTGCGTGATACGCACCGCCGACTCGGTCTTGTTGACGTGCTGGCCTCCGGCGCCACTGGAGCGATAGACATCCATGCGCAGGTCGGCCGGATTGATCTCGATGGCGATGTCATCGTCAACTTCCGGCGATACGAACACCGAAGCAAAAGAGGTATGACGGCGGTTGCCCGAATCGAAGGGCGACTTGCGCACCAGGCGGTGCACACCGGTTTCAGTGCGCAACCAGCCGTAGGCGTACTCGCCGCGGATCTCCACCGTGGCCGACTTGAAGCCCGCGACCTCGCCCGGGTTCGAATCGATCACCTCGGCGCTGAAGCCGCGGGCCACAGCCCACTTGAGATACATGCGCAAGAGCATCTGCGCCCAGTCCTGTGCCTCGGTGCCGCCGGCACCGGCCTGGATATCGAGGAAGGCGTTGTGGGAATCCATCTCGCCGCGGAACATGCGCTTGAATTCAAGTCGCCGCACGCCCCGCTCGATGACGGCGCGCTCCTGCTCCAGGTCATGGGCGGCGCCCTCATCATTGTCGGCGGCCGCGAGATCCAGCAACTCGAGCGCATTGCGCGCACCCGTGGTGGCGCGATCGAGCTCCTCGATTTCGCTAGTCAGTTGCGCGCGTTCGCGCCCCAGTTCCTGGGCGCGCTCGGGCTTGGTCCAGACCGCAGGGTCTTCAAGCTCCAGCCGCACTTCCTCGAGCCGCTCGCGTTTCTGGTCGTACTCAAAGAAACCCCCTCAAGGAGACGGCACGCTCCTCGAGATCTTGCAGCGCACGACGCAGTTGCGAAACTTCCATGATCCGGTCCGGTTTTGCGAGGCGCGCATAGTATCACGGCTCGGGTAAGATCAGCGCTCCTCGCCTCAGGCAGCACACGGGAGCCCCCATGAATTCAGCCGGCCTCGCATTGTTGATCGTGAGCGTGGGCGGCAGTGCGGCGCTGCTCGCGGCGCCGCTCGATCGCGCCTTTCCCGGCAAGCTGACGCTGTCGGTCGATGCCAGCGATACGCAGCATCGCGTCGTGCATGTCGAAGAGCACATCGCTGGTGTATCGCGCGCGAGCGTGCTGCTGTTTCCCAAGTGGTTACCCGGCAATCACTCGCACACCGGGCCGATCGAGCGGCTGACCGGGCTGCGCATCAGCAGTCACGGCGTACCGGTCAACTGGCAGCGCGATCCGCTCGATGTCTACGCCTTCCACCTGCAGCCCACGGGCACTGCGGCCATCACCGAACTCGATGTGGCCTTCGACTATCTCTCGCCGACCGAGCCGGCGATCGATCCGGTGGAGATGAGCCCGGATCTCGCGGTGCTCGATTGGAACGAGCTGCTGCTCTACCCCGCGGGCTTTTACGCGCGGCGCATTCCCGTGAGTGCCCACCTTACGCTACCGGCCGGATGGCAATACGCCAGCGCGCTCGAGAGCGAGGGCACGCACGAGGATCGCACGCAGTTCAAGGCCACCGATCTCGAGACGCTGATGGACAGTCCGATCTACGCCGGCCGTCACGTGGCGCGTTTCGATCTGAATCCGGGTGGCGGCGCGCCAGTGAAATTGAACGTGTTCGCAGATCGGCCCGGCCAGCTGGTATTGAAGGATGAACACCTGGCGGCGTATCGCGCGCTGGTACAACAGGCGCAGCTGCTGTACGGCTCGCATCACTACGAGCACTACGACTTTCTTTATGCGCTGAGCGACCAGATCCACGGCAAGGGGCTCGAGCATCATCAGTCGAGTGAAGACACCGTGGGTTCGGGCGCTTTCAGCGACTGGGACAAGACCGCGTGGTATCGCGACCTGCTGCCGCACGAGTACACGCACTCCTGGAACGGCAAGTTCCGACGGCCCGCGGATCTGTGGACACCTAACTACAACGTGCCGATGCAGGATAGTCTCCTGTGGGTCTACGAAGGCCAGACCGAATACTGGGGCGACGTGCTCGCGGCGCGCTCGGGTTTGTGGAACAAGCAGCAGGCACTCGACCAGCTCGCACTGGTTGCCTCCTACTACGACCTGCAGCCCGGCCGGCAGTGGCGCTCGCTGCAGGACACCACCAACGATCCGATCATCAATCACCACCGGCCGACGAGCTGGGAAAACTGGTCGCGCTACAAGGACTACTATGACGAAGGCCTGCTGATCTGGCTCGATGTCGATACGCTGATCCGCGAACGTTCGCAGGGCCGCCGCTCGCTGGATGATTTTGCGCACGCCTTCTTCAGCATCCACGATGGCAGCCGCACGGTGCTCACCTACACATTTGAAGATGTGGTGCGCGCACTCAATCAGATCGAAGTTTACGACTGGGCCAGCCTGCTGCGAACGCGCGTCGAGGGCGTAGGCCAGCCGGCGCCCCTCGATGGGCTCAAGCGCGGGGGCTACCAGCTGGTCTACACCGACAAGCCCAGCGATTTCCAGAAGGACATCGAGGGCCTGCACAAGCAGCTCAACCTGCTGCACTCCATCGGCGCCGTCATCGGCGATGACGGCGCCTTGTCGGAAGTCGTGTGGGGCAAATCCGCGTTCCAGGCTGGGCTCGTGGCCAGCGCGCAGATCGTGGCGGTCAACGGCCAGGCTTACAGCCCCGAGCTGCTGACCGAGGCCATTACGGCCGCGAAAGCCTCGCACCAGCCGATTGCGCTGATCCTGCGCTCCGGCAGTGTCTACCGGATAACGAGTATCGAATACTACGAGGGCCTGCGTTATCCTCACCTCGAACGTGATCCGAGCGTGCCGGCGCGGCTCGACGACATACTGAAAAGTCGTGAGCGCCTCTGAGAAGAAATTAAGTTAAATTGCACCCAGGGTTCATGGACAGGTCGGGGGGACCAATGGCTAGCCCCGTCGATATCAGGATCAGCCGCGGCGTGGTCTGGGCCACCATGCATCGCTTCCCGGATGCCCGCCGCGCGACGCAAGTGAGTGCCCGCGTGCATGATGCTGCGCGGCTGGCATCAAGCCACCGCATCATGATCGATGCGCGCCGCATCGAAGCACCCCGGCGCGGTACCCCGCTTCCCTGGCCGGAATTGCTGATTACCCGCCTCACGCTGCCGCAGGGCACGCGCACCGCGCTGTTGTGTTCGCGCCAGGCCCTGGGTGGCTCGGTGGCTTGCGCCAGCGGCAGCGCGCTGCGCTCTTCAGTGGCGCTGTTCACCACCCAGCGCAGCGCCGTGCGCTGGCTGCGCTCGGCGCGCCGGGTCTCCCCCACCCGCACCGAAGCCCCCACTTCGCTGCGCGCCGCCAAGCGGATACTGCGCAGTTACACCGATGATCGCGCCGACACGGACCGCAAGCAGGTCGCCGCGGAGCTGAACGAGCTGTACCACCTGCTGGTCGAATTCGCCGAGCGCTCAGGGATCGACGTCCAGGCTGCGATCCAGCGCTCGCGGGTCCGCGCTGCCGAGCCGCGTGCGACCGCTGCCAACAACCGGCGCGCGGGCCGGGTGCGCCACTAGAGCAGCTTCCACTCCTGCAAGGACCGTGTTATACCGCAGGTCTCAAGGGGAACCACCAGGACGGAGTCGGGCACTAACCCCGGGGATACCAGTAACTACGATGCAGCTGTCCGAAGCGAAACAGGCCATTCACAGTCTGGTGAAACGCCTGCATGAAATATCCGCGCACGATCGCGAGCGCGTCGAAGCCGAGTTCGGGGATATCCTGCTCTATCTCATTCGCACTGCGAATCGCCATGGCATCGATCTGATGGCCAGCGCCGGCAAACGACTGGCGCTCGATGCCCGAAACCAGCCCAAAGCGGTCGTTGATCCAGGCGTGCTGCTGAAATTTGCGGCGCCGATTCCCGAGCAGCCGCCGCGCATCCTCATCGTCGAAGACGAGCGCATCGTCGCCGCCGACCTGCAGGAGACGCTCAACAGCTGGGGCTACGACGCCTATGCGGTGGCCGCGAGCGGCGCCGAGGCACTCGACATCGCGCGCGCGACCCGGCCGGATATCGCACTCACCGACATCCGCATTGCCGGGCAGGTCGATGGCATCGAGGTCGCCACGCAACTGCGCCAGGAATTCGATACCGCGGTGATCTTTGTCACTGCGCTTGCCGACGATGCCACCTTCCAGCGTGCCAAGCACTCCGAGCCCTACGCTTACCTCGTGAAGCCGGTCAGTGGCGTGGCGCTCAAGGCAACCATCGAGCTCACTGCCCAACGGCAACGCCGCTCGGCTTGCACCGCAGGCTGATACCTACCGGACCCGCCGCATGCGCACGTCCACCGCACCGGGCGATTGGGCCGCGGCCGTCGAAGCCATCGTGCGCCGTGCGCCCTCGTCGGCCGCACCACCCTCTGATCTGCGCGCACAGGTGCGGCTGCTCGCACTGCTGACCTCATCCGCGCCGCTCAATGTGCTGCTCGATGGCCTGGCCACCTACGTGGAAACCTGGGCCGAGGGCCTGCATTGTACGGTGCTGCTCGTCGACAGCGCCGAACGCCTGCTGCTGCCAGGGGCCGCCCCCAGCGTGCCGGAAAGTTACATGCAGGCCATCGGGCCGGTGCCGATCATCGACGGTTATGGCTGCTGCGGCACGGCCGCCGCGCGCCGCGAGATGGTGGTGGTCGAGGACATCGAACACTCCCCGCTCTGGGATGGCTTCGTGCCCATCGCCCTCGGGCATGGGCTGCGCGCCTGCTGGTCGGTGCCGATCCTGGATGATGCACGCGCGTTGCTCGGCACGCTGGCGCTCTACTACCGCGAGCGCCGCTCGCCCTCGCCGCAGGAAACTGAGCTGATCCGCTTCGCCTCCTCGCTGGCGGCCTTCGTGATCCAGAAGCATCGCGACGCCGAGCGGCTGCGCAGCAGCGAGGCGCGGCTCGATGCCGCCATTTGGGGCACGGAAATCGGGCTGTGGGAGTCGACCAACGCCGGTGATTGCCGCTGGCTGAACAAGTGGTGCGAGCGCTTCGATGTCGACCCCTGCATCGGCAGCAGCGGCCTCGATCGCTGGCTGGAGCGCATGCACCCCGATGATATCGAGGCCTACATGGCCGCGGACCTGGGCTGCCTGGAAGGTCGCACCGATCACTATGCGGCCGAATACCGCATCCGTAACCAGAGCGGCGAATGGCGTTGGATCCACGAGCGCGGCCGGGTGACGAGCCGGGGCGACGATGGCGCACCACTGATGTCGGCCGGCGTGTGCATCGATATCCACACCCAGAAGAAAACGGTGGCCGCCTTGCGCGAAGCGGAGGACCGTTACGAGCTAGCGATCAATGCGGCGCGGCTCCCGGTATGGGAATACGACATCGAACGCGACATCGTCACCGGCAATGTGCACTGGCACCGTACGCTCGGCTACGACATCGACGACCAGCAGGCGCGCGAGCGTAGCGAGACCTGGCTGAGCGGCATCCATCCCGAGGACCGCGCGGCCCACGAGCATATCTATGCCAGCGAGGCGGCCGATGCCACCGGCTTCTACCAGAGTGAGTTTCGGTTGCGGGCGGCCAATGGCGACTACCGCTGGCTGCTCGATCGTGCGCGCGTGGTCGAGCGGGCAGCAGACGGCGCGCCGCGCCGGGTAGTCGGCATCTCGCTCGATATCAATGATCGCCGCCAGATGGAAACCGCGCTGCGCGCCTCGCTGTATGAAAAAGAAGTGCTGCTGCAGGAAATCCATCACCGCGTGAAGAACAACCTGCAGATCATCTCGAGCCTGGTGGGCATGCAGATGCGCCGGCTCCAGGATACTTCCAGCCGCGCGACGCTGGAACAATGCCAGCACCGCGTGCAGGCCATCGCACTCATCCACGAGAAGCTGTACCAGTCGAGCAGCCTGGTTAGCGTGCCGCTGCCCGCCTATGTGCGCAGCCTCGCGCAGGACATCGTGCGCGCCGCCAGCAATTCAGCCACCTCGGTGTCGCTGGAATTCACGCTCGCCGACATCACGGTGCCGATCGACACCGCGATTCCCTGCGGGCTGATCCTCAATGAACTCATCACCAACGCGCTGAAGCATGCCTTCCCTGACGGGCAACAGGGCAGGATCCGCATCAGCATTGCCCAACCGGATGCGGACCATCTGCAGCTGGCGGTGATCGACAATGGCGTCGGCCTGCCGGCCGGCATCGATGTCAGGCATTGCCGCACGATGGGCTTGCAGCTGGTCAACACTCTGGCGGGTCAACTGGCGGCGCAGCTCGAGGTCAAGGTGGACTCAGGCACCGCGGTGCAGCTGACCTTCCCGCTGGAGCGCAAAGCGGTCTGAGCGCGGCGCCGCTACGGCGCCAGCAGATGTTCCACGACCAGTTGCAGGCGCCGCTCGCCGCGATAGTCATTGGTGCCCAGCTTGTAGACCAGTCGCCGACGGCCGCTGGGCAATTGCGTCGGTTGCAGGGGATCAATGCTGTTGAAGGCGATGGCCTCGAAGCCGCCGCGCCCCTCCCCGGCCAGCACCTGGAACTTCAGGTGACGTTCGCCCACCACGCGCGCGCCGCGCAGCTCGAACAGACCGTCGAACTGCGGCTCGGGAAAGCCTGCGCCCCAGGGGCTGGCGTTGCGCAGCTCGCTCGCCAGTGGCAGCGCGATCTGCTCCCAGGAGAGTTCGCCGTCGGTCTGGATGGCATCGCCACCCGAGAGGCCCGCCATCACGCGCGTGACTTCAGTGTCGAAAGCGCGCGCGAAGCGATCGAGATGCGCCACCGGCAGGCTCAGGCCCGCCGCCATCGCATGGCCGCCAAATTTCTCGACCAGCTGCGGCTCGCGCGTGGCAATTGCTTCGAGCACATCGCGCACGTGCACGCCCGGTACCGAGCGGGCCGAGCCGCGCAGGGTGCGCTCATCGGCGTTGGCAAAGGCGATCACCGGGCGACGCAGCCGCTCTTTCACGCGGCTGGCGACCAGGCCCACCACGCCCTGGTGCCAGCTGGCATCGTACAGGCACACGCCGGCGCGCTGCGTGCCGCTGCCGGGCTGCGCCAGTGCGCGCACCGCGGCCAGCGCCTGCACCTGCATGTCGGCCTCGATCTGGCGGCGCTGCGCGTTCAGCGCATCCAGCTCCTGTGCCAGCAGCAATGCTTTGGCGGCATCGTCCTCCAGCAGGCAGCGGATGCCGATGGACATGTCGGTGAGCCGACCCGCGGCATTGAGTCGCGGCGCCACTGCGAAACCCAGATCGGTGGCGATGAGCTCAGCGGATGCGCGATTTGCCACGCTGAGCAGCGCACTGATGCCCGGCACGCAGCGCCCGGCACGGATGCGCGCGAGCCCCTGCGACACCAGGATGCGGTTGTTGGCATCGAGCGGCACCACATCGGCCACCGTGCCCAGCGCGACGAGATCCAGCAAGCGAGCCGCCGGCATCGCATCGGCGGCCAGCAGTGACTGCGATTCGAGCAGGCGGCGCAGGGCTGCGCACACATAAAAGGCCACGCCCACACCGGCCAGCGCGCTGCTGGCAAAGCGGCTGCCGGGCAGGTTCGGATTGACGATCACGTTGGCCTCGGGCAGCACTGCGCCGGCCAGGTGATGATCGGTGATCAGCACCTCGATGCCGCGCGCGCGCGCCGCGGCCACGCCCGCATTGCTGGAGATGCCATTGTCCACGGTGACGATCAGCGAAGGCGCGCGCTCGGCCGCGACCGCGACAATCTCGGGCGTGAGGCCGTAGCCGTACTCGAAGCGGTTGGGCACCAGGAAATCGACCGCACCGAAACCCCAGGCGCGCAGTGCCCGCACCACCAGCGCGGTGCTGGTGGCGCCGTCGGCATCGAAATCGCCAACGATCAGCACGCGCCCGCCGCGATGGCGCAACAAGAGCGCGGCTGCGGCCTCGGTGCCGGCCAGGCTCCCCACCGGAGCGAGCTGCTCGAGATTGCATTGCAGCTCGGCGCTGCTCCTGATGCCGCGCGCGAGATACACGCGCTGCAATACCGGATGCAGCCCCGCGCCGAGGTCAGGCGCCTGCGCCGGCACCTCGCGGCGGCTGATACTCAGCGTTGCGCTCATGGGCCCGCGGCATGCGCGAAGCGGTGCTCGCCCGGCAGCAGCACGTTGGGCTCGATGTCGGGGGCCGTGGCCAACTGCGCATAGAGCGGCGCGAAATCGGTGTCCAGGGTCTGGCGCAGCAGATCATCAAAACTGTCGATCACGAAATAGTTCTGCTGGAAGCTGTCGATGCGATAACGGGTGCGCAGCACCCGGCGCAGGCTGAAGCCGATACGCAGTGGCGCCGGATCATCGAGCGCATAGCGTGTCTCGCCATGCGAGGAGACGATGCCGGCACCATAGATGCGCAGCGCATCGCCATCGCGTATCAGTCCGAACTCGACCGTGTACCAGTACAGGCGCGAGAGCTTGTGGATGGCATCGAACTTCAGCGCGCGCAGGCCCCCTTGTCCGTAGGCCTGCATGTAGTCGGCGAACACCGGGTGCGCGAGCAGCGGCACATGCCCGAACACATCGTGGAACACATCGGGTTCCTGCAGATAGTCGAGCTGCTCGGGAGTGCGGATGAAACTGCCAGCGACAAAGCGACGTTGCGAGAGATGCTCGAAGAACACCTCGTCGGGGACGAGGCCCGGCACGGCAACCACCGACCAGCCCGTGGCGCGCGTCAGCCGCGCGGACAGTTGCTCGAAATCAGGAATGCCCGGCTGCGCCATGCCGAGCCGCTCCAGCCCTTCGAGGAACACAGGGGCGACGCGGCCGGGGAGCTGGCGCACCTGGCGCTGGTAGAGCTGGTCCCACACCGCATGTTGCGCGCTGGTGTACTGCGACCAGCGTTGCGGGATGGTCCAGTCGCCGGCGGCGCCTGGTGGCGGCTGCGCGGGGGCGGATGATGATTCGGGAGTCTGCATGGGCTTGCCGGTGTGCCTAGTCTAACCGAGTAACCGTTCCCACCAAGGCCCGCTGCGCGTGAGTGCCTTCCACACCCGCCAGCCGTTCCTGCGCAGCACCACCGCCCCATCGCCCGCGAGCAGCGTCAGGCTGTCCCAGTCGCCGCGCAGCAGTTGCAGCATCAGCGGCGCGATCAACTGCTGCTCGAGTGCCTGCAGGCTGGCGGCATCCGGCGCCGGCCCGAGCTGCCAATGCACGATGGCATCGCCCGGTGCGCCTGCGCTCTGGCGCGCCGCCGGCCAGGGCAGTTCCAGCGCGAGGCTGCTCGCGCCTGCGCCGGCACACAGGCCAGCGAGAAACAGGTCGGCACCGTACACCCTGAGCGCTTCGCTACGTGGATCCTCGGCCATACGCGCAGGCACTGGGCGTGCTGGCGCTGGCGCAGTGCCACCCCATAGCCACAGCGCACTCGCGGGCAGCAGCGCCCGCGCGCTGCGCGCGCGGTTCACCGGATGCTCGTGCAGCCACATTTCCAGTTCGGCGCCGAGCCGGCGCAGCGCAGCTCCATCTTTGCCCGCGACCATGCCCTCTGCCGGATCGCTCCCCAACCAGCGCGCCGGATCAGAACTGCGCGCCTGCACCGTGCGCTCGCCCTGCAACAACAACTCGCGCTGCCTCGTGGCGTGCAGCGTCCATCCAGAACCCTGGAACACAGTGGCGAAATCGCGCGCGAGTTCGAGCTGTTCAGCGCCCGTCAGCGTCAGCAGTCCGGCCGGATGCACGCGTACCGTATCGAGCCCCGCCACCAGGTGCACCGGTGTCGCCAGCCAGGCATCCGCTGTGTGCCGGCCCGCAGCGACGGTGGCGAACGCTGGAACCGCAGCGGCGGCAACCTGCGCCCAGGAATGCTGCGCATATTGGCCATCGCAGAACTCGTCGAGCAGCCATTGCTGCCAGCCTGCGGCCAGCCCCGAGCGCTGCCCGCGCGCCAGCCATAGCTCGAGCCGCGCGAGTCGCGGCAGTTGCAGTTGTTGATGCAGCTGACGGCGCACCGGGTACAGATCGCTGATGACGAGGACGAGTCGTGACACAGTGGTATCGTACCCGCGCCATGCGACTGGTACTCGACAAGGATCCGGCCATACTCACGGTGCGCCGCTACGCGCCCGGGGAAATCCAGATCGGCAGCGAGATCCTGCGCGCCCCTTGCATCCTGAGCCCGCAGCAGCTGATCAGGGACTGGGCCGTGATCAGCATTGCAACACTCGGCATGGAGCAGCTCGAGCCGCTGCTCGCCTTCAGGCCCTCGATCGTGATCCTCGGCAGCGATGCGCCGCAGGCACGCGCGGCCTTCGATTTGCGACGCACGCTGGAGGCGCGCGCGGTGGCGCTGGAAGTGATGAGCCTGGGTGCGGCCTGTCGCACGTACAACGTGCTGGCGCAGGAACTGCGAGCGGTGGTCGCTGGCCTATTGCCCTGAACTATTGCCCTGGGTCTGCTGGCGTCGGGATGGCGGCGCGAAGCGCACCGGAAGAAGACACAGGGAGGAAAAGCTTGCTCAACCAACCAACTATCCAAAGCTGACAGAATCGGATAATTGTCACTGCCTTGTTATTGTTTTCGAACTGTTTTTGTTTTTGTCGAACTCTAAAGCACTTCCCCTGTTTCCCCGTGTCTTCATCCCGTGCGTTTCGGCTGGGAAAAAGCCTGTCGCGTTCGGCCGACAGCTGAGTGTGATACTAGGCGCGAGCGTCTGGATTTGACAAGTGCGGTGTTTTCTATATTTATAAATTAATAACTTAGAGCGTTTTCTTAATTTTATTTCGAATGATTTATCCTACCCCGCCCACCAGCGGAACGAAGGAAACCGGGCCCAATACCCGCCGCTCGTAGCCCTGTTCGCGCCTCACGATGCGCAGCAATTGCTGCTGTCCTTCGGTGCCCGCCGGAACGATCAGCCGACCATTCACTTCCAGCTGCGCGAGCAGCTCCTCGGGCACCGTCAATGCTGCGGCAGCGACGATGATGCCATCGAAGGGCGCCATGCTCTTCCAGCCTTCAGAACCATCGCCGAGTTTGAAGCGCACGTTGCGCACGCCCAGTTCCTTGAGGCGCTCTTTTGCGCGCTCGAGCAGGCCACTGATGCGTTCGATCGAATAGATGCGCTCGACCAGCGGCGCCAGCACTGCGCTCTGGTAGCCGCAGCCCGTGCCCACTTCAAGCACCTTGCGCAATGGCGGCCCTTCCAGCAGCGCCTCGGTCATGCGCGCCACGATGTAGGGCTGTGAAATCGTCTGGCCGAATCCGATCGGCAACGCGGTGTCTTCGTAGGCGCGACTGGCGAGGGCTTCATCCACGAAGATGTGGCGCGGCAGATTGCGGATGCGATCGAGCACCGCGAGATTGGCGATGCCCTGGTCGCGCAGGCGCTGCACCAGCCGGTCGCGGGTGCGCGCGGAAGTCATGCCGATGCCGGCAAAGCGCGGATCGGTCATGGCAATGCGCCCAGCCACTGCGAGAGCCTGGGCAGCACGCTGTGGCGCGTGAGATCGATCGACAGCGGCGTGACCGAGACCCAACCCTTGGCGATCGCATCGAAATCCGTGCCCTCGCCCGCATCGTCCCCAGCACCCGCTGGGCCGATCCAGTACACGGTCGATCCCTTGGGATCATGGGCCGGGATGGCGCGCTCGGAGCGATGGCGCGAGCCAAGACGTGTGCTGCGCAGTCCCTTGAGTTCAGCCAGGGGCACATCTGGGATGTTGATGTTGAGGATCAGACTGGGGTCGAGCGGCTGGGTCTGCAGGCCCGCGACCACGCGGCGTGCCACCCAGGCTGCGCTCGCAAAGTGGCGCGGGCCACTGGCGCGCGTGCACAAGGACAGCGCCACCGCGGGCAGGCCGAGGAAGCGCCCTTCCATTGCAGCTGCCACGGTGCCCGAGTAGAGCACGTCATCGCCGAGGTTCGGCCCGTCGTTGATGCCGCTCACCACCATGTCGAACTCGAAATCGAACAGGCCGGAGACCGCCAGGTGTACGCAATCCGTGGGCGTGCCGGGCACGAAGTACACTTGCGGCTCGAGCTGGGTGACGCGCAGTGGCACATCCAGCGTCAGGGAGTTGCTGGCACCGCTCCGATTGCGATCGGGGGCCACGACCGTGACCTGCCCGAGCGACTGCAGCGCTTCGCGCAGGCACAGGATGCCCTCCGCACGATAACCGTCATCATTGCTGACCAGGATCTTCATAAGGCGCGCCAATATACTTGAATGGCCGTGGCCGGAGGAATGCATGTCAGACCCCACCGATGACGATGAGAAACTGTTCCGGCAGGCCATGCGCGGCGTGCGCCCGCTCCGCACCAGCGCGCGTGCAGCCCCGGCGCGCCGAGGCAAGCCGGCGCGGGGCCGCTTTGCGCGCGCCGAGCGCGCGGCGGTGTTGATCGAAAGCCTGGGGCCGGTGGATGTCCAGCTTGACATCCAGCCTGGCGACACACTGCAGTTCCGCCGGCCCGGCGTACCCGAGACCTTGCTGCGCCAGCTGCGCCGTGGCGCCATCCGCGTCGAGGCCGAGGTGGATCTGCACGGACTCACGCTCGAAGCCGGCAAGGCACAGCTGCGCGCTTTCCTGCGTGCAGCATTGGCCGAGCAGCACCGGTGCCTGCGCATCGTGCACGGCAAGGGTCTGCGTTCGGGCGCGCGCGGCCCGGTGCTCAAGATGGCGGTCAACGAACTGCTGCGCCGTACCGATGCGGTGCTGGCCTTCAGCTCGGCCGGCATCCGCGGCGGCGGCAGCGGCGCTACGCTTGTGCTGCTCAGGATTTCGCGTCCGGGCTGAGCGGCGCGGTCGGGCTCGCGCGGCTCAGCAGCACCGTCGCCATCGCCATCAAGCCTTCATTGCGCCCGAGGAACCCGAGGTGTTCGGTCGTCGTGGCCTTGAGGTTGATGCACTGCAGTTCGACACCCAGCAGCGTCGCGATCGAGTGGCGGATCCTCTCGCGCCACGGCGCCAGGCGCGGCTGCTGCGCCAGCAGCGTGAGATCGGCATTGACCACGCGCAACGAGCGACGTTCGAGCATCCTCAGCACGGCGGCGACGAAACGCCGGCTGTCGGCACCCTTCCACTGCGGATCGCTGTCCGGAAAATGCTCGCCGATATCGCCCAGGCCCGCGGCGCCGAGCAGTGCATCGACCAGCGCGTGCAGCAGCACATCGCCATCAGAATGCGCCACCACGCCACGCGTGTGCGCAATGCGCACGCCGCCCAGCACCAGGCTGTCGCCAGGGCCGAAGGCATGCACGTCGATGCCGCTGCCCACCCGGATATCTGTACTCACGCGTTCCCCCTGGCAGCCCCGGCCCGTGCCGCCAGCAGTGCGCCGGCAATCACGAGGTCTTCGGCCGTAGTGATCTTGAGGTTGGAATAGCGCGCCGCGACCAGCAGCGGGCGCAGGCCCAACCATTCGAAGCTCTGCGCTTCATCGGTGGGCGCACGGCCGGCAGCGACCGCGGCGCGCAGCGTCTGGCACAGGGGCGCATAGCGGAACATCTGCGGCGTCTGCGCCTGCCAGAGCTGCTCGCGAGCGACGGTGCGATCACAGGATGGTGCACGAGCATCATCGGCCACACCTTCCGCCTGCTTGATCGTGTCGCTGACGCGCACGGCCAGCAGCGCACCGACTGCGTGCCCCTGCCCCACTGACAGCAGCTGCTCCAGATCTGCCGTGCTGAGGCAGGGCCGGGCCGCATCGTGCACCAGTACCCAATCATCGGCGGCTGCGCGCGACTCGAGCGCCGCGAGGCCGCAGAGCACTGAGTCGCAGCGGCGCGCACCGCCGGCCACGCGCAGCACGCGCGCCGCGGCGCCAGTACTGGCATGGGTATTGGCGCTAGCTGGCGGCAACTGCTCCGCCGCGAGCACCACGACGGCGCCCGCGCAGCGTGAGTCCTCGAGAAAGGGGCGCAAGGCCAGGTCCATCACCGTGCTGCCTGCCAGCGGGGAAAATTGCTTGAGCTGTGCGCCGCCGAAGCGCTGACTGCTACCCGCGGCGGGCATCACCAGCCAGTAGCGCACGGCGCGCCTCAGCGCTTGGCCGTGCGCGCCGGTGCTGCGCCAACCGGGGGAGCTTCCAGGGATGGGCGCATGCGCGCATCGGGCGGCACCACCTGGAAGAAGGTCTCGTTGCTGCCGATCATGCCGAGGTCCGTGCGCGCGCGCTCTTCCAGCGCCACGTAGCCCTGCTTGAGATCGCGCACTTCGGCGCTCAGCTGGCGATTGCGTTCGGAGAGCTTCAGATTGTCCGCCCGCTGTGTCGCGACCGCCGATTTCAGGCGCAACACTTCGCTCAAGCCATCGCCCGAGATCCACAGGCGGTATTGCAGCAGCAGCAATACGGTCGCGAGGGCGGCGGCAAACCACTTCATGGGCGCAGCCTAGCAGACTCGGCCGCAGCCTCGCCAACGCGCGTGTTGCGCCCGCAATTCATAGCTTGATCGGAAAGGCATCGCGCCCGGCATAGCGCGCCTTCGCACCCAGCTGCTCCTCGATGCGCAGCAGCTGGTTGTACTTGGCCACGCGATCGGAGCGCGACATCGAGCCAGTCTTGATCTGCGTGGCGGCGGTCGCCACCGCGATGTCGGCGATGGTCGTGTCTTCGGTTTCGCCCGAGCGATGCGAGACCACCGAGGCGTAGTGCGCCTGGTCGGCCATCTCGATCGCGGCCAGCGTCTCGGTGAGCGTGCCGATCTGGTTGGGCTTGATCAGGATCGCATTGGCGATGCCGCGCGCGATGCCCTCGGCCAGGATCTTGGTATTGGTGACGAACAGGTCATCGCCCACCAGCTGCAGCTTGCGGCCCAGTTCGGTGGTCAGGTGCGACCAGCCGGCCCAGTCGGATTCGCCCATGCCATCCTCGATGGTAATTATCGGGTAGCGGGCGGCCAGGTCGGCGAGGTAGCGCGTGAATTCAGCCGAGGAGAAACTGCGATGCTCGGCGGCGAACTCGTACTTGCCGTCGCGGAAGAATTCGGTGCTGGCCACATCCAACCCCAGGCACACATCGCGCCCGGGCTTGTAGCCGGCCTGCTCGATCGCCTGCAGGATCGTCTGCAGAGCCGCTTCGTTCGAGGGCAGATCAGGCGCGAAGCCGCCCTCGTCGCCGACGGCCGTGCTCATGCCGGCCTCGTTGAGGATCTTCTTCAGCGTGTGGAAGATCTCGGCGCCATAGCGCAGCGCCTCGCGGAAGCTCGGTGCGCCCACCGGCAGGATCATGAACTCCTGGATATCCAGGCTGTTGTTGGCGTGCGCGCCGCCGTTGATGATGTTCATCATCGGCACCGGCAGGAGCGGCGTGCGCTGGCCGCCGAGGTAACGATACAGCGGCTGGCCGGCATCGCGCGCGGCGGCATGCGCGTTGGCGAGCGAGATCGCCAGCAGCGCATTGGCGCCGAGTCGTGCCTTGGTATCGGTGCCATCGAGTTCGATCATGCGCGCATCGAGCCCCGCCTGGTCATCCGCCTCCCGATTCAGCAGTGCCGTGCGCAGCACCGTGTTCACATTCTCGACCGCCTTGGTCACGCCCTTGCCGCCATAGCGTTTCTTGTCACCGTCGCGCAGCTCGACCGCCTCGCGTGAACCGGTGGAGGCGCCCGAGGGCACGGCGGCGCGCCCCTGCACGCCATTGGTCAGTGTGACCTCGGCCTCCACCGTGGGGTTGCCGCGCGAATCGATGATCTCGCGGGCGTGGATCTCGGCAATGCGACTCATAGACTGCTTTCCTCGAAGGCTCGTGACTTGGCTACCTGGTCCAGCTGCTTGAGCGTCGTGAGCAGGCTCGCCATGCGGCCCAGCGGCCAGGCATTGGGGCCATCGGAGAGCGCCTGCTCGGGCCGCGGATGCGTCTCCATGAACACGCCGGCCACGCCCGCGGCGACCGCGGCACGCGCCAGCACTGGCACGAATTCACGCTGGCCACCCGAGACGCCGGCGCCAGCGCCCGGCAGCTGCACCGAATGCGTGGCATCGAAGATCACGGGGCAGCCGGTGTCGCGCATAATCATCAGCGCGCGCATGTCGGTGATCAGGTTGTTGTAGCCGAAGCTGAAACCGCGCTCGCATACCATGATCGAAGGGTTGCCGGTCGAGCGCGCCTTGTCGACCACGCTCTGCATCTCCCAGGGCGAGAGGAACTGGCCTTTCTTGATGTTCACCGGCTTGCCGGCGGCGCACACGCGCAGGATGAAATTGGTCTGGCGGCACAGGAAGGCCGGCGTCTGCAGCACATCGACCACGGCCGCGACTTCATCTATCGGCGTGTCTTCGTGCACATCGGTGAGCACCGGCACCTTGAACTTCTTGCGCACGCCCTCGAGGATCTTCAGGCCCTGCTCCAGGCCAGGGCCACGAAAGCTCTTGGCCGAAGTGCGATTGGCCTTGTCGAAGGAGGCCTTGAAGACGTAGGGAATACCCAGCTTGGTGGTCAACTCGCTTAAGTGCCCCGCCACCTCTTCCACCAGCGCCTCCGACTCGATGACGCAGGGGCCCGAGATCAGCAGCAGCGGTCGATCCAGGCCTACTTCGTAACCGGCCAGCTTCATGCGCTGGCGGCGGCCGGCAGCTGCGAGGTGCGGTATGCGCGCGCCGCGCGTACGAAGCCGGTGAACAGCGGATGCCCGTCGCGCGGCGTGGAGGTGAACTCCGGATGGAACTGCGTGGCCAGGAACCAGGGATGCGAGGGCAGCTCGATGATCTCCACCAGCCCGTCAGGCGAGAGGCCTGAGAACTTCATGCCGGCGCGGCGGAATTCTTCCATGTAGGTATTGTTGAATTCGAAGCGGTGCCGGTGACGCTCGTGGATCAAGTCGTTCCCGTACAACTCGCGCGCCAGCGTGCCGGCGACCAGCCGCACTTCCTGCGCGCCCAAGCGCATCGTGCCGCCGAGCGCAGCGGCCTCGTCGCGCTGCTGCGCGCCGTGCAGCTGATCCTGCCACTCGGTGATCAGCGCGATCACCGGATGCGTGGTGGCGCGGTTGAACTCGGTGCTGTGCGCATCTTCATGGCCCAGCACATGACGGCCGTACTCGATGATCGCCAGCTGCATGCCCAGACAAATGCCCAGGTACGGGATGCGCTGCTCGCGCGCGTAACGCAGCGCCCGGATCTTGCCCTCGATGCCGCGCTCGCCGAAGCCGCCGGGCACCAGGATCGCATCCATCCCCGCCAGCGCTCCCACGCCATCGCGCTCGATGTCGGTGGACTCGAGATAGTGCACGCGCACCCGCGTGCGGCTCTTCAGGCCGGCATGCATCAGCGCTTCGTTCAGCGAAATGTAGGAATCGCGCATCTGCACGTACTTGCCGACCATGGCGATATCGACCTGGCCGTCGCTGCTGTTGCGCGCACCGACCACCTGGCGCCAGTCGCTGAGGTTCGCCGCCGGCGCCTCGATGCGCAGCTTGTCGACCACGATGTCATCCAGCCCCTGCTCGTGCAGCAGCAGCGGAATCTTGTAGATATCATCGGCATCGACCGCCGAGATCACCGCGCGCTCTTCCACATTGGTGAACAGCGCGATCTTGCGGCGCTGCTCTTCGGGCAACGCGGCGTGCGCGCGGCACAGCAGCACATCGGGTTGGATGCCGATCGAGCGCAGCTCCTTCACCGAATGCTGCGTGGGCTTGGTCTTGATCTCGCCCGACCCGCCCACGACCGGTACCAGTGTCAGGTGGATGTAGACCACGTGGTTGCGCCCGAGCTCGACGCCGAGCTGGCGGATCGCCTCGAGGAAGGGGAGCGATTCGATGTCGCCCACCGTGCCGCCGATCTCGACCATGCAGACATCGGCATCGCCCGCGCCCATGCGGATGCTGCGCTTGATCTCATCGGTGATGTGCGGGATCACCTGCACCGTGGCGCCGAGGTAATCGCCGCGGCGCTCCTTGGCGATCACGCGCTCATAGATGCGCCCGGTGGTGAAATTGCTGTGCCGGCCGGTCGTGGTGCGCACGAAGCGCTCGTAGTGACCCAGATCCAGGTCGGTCTCGGTGCCATCGGCCGTGACGAACACCTCGCCGTGCTGGAACGGGCTCATGGTGCCTGGATCGACGTTGATATAGGGGTCGAGCTTGACCATCGACACCTTGAGGCCGCGCGCCTCGAGGATCGCGCCCAACGAGGCGGCGGCGATGCCTTTCCCCAATGAGGACACCACGCCGCCGGTGACGAATACGAATCGGGTCATTGGGGATCCGCCGTTTGCTGTGATCAGCGGTTCCAAATCGGAACCGGGGACTGACGACGGGCAAACAGACTACCAAAATGGCGCCGGCTCGTCACTCCCCGGCAGCCATCCAGCGCAGCCGGGCCCTCGGACCGCCGGCGCGCACGTTCTGGTGGAGCAACTCGCCGGCACACCACCAATCGGCCACCGCGACCAGGCGCCGTCCGGCGTAGAGCAGCGGCACGGCCGCTCGCAGCCAGGGCGGCAGATGATGCTCCTGCAGCAGGCGCTTGAGCGCCTGCTGGCCGTGCTCGCGCGCCAGGCGCTCACCGCCGACCCGGAAACGGATCAAGAACCGCGCCGGCAAGGCCGCTACGGCGAGCGGCCCCGAGGCGTCAGGGACCAGGCGGAGGCTACCGCCCGCCGGCAGCAGCAAGCGCGGCCGTGCGCGCCAGTCCCAGCGCAAGGGGCGCGGCGCAGCGGCCGGCACGGCGCGCGGCTGCGCGTGGTTGCCAACAGCGCGCGCGCGCGCGTACAGCAGATCGCCGTGGCGGCGCACTTCGGCGCCTGGCCAGGCCACCAGCGGCTGCGCATCGTGGCGAGCCCGCAGCACGGGTCCGGCAATTTCCTGCAGACGGCGCTGGTCGGGCAGCGGCAAGTTCATCAGTGCCAGCCAGCGACGCAGCGCATTGCGGCACTCGGTGGCGCCGAGGCGCCGCAGCACCGACACCTGCAACGCGGCGCCATCGTGCGCTACACGCAGATCCCGGTCGGCCAGCGTTTCGAGCAGCATTTGCGCTTCGGCGGCAAGCGCGGCGCTGCGCGCCACGGTCTGCATCGCGCCGGGCCAGCGCGCTTCGATCAAGGGCGTGAGCTGCAGGCGCAGGTAGTTGCGATCGAAGCGCTGATCCGCATTGCTCGGATCCTCGTGCCAGCGGATGCGGCGTCGCTGCAGGTAGCCGCGCAGTGCGGCCGAACTGACCGGCAGCAGCGGGCGCAACAAGGTGCCTGACTTCAGGGGCATCGCTGCCAGACCCGCCACGCCCGCGCCGCGCAGCAGTTGCAGCAGTACGGTCTCGAATTGATCCTCGCGATGTTGCGCCAGCAGCAGCCATTCGCCCTCAGCGAGGCGCGCGCGCAGTGCGGCGTAGCGCACCGTGCGGGCGGTCGCTTCCAGCGATGCGCCACGCGGCACACGCACCGGCGCGCGCAGCACTTCGCAATCCACTGCCAGGGTTGCGGCTGCCTGCAGCGCGCTGGCGGCCATCGCATCGGCCTGCGGCTGCAAGCGATGGTTGACGTGCAACGCGCGCAGCTGGAATCCGGATCGTGCGCGCAGCGCTGCCAGCGCAGCCAGCAAGGCCATGGAATCGGCGCCACCGGAAAAGGCCACGCACAGTTGCGCGCCACGCAGGCTACCGATCTGGGTACGCAGTTGACGCGCCAGCCAGGGCGCGCTGAAGGCCGGCACCCGGCGCACAGCGCGCCGCGGCGCCGCGCGGGCGTTCACGTCATGCTCTCGGCGAACACTCCGAACCCGGCCAGCCGCGCCTCGCGTTTGGCCAGCAAATCCTCGCTGCTGAGCGCTTCGAGTTCGAGCAGGTGCCGCTGCAAGGCTTCGCCCAGCGCGTGGGCAATGGCCGGCGGGTCGCGATGCGCTCCGCCCAGGGGCTCCTTCAGCACCTCGTCGACCAGCCCGAGGTCATTGAGGCGATCAGCCGTGAGGTTCAGCGCCTCGGCAGCGACTTCCTTCTTGTCGGCGCTCTTCCACAGGATCGATGCGCAGCCCTCCGGCGAGATCACCGAGTAGGTCGAGTACTGCAGCATCAGCAGCCGGTCGCAGACGCCGATCGCCAGCGCACCGCCCGACCCGCCCTCGCCGATCACGGCGCTGACGATCGGCACCGCGAGCGATGCCATCTCGAACAGGTTCCGCGCGATCGCCTCGCTCTGGTTGCGCTCCTCGGATCCCACGCCGGGATAGGCTCCGGGCGTGTCGATCATCGTGATCACCGGCATGCCAAATTTTTCCGCCATCTTCATCAGGCGCAGCGCCTTGCGATAACCCTCGGGCTTGGGCATGCCGTAATTGCGCCGCACCCGCTCCTTGGTATCGCGCCCCTTCTGATGGCCGATCAGCATCACCGAACGGCCCTCGAGCCGCGCCGGCCCACCAATGATCGCCAGGTCATCGGAGTACATGCGATCGCCATGCAGCTCCTGGAAGTCGGTGCACAGTGCCGCAATGTAATCGAGCGCATAAGGGCGCTGCGGATGCCGCGCCAGCTGCGTGATCTGCCACGGAGTCAGGTTCGCAAAGATCGAGCGGGTCAGCTGACGCGATTTGGCGCGCAACCGCACCATTTCTTCTTCGATGTTTACGGCCTTGTCAGTAGTGACGTGAGCCAGCTCTTCCAGCTTCGCCTCAAGTTCGGCGATGGGCTGTTCAAAATCCAGGAAGCTAACGGCCATGCGGTTAAATCCCCGAGAGGCACACGGAATACGTGTCGTGATGGCGTACTTGAGGGTGCATTTGCGGGAACGCCGTGAATCCGTCCATCGAGGCTCCGGCCGCGACATCCTGTCGCCGCCGGTCCCGCAAATGCACCCTCAAGTACGCCATCACGACACGTATTCCGTGTGCCTCTCGGGGATTTAACCGCATGGCCGTTAGCTTCCTGGATTT
>JANXYK010000052.1 GCA_025350055.1 Gammaproteobacteria bacterium | reverse complement strand
AATTCTGCGCCACCACGCAGTGCGACCTGGCGCGCTTCCACCTGCAGGCCGCCGCGGCCGACCTCGAGGCGAGCATCGACCCAAGCCAGCTGCACCAGATCCTGTGGAACCTGTGCGAGAACGCGTATCGCCATGGCCATGGCCATGGCCATGGCCATGGCCATGACCAGGACAATGACACTGGCAATGGCGGCGCGGCGGGCGTCGAGCTGTTACTGGCTCGCCTCGCCCGTTACGGGCGCGTCTGCCTCGAAGTTTCCGATCGCGGCCCGGGCGTCGCGCCCGCTGACATCGAGCGCATCTTCGAGCCTTTCTTCACGCGCGGCTCGCAGGGCACGGGGCTGGGGCTGTTCCTGGCGCGCGAGCTGGCCGAGATCAACGGCGCAACGTTGCTGTACGAGCCGCGCAAGGGCGGTGGCAGTACCTTCCGCCTGGTGTTCGCCGATTCCTCGCGCTGGGCATCGGTGATGCTGCCCGGCGCGCCCGTGCTGTGATTTTCCACCCGCCCTGGAATTAAGCTACCGCCATGGCTCACAAACCCACCGTACTCATCGTCGACGACGAGCCGGACCTGGTCGAACTGGTCAAGCTCACGCTCGAGCGCATGAACCTGGCGACGGCGGCCGCCGGAGACCTGGCCACGGCGCGCCGACTGCTGGGCGAGAAGCGCTTCGAATTGTGCCTGGCCGACATGCGGCTGCCCGACGGCGACGGGCTGGACCTCGTCGCCTGGATCCAGCAGCACCAGCCGCAGGTGCCCGTGGCGGTGATCACCGCGCATGGCAACGTCGAGACCGCGGTACGCGCACTCAAGGCCGGCGCCTTCGATTTCGTGTCCAAGCCGCTGGACCTGGGCGTGCTGCGGCGGCTGGTTGCGGTCGCTATCAGGCTGGGGAGCGATGCGGGCGCTGAGACGGCGCGCTTAGGTCCCCAACTGCTCGGCGGCTCGCCCGCCATGGACGCCCTGCGTGCGCTGATCGCGCGCGTGGCGCGCAGCCAGGCGCCGGTGCACATCTCGGGCGAATCCGGCACTGGCAAGGAACTGGTGGCGCGGCTCATCCACAGCAGCGGCGCCCGCCGCGAGGGACCATTCATCCCGGTGAACTGCGGCGCGATTCCCACCGCACTCATGGAAAGCGAGCTGTTCGGCTACAAGCGCGGCAGCTTTACCGGCGCAGTCAACGACAAGCAGGGCCTGGTGCAGAGCGCCGAGGGGGGCACGCTGTTCCTGGACGAGGTCGCTGACCTGCCGCTGCACATGCAGGTGAAGCTGCTGCGCGTGATCCAGGAAAAGACCGTGCGCCCGGTCGGCGAGCAGCGCGAGCAGCCCATCGATGTGCGCGTGCTGTCGGCAACGCACAAAAATCTCGCCACGCTCGTGCAGACCGGAAGATTCCGCGAGGACCTGTACTACCGCATCAATGTGATCGATATCCGCGTGCCGGCGCTCCGTGAGCACGCCGGCGACATCCCCGAGTTGGCGGCGGCGTTGCTGCGCCGCCTGAGCCGCCGCCTCGGCGGTGAGGCGCCGGCGCTGGGCGAAGACGCGCTCGCCGCCCTGGAAGGTTACGGGTTCCCGGGTAACGTGCGCGAGCTGGAAAACATACTCGAGCGCGCGCTGACGCTGTGCGCTGGCGACCAGATTGAAGTGGCCGACCTGCAACTGCGCGCAGCACCCGCGGGCGCGGCCGCCGAAGGTGATGCCGCCAGCATCGTGAGGGCCGCAGCAGCCGCGGCCGGTGCCGGCGGCGGCTCGGACCTCGGCGACCAGCTCGAGCACATCGAACGCGACGCGATCCTCAAGGCGCTCGAACAGACGCGCTACAACAAGACCGCGGCGGCCCGGCTCCTCGGCATCACCTTCCGCGCGCTGCGCTACAAGGTCAAGAAACTGGGCATCGAGTAGCGGCGCTGGCCGACGGATTACAACGTCAGCAGATGGTGGTCCCTGGCGCCGACCACGGCGTTGCGGGCGATCGAAGTATCGAAGGTAACCAGCCTGCCATCGTTCCTGACGGCTAGCGCCAGCAGGTAGACGTCGGTCAGTTGCCTGGGACCGTGAATGCGCGAGCAATCCACGCCTTGGCGATCAAGCACGCTGATCTGGTCGGGCCAGAACTGGTGTACCGCATTGGCGCACAATCCTGACAATCGAGCGGCAATCTCCACCACGGGTAAAGGGCTTCGGTACCCCGTACTCGACATGACTCGTAGGCAGCCATTCTGTGTGATCGGGCAGCTCGACCAGCCATCGCCGCCATGGGCGCCGAACCACGAGACCGCCATGCGGTGGGAGACGTGGTCGCGATCGAGCAAGGCGATCAGGAAGTTGACATCCAGCAGCGAGCGCATCAGTAGGCGTCATCTTCCCGAAGCTTGTTGATCAGTTCATTGGTCACGATTCCCTCGCGCGAGGGAAAGGGACGAAGCCCGTACGGGCCCTCGGACTCCTGGACCGAATAACTGCCTTCGGGCAAGCTCATCCCGCGCCGGGCGAGTTCGGAGAGCAGCGCGCCCATGCTCTTACGTTCGCGCCGGGCCCGCTCGCGGGCTGCCGCGAGGATGTCCTCGTCGATGTCCAGAGTGGTGCGCATGCATCTGATGTTAAAGCATCATTTTGCGTCGTGCAAGGCGCCAGGGTGCGGCCCGCCGCCCGTCTGTCACCACACCAAGCCCGCGTGACCCGCCACGTCGCAAAGTGACGCCCACCGACTGCTTGTGTCGTGGGAAACAGGCGGTTAATAGGTCCAATCAGATTCTCGGTGACAAATAACACCATGAAAATCAGCTATTTACATGGATATGACGCCATTGGCACGGGCATTGCTTGGTACTGGCCCAGCGGCGCAAGCCGTAGTTTGTTTCCCTAACAGTACTCTGCAGGAGTTGTCATGAAGTCGATCCAGAAAGGTTTTACGCTGATTGAGTTGATGATCGTGGTTGCGATCATCGGCATTCTGGCCGCGATCGCGATCCCGGCCTACCAGGACTACACGATTCGTTCGAAGGTGACGGAAGGCCTGAACATTGCCGACTCCGCCAAGGCTGCCGTGGCCGAGGGCTTCCAGTCGGGCGACATCACTGGCATGGATGCCGCAGGAGCTGCCTGGCTGGCTGGCTTCACCCAAACGAAGTATGTGACTGGCGTGGTCGTCGCGCCCGGCACGGGCGTGATCACGGTCACGTTCAATTCGACTGCCGCGGGCATCCCGCAGCTGGCTGGTGCCAACACGCTGGTGCTCACGCCGTTCATTCGGAATGCCGCAGGTGCGGCGACGGCCGTGGCGACCGGCCTGTCGGGCAACATTGACTGGGCTTGCGCCTCGGTCGCCAAGGCGACTGCGACGGCCCAGGGCATGGGTGCGGCGGGCGTTGGT
>JANXYK010000049.1 GCA_025350055.1 Gammaproteobacteria bacterium | reverse complement strand
AGTGTAAAAAGGCGCGAGAGATTGACCAGTCCGTTAGATGGCTCGGCGTTAAAGGTTGACCAGGCCCGGTACCAAATGTTCCTCACCCAATCAACACCATGAGAGAACTGAGGCCTGCTCAACCTTTGGCGCCGGTGCCTGGTCAAAGCAAGACGCCGATTCACATTGCTGCGGAAGTTGCATTTCCGCAATTGACGGGTGGAGGCCTGCGAGCACGGTCCGGGCGAACTTCCGTTCGAACCGCGCTCCATTCCAAAAGCGAATCGCCAACGGCAGCGCACGCAGCGCGCTATTCCTGCGCGCAAGACGGACCCTTGCCGGCGTAGAACTGTTCGTAGATCGCGCCGTCGCTGCCGAACGGAACGTAAACGGGTCCCGCATTGCGCAGGGCGCTGAAATCAATCGGGCCGGACCGCCGCAGATCCCGCGCCTTCGTGTGGCCGGCCGCAATGCCGATCGTACCGAAGATGCCCGGCGAGAAATTGGCTCCGGTGGCCGCCAGGGCGCCGACGATCATCTCGATTTTGCCGCTGTCATAGAGCGCCACCTGCAGCGTGTTGGTCTGCGTCGTGCCGATCGCTGGCACGCCGAGATACGTCACGATGACCCGGTGATTCGGCGCGTCGAAATAGCCGAACACGCCGCCCCCGGCGGCGGCCGCGGTGCTGTCGAGATTCTTCATCAGCGCGCCGATGGTGAAGCGTCCGCTCAACAGGAGCTGGCCGCGCATGTACCACGGCGAGCCGTTGTCGTCGATCTTGCCGATGTCGGAAGAAGTCCTTGCTGTGATTGCACCGTCCTCGTTGACGATCAGCGTGGTGATGGGCTCGGAAAGGCCCGGCACGGGCAGTGAAAAGCCCGGATAGCTGAGGTAGACGCTGCCGCCACCGCCGACCTTGAGCTTGGTCGTGCCCGCGGGCAGCAGCGCTGCGCCCGTGGCCATGGAGACCTCGTAGCCGGAACCCGATACCGGGTCGAACGTGATCTTGTCGCCCGGACCCAGGTCGATCGGATGCGCCGGCACTTTCTCGCAGCCGGCGACCAAGTCGACGAGCGGGTTGGCACGGCGGTTCGCTTCCGAATCCGCAAGATATCGCGCGGCGCCGTCGTCGCCCTTCAACGTCCTGTCGAAGAACGATACCGCGTACAGATTCGCAAGCCGCGTCGTTGCGGCGATCGACACCTCGGGCCGCATCGGCATCAGCGGCTGCAACTCATCGCGCACCGCGAGGATTTGCGGATTGCCGTACAGCGAAGCCACTAGCTGGGCATCGCTGATGCCGTCGAAGACCGACGGCTGGCAGTAATCGTAGATGCCCGACTCGCGGGCGCCGGTGTAGCTGAAGTAGAAGGTCGCATCGAAAACGAAATTCGCAAGATCGTTGCCGCTCAATGCCGACGGGTTGATGAAAGCCTGCGGGAAAACGGCCGGATTGACCTTCGCCAGCGAGTTATGGATATCCTGGCACCAGCTCGACTGGTATCCGCCGGTATGGTGGCTGATGCCACTGACGTCGACCAGGTATTTCTGCCTGCTGTGCGTGAAGGAATTGAAGTTATCGTAGGCGATGCCCATGTCGTTGCCGAAGAACAGCAGCGGAACCTTGGCATTCGCATAGTCGGACGAATTGAGTAGAAGTCCGTAATTCGTTCCCTCGATCATGAACGCCGCTTTGACGCGCGCATCCGGAGAAAGTCCTTGCGAGCCGATACCGGTCACGGTCGCCAGGCTTGTCTGACCGCCCAGGGAGTGGCCGAGCACGCCGATTTTCCCGGCGTCGACACGCCGCGAGAACTCGATGCCCGATTGCTTGTCGATGGTGCCGTTCAACATCGCATCGATGACGAAACGCACATCCTTCGAGCGCTGGTAGATCAGTGTCGGTCCGAAGATGTTGGCATTGGGTCCAAGCGGCAGCCCGACGTAGGTTTCGAGGAAAAAGGTCTGGTACCAAGCATCGTTATCGCCGGTATGCTCGACCGAGGCGACGATGTAACCGTGGCTTGCCAGGATCTCGAGCGTATCCGGAGCAACCTTGGTGGCGCCGGTTTCGTTGCCGTGCGAAGCGATCAGCAACGGAAAACTAGCGCGCGTCAGCGGCGCATGCTCCGCGACCGGATTCAGAGAAAGGGCGCCGGTGAAGGTCAGCGCCGGCAGATCCGGCAGGCCCGGATAGACGGCGCCGCGCGGATTTTCGTTGTACAGCGGATTGTTCCAGGTATAGCTCACGTGGCTGCCGGTGCGCAGGTCCGTGGGATACCAGACATGGACGTACAATGGACGGCCGGATCCGGTGGCCGGGGTGCTGCCGTCGACATTGCGCGCGGTGTCAGTGACGACCAGCGTCGTGTGGCCGATTCCATAGCGCCCGAGGCCGTCCGGCGCTCCGCGGCCGTCATCGTCCGACGCTGCGGCCGAGGCCATTCCGGCCAAGCTGACCAGTGCTGCAGATCCGAATGCCCTGAAAAAAACTTTGATCATGATATTCCCCACATGCGCATTTTTTGAGTGTGAATGACGAGGCGACAAGGGCGCGCCGAGAGGCGAAGCAATCAAGGGACGCGCCACCAAATATGCCACCGACGGTCGGCGCTTAACAAGCGGCTTCGAGGAATCCCTCTCCCTCCGCTGTGCACGTGGCGGTCATCGCCGCCGGCGCGCGGCGTCTCGGGGCGATCGCGCAGTTTGGGGTTCCCTTGATTTCAGTGCAATAACACACGGTAGGATTTCCCAGGAGTTTAACGTGTCGATCTCGTATTTGTCCTACTAAAACAGCTACTTGCTGTTCGCATTTTGCGAGAAGCTATCGGACCCGGTTATAGGACGGTGCGATGGGCAACTGGCAAGCCACCTTTTTGGGTTTGAAACAGCTTCCGCGCGAACTGACCGCCTTCGAGATCGAAGCGCTTTTCACCTTGACGCTGGCAGAGCGGCAGCCGATCGAGGATAGTCGACGACCGGCGCTCAAGCTGGGTTTGGCCCTACAGATTGGCTTACTGGGCATGTGCGGTCGGCTGCTCGATGCGGTGCGCATAGTGCCGCCTGGACTGTGGCGGCATCTGGGAAGGCAGTTCGGGGTTGCTGCACCGAGCTTGGCATCGTTACGCGTCATGTATCGGCGTGCACCGACGTTGATTGAGCATCGGCAACTGGCCTGTGAAGCGATTGGAGTTCATTGGAAAGCGAGCCACAGCGTCACGCGCTGGTGCGCGCACTGCGGCAGAAACTGACGAGACCCCGTGATCGACAACGACTGCTGATTCTTGCGCGCCGCTGGTTGTACGACCATCAAATGATCATTGTGCACGAGCGATCACTTCGCTCGACTATCGTAAGTCCACCCGGCAGTACGAAGCGACGCTGGCCAAACGCATTCATGCGGACATCGACCGCGAGTTGCTCGAACGCTGGCGGCAGGCACGCGTGACACCGCGCGAGGCAGGGCTCTCGGAGCAGAGTTGGCTGTGGGCGGCGCCGGCCAGACATTCGCCGCGGCAAATCGAAGCAATGCTTGAACGTAATTCACGTCAAATCATGTCAGCGATGTGCGGAATGTAAGTCTGATGTTCAGCCATGACCGGCCATTCGCATCGGCTGCAACTATCTTCGTGCCACACCCGTAAAAAACCGTTTCGCCGGATGCTGTTGGAATACCTCCGCCTCGCGCACGTAGAGCCGTACCGTGTTAAGTGATTGGTGTCGCGACTGAGCGGCCATTTTGAACGCGTCTTCTCCAAGTCGAGCGGCCGTGGTTAGGAATCCGCTCCGCAGGCTATGCCCGGCGTAGGCGCTGGGATCGAGTCCCGCCTGGGCGGCCAGCCGTTTCACGATCCGCGCGACATACTGATCGGTGAGCGCCGTCTCTGCGACCGACTCACCCCGCCTAAATCGCCGGAACACCGGCCCGTCCGTGATGTTGGCAGCCTGCAGCCAGGCCTGAACCGCACGCACAGGGCAGTAGTGGGGGGTTTCAGGATGGGCCAACACCGGTACTGTCGCGCCATGGCCTTCGGCATCTGTCTTGGACCGCCGGATGCGCACAAGCACGCCCTCCGCTTCAAAGACCAAATCGCGCACGTCGAGGGCGACGAGCTCGGAGCGACGCAGCGCCGCCCCAAACCCCAGCAGCACCCGCGCGCGATCGCGCAGATCAGCCAACGTGGTGCCAGCGACATCGATCATGCGTTGGATGTCGGTATCCATAGCGGCCTTCTTGGGCTGTCGCTCGCGGGCTTCTTTACGCGCAATCCCTCGCATCACCTCGATGACTTCAGGCTCCTGATGCGGGGAGGGCAGACGCTGTCGATTTCAACAATTTGTGTCCAAAGGTGGCCCTTGCCGGCAGTTCGTGTCAATAGCCTCGACGTCAATCCACCGGTTACGGCAGTAATCCCTAGGCCACTGGGCTTGCCGCACAGCTAGCCAGCGGCGGCTCGCCGGAGCGGCTCGGGTCAGTAGGGCATGTTGCCGATCTTGCGCTGTTTTCCCAGAACGTCGATCGGATGCGGCGGTATGACAAGTGGCCATTAGCGCGTGTGCGGTCCAAAGCGCAGCTCCGCGTACCTTGGGATGGGCGACGTCGCACAGAGATCGCATCGATTGATGCTCACCATAGTTGGAGCCTGACATTCGACCCGTTCTGCCGACGAGACCATGCCCTTCCTGGATCTCGGTCGGGGTCAGCTCTTCAGCCGCAGACCAGCATCGCACCGGTTCAAAGCGAGTCAGCGACCACGTCGTCAAATCGCCCAGAACCAACAGGAATTGCGCGGCCGTCAACTCTCCCCAGAGCAAGAGGTTAGGGGTGACACCTGAGAGGGCTTCTGCCGTGCTGCGTTCGATCTCCACCAAGCAGGCGAGGATGTTCGATCGCACTGCGGGCTCGCTGATGACTTCGTACGAGCGATACTGATCGGCGTGCGCATAGTCCGCAACGGTTCGCAACTGGACGGTTGACCAATAGGAACGATTCGCTGGCACATGGGCGAGATTGCGCACCACCAGGGCAATCCCATGAGCGCATGTCGACTCTGGTAATTTCTGTCCAATATTCTGGCATTTAATG
>JANXYK010000002.1 GCA_025350055.1 Gammaproteobacteria bacterium | reverse complement strand
TGAACTGCCGGCCAACACCGAGATGGTGATGCCCGGGGACAACATCAAGATGAACGTCGAGCTGATCGCCCCCATCGCAATGGAAGACGGCCTGCGTTTCGCCATCCGCGAGGGTGGTCGCACGGTCGGCGCCGGCGTCGTGTCCAAGATCCTGAAGTAAATTCTTCACGTATAGGCCAGTAGCTCAATTGGCAGAGCGGCGGTCTCCAAAACCGCAGGTTGGGGGTTCGATTCCCTCCTGGCCTGCCAGCTCCCCGACGAGGGGAGCGCACTTCGGGAAACGGCGGACGCAATGAACGAACAGGCTCAGGAACAAAATGCGGTTGCAGACGCAGTCGGCTACGCGGCGATTGCGCTGGCCGTGCTGCTGGTGATCGGCGGTATCGCCGGCTACTACCTGCTGGACACGCACCCCGACTGGCAACGCTGGAGCTCGGCGGGCCTCGGCCTGGTCGCGGGCCTGGTGGTGTTCATCATCTCGCCAGTCGGCCGGCGCGCTTGGCAGTTTGCGGTCGATTCACGTGTCGAGCTGCGCAAGGTGGTGTGGCCGAGCCGTCAGGAGAGTATCCAGACCACGCTGGCCGTATTCATGTTCGTGACTGCGGCGGGTCTGTTCTTCTGGGGCATCGACTGGCTGCTGGCGCTGATCACCAAGCATCTGACCGGGCAGGGGAGCTGATCGTGGCGCTACGTTGGTACGTCGTACACGCTTATTCGAACTTCGAGCACCGCGTTGCCGAAGCGCTCAAGGAGCGCATCAAGCGCGACGGGCAGGAAGCCAAGTTCGGCGACGTGCTGGTGCCCACTGAAGAAGTGGTGGAAATGCGCGACGGCCAGAAGCGCCGCAGCGAGCGCAAGTTCTATCCCGGCTACGTGCTGGTACAGATGGAAATGGACGAGACCACCTGGCACCTGGTGCGCGATGTGCCCAAGGTGTTGGGTTTCATCGGCGGTACCAGCGACAAGCCGGCGCCGATCACCGAGAAGGAAGCGAATCGCATCCTGCAGCGCGTCGAGGAAGGCGTCGACAAGCCGCGGCCGAAGGTGCTGTTCGAGCCGGGCCAGGTGGTGCGTGTGACGCACGGTCCGTTCAACGATTTCAACGGCGTGGTTGAGAACGTCAACTACGAGAAGAACCGGGTACAGGTGGCGGTGCAGATCCTGGGCCGCTCAACGCCGGTGGAACTCGACTTCTCGCAGGTCGAGAAAGTCTGATTTGGTGAGTAATGTTTGGGGAGCCTCGCGGCGTTTGCACCCAAAGGAGTGATTGAGTCATGGCCAAGAAAGTACAGGGCTACGTGAAGCTGCAGGTGCCGGCGGGTTCCGCAAACCCCTCGCCGCCGATCGGTCCCGCCCTCGGTCAGCAGGGCGTGAACATCATGGAGTTCTGCAAGCAGTTCAATGCGCAGACCCAGAAGATCGAGAAGGGCTTGCCGATTCCAGTGGTGATCACCGTGTATTCGGATCGCTCCTTCACCTTCATCATGAAGACGCCGCCTGCCGCGGTGTTGATCATGAAGGCGCTCGGCATCGAAAAGGGCAGCGGTACGCCGAACACCAGCAAGGTGGGCAAGATCACGCGCAAGCAGCTTGAAGAAGTCGCCAAGGCCAAGACGCCCGATCTGACGGCCGCCGACCTTGACGCCGCGGTGCGCACCATTGCCGGTAGCGCGCGCAGCATGGGCGTAGACGTGGAGGGCCTCTAAAATGTCAGCCGTAGCCAAACGCATGAAGGCGTGGAAGGACAAGCTTCCGCCCGGCAAGCAGTACGCCGTCGATGAGGCGCTGAAGCTGGTGAAGGAATTCGCCACCGCAAAGTTCGCCGAGTCGGTCGACGCCGCAGTCAACCTCGGCATCGATGCCAGCAAGTCCGACCAGCAGGTGCGCGGTTCCACCGTGCTACCGCATGGTATCGGCAAGAACGTGCGCGTCGCCGTGTTTACCAGCGGCAAGAACCAGGATGCGGCGCGCGCCGCCGGTGCCGACATCGTCGGCCTCGAAGACCTGGCCGAGAAGGTGAAGGCCGGTGAAATGAATTTTGACGTGGTGATCGCGAGCCCCGATGCGATGCGCGTGGTCGGTCAGCTGGGCCAGATCCTGGGTCCGCGCGGCCTGATGCCGAACCCGAAGGTCGGCACCGTGAGCCCGGATGTCGCGGGTGCGGTGAAGAATGCCAAGGCGGGCCAGGTGCGCTATCGCGTCGACAAGGCTGGCATCGTCCATTGCACGATCGGTAAGGCGAGCTTCGAGATCAATGCGCTCAGGGACAACCTGATGGCACTGATCGCCGATCTGCAGAAGGCCAAGCCGGCCGCTGCGAAAGGCATTTATCTGAAGCGCGTGACGCTGTCCTCGACCATGGGTCCGGGCATCGCCGTGGATCACTCGACGCTGGCGAGCTAAAGGCGCCGGCCGGAACGATTTTTCGATTTTGGTGCGGGCCAGCGCGGGTGTTAACGGCGCTGGCTTCCATCGAAGACCGCAGGCGAGCCGACGTGGCTCTTAATGAGCGCCTGCGCAGGTGGTGAACAGCAGCCAGGGATTTTTCTGTGGCTGTCGATCACCGAGTTGTGGTTCGACAACCAGGAGGTGTGCGTAATGCCACTGAATCTGGACGACAAGAAGGCGCTGGTCGCGGAGGTCAACGCAGTGGCGGCGAAAGCCCAATCACTGGTGGCCGCCGAATACCGTGGACTCACGGTAACGCTGATGACCGAACTGCGTGCCAAGGCGCGCGGCCAGGGTGTGTACATGCGTGTGGTCAAGAACACGCTGGCACGCAAGGCCGTGGCGGGTACCGCGTTCGAAAACATCAGCCCGGTGCTCAAGGGACCGCTGGTACTGGCTTTTTCGAAGGATGATCCGGGCGCCGCGGCGCGCCTGATCAAGGCCTTTGCGAAGGACCACGACAAGCTGGTGGCGACGGCCGTATCCCTTGGCGGGCAATTGCTGCCCGGCAAGGATCTGGACCGCGTTGCGAGTTTGCCGACGCGCGATCAGGCGCTGGCCATGTTGATGGGCGTGATGAAAGCGCCGATCACCAAGCTGGTGGGCACCCTGGCCGCGACACCTTCGAAACTGGTGCGCACGCTCGCTGCGGTGCGCGACCAGAAGCAGGCTGCCGGCGCCCCGGCTGCTGGTAACTAGGCTGCAGATCAATTCATTAAAAATTTTTAGAGTTTTCAGGAGATGACAATGGCTGTTTCGAAAGACGAGATTCTGGACGCGATCGCCAAGATGAGCCTGATGGACGTGGTCGAGCTGATTGCCGATATGGAAAAGAAGTTTGGCGTCAGCGCGGCGGCCCCGGTGGCCATGGCGGCGGTGGGTGGCGGCGGCGCGGCCGCGGCTGCTCCGGTCGAAGAGAAGACCGAGTTCACCGTGACGCTCAAGGAATATCCGGCCGACAAGAAAGTGACCGTCATCAAGGTGGTGCGCGAGCTGACCGGCCTGGGCTTGAAAGAAGCCAAGGACCTGGTCGAGGCCGTGCCCTCCACCGTGAAGGAAGGCGTCAACAAGGCCGATTCCGAGGCGATGAAAAAGAAGCTGGAAGACGCGGGCGCCAAGGTAGAGATCAAGTAAAACCTGGCTCCGCACCGTGGCTCGTGCTGCGGCGACTTCGGGGCTGATGCCTTAGGGTTGCTGCAGTGCGCGCCGGCTTTCTCCCGTATTCAGAGGGTTCAGACGATGGCTTACTCCTTCACTGAGAAAAAGCGCATCCGCAAGGATTTCGGCAAGCAGCCGGGAATCCTGAATGTGCCGTACCTGCTCGCCATCCAGCTCGATTCCTATCGCAGCTTCCTGCAGGCCGATACGGCCGAGGATGCGCGCGTGGAACGCGGGCTGCATGCCGCCTTCAAGAGCGTATTCCCGATCTCCAGTTATTCGGGTAACGCCACCCTCGAGTACGTCAGCTACCGGCTCGGCGAGCCGGTGTTCGACGTGAAGGAATGCCAACTGCGTGGGCTCACCTACGCCGCGCCGCTGCGAGTGAAAGTGCGCCTGATCGTGCTCGACAAGGAAGCACCCGGCGCCAAGAAGCCCGTCAAGGACGTGCGCGAACAGGAAGTGTACCTGGGCGAGCTGCCGCTGATGACCGACAACGGCACCTTCATCGTCAATGGCACCGAGCGTGTCATCGTTTCGCAGCTGCACCGCTCCCCGGGCGTGTTCTTCGATCACGACCGCGGCAAGAGCCATTCCTCCGGCAAGCTGCTGTTCTCGGCGCGCATCATTCCCTATCGCGGCTCGTGGCTTGATTTCGAGTTCGACCCGAAGGACTGCGTGTTCGCGCGCATCGACCGGCGCCGCAAGCTACCGGTGTCGATCATCCTGCGTGCGCTCGGCATGAACGAGACCGAGATCCTCGATATTTTCTTTGAAAAGAATGCCTTCGACATCAGCCGCGACGGCGTGGCGATGGAACTGGTGCCGCAGCGACTGCGCGGCGAAACTGCGAGCTTCGAAATCCGCGTCGGCGATCAGGTGATCGTCGAAGAGGGCCGCCGCATCACGGCGCGCCACGTGCGCCAGCTCGAAGACCTGGACGTACGGCAGCTCAACGTGCCGCGCGAATACCTGTACGGCAAGGTGCTGGCCCATGACGTGGTCAATGGCGACACCGGCGAGATCATCGCCAAGGCCAATGAAGTCCTGACCGCGACCAGCGCCGAGAAGCTGATCGAGGCCGGCATTGCGCGCATCAACACGCTGTACGTGAACGACCTCGATCGTGGCGCATTTGTGTCCGACACGCTGCGCATCGATCCGACCAAGACGCGCCTGGAGGCGCTGGTCGAGATCTACCGCATGATGCGTCCCGGCGAGCCGCCGACCAAGGACGCGGCCGAGAACCTGTTCAACAACCTGTTCTTCAACAACGAGCGCTACGACCTTTCGGGCGTGGGCCGCATGAAGTTCAACCGCCGCGTGGGCCGCAAGGAAATCACCGGCTCGAACGTACTCTCGAAGGAAGACATCCTCGACGTGCTGAAGGTGCTGATCGACATCCGCAACGGCAACGGCAGTGTGGACGACATCGATCACCTGGGTAACCGCCGCGTGCGCTCGGTCGGCGAGATGGCGGAGAACGCCTTCCGCGTGGGCCTGGTGCGCGTCGAGCGCGCCGTGAAGGAGCGCCTGACGATTGCCGAGTCTGAGCCGCTGATGCCGCAGGAGATGATCAACGCCAAGCCGGTGGCCGCCGCCGTCAAGGAGTTCTTCGGTTCCTCGCAGCTCTCGCAGTTCATGGACCAGAACAACCCGCTGTCCGAAGTCACGCACAAGCGGCGTGTTTCGGCCCTCGGCCCGGGCGGCCTGACGCGCGAGCGTGCCGGCTTCGAAGTGCGCGACGTGCACCCGACGCACTACGGGCGCGTGTGCCCGATCGAAACGCCGGAAGGTCCGAACATCGGCCTGATCAATTCGCTGTCGGTGTATGCGCGTACCAACCAGTACGGTTTCCTCGAGACGCCGTACCGGCGGGTCGAGAACAGCAAGGTCACCGACCACATCGACTACCTCTCGGCGATCGAAGAGGGCGAGTTCGCGATCGCGCGCGCCGACGCCAAGGTCGATGCCAAGGGCATGCTGATCGACGAGCTGGTCTCGTGCCGCATCCAGAGCGAATTCACGCTGATGAATCGCGAGCGCATCAACTACATGGATGTCAGCCCCAAGCAGATCGTCTCGGTGGCGGCCTCGCTCATCCCCTTCCTCGAGCACGACGACGCGAACCGCGCACTGATGGGTTCGAACATGCAGCGCCAGGCGGTGCCGACGCTGCGTTCCGAGACCCCGCTGGTGGGTACGGGCATGGAGCGTCCGGTTGCCATCGACTCGGGTGTCACCGTGGTGGCGCGCCGTGGCGGCGTGGTCGACTCGGTCGACGCTTCGCGCATCGTGGTGCGGGTGAATGACGATGAAACCACGGCTGGCGAACCGGGCGTCGACATTTACAACCTGACCAAGTACACGCGTTCCAACCAGAACACCTGCATCAACCAGCGTCCACTGGTGAATGCCAATGACCGCATCGCACGCGGCGACGTGCTGGCCGATGGTCCTTCGACGGATCTGGGCGAGCTGGCGCTGGGCCAGAACATGCTGGTCGCGTTCATGCCCTGGAACGGCTACAACTTCGAGGATTCGATCCTGATCTCGGAGCGTGTGGTCCAGGAAGACCGCTTCACGACGATCCACATCGAAGAGCTGACCTGCGTGGCGCGCGACACCAAGCTGGGGCCGGAGGAAATTTCCGCCGACATCCCCAATGTGGGTGACGCGGCGCTCGCCAAACTCGACGAAGCGGGTATCGCCTTCATCGGCGCCGAAGTGCGCGCCGGTGATATCCTGGTCGGCAAGGTCACGCCCAAGGGCGAGACCCAGCTGACGCCGGAAGAAAAACTGCTGCGCGCCATCTTCGGCGAGAAAGCGAGCGATGTGAAAGACACGTCGCTGCGCGTGCCGCCGGGCATGGATGGCACCGTGATCGACGTGCGCGTGTTCACGCGCGATGGCGTCGACAAGGACAGCCGTGCGCAGTCGATCGAGAAGGCCGAGATCGAGCGCGTGCGCAAGGATCTGCAGGACCAGCGCCGCATCCTCGAGGACGACCTGTATTCGCGCGTGCGCGGCATGCTGCTCGGCAAGAGCGCGGCCGGCGGTCCGAAGAAGCCCAAGGGCGGCACGAAGATCGACGCCGAGTACCTCGATTCGCTGACCCGCGAAGAGTGGTTCGAGATCCGCCTCGAGGAAGATGAGGCCAATGGCCAGCTGGAAGCCGCGGGCGAGCGCCTGCGCACCCAGCAGCAGGCCTTCGACAAGCGCCTCGATGAGAAGAAGGCCAAGATCACCGCGGGCGACGATCTCGCCCCGGGCGTGCTGAAGATGGTCAAGGTGTACCTGGCGGTGAAGCGTCGCGTGCAGCCTGGCGACAAGATGGCAGGCCGTCACGGCAACAAGGGCGTGATCTCGACCATTGTCCCGATCGAAGACATGCCTTACCTCGAGGACGGTACGCCGGTCGACGTCGTGTTGAATCCGCTGGGTGTGCCCTCACGTATGAACGTCGGCCAGGTGCTCGAGACGCACCTGGGCTGGGCGGCCAAGGGGCTGGGCCTGAAGATCGGGCGCATGCTCGATGCGCAGGCCAGCAACGCCGAGCTGCGTGGGTTCCTGGGCCAGATCTACAACGAGACCAGTGGCCAGAAAGAACAGCTCAACGAGTTCAACGATCGCGAACTGTTGGAGCTGGCGGGGAATCTCCGCCGCGGTGTGCCGATGGCTACCCCGGTGTTCGACGGTGCCGCCGAAAGCGACATCAAGGCGCTGCTGAAACTCGCGGATGTACCGCTCTCCGGCCAGACCTGGCTGTATGACGGTCGCACCGGCGAGCGTTTCGACCGGCAGGTGACGGTGGGCTACATGTACATGCTGAAGCTCAACCATCTGGTCGACGACAAGATGCACGCGCGCTCGACTGGTCCGTACTCGCTCGTGACGCAGCAGCCGCTGGGCGGCAAGGCGCAGTTCGGCGGCCAGCGCTTCGGTGAGATGGAAGTCTGGGCACTGGAAGCCTACGGCGCGGCCTACACGCTGCAGGAAATGCTGACGGTGAAGTCAGACGACACCATCGGCCGTACGCAGATGTACAAGAGCATCGTCGACGGCAACCACGAGATGAAGGCGGGCATGCCCGAATCCTTCAACGTGCTGGTCAAGGAAATTCGTTCGCTTTGCATCAACATCGAACTCGAGCAGGATTGAACATGAAAGACCTACTCAAGCTATTCAAGCAGCAGGCGCCCCTCGAGCAGTTCGACTCGATCAAGATCGGCCTGGCCTCACCCGAGATGGTGCGCGCCTGGTCGTATGGCGAAGTGCGCAAGCCCGAAACCATCAACTACCGCACCTTCAAGCCGGAACGCGACGGCCTGTTCTGCGCCAAGATCTTCGGACCCGTGAAGGACTACGAGTGCCTGTGCGGCAAGTACAAGCGCCTCAAGCACCGCGGCGTGGTGTGCGAGAAGTGCGGCGTCGAAGTCACGCAGTCGAAAGTGCGTCGCGAGCGCATGGGCCACATTGAACTGGCCAGCCCCACTGCGCACATCTGGTTCCTCAAGTCGCTCCCCTCGCGCATCGGCCTAATGCTCGATATGACGCTACGTGAAATCGAGCGCGTGCTGTATTTCGAGGCCTTCGTGGTCATTGATCCAGGCATGACGCCGATGCAGCGCGGTCAGCTGCTGACCGACGAGATGTACCTCGAGGCGATCGAGGAGCACGGCGATGAATTCGATGCCCGCATGGGCGCCGAGGCCGTGCACGAGCTGCTGCAGTCGCTCGATCTGAAGGCCGAGATGGTCAAGATCCGCGAGGACATGACCAATACGGCTTCCGAGACCAAGCTCAAGCGCCTCTCCAAGCGCCTCAAACTAGCGGAATCGTTCATCGAGTCGGGCAACAAGCCCGAGTGGATGGTGATGACCGTGCTGCCGGTGCTGCCACCCGACCTGCGGCCGCTGGTGCCGCTGGATGGCGGCCGCTTCGCGACCTCGGATCTGAACGATCTGTACCGTCGCGTGATCAATCGCAATAACCGCCTGCGCCGGCTGCTCGAGCTTTCGGCGCCGGACATCATCGTGCGCAACGAAAAGCGCATGCTGCAGGAAGCCGTCGATGCGCTGCTCGACAACGGCCGCCGCGGCCGTGCCATTACCGGCACCAACCGCCGGCCGCTGAAGTCGCTGGCCGACATGATCAAGGGCAAGCAAGGCCGCTTCCGGCAGAACCTGCTCGGCAAGCGCGTCGACTACTCCGGTCGCTCGGTCATCGTGGTCGGCCCGACCCTGCGCCTCCATCAGTGCGGTCTCCCGAAGAAGATGGCGCTCGAGCTCTTCAAGCCCTTCATCTTCCATAAGCTGCAGATCCGTGGCGACGCCTCGACCATCAAAGCCGCCAAGCGCTTGGTGGAGCGCGAAGGTACGGAAGTGTGGGATATCCTCGAAGAGGTGATCCGCGAACATCCGGTGCTGTTGAACCGCGCCCCGACGCTGCATCGACTCGGCATCCAGGCCTTCGAGCCGGTGCTGGTGGAAGGCAAGGCCATCCAGCTGCACCCGCTGGTCTGCACGGCTTTCAACGCCGACTTCGACGGCGACCAGATGGCCGTGCACGTGCCACTCTCGCTCGAGGCACAGCTCGAAGCGCGCGCGCTGATGATGAGCTCGAACAACATCCTCTCGCCCGCCAACGGCGACCCGATCATCGTGCCCTCGCAGGACGTGGTACTGGGTCTGTATTACCTGACGCGCGAGATGGTAGGTGCCCGCGGTGAAGGCATGTTCTTCAGTGACGTGCACGAAGCTCATCGCGCCTACGAAGCCCGCACCATCGACCTGCAGGCCAAGGTGCAGGTGCGCATCAAGGAATACGTGCGTGGTGCTGGCGAGGCGCTCGAGCCGCGCCGCCGGTTGGTGAAGACCACCGTCGGTCGCGCGCTGCTGTCCGAGATCCTGCCGCATGGCATGTCCTTTGACCTCATCAACCAGGACATGACCAAGAAGAATATCTCGGCCATCATCAATGCCTGCTATCGCATCCTGGGTCTCAAGGAGACGGTGGTATTCGCTGACCAGCTGATGTACATGGGCTTTCACTACGCGACCCGTTCGGCGGTCTCGTTCGGTATCGATGACATCGTCATCCCCGAGCAGAAGGTCAAGCTGGTCGGCGCCGCCGAGCGCGAAGTCAAGGAAATCCAGGACCAGTATTCCTCGGGCCTGGTGACCAATGGCGAGCGTTACAACAAGGTGGTCGACATCTGGTCGCGCGCCAACGACCAGGTCGCCAAGGCGATGATGGAAAAGCTCGGCAGCGAGGATGTTGTCGATTCCAAGGGTGTGAAGCAGCGCCAGAAATCCTTCAACTCGATCTTCATGATGGCCGACTCCGGCGCGCGCGGTAGCGCGGCGCAGATCCGCCAGCTCGCCGGCATGCGCGGCCTGATGGCCAAGCCTGACGGCTCGATCATCGAGACGCCGATCACGGCCAACTTCCGTGAAGGCCTGAATGTGCTGCAGTACTTCATCTCGACGCACGGCGCGCGCAAGGGTCTGGCCGATACCGCACTCAAGACCGCGAACTCCGGTTACCTGACCCGTCGCCTGGTCGACGTGGCGCAGGATCTGGTGGTCACCGAGGTCGATTGCGGCACCACCAATGGCCTGTCGATGTCACCGCTGGTTGAAGGCGGCGACGTGGTCGAGGCCCTGGGCGAGCGCGCCCTGGGTCGCGTGACCGCGGCCGACATCAACAAGCCCGGCACCGAACAGGTGCTGGTGCCGAACAACACCCTGCTCGATGAGGGTCTGGTACGGTTGATCGAACAGGAAGGCGTTGATCAGATCTTCGTGCGCTCGCCCATCACCTGCCAGGTGCGTTACGGCGTGTGCAGCAATTGCTATGGACGCGACCTGGGTCGTGGCCGCCTGATCAACATTGGCGAAGCGGTGGGCGTGATTGCCGCGCAGTCGATCGGTGAGCCGGGCACGCAGCTCACAATGCGCACCTTCCACATCGGTGGCGCGGCCTCGCGGGCCGCGGCAGCGAGCAGCGTGGAAATCCGCAACAAGGGCACGCTGCGCTTCCATCACCTCAAGACGGTGCAACACGAGAAGGGTCACCTGGTCGCGGTGTCGCGCTCTGGTGAAATCGGCGTGGTCGATGAGTTCGGCCGCGAGCGCGAGCGCTATAAGATTCCCTTCGGCGCCACGATCACTGCGCGCGAAGGCGCAAAAGTGGCCGGTGGCCAGGTCGTCGCGACCTGGGATCCGCACACCCACCCGGTGGTCACGGAAGTGGCCGGCAACATCCGCTTCACCGACTTCGTCGACGGCCTCACGGTCACGACGCAGGTCGATGAGGTCACGGGTCTTTCCAGCACTGTGGTAATGGATTCCAAGCAGCGCGGCGGCAAGGATCTGCGGCCGACGATTCGCCTGCTCTCGCCCAAGGGCAAGGAAATCACCTTCGCCAACACGATCATTCCGGCGGTCTACAACCTGCCGCCCGGTGCATTGGTGAACCTTACCGACGGCGCGAAAGTGTCGGTCGGCGACATCATCGCCCGCATCCCGCAGGAATCCTCGAAGACCCGCGACATCACCGGCGGTCTGCCGCGCGTCGCTGACCTCTTCGAGGCCCGCAAGCCCAAAGACCAAGCGATCCTGGCCGAGAAGACCGGCACGGTCAGCTTCGGCAAGGAAACCAAGGGCAAGCGGCGTCTGGTGATCACCGACGAGCACACCGAGAAGTACGAAGAGCTGATTCCGAAGTGGCGCCAGCTCAACGTGTTCGAGGGCGAGCAGGTCGAGCGTGGCGAGGTCATCGCCGATGGCGAGCCGAACCCGCACGATATCCTGCGTCTGCAGGGTGTCGTGGCGCTAGCCAACTACCTGGTGCGCGAGATCCAGGACGTCTACCGTCTGCAGGGCGTGAAGATCAACGACAAGCACATTGAAGTGATCATCCGCCAGATGCTGCGCAAGACCGAAGTCATGGCGATCGGCGACACCACGCTGCTGCGCGGTGAGCAGCTCGACCGTTCGCGCGCCATGGCGATCAACGATCGTGCCGTTAAGGCCGGCAAGGAAGCCGCGAAGCTGCAGCCGGTGCTGCTCGGCATCACCAAGGCTTCGCTGGCCACCGAGTCGTTCATCTCGGCCGCTTCGTTCCAGGAGACTACCCGTGTGCTGACCGAAGCCTCGGTGCGTGGCCTCAAGGACGACCTGCGCGGCCTGAAGGAAAACGTGATCGTCGGTCGGCTGATTCCGGCGGGCACGGGCTTCGCGGCCCACGCTCACCGTCGTCGCAAGAACGATGGCACAGAGCCGCGCGGGTTCATGGACGTGGGCGCTGCCGTGGCAGATGCTGACGAGCCGAGCCCGGCGGTGGAAGAGGAGAGCGCGGCGAGCTAGTGCGCTAAGGCACAGACGAGAGGCGGGCCAGGGTCACGGCGCCGCCTCAAGTCGCTCCCCGATATTCGCTTGATTGAGGCGGCGCCGTGACTCCGGCCCGCCTTTCATTTGTCCCTCACTTTCGAAGTGTGTGCCACATGGGCTCAGGTTCAATTTATACAGATCTTAGTTAATTTATGGTAAGTTCATAACTATCATAATTATGGTATAAATGGACCATGGATCCCGTCCGAAACCCATTTGCCCCAGGCGCCGGAACCCCGCCGCCGGAGCTGGCTGGACGCGCGGCGATGCGCGAGCACGTGCGCATTGCACTCGAGCGCGCCCGTCGTGGGTTGCCCGCCCGCAGCGCGCTGATGGTGGGTTTGCGCGGCGTCGGCAAGACAGTCTTGCTGGACCGGATGAAGATTGATGCCGAGGCGACCGGCATCCGGACCGTACGGATCGAAGCTCCCGAAGGGCGCTCTCTCCCCGCGATGCTCGCGCCGGAAATGCGCCTAGTCTTGTTGAGCCTTTCTGCAGTGGCACAGGCAAAGGACCAAGCGAAACGAGGACTGCGTGCGCTGGCCGGATTTGCGAAAGCCCTGAAGGTCAAATTCAAGGACATCGAAGTCGGCATAGACTACGAGCCCGAACCAGGTCTTGCCGATAACGGTGACCTCGAGCATGACCTGCAGTCACTTGTTGAAGTTGTAGGCGCCGCAGCCAAGGCTGCAGGCACCGTGGTCGCACTCTTCCTCGACGAATTGCAGTTCGTCGAGGAAGAGCAGTTGGCCGCACTGATCACCGCCCTGCATCGGGCCGCGCAACGTCAGTTGCCTGTGGTGCTCGTGGGTGCAGGCCTCCCGCAATTGCGTGGGCAGATGGGACGGGCAAAATCCTATGCCGAGCGACTGTTCGAATTTCCCGTGGTCGGTCCGCTGTCTGTAGACGATGCGCGCATCGCCATCACCAAGCCCATCGAGGCCGAACACGTTGCCATCGACAACCTCGCCGTCAACCGAATCGTGCGTGAGACGCAGGGGTATCCGTACTTCCTGCAGGAGTGGGGAAAACACACCTGGGACGTGGCAGCCACCGATCCGATCCGGGAAGACGATGTCATTGCAGCCAGCGCCATTACCATCGCTGCGCTGGATGAGAGCTTTTTCCGCGTGCGCTTTGACCGGCTGACGCCGACGGAAAAGCGTTACCTTCGCGCGATGGCGGAATTGGGGGCGGGCCCACACCGATCAGGCGACATTGCCGGTGTTCTGGACCGCAAAGTGACCGCCCTGGGCCCCACACGCAATGCGCTGATCGCAAAAGGCATGGTGTGGAGCCCGAGCCACGGTGACACGGCCTTTACGGTTCCACTATTTGACGAATTCATGAAGCGCATCATGCCGCACGAAGACTGGCGGGAGCGGATGCGGGACGAGCGGTAGACAGCGATCGTGTCGATCACTGGGCCGAAATCATGCAGGACCGAAGGATAGTGTTGGAATGTTGCTCTCGCCGGTTTAGAGGATCGCGAGCGCATCAGGGAGGGAGAAACAAGTGACAACCGCTGCATATTTCAGGGCTGCGCTGTCGACCATTGTTCTTGTGCCACTGCTGAGCTGCTGCGCCAGCCACTCTACAAAGCGCTGGACGGAAGAGATCAAGCTTGATGACGGCACAATCATGCAAGTTCAGCGAGAGGGAAGGTTCAATGAGACCAACGCACTGGGAGGCGGCGCCTATAACTCCATCGAGCAAGACTCATCGATTCGCTTCACAGGAACTCTTGCAGCACTACCGCCGTGGAGCGTGTCACTGCGTGCGCACACACTCTACAAGGATTCGTCGACGCTCTAGTGGGTGGTTGTGGCAATCACGAGTTCTTGCGATGTCTGGCACGCGCGCGGAGAGCCCAATCCACCCTACTGGGAGTATCGGCTCGGCCCTCGGGGTTGGCGCCAAGTCCCATTGACTGCAGCGTCGCTTGGACAACGAAGCAACCTCTTGGGTGAATACCGACAAGATCTGCCTACCGGTCTGATTACACTTTCAAAGAAAGACGTCTTGCAGACAGAAGAGAAGACACTGGAGCAGATGACTCCGACGGAGCGCAAGTATCGAATCATTTTGGGCGACAAGATCCCTGGGTTTTGTGGTTAGTAAATGGTCGCGATACCTATGCGCCCATCTGTCGCGGCGTGATTGCTACGAAATGTGTTCTGCGGCGCAACGCGCCCGGCAAATCAACTTTGGGCTTCAGCGATGTGCGCGCTCCCAGTGGCCAGGGCGCAGACGCCAGCCATCACCGTCGCGGTCCCAGCGGTGCCCTGCCCAGGCGTATCCGGGACGCGGCGCTTGCCAATGCCCATCTACCCAGGCGTGTCGCCCGCCCACCCAGTTCCAGTAGCCGCCGATCCAGAAATAGCCCGGATAGGGCGCGACGTCGTAGTACTCGGCGCGCAGTGCCGGTGGCGCAACCATCACGCGTGCGCCGTAGTAGCCTGGCGCGGGCGCGACGACGCAACCGGAGAGGATCAGTGCCGCGCCCAATAGCGCCGCGCTCAAGAATTTCTGATGCGATTTCATGCCTGCGTTTCCTTGATTGCGCCGATCGTGTCGGCCGTTGATTGATCGAACGCTGCAGCTGTGTATCGGTTGACCGGTAAAAATGCGGCGGACGCCAGGGCACTGACGTCCGCCGCACAGCCCGATCCGATCAGTCGTGCTTCTTGCGGTAGATCTTGCGGCTCTGCCGGTTCTCGCTGCGCTGGACGCCGCCCTGCTCGGCCGCCGAAACATGGCCGTTGCGGGCAGCGCGTGCTTCCCTGGCATCAACATGCGCCTGACCGCGCTCCAGCGCGCCGGCCTCGCGATTGCTCAGGGCGCCTGAGCGCGTGCCGTTTTCAATGCGCTGCTGCTGGTTCACATTGCGTTGCACGTCGGCCTGCATGCGTTCCGATGACCGGGACTCGGGATTGCCGTGCGCGGCGTTGTGTTTGTCCTTGTAAATCTGCGCGCTGGAGCGATTCTCCATGCGATTGATCTGCGCAGTCTCGCCAGGCGAGAGCTTCCCGTCCTTCAGATCGTGTGCTTCCACGCGATCGATGCGCTTTTCCTGGGTCTCCAGCTTGCCGGCTTCCTTGGTGGAGAGCTGGCCGCTCTGTAGCCCCTGTTCAATGCGCTCCTGCTGATTGACGTCGCGCTGTACCACCTCGCTGGTGGCCGGGCCCGCTGCGAAAACGGGGGCGGTGGCTAGCAAGAAGAGACCTGTACATACGAGATTGGCTGATTTCACAATATGCTCCTGTGGTGTGGCTGCAAGGGCGTGCCCGGACGGCAAGTTTCCTGCCCTCCCTGCTCCCTTGCTGTGACTCAACGCTCATTGGGCCTCCCGGCTGACGGGCCACAGGAAAAATGAGGCGAAATTAATGTCGGCGGAAGTTGATAGAGTCATGCCGATGTCACGCGCGAACGCCTCAATACGCAGCTTCCTCGCGGCCGACCACAGCTCCTGCCTGGCGCTGTTCGACCAGAATTGCCCGGAGCACTTCGACCCGGGCGAGCGCGCCGGAGGCGGTGTGGCGCTGCGCTGGATCCTGATTTCGCCCGCGGCGCAGGGACAGGGCGTGGGCACGGCCATGATGGCGCGGGCCCTGTCACGCTGCCGGGCACAGAGCGCGCCGGTGCTGCACATTGCCGCCAGCCAGAAATCGGCGCCGTTTTTTGCCCGCTTTGGGGCGCGCGCTGTCAAGAGCATTCCGCAGGGCTGGGGGCCGCAGCTCGATCGCATTGAGATGGAGCTCGATTGCCTGTAACAATGGCACTCGAGCATCGTTCCCTTAGGACCCCTGAGTGCTGAAATACTTCGAAAGCCTGATCGACCCCTATCCGAGCGCGCCGCCGGAAACGCCGCCGCGCGGGTTTATCGCCTTCCTGTGGGCGGGCACCAAAGGGCTGCGCAAATACATGCTGGCGATGACGCTGCTCAGCGCGCTGATTGGCGTGTTCGAGGCAGCATTGTTTGGCATGCTGGGGCGCGTGGTCGATACGCTGGGCGCCTTAAAGCACGATCGGTTGTGGATTGAAGGGCGCCTCGCGATGACCGTGATCGTCGTGATCCTGCTCTCCAGTATTGTGCTGGTGGCCTTCCAGAGCATCATCAAGCACCAGACGCTGGCGGGGAATTTCCCGATGAGGCTGCGCTGGAATTTCCATCGGCTGATGCTGGGCCAGAGCCTGGCCTTCTACCAGGACGAGTTCGCCGGACGCATCGCCGCCAAGGTGATGCAGACCGCGCTGGCGGTGCGCGATTTCTGGTTCGCACTCGGCGACATCATGGTGTTCGTGCTGATCTACTTCATCACGATCGGCCTGGTGGTCGGCGGGTTTCACCTCTGGTTGCTGGTGCCACTGGTGGGCTGGCTCGTGGCCTACACGGCGGCCATCATCTGGTTTGTGCCGCGCCTGAGCGCGGTCGGCAAGGAACAGGCCGATGCGCGCTCCATGATGACGGGGCGTATCGCCGATGCCTATACCAACATCACCACCGTCAAGCTGTTCTCGCATTCCTCGCGCGAGGCCGGGTACGCCAAGAGTGCAATGCGTGAATTCCTGCTCACGGTGCATGGGCAGATGCGGCTGGTCACGGGTTTCGAGATTGTCAACCAGATCCTGAGCGTCGCGCTGATCATCTCGATCACGGGCGCAGCACTGGTGCTGTGGACGCATGGCGCGGTGCTGGTCGGCGCGGTCGCGGCGGCTGCCGCAATGGCGTTGCGGCTCAACGGCCTCTCGCACTGGGTGCTGTGGGAGATGACGGGGCTCTTCGAGAATGTCGGCACCGTGCAGGATGGCATCAATACGCTCACGCGCCCACAGATGGTGGTCGACAAGCCCAATGCCCGGCCGCTGCGCGTCACCTGTGGTGCCGTGCACTTCGAAGGCGTTACTTTCTCTTACCAACAACAGAATGCCGCCGCGCGGCCGGTGATCGAGCGGCTCACGCTCGACATCCGCCCCGGCGAGAAGATCGGCCTCGTAGGCCGTTCGGGTGCCGGCAAATCGACACTGGTGAACCTGCTGCTGCGCTTCTACGACGTGCAGGGAGGCCGCATCCTGATCGATGGCGAAGATATCGCCACTGTGACGCAGGATTCGCTGCGCGCGCAGATCGGCATGGTGACGCAGGACACCTCGCTCCTGCACCGCTCGGTACGCGACAACATTCTCTACGGTCGTCCTGATGCCAACGAAGATGACCTCTTGCAGGCGGCACGCGATGCACAGGCCATGGAGTTCATCGGTGATCTCGCCGATGCGCGCGGCCGGCGTGGCTTCGATGCGCATGTGGGCGAGCGGGGCGTGAAGCTCTCCGGCGGCCAACGCCAGCGCATCGCGCTGGCCCGCGTGATGCTGAAAGACGCGCCGATCCTGCTGCTCGATGAAGCCACTAGCGCGCTGGATTCCGAGGTAGAGGCGGTGATCCAGGGGAGCCTCGCGCACCTGATGCGCGGCAAGACCGTGATCGCGATTGCGCACCGGCTCTCGACCATCGCGGCGATGGATCGGCTGGTAGTGCTTGATCGTGGCGAGATCGTCGAGATGGGCGATCACGCGCAGCTGCTGGCGCGCGGTGGCATCTATGCCACGCTGTGGGCGCACCAGAGCGGTGGCTTCATCGGCGACGACGATGAACCCGCCGTGCCGCGCGTTGCCGAGACAGCCTGAGGCTGTTGTCAGGTCAAAGTGGGCGCTGGCGCTTTACCAGACTTGCTCGGTGGTGTCGTCGCCGCGCAGCTGCGCCAGGACATTGAGCATGGCTTGGCGGCTCCGATGAATCTCGTGGAGAGCCTCAACAACGATCATAGAATCATTGTCGGGGGCTTTCAGACCGCTTGAAGCAACGACCTCAGTGTAAGTAAAGTGATAGTGCAGGCCAGGCGCGCGAACGCTGGGCGCTGACGGCGGATGGCGACGCTGCGCTCTGGCGTGGAGCGGGAACCGCATGCGCAAGCTGTGGGTGCGAACGTGCAGTAATGTGATGTGGGTTGGTTCCATGAGCAAAACCTCGGACGATCATTGTCGGCGGAATGCTCGCAACGCAGCGACAGTGCGCTGATGCTACGACGGCGGTGTGTTGGGTTCATGACAGGATTGAGAGGCATGAGTTCCGGATCATGAGATCACTGGGCAAGAAATCCATGGGCGCGCGACTTGAGCGCATGAAGGCCTCGTCGCGCTGGGCGGGCGAGGGCTTCCGCAACCTGCATCCGATTCGTCCGGGGCTGCGCGATCCCAACGTGCCCATGCCGACGATCAAGGAGTTCATTTGCGGCGGCGATCGGCGCGTGCCGCGCGGGCCGCTGCCCTCGGTGAACCCGCTCGAGACCTGGGCGCGGGTTTCATCGAGCGGGCTGCGTGCCACGTGGCTCGGCCACTCGACCGTGTTGCTCGAATTCGGGAAGCTGCGCGTGCTGACCGACCCGGTGTGGGGCAAGCGTGCTTCTCCCTCAAGCATTGTCGGCCCGAAGCGCTTCCAGCCCGTGCCGGTGACATTGAAACAGATGCCCGAGGTCGACCTGGTGGTGATCTCGCACGATCACTACGATCATCTCGACTACCCGACCATCCGTGAGCTCGCACGGCTGAAAGTGCCGTTCGTCACCTCGCTCGGCGTCGGCGCGCATCTGGAGCTCTGGGGCGTGCAGCCCGAGCGCATCACCGAGCTCGACTGGTGGGAAACCTACCGGCTGCCGAACACGGATCTCACGGTGACCGCCGCGCCTTCGCAGCATTTCTCCGGCCGCGGCCTCAGGGATCGCAACGCGACGCTGTGGTCATCGATGATCATGCGCTCGCCCCGTCATGTGGTGTTCTTCAGCGGTGACACGGGGCTCACGAGTGAATACCAGTCGATTCGCGAGCGACTCGGGCCCTTTGATCTTGTGATGCTCGAAGTTGGCGCTTTCCATCCGGCCTGGGGCGACATACACCTCGGGCCGGCCAATGCGCTCGAAGCACTCTCGCTGCTGGGTGGCGGCCCATTCCTGCCCGTGCACTGGGGCACCTTCAGTCTCGCGATGCACGACTGGGACCAGCCGGCGGAAGCATTGCTGGAGTTGGGGCCGAAGACCGGCGCGCAATTGCTGATGCCGCGACTCGGCGAGCCGATCGAGCCATCGCATGGCGAGCGCGTGCAACCGTGGTGGCGTGCGGTCGATCTGGGTGTTGGTACTCCTGAGCCAACGACGCCAGCAGAGAATCCCTTGCCGGAAGCGATGCCCTGGCCGATCGACTAGCGCGCTACTCGTGCAGCAGGTGATCGCCAATTGCAATGTAGTGCACCGGCTCGCCGCGCGTCACGGCAAGGGCATCGATCTCAGGACAGCGCTCGACGATCATCGCGCGCGCATCAGCCGCATAACAGCACACGATGCGAAAAGTCAGTCGGCGTCTGCCGACCCTCCCGCTCACCGTGTACACGAAGAAATGCAGGTGCGGTGAGATCGTGCCCCTGGGCCGCGCGCGGACGCGCTTTAGTTTTGTTCTGGTCGCCATGAGGATCGCTGCGTAACTCCTTTTTTACACTGTTCGCCAGCGAAGCGGTAGCGTGTGGAGTCTGCTGCGGCGCGCGACGCTTGCGCAGCGGTTTGCTCAGCAGCAGTGCTGCGAGCCCACCGGCGGAGGTGCCGCCGGAGGCCAGCAGCGCTGCAGTACCCAGGCAAAGCGGACACATGGTGCGAACTCCCCGAAGCTTCAGGAGTAGCTGAATTTCGGCGACCAGCCAGCCGAACCGTCGGGCAGCAGGTCGAACAGGTGAAACAGCGTGCAGAAATCATCGCCCGGGCCGAGGTGCGCATCGGAGACCCGCACGATGGCGTTGCCACGCCTCTGGAACACCGAGATGCCGGGGCGCCAGCGTTTGTCGAGGGCGTAGCCCATGTCGGCGGCGAAGCTTGTGCTCTGGTGGCTGACCATCGGGAAATTCCAGCCGCGGCTGGCGGCGAAGGCCTGCTGCACATCGGGTGCATCGGGACTCGTGACCACGAAGGCCGTGCGCGAGATGACATGCGCGTGGATGCCGTTGTAGCCATCGGCCCAGAGCGTGCAGGCCGGGCAGGAGCGCCCCATGTTGTGGATCACCATCAGGTCGGTGTGCTTGCCGAACAGCTCAGAGAGCTTGATGGTGCCGTTCGGCGTCGTGAAGCTGTAGTCAGAGACTTCCTGCGGCTCGATCTCGCCCTGCGCCTTGCGCATCTTCTTGCGGATCTCGGTGATCTCGTGCCTGTAGCCTTCAATCACTTCGCTGCCGGTCTGGTATTTCATGGGGTGCTCCAAAAGGTGCCGCGTTCAGGCGGTATAGAGATCGTGGTATTTAACCCAGGCCATCGGCTGGGGCAGCGCAGCTTCATCGCGGCCTTTGGGCACGAGGTCCAGGAGTTGGTAGGCGGCGTTGATCGGGTCGAGGCCGCGCGCGTAGGTCGAGTAGGTGTGATGGATCGCGCCCTCGCTGTCCTTGTAGAACACGCTGATGCCGGGCAGGTCGCTCATCTTGCCGTTGTAGGGCGCGCTGTTGTATTGCGCCTTGCCCGCGGCGACATCTTCAGGACGAAAGGAAACATGGTAGTCGTAGTTGAAGTCGGTGTTCGCGGATGACACCCATTTGAACTGCCAGCCCAGGCGCTGCGCGAAGGGCTTGAGCCTGGAATAGGGCGCGCGCGAGATCGCGGCCAGCGCCACATCGCGCGCGTGCAGGTGGGCGGTGACGCCATTGAAGTTGTCGGCCCAGAAGGAGCAGCTCTTGCAGCCGTTCTCCCATTCGGGCGCGAACATGAAGTGGTACACGATCAGCTGACTGTGATTGCCAAACAGGTCGGCCAGGCTCTCGCGACCCTTGGCGCCCTCGAACACATAGGAAGCCTTCACGCGCTCCCAGGGCAGATCGCGCCGCGCGGCGCTCAGCTGATCGCGCAGCTGCAGGAATTCCTTTTCTTTGGCCATCAGCGCACGGCGCGCTTCGGTCCATTGGTCGGCTGAAACGATCTGGTGATTGTTCATGGCAAGCTCCGTAGCGTGTTTCATCTTGCGGTTTTGGGGGGTGAACGGCGCGCGCGCTTGCGCGGCGCGCCGATGGTGGATTTGCCTTTGCCGGTGCGCGAGGCCTCGGCGTCGCGGCGTGCATCGATCTGCGCCAGGGTGGTTGCCAGCACATCGAACTGCTGCTGCCAGTACTTGGTGTACTGGTTGAGCCACACCGCGGCATCGTAGAGCGGCCCGGCGCTGAGGCTGCAGCGGCTGATGCGGCCGGTGCGCTCCTGGCTGATCAGGCCCGCGCGCACCAGCACCTGGATGTGGCGCGACACACCCTGCAGCGAGATAGCGAATTTCGCAGCGAGCTCGGAAACCAGCAGCGCGTGGCCATCGAGGCTGCGCAGGATCTCGCGCCGCGTGGGGTCGCTGAGCGCCTGGAAGACGGCATCGAGGCGCACCTCGTCAGACTCCGGGTCGAACCCGCCGGGCGGGACCAGTGACAGCGTGGCGGTGCGACTGAACATGGAGCAAAAGTATCAACATTATTGGTGATTGTCAACACAATGGGTGAGTAATAGCAGAACCGGCCCCGGCTGTTGCCGCAGCTGGCCGGCCTGTCGGCCACCTCGCAACTGCCCGCGCAGGTCTGCGCTGGAGACCGGCGTGTAGAATCACCGCATGAAAAATGTGATTTTCGACGTCGGCGGTGTGCTGCTCGACTGGAACCCGGGTCGGGTGCTGCAAAGCTTCTACGCTGACGCCAACGAACGCGAGCGGATGAAGAAACTCATTTTTCATCATGCTGACTGGCTCGAGCTCGATCGCGGCACCCTGGCTGAAGACGCGCTGCTACAGCGCATCGGCGAGCGCGCCGGGCGGCCGGTGCCGGAACTCAATAGCCTTTTCGACGTGGTGCGCGATTCACTGCACCCGAAGCAGGACACGGTGGCGCTGTTGGGGTCGCTGTCCGCACGCGGCGTGCCGCTGTATTGCCTGTCGAACATGCCTTCAAAGATCTACGCGACGCTGAGCCAGCGCTTCGATTTCTGGCAGCACTTCGATGGCATCGTGATTTCTGGCGACATCAAGATGGTGAAACCCGAACCCGCAATCTTCCACCACCTGCTCGAGCGCTACGGGCTCAGGGCCGGGGATACCGTGTTCGTCGATGATCTGCCGGCCAATGTCGAGGCCGCGCAACGCCTCGGCTTGCACGGCGTGGTGTTCGAGAACGCCGCGCAATGCGAGCGGGCGCTGCAGAGCCATGTTGCCTGAGGCCGTCATCGTGATGGGCGTGACCGGCGTAGGGAAATCCACGCTGGGCGCCGCGCTTGCGGCCGAACGCGGTGCGCCGTTCCTGGAAGGCGATTCGTTTCATCCACCCGAGAATGTACGCAAGATGAGCGAAGGCATCCCCCTGCAGGATGCAGACCGCTGGCCCTGGCTCAATCTGCTGGGGCAGGCGATCGCCGCCCGACGCGAACCGAACGGCGCCGTGGCCACCTGCTCGGCGCTGAGGCGCGCCTATCGCGACCGGCTGCGAGTGCTGATCGGCGAGCCGCTGCTGTTCGTGTGCCTGCAGGCCGACCGCGACGCAATTGCCGCGCGCATGCAGGCGCGGCAAGGGCACTACATGCCCGTGACTCTGCTCGACAGCCAGCTTGCCACGCTTGAATTGCCTGGCCGGGACGAGTGGGCCATAGTGCTATCGGCCAACGACAGCGTGCACGATATGCTGGCGCGACTACGAGCAGAATCCCGCATCAGGAGCAGCAATGCCTAAGAAGAAGTCGAAGACCCCCAGCTGGCTGAAGGCCGTCGAAGTACACGACTACGACGCTGCGCTGTCGTATCTGAGTCTGGTGTATCCGCCCCGCCAGGCCGTGAAACTGGCGGCCGCGCTGCGCCGCCGCCCGCTGCAGCAGTTCAAGGCCAAGGACATCTTCCGCGCCTCGCGACTCTCGCTGCTGGGTGTCAGCAATTCGCATGTGGACAAAGACCGCCAGAAGATCAAGCGCGGCATCGGCATCTCGCCCCTGCTGCTGGTGCGCGATCAGCAAACCTCCACCGTGGTCATTGCCGACGGCTATCACCGGCTGTGTGCCGTGTACGGCTTCGCCGAAGACGCCCTGATTCCCTGCAAGATCGTCTGAGTCGGGCGCCAGCCACGGCGGCCGGTCCGCTTTCACGGAAATCACACGCTTTCTCCACCGAACCCGGGAGACAGGAGGAGTGTGGCTTGAGGATAATGGGCCCCACCGGGAGGCCTTATGCGGTTCATCAATGCAGTGATCGGTGTTCTTCTGGCGTGCGGCGTGGTTGCCAGCAGTCTGGCCGTCAGCGGCCAGGTGGCGGATACGGGGGCCAGCCAGTCTGCCGCTCCGCCAAAGGTGCTGCTGTTCTCGCCGGAAGGCACCTCCAGGAATGTGCGCCAGGTGATCGCGCGATTCAGCACCGACATGGCACGTCTGGGCGATCCGTGGCTGGCTGATCCCTTCACGGTCGATTGCCCGGTATCCGGCAAGGGTCGGTGGGTTGATACCCGCAACTGGTCCTGGGACTTCGATGCCGATCTCGATGCCGGAATCAGCTGCCACTTCACTCTCAAAACTGGCACCCGATCGGTGTCGGGACAATCGCTGACAGGTCGCCAGGAATTCCGCTTCGACACCGGCGGGCCAGCCGTGGTGGCCTCGCTGCCGCGCGAAGGTTGGGAGGTCATCGACGAGAGCCAGATCTTCCTGTTGCGACTCGATGCCCCGGCCAGCGTGGCCTCGGTAGAGGCAAATGCGTACTGCTCGATTGCCGGTGTGGGGGAGCGCATCCCGCTGCGGGTGCTCGCTGGCAAGGAGCGCGCCGCGGTGTTGGCGCAGCGCCAGGCGCTGGGCTACGACTATCTGCAATTGCTGTGGAAGAATGGTGGTAGCAACAACATACGCTCGCGCAATCGAGCGCTCGAGAAGCGCGATGAGCTGATCAACGTGGTGCAATGCCGACGCAGCCTCCCACCCGCGACTCAGGTGCAGCTGCATTGGGGCGCCGGTATCGCCACAGCATCGAATGTCCGTACCACTGCCGACCAACACCTGAGCTTCCGCGTGCGCCCGGCCTTCATCGCGCAGGTGGAATGCACGCGTTCCAACCCGCGTGCGGGATGCCTGCCGATCATGCCGGTCCAGGTGAACTTCAGCGCGCCCGTGCTACGCGCACAGGCGCTGGCGATACGGTTGAATGCGGGCAAGCGGCGGACCTATACACCGTCCACGTCTGCATCGGAACAGTCGCCCACCGTCGATGGCGTGAGTTTCGCGGGCCCCTTTCCGGAATCCGCCACTTTGTCAGTGAGCTTGCCCGCAGGACTCGTGGATGATGCCGGCCGAGTGCTGCAGAACGCCGAGCGCTTTCCGCTCGAAGTGCGTGTCGATCGATATCCTCCGCTGGTCAAATTCAATGGCAGCTTCGGGATCCTGGAATCGAAGCTGGGCGGTGTCCTGCCGGTCACGTTGCGCAATGTCGAACCGAAGCTCAGCACCAGCATCAGCGCGATTGACGGCAAGACCCTGAGAGTCAATGCGGATCCCGCGGCGATCGCCTCCTGGCTGCAGCGCGTGGAAAAAGCCGGGGAGCCGAATGGTGAGTGGCGGGTGCTCACGCCGCAGGAGAAGTCGGCACTCAAGAGCAAGCTCGCCGACGGCGATGAAGAGGGAATATTCGACTCCGGTGGCCGCGCCTGGGTGGAAACCACCGGATCACATTCCGTGTTCAGGGACGCCGGGGTCACGCGCAAGTTCGAGCTCGCAAAGCCTGGCGCCAGCGGGGAATCGACGGTGGTCGGTATTCCACTGGGTGGCAACGGTTTCTACGTGGTTGAGGTGGCAAGTCCGCTGCTGGGCTCTGCGTTGCTGGGTGAGGGAAAAACGCGCTACGTGGCGACGGCCGCGCTGGTGACCGATCTCGCCGTGCATTTCAAGTGGGGCCGTGAATCCTCGCTTGCCTGGGTGACGCGGCTTTCCAGCGCGCAGCCCGTCGCTGGTGCGGAGGTCGTGGTGGCCGATCAATGTACCGGCACGCGGTTGTGGAGTGGACACACCGATGCCGAAGGCGTGGCCTTCATCGATGAAAGCCTGGGTACACCGCAGAACTACGGTCGCTGCCCGTGGCGGCATCCCTTGATGGTGCTGGCGAAGACCGGCGACGACGCCAGCTTCACTTCCAGCGAATGGGCGCAGGGCATTGCTCCTTCGGATTTCTCATTGCCGGTCGGTGGGCCGCAAGAGGCTGCGATCTATCACACGGTGCTCGATCGCGCGCTGTTCCGGCCAGGCGAGACGGTTTCGATGAAGCACTACCTGCGCGAACACCGGCGCAACGGCGTGGAACTGGCGAGCACTGCTGCAGGACAATTCAAGATCGAGATCCTGCACGATGGTGGCGAGAATCGTTATGAACTGAGCGCCCGATTCGAAGCGGGCGTGGCCACCAACACCTGGACGATTCCCAGGGAAGCCCGGCTGGGCGACTACCAGGTGTGGATCGACGACCACGAGAGTGGCCAATTCAAAGTCGGTGAGTTCCGCTTGCCTTCGATGCATGCCAGCGTCGAGGGCCCTGCCCAGCGACAGGTGGCGCCAGCATCCGTGAACTTGGATCTGCACGTGGCGTATCTGGCCGGCGGTGGCGCCGGTGGCCTGCCAGTCAAGTTGCGCACGCAGGTGGAGCCGGTAGCCGCAGCCTTCAACGGTTATGACGACTACAGCTTCGGCGGCGAAGCGGTCACGGAAGGGGTAAGCACCCAGGGCGGCAGCGTCGCCGACATCGATGGCGAAGAGGAAGACAACGCCGAGGCCGCGCCGGCGGCGCGCACGCGCACCATACCGCTGACGCTGGACGCCAATGGCGCGGCGCGCGTCACCGTCGACCAGCTGCCGCACGTGAATGGCGCTGCAAGGCTGACGGCAGAGCTCGAGTATTCCGACGCCAATGGCGAGATCCTGACCAGTACCGGCCACGTACAGCTCCAGTCTTCGGCGGTATCGCTGGGCCTGCGCACCGAAGGATGGGTAGCCGCGCCGGGGCAGGTGCGCTTGCGGGTATTGGCGCTCGATGTCGATGGTCGACCGAGGCCGCAACAGTCGGTGCGCGTTGCGCTCTATCGGGTCAACAACTATTCGTATCGCAAAAGGCTGATCGGCGGCTTCTACAGCTATGAGACCACGCGCGAAGTGCGCAAGCTCGCAACGGCCTGCAATGGACTCACCAATGCGCAGGGCCTGTTGCTCTGTGAGCTGGCGCCCGGCGTATCGGGGCAGGTGTTGGTGCGTGCCGAGAGTGCTGATGAAGCGGGAAGGCTCAGTGGTGCAACCAAGTCGGTGTGGGTCGTTGGCCCCGATGAGTGGTGGTTCGGCGGCACCAGTGGCGATCGCATGGATGTACTGCCGGAAAAAAAGGAATATCAGGCGGGCGAGACCGCGCGACTGCAGGTGCGTATGCCATTCCGCCAGGCAACGGCGCTGGTGACCGTGGAACGCGAGGGCGTGATCGAGCGATTCGTGCGAACCCTGTCCGGCACGATGCCCGTGGTCGAAGTGCCAATCCGCGACAGCTATGCGCCCAATGTCTACGTGTCGGTGCTCGCAGTGCGCTCGCGCGTTGCGCATTCCGAGGGCCATGGTTCGCGCCGCGATAACGATGTCACGGCACTGGTGGATCTTACGAAGCCCGCCTACCGTTTAGGTGAGGTGGCGCTCACCGTCGGCTGGCAGCCGCATCGGCTCACAGTCACGGTGATGCCGGGTGGCAAGAGCTTTCCCGTGCGTGCGCAGGTGCCAGTCAGCATCCATGTGCAGCCGCCTGCGGGCAAGACGCTGCCAGCGGGCACTGAAGTGGCGATAGCCGCTGTGGATGAGGCGCTGCTGGATCTGGCGCCGAACCCGAGTTGGGACCTGTTGGCCGCAATGATGGGTCAGCGCGGCATCGAAGTGTGGACCTCGACCGGACAGATGCAGGTGGTGGGCAAGCGTCACTACGGTCGCAAGGCCGTTCCGCATGGTGGCGGCGGTGGGCGCGAGGGTGCACGCGCACGCGAACTGTTCGACAGCCTGCTGTACTGGAAGCCGCGCGTGCTACTCGATGCTGAAGGCAATGCGAGTGTCAAGGTGCCACTCAATGATTCCTTGAGCTCGTTCCGACTGGTGGCCATTGCGCACGGCGGTACGCAGCTCTATGGCACGGGCCAGGCCAACGTCGCGACCACGCAGGATCTGATCCTGCAATCCGGGCTCCCGCCGCTGGTGCGCGAAGGCGATCATTTCAGCGCAACCTTCACGGTGCGCAACACCAGCGATCGTGCGATGAGTGTGCACCTGCAGGCCAGCAGTGCCGCGCTGACAGCGCACGCCGGGGCGCTGGATGTGCAGCTTGAGGCCCATGCGGCACGCGATGTGGTGTGGCCAGCCATCGTGCCTGTGGACCGCGACGCTCTGCCCTGGGAGGTCACCGCGACCGAGGCCGGCGGCACGGCGCGCGATCGAATCAAGCTCAGCGAACGGGTGATTGCCGCCTATCCGGTGCGCACCTATCAGGCGACGATCACGCAGGTGAAGGGCAACTACGCCGTGCCGGCGGCAATCCCTGCTGGCGCCGTGCCCGGTCGCGGCGGGCTGGCAGTGACCCTGCAGGCCACGCTCGCGGGCAGCCTCGATGGCGTGCGCGAATACATGAGCCGCTATCCGTACATCTGCTTCGAGCAGCAGGCCTCGGTCGCGGTGGCGCTGCGCTCGCGCGAGGAGTGGGACGCACTCATGAAGCGCCTGCCAGCCTATCTCGATGCCGATGGCTTGCTGAAGTATTTCGCCTCCGACTGGCTGAACGGCGATGACACGCTCACAGCCTACGTGCTCTTGATTGCCCAGGAGTCGGGTTACGCCATTCCGGATGCGCCACGCCTGCGCATGCTCTCGGCGCTGACACAGTTCGTGCAAGGCCGCCTGCAGCGCCGCTCGGCGCTCGACACTGCGGATCTCGCGCTGCGCAGACTCCAGGCGATCGATGCGCTGGCGCGCTACGGCGTGGCACAACCGGCCATGCTCGACAGCCTGACGCTTGATCCCGCTCTGTTGCCGAGCTCGGCGCTGCTCGATCTCGCTGACATCCTCGTGCGCGTACCGGGGTTTGCCAAAGCCAGCGAGCGACGTGCGAATGCACTGGCACAGCTGCGCACGCGACTGAACTTCCAGGGCACGATCATGGGCTTTGCCACCGAGCGCACGGATGCACTGTGGTGGCTGATGATCTGCGCCGACTCCAACGCCAACCGCATGCTGCTGGCGGTACTCGCCGAGCCTGACTGGCGCAATGACATACCGCGACTGGTGCGCGGAAGTCTGGGTCGCCAGCAGTTTGGTCACTGGAATACCACGGTGGCCAATGCCTGGGGGGTACTGGCGATGGAGAAGTACTCCGCGGCCTTCGAGTCCCTGCCAGTCACCGGCAGCACGGCGCTGCAATTCGGCAGTAAGAAGCAGAGCCTGAATTGGGCCGAGTCCAATCGGTCGATGAACGTGAATCTGCCCTGGCAGAAAGCACCGGCCACGTTGCAGGTTACGCACGGCGGGGGAGGCGCGCCCTGGGCGATGGTACGCGCGATGGCGGCGCTACCGCTCGACCACGCGGTCTCGACTGGTTTCAAGGTCACGCGCACGCTGACCGGCATCGAGCAGCAACGCAAGGGCGTCTGGACGCGCGGTGACGTCGTGCGCGTGCACCTCGACCTGGAAGCGCAATCGGACATGAGCTGGGTTGTGGTCGATGACCCGATTCCCGCTGGAGCGAGCGTGCTGGGCAGCGGCATTGGCGGACAGTCCGCGCTGCTGCAACAGGGCGCGCAGCAGCACGGCATGGCCTGGCTTGCGTTCGAGGAGCGGCGCTTCGATGCCTTCCGCGCCTATTACCGCTTCGTGCCCAAGGGCCGCTGGAGCACCGAGTACACCGTGCGGCTCAACAATCCCGGCACTTTCGTGCTGCCGGCGACGCGCGTGGAAGCCATGTATGCGCCCGAAATGCTGGGCGAAACGCCCAACGCCAGTATGTCGGTTGGGGCCGCAGGGCAGTCGCGATGACACGCGCCTGGCGCTGGTCAGTCGCCATCGTGGGTTCGACTGCGCTCGCTGCCGCCGCGATCGCGATCTGGTTGTACACGGCGCAGGTACCTACGATCGAAGCGGTACGCTCAAGCTTTGTACCCTCGGATGCCTGGCTGCTCGATCGCCATGGCGTGGAAATTGACTCCAGGCGCGTACGCATGGATGTGCGGCGCCTCGCCTGGACGCCGCTCGATCAAGTGTCACCGGCACTGCTCACGGCCCTGATCAGCGGCGAGGATCGGCATTTCTACTCGCATGCGGGCGTGGACTGGTCGGCCGTGGGCGGTGCGTTGCGCGATGAACTGTGGGCCGGCCGGCGTCGTGGCGCCAGCACTATCACCATGCAACTCGCCCGTTTGTTGAATCCCTTGCCACGCGGGCATGGCCTCGCGGCAATCGCTGACAAGCTTGCGCAGGTACGGGTGGCGCTCGCGCTCGAACGCCACTGGCGCAAGCCCGACATCCTCGAAGCCTATGTGAACCTGCTGGGTTACAAGGGCGATGTGCAGGGCATTGCCGCAGCCTCGGCGCGCCTGGCAGGCAAAGCGCCGGAAGCGCTCAGCAGCGCCGAGAGTGTCGCGCTTGCAGCACTGCTGCCAAATCCTGATGCCGATCGCGAGGCGCTGGTGCGGCGCGCCTGCGCGCGTGCGCGCGGCATGAACCCACAGGTGTCGTGCCCGGAAATTCAGACGGCCGTCGATGCGATGCTGGGCAGTTCGCGGCCATTGGCGGGCGTGCACCTCGCTCCGCAGCTCGCGCGGCGATTGCTGGCAAGACCGGGCGAGCGACGCACAACGACGCTGGACGCCGGCGCGCAGCGGCTGGCGAGTGATATCGTTGCGCGCCGGCTCGCTGCACTCGCCGATCACAACGTGCGCGATGGCGCGGCAATCGTGGTCGACAATGTCAGCGCAGAAGTGCTGGCCTACGTGGCATCTGCCGGCAGCGCTTCGCGCTCGCGCGAGGTCGATGGCGTCACGGCGCTGCGACAGGCTGGCTCGACGCTCAAACCCTTTCTCTATGAGCTCGCGCTGGAAAAGCGCTACCTCACGACAGCCTCACTCCTTGAAGATGCACCCATCAGCCTGGATACCGCGAGTGGCGTGTATATCCCCCAGGACTACGAGCACGACTACAAAGGCTGGGTAAGCGTGCGCACTGCACTCGCTGGCTCGCTCAACATTCCTGCCGTACGCACGCTGGTGCTTGTGGGCATCGACCCATTCCTCGAACGGCTGCGTGCGCTCGGATACCAGGACATTCGCCAGGACGCGAATTTCTACGGCTATGCGCTGGCGCTCGGCTCGGCCGAAGTTTCGTTGTGGCAGCAGGCGCAGGCTTATCGCGCGCTGGCGAGCGGCGGTACCTTCCTGCCACTCACGCTGACGCCGGCTGCCACCACGGTGGCCGTCGCGCAGCAACGCCGCGCGGTGCTGGCCGCCGACGCCGGTTTCATGGTCGGGGACATCCTCGCCGACCCGACGGCGCGAGCGATCACCTTCGGAATCGACAATCAGCTCAAGACGCCATTTTGGAGCGCAGCCAAGACCGGCACTAGCGAAGACATGCGCGACAACTGGTGCGTCGGTTACTCGACCCGCTACACGATTGCAGTGTGGGTGGGTAACTTCGAGGGCGATTCAATGCGTGCGGTGAGTGGCGTGAGCGGCGCGGCGCCGATCTGGCACGAGCTGATGGTCGCGCTGCAGCCAAGTGGTGCGGGCGCCGCTCCGGCACCGCCGGCCGCCGTGGAGTCGCACCAGGTGCGCTTCTCGCCGCGCGTCGAGGCTGATCGGCGCGAGTGGTTCCTGCGTGGTGCCGGGGCAGGGCTCACGAGCGTCGTCGCGGTACCCGACAGTGCGCGGCCGAAGATCCAGAGCCCGGCGAACGGCATGGTCATCGCGCTGGATCCGGATATTCCGCCCTCGCACCAGAGGGTGCTGCTCGCGGCCAACGGCGCGCGCAATTCCATGCGTCTCACGCTAAACGACGAGGCCGTCGGCGATGCGGCGAGCGCCCACCTGTGGGCGCCGAAGCCCGGGTCCTATCGGCTGGCCCTGCTGGATGCGAACGGCCGGGCGCTAGACCGCGTGTTCTTCACAGTGCGCGGGCTATAATGAGCGAATGTCACCAGTGCGATTCACGCAGGCGATTGTCCGCCCGCCGGGCGCCTCTTTTGTCAACGGATTGACGACGGCCGCCGCGCTTGGGGCGCCGGTGTTGACCCGGGCACGCACGCAGCACCAGGCGTACATTGCGGCCCTGCGTAGCTGCGGCCTGCAGGTGACGGAACTGGCGCCGGATGAGGCCTTTCCGGACAGTACCTTCGTCGAAGATACCGCGGTGATTTCGCAGCGTGTTGCCGTGGCGACGCGGCCTGGGGCGCCGACGCGCGCCGACGAAGTCCCGGCGATCGTCGCTGCATTGCATGGGTTGGGGCTCGAGCCCGTGCACATCCAGGCGCCTGGAACCGTGGATGGTGGCGACATCTGCCAGATGGACGAGCACTTCCTGATCGGCGTTTCTGCGCGCACCAACGAAAACGGGGCCAATCAACTGGCCGACATCCTGCGACAACAGGGCTATCGCGCCTCACTCATCGACGTGCGCACGGTGCCAGGCTTGCTGCATCTGAAGTCCGGCATTTCCTACCTCGGCGACCAGCGCATGATGGTCGCACCGGGCATGCCGCGCGCCGGGGCACTCGCTGGCGCGCTCGCCGGCATCGAACGCATCGAAGTCGATCGCAGCGAGAGCTACGCCGCCAACTGCGTGCGTGTGAACGACAAGGTGCTGATCGCCAGTGGCTTCCCGCGCATGGCGGCCGTGCTCGCGGCGCAGGGCATTGCCACGATCAGGCTCGAAATGTCCGAGTTCCAGAAGATGGATGGCGGCCTGAGCTGCCTGTCATTGCGGTTCTGAAAATAATGACTGAACGGGGGAGCAGGCGATCATGGTGACACGCAGAGAATTCGTCGCGGGCGTAGCGCTAGGCACAATCGCTGGTCCGGCAGTCACGTCCGCAAGCGCGGCCAGCAACATCGATACGCATCAGAGCATGCGTGCGGCCAAGTTGCCGATCATTGTGTCGGCGGGCAATGGCTTTCCTTATATAGAAGCGGGCTATAGGCAGCTTGTTGAAGGCGCCGATACGCTCGATGCCACGCTCAGCGTGGTGCGTGGTCCCGAAGACGATCCGGGCGATGACAGCGTGGGCCTCGGCGGCTTGCCCAACGAAGAAGGCGTGGTCGAACTCGACGCCAGTTGCATGCACGGCCCCTCGCGTCGTGCGGCGGCGGTCGGCGGCGTGCGCAATATCCGCAATGTGTCGCGACTGGCGCGTGAAGTCATGCTGCATACCGGGCACGTAATGCTGGTTGGAGAGGGCGCGGAGCGCTTCGCGGTGGCGCGCGGCTTTAAGCGCGAAGACCTGCTGACCGAAGATTCGCGCAAGGTCTGGCTGCTGTGGAAGGAATCGCACGCGGACTGGTGGGGCCCGGGTCTCGCCGATCCGTCATGGAAGGACAGACTCCGGCAACGACTGCACACCAGCGATGCCTCACGCGAATACCAGCGCTTGCAGGCGCTCGCGCAAGATCTGGGTATCGCGCCTGATTTGCAGCAGGCCGCAATTCGCAAGATCGTGTTTCCGCCTACTGGCACCATTCATTGCTCGGCACTCAGTGCGAAGGGCGAGATGTCGGGCTGCACGACCACGAGTGGCCTCGCCTGGAAATTGCCAGGGCGTTGCGGCGATTCGCCCATCATCGGCGCCGGTTGCTACACCGATCAGGATGTAGGCTCGGCGGGCGCGACGGGCAGTGGCGAAGAGAACATCAAGGTGGCCGGCGCACACAGCATCATCGAGAACATGCGCAAGGGCATGTCGCCCTTCGATGCCGGCATGGAAACCTTGAAGCGCATCGTGCGCAACTACAACGGCGACATGGATCGGCTCAAGTATGTCGACATGACTTATTACATCCTGCGCAAGGATGGTGCGTATGCCGGTGTGTCGCTGTGGACGGGCTACGAGCCCGGCAAGCCCCACTCGATCGCCGTGTGCGATGGCACGGTGCGCCTCGAAAAGACCGTGAGCCTGTACGAGGGCGTGTCGCAGGAGTGGCCGCCGCTGGTCGTGCCCTCAACGTCCACACTCTGACTTTTACGCTAGAATGAATCCATGGCTACCGGATGGGCAGGCGAGGGCGCGGTTCAGGAGCAGATCGACGCGACCGTGAAGGATGGCATCCTGCGTGCTCGCAGTCGGCTGCCCCAGGGCCCTGCGTTGACTCATTGCGCCAGCTGCGGTGGTGATATTCCCGAGGCGCGCCGGCTGGCAATTCCGGGTGTGCGGCTGTGCATTCGCTGCCAGGAAGCCGAAGACCGCGAGGCCGAGCAGTTCAGCGGCTACAACCGCCGTGGCAGCAAGGACAGCCAGCTTCGGTAGGGCCAGCTCCGTCTGGGGATAAACGGAGCTGGCTACCGTGAAGCGGGCCTTTGGCTCGCTGCTTCAACGCGCGACGTTCACATGCTGCGCAGCTGCGGCCACCGACTGCACCATCTGCCCATTGTGCGTGTCGCGGTTCACACCCGCGCCGGCAAGCGTGGGGATCAGAGCCATCGTGCTGGTGATCAGCATGCTGAGCAGGGCGGCACGGACGGCAAAGGGGTGACGGATCGTTGAGTTGTTCATTTTGGTCTCCTGCACCTGGGTTCCAGGTGGTTCGTAAGTGGTGCCGCGTTGCCTGTAGGCGTCGCTGCGATAGGGGTAAAACCCGGCAGCAGGCCAAAAGTTGCAGCGCCCGGTATGATTGGCCGGTAGCTATGAGACTTCCCCTGCGGAATCCTGTCACCGTCAATGTCCGCCTGCGCGATTGAGCCCGAGTGAGCGCGCTCGATCCCACGCTGGTCGAACACTATCGGCGCACCGAATATCGCGTGGCTGATGCGGGGTACGCCTTCACGCTGCATGTAGATCAGGCCTGCGCTGCCTTGCTCGAATGCATGCAGCATTTCAAGGTGAGCGCAGCGGCGTACATCACGGCCTGGAATCCGCGCAGCGAGCCGACCAGTAGTGCGCGCAATGAAGCGGCGCAACGCGCACTCGCGAGCGAAGTGATCGAGCGGGGCTGGCGTCTGCTCTATGGGGAAGGCGTGGGCGCGGATGCCAGCTGGGCGCCGGAACCGAGCCTGCTGGTGCTGGGCATTGCCTTCGATGCGGCCTGTGGGCTGGGTCGCAAGTACGGACAGAACGCGATCGTGTATGCACGCGCCGCGGGCGGCGCGGTGCCGCAGCTCGCGCTGCTGGTATAGACGCGCGCCGGCGCGATTGCGCCCGCGTGTTTACGTTCGCGCGCTAGCGTATCTGGAAGCGCACGCGATACGCGTAGCAGGAACTCACGGGCTTGCCGTCTTCGGTGGTGCTGCGGTAGTGACCTGAGCCCGCCCGTGCCAGTGCCAGCGCACCCTGATCGAGTCGCGCACTGCCAGAAGTATCCGCAATCGTCGGATCACTTTGCAGCCGGCCGCGCTCATCGACGCAGACCCTGACGCCCACCGCACCGGTTTCGCCATCTCGCCTGGCGCCAGCAGGGTAGTAGCTGTCAGTGTTGGGGAAACCGATTCCGGGACCGCCCAGCACGCGCGCGATGGCCTGCGGATGTTCGACACCGGAGCCAATCTGCAGGTCCCCGGTATTCGGAGGCGCCTCCTGCGTGAACGAAATGACGAGACGACCAGGGTCTAAAGGATCAAGGGTGTGTTGCCACGTCGTGTCGACCACGGGCCCGGGCGGCGTCCTGGTCGGTGTCGTGGGGTCGTGCGACATCGTGGCCGTGATGATTGTCGGCGGCGGATCGGGGTGCAGTGGCGGAATAATTCCCACCAGGAACGCGTAGATCACCACCACGTGCAGCGCCAGCACTAGCATCACTACGGTGGAACGGTTTGAGCCGGGTGAGAGCTCAGCGGGTGCGAACGCGCTCAGCGCAGCTTGCCCGCCGACCACGCCGCGCGCGTTCGCGCCGAGCACGATGGCATCGTGCGCGATCACCTGCGTGGCCCAGCCGCAGCCGAGCGCAAAGGCGAACTGCGACAGCGCGCTGCGCCGCGCACTCAGGTCCGCCAGCCATTCCTCCTCGAGTCTGGCCGCGAGTTCCGGCGGCGCGTGGCGTGCCGCGCGGGAGACCAACCAGCATGCCAATGGATTGTCGCGAGGGTTCATGCGAGCACTCCTCTGCTGAAGGTGGCAAAGACTTCGCTGGCCCGACGCTGGCCGGTCGGTGTCAGTCGGTAGAGGCGGCGGCGCGGACGGCCGACGCTGGTGGGGTCGACCTCTTCCCAGCGGCTGAGCAGCCAGCCCGCGGATTCAAGGCGCAACAGGATCGGGTAGAGCGTGCCCGAGGCCAGGTGGCCCAGCTTCTGCACGTCGGCGCCGGCGAGCTCGCCGGCGGGATCTTCCAGGAAGGCCTCCAGCACCCGCAGCGTCTGGAGGGACATCCTCACATCGCGGTCTTGCTTACCCATAGTTGTAAGTCTACATAGGGTTCGCGGCCATTGCAAGTACTCAATAGCCCTTGCTGATGTCCACCACCGAAAGCATCGGCTCACCGGCCACGTAGCGACGCAGGTTATCCAGCAGCAGAGTCCAGCGCACTTCCTCGGCCAGCGGGGTCACTGCCGAAATGTGCGGCGTGATCACGACATGGGGCAGATGCCAGAGCGGGCTGTCGGCAGGGAGCGGCTCGGGATCGGTGACATCGAGGCCCGCGCCAGCGATGCGGTGCGATTGCAGCGCCTCGATGAGATCCGTGGTCACGGTGCTCTGCCCGCGACCCACGCTGATGAAATAGGCCGAGGGCTTCAGCAATGCAAAGAAGGCCTTGTTGAAGATGCCGGTGGTCTGCGCCGTCAGAGGTGCGCAGTTGACGATGTAGTCGGCGTCGACCGCCAGCGTCGGCAATTCCTCTGGCAGGCCCACGTAGCTCACGTAGTCGGGGCCGTTGCGATCGCTGGCGCGTGTGGCGATCACGCGCATGCCGAATGCGCGCGCGCGCTGCGCGACCTCGGTGCCGATGCCGCCCAGGCCGACGATCAGCACGGTCTTGCCGTTGAGGTCCGAAAGCTCCGGCATCGCCGCTGTATCGGCCCAACGCGCGTGCTGCTGCTCAGAGAGGAAATACGGCAGCTGGCGACTCAGCGCCAGCATCATCGCCAGCACGTGCTCGGCCATGCTGGGGCCGGCGACGCGTTGCATGTTGGTGACCAGCAGATGGCGATCCTGCACCACTTTCTCATGCACGCAGCGCTCGACGCCTGCCCACAGCGACTGCACCCACTGCAGTTGCGGCGCCTGCTCGAGCACCTTGGGCGCGCAGATGTCAATGGCCGCATCGGCTGCGCCCAGATCGCGCGCCGCGGTGCTGGCATTCCATTCGACAAAGCGCACCTCTGGCGCCACCTTCTGGAAGGCCTCGCGGTGCGACCACACATCGCTGCTGAGCAGGATGAGCTTGGGCGAGCGCCAGCCTGGGCGCGTCCGCACCGGCTGGTCGGCAACGCGGATCTGCAGCGCGCGGATCAGCTGCTGCGCGTCTGGCGCGGCAGTTGCGGCGGGCGCCGCGGCCAGCGCCAGGGGCGCCCGGCAAATCAGCGTCAGCAGCAGCGATGTGGCAACAGCACGCGCATGAGTCATTGCCATACTCCCTTGTCATTTTTCGATGGGTCGCGAGCGCGCCTCACCCGTATACTGATTGTCGCCAGTTTGACCAGCGATAGCCAGCGCACCCCATGTCCGAGCATCGTTCCGATCTGCCCAGCAAGTTCGCAGCGTTTTCAGTCATCTATGTGATCTGGGGTACGACTTACCTGGCGATTGCGTTTGCGATACGCACGTTGCCGCCGTTCACCACCGGTGCGATCCGCTATCTCACGGCTGGCACCGTAATGTACGCGTGGTTGCGATCACGCGAGCCGCGCCCCTTCGATGGCCTGTACATTCCCGGCACGCTGTTGTGCGGCGTCCTGATGTCGGGCATCGGCAATGGCTTCGTGATGTGGGCGCAGAAGGGCATACCCTCGGGCGTTGCCGCATTGTTCGTGGCCTCGCTCCCGATGCTGATCCTGCTGTTCGACTGGGCCTTCTTCTCGCACCAAAAGCCGGCGCGCGTGGCCACATTGGGCGTGATCGTCGGCATGGCGGGTGTCGCGGTGCTCGCGACCCACACGGGTGGCATGTCAGGGCGCATCCATCCGATCCACCTGCTGGCGGTGCTCGCGGCCGAGATTTCCTGGGCGGTGGCCACGTTGCTGCAGCGACGCTTCGTGCCGGTGGAGCGCATCGCCAATTTTACTTGCCTGCAATTGTTCGCCGGTGGCGTGTTCCAGTTGGTGGCTGCGCTGGTCGGGCGTGACTGGCAGGTGCTCGCGGCGCACGGTGTCGCCACTTCATCGTTGCTGGCGGTGGCCTATCTCACGATCGCTGGCACGCTCATCGCCAACAACTGCTATTCGTACCTGATCGCGCACGTCTCGGCGCACAAGGTCACGACCTATGCGCTCGTGAACCCGGTGATCGCGTTGGCGCTGGGTGTGCTGGTGCTGGACGAGAAAGTCTCGTGGGCGATGGTGATCGCGAGCGTACTGGTGTTGCTGGGCGTGGCGCTGGTGCTGTTCCAGGGCGTACGGCGGAGGTTTGCATCAACGTTGGCGCGTTGAACCGTGCCAATGGTCTGCAGCGCGATCAACGAGCTGCCACAGGCCGTGAAAAATCAGCCATAGCAGGAGTGCAAACAGCACCGCGAACAGCAGGCCTTCGAGTGAGAGCGCGAAGGTAGGCACCCAGTCATGCAAGGTGGCGCGGGCCAGCTCGGGATCCGTATGCGTGCCGAGGTAGATGATCTGGCGAATGAGCGTGGTGTGTAGCGCGTCGACGGCGAGCTGCAGTCGCTCCACAGTCTGGACGAGCCCCTGGATGACCGAGCCTTCGGCGTGAAAAGTGGAATCACGGCTCGCGAGGTGATACTGGATCAGTTGGCCAAGGTCGCTGTGATGGTATTGGTCAGCAATGTGTTGCCAGGGCGCCAGGTCGAGTTTCGCCTGGTCGAGCCTGCCGCCGAGGCGCTGGCGGTATTGGGAAATGAACCCCGGGACGAGCCCGCCGGCGACCACGGAGGCGACGAGTAGCAGTCGATCGAAAAGTCCGCGCAGGAATCTCATTGGGGGCATGCTCCTATTGAGGCCCGGGCCCGCACCCTAGCAGAGCGCACCACGAACGCGCAGTGACGCGTGCACGAATCTTGCAAGCCTTGGACCCATGGGCACTTCTCTGAACCAGGCCGCACCGCCGGAGGGCGCCGACGACCCGGATTACGACTATCGCACCGCGCTTTCGCGCAGCGCGCTGAAACGGGCCTTTCTCGACAACCTGCTGTACCTGCAGGGCAAATTTCCAGCGCTGGCTACGGCGCACGATTACTACATGGCGCTGGCCTTCACCGCGCGCGATCGCATCATGCAGCGCTGGATCAGCACGGCCTCAGCCTATACGCACCATGGCTCGCGCACTGTCTGCTACCTATCGGCCGAATTCCTGATTGGCCCGCACCTGGGCAACAACTTGCTGAATCTAGGCATCCAGGACGAAGTTGCCGCGGCCGTGAGCGAGCTGGGGCTCGATCTCGATGCGCTGCTGGCGCAGGAGAGCGAGCCGGGCCTCGGCAATGGCGGACTGGGGCGGCTGGCGGCGTGTTTTCTTGACTCGCTGGCGACGCGCCAGATTCCGGCGCTGGGTTACGGCATCCGCTATGAATTTGGCATTTTCCAGCAGCATATCGTCGCCGGAGCGCAGCAGGAGGCGACCGACAGGTGGCTGGCCTTCGGCAATCCCTGGGAACTGGCACGCCCGGAATGGGCGGTCGAGGTGAAGCTTGGTGGTCATACGGAGCAATACGTGGACGCCGCCGGCACGCGGCGCGCGCGCTGGTTGCCCGCGCGCTGCGTGCAGGGCGTGCCGTACGACACGGCGATTCTGGGTTTTCACTGTCACACAGCCAATACCCTGCGGCTGTGGCGCGCCGAGGCGCTGGAGTCCTTTGACTTCGCGGTCTTCGACCGCGGCGACCACTACGGCGCAGTCAGTCAGAAAATAGTCTCCGAGAACGTCAGCAAGGTCTAGTACCCTAACGACGAGCAGCTGGCCGGCAAGGAGTTGCGGCTCGAACAGCAGTATTTCTTCGTCAGCTGTTCGTTGCAGGACATGCTGCGCATCCTCAAGGTGCAGCACATTCCGATCACGCACTTCCACGAGAAATTTGCGGTACAGCTCAACGATACGCACCCCTCGATAGGCGTCGCCGAGCTGATGCGGCTGCTGATCGATGGGCAGCAGATGGAGTGGGCCGAGGCCTGGGACATCACTACGCGCACTTTTTCGTACACCAACCACACGCTGCTGCCTGAGGCGCTGGAATGCTGGCCGCTGGCAGTGCTGGCGCGCATCCTGCCGCGACACCTGGAAATCATCTTCGAAATCAACGCACGCCTCCTGAAGTAGCTGCGCCTGCACGCACCGGACGATGCCGCGCGGGCGGAGCGCATGTCGCTGATCGACGAGCGCGGCGAGCGGCAGGTGCGCATGGCGCACCTGGCCATCGTCGGCAGTCATGCGATTAACGGAGTGGCCGGACTGCACACCGAGTTGCTGCGCACCGACCTGCTCGCCGATTTTTGCGAACTGTGGCCAGGCAAGCTCAGCAACAAGACCAATGGTGTAACCCCGAGGCGCTGGCTGCAACCAGCGAACCCGGGGCTCGCGCGCCTGATCACCGCCTGCCTCGGCTAGGGCTGGATGCGCCAGCTCGGTGAACTCGAAGGTTTGGCGGCGCACGCCGGCGATCCGGGATTTCAGCTGGCATGGCAGCGCGTGAAAAATGCCAACAAGGTGGCCCTGGCGCAATACCTCGGCAACGCCGCGGGCGTGACAATCGATCCGCTGAGCCTCTACGACGTGCAGGTGAAACGCTTTCACGAGTACAAGCGTCAGCATCTGAATATCCTCCAGGTCATTGCCACACTCCTGCGCCTACGCGCGCACGGCGGCAGCGCCGAGCCGCCGCGCACCTGCCTGTTCGGCGGCAAGGCTGCACCGGGCTATCACATGGCGAAGCTGATCATCCGTCTGATCAACGGCGTGGCTGAGGTCATTAACAACGATGCACTGCTGCGCGGAGCACTGTGCGTGGCGTTCATCCCGAATTTCAATGTCAGCAGCGGACAGCGTATTTATCCCGCGGCCGATCTGTCCGAGCAGATCTCCACCGCTGGCAAGGAGGCTTCGGGAACCGGCAACATGAAATTCCAGATGAATGACGCGCTGTCCATCGGCACGCTCGACGGCGCCAATATCGAGATCCGCGACGCCGTGGGGGCCGACAACTTCTTCCTGTTCGGCCATGATGCCGCCGAGCTGCGCGAACTGCGCCTGCGCGGCTACCGCCCGATGGACTACGTCGAGTCGGATGCCGAGCTGCGCGCAGTGCTCTAGGCGATCGACGCGGGGCAGTTTTCCAACGGTGATCGGGAGTTGTTTCGGCCGCTGACCGATGGCCTGCGCGGCTTCGACCCGTACATGGTGCTGGCCGATTTTCGCAGCTACGCCGACTGCCAGCGGCGTGTGGCCGCGGCCTACACGGATGCCGCGGACTGGACGCGCAGGGCCATTCTCAACTGTGCCCGCAGCGGCTATTTCTCTTCCGATCGCACGATCGACGAGTATTGCCGGGACATCTGGAGGGTGACACCGCTGCCGATCAGGCCGCTGACCCCGGGGCAGGTGCAGGCCGGTCTGATGTAGTGACGGGGCAATAACCGGAAAGTACTGCTGCACCAGCGCGCCGCTCAGGCGCGTCACCTGCTGACCGACCCGCCGGCTGGGATATGCCGCACTATTGTTGCCACTTCATCGCTGCTGTTCAGCGAGCATGACCTGCAACACCTTGCTCATCATCTGCTCGAACTGGGCGTCCGTCATCGGACCCAGCACGCCGCGACCTTCAGGCGTGAGGTGTGCGCCCGGGTCGCCGTGACTGTGGAACACGAAGTGCTCGAATTGCTGTTGCCAGATCGCGCGTTGCGCGGGCGGCAGTGAACCGACCGCAATGATGGCGTGCATCAACGCGGTGTAGGGCGGGCCATCCGAGCGTGGCAGTTTGTTCCACCAGTAGTTCACCAGCAGGTTGAACGGCGCCAGCGACTGCACCGCGTGCCACCACATGTACGGTATGTAGATCGCATCGCCGGGCTCGAGCTCGGCAACCTGCGCAGCCGCGTGGGCAGCCGCATATTTCGGAAAGCGTTGCAGGTCGAGGTTGGTGACATCGACCATGCTGATCGGTGCACCCTGCGGCGTGTTGTGCAACGGGCCGATGTAGAGATTCTCCAGCTGCTCGGGCGGGAACAGCGTGAAGCGGCGGCGGCCAGCGGCCACGCACGCAATGTTGTTCTTGCAATCGTAGTGCGCGGCGACCAGCGCGGCATTGCTGATCCACATGGTGGGGTAGGTGCCGGGTGGCGGCAATGCCATGCTGTTGTGCTGTGAGAGATCCGGCAGATGCCGGCGCATCGAGAGCGCCTGGATCGCCAGTGCTGGCGGAGCAGCCTCGTGCGTACCGGCCAGCAGCAGGCGCAGCGCGTCGGCAAAAGTCGCCTGTACGCGGCGGAAATTCTCGCCCGTCATCCTGTCGTTGTAGAAGAAGCGACCCTTGATCGAGGCATCGCCCGTCAGGTACTCGATCTGCGTGCCCGGATTGAAAACCTGCAGGTAATCGACCAGGGACTCTACTGACTCCAGCCCTTTGCGCACCAGCGGCCAGTCGGCGACCAGGCCCTTGAGTACCACAGGGCGCCCGGCCGGGACGATCTCGGTCTCGAAGCGGTGCTGGTCCACCTGGTGCCACTGCGGAATTGCGCTTGCCATGCCTGTTCCCCGGCAGATCCTGCCGACTGCAGCGCCATGTTAGTGCAGTTGTGCGCCGCCAGAGTGCAGAAAGGTGAATGCCAAGTGGCACACGGGAGGCGCCTTGCGCCGCGCATGGGCGTATTCTGCACCGTAGTTGCCGCTGGCATGAAACCCGCAGGTGCAAGAACGATGTGCGCCGCAGCCTACGATGAAATGCTCGATACCACGGGCGGCGCCCGCGCGCATTGCGTACGCTATTTCAGCTGGTTGCGCGCGCAGCCCGCTGAGCTGCTGGCACGCAAGCGCGCCGAGGCCGACGCCTTGTTTCACCGCGTCGGTGTCACCTTTGCCGTCTATGGTGAGGAGGCAGGCACCGAGCGACTGATTCCCTTCGACATTGTGCCGCGCGTGATTCCCACGGAGGAATGGCAACTGCTGGCCGCGGGTCTGCAGCAGCGCGTGCGCGCACTCAATGCCTTCCTCGGCGACATGTATCACGACCAGGACATTTTGCGCGCCGGACGCATTCCCTCCGAGCTGCTGCTGTGCAATGCGCAGTACCGCCCGGAGATGCAGGGCATCGATGTGCCGGGCGGTATCTATGCGCACATCGCCGGCATCGATGTGGTGCGCGCCGATGGCGCCTTCTATGTGCTGGAAGACAATCTGCGCGTGCCCTCGGGCGTGTCCTACATGCTCGAAAACCGCAAGATGATGATGCGCCTGTTCCCGGAGCTGTTTCGTCACCAGGCAATCGCCAGCGTCGAGCACTATCCCGACGGTCTGCTCGAGAATCTCAAGAGCGTGGCACCGCAGGGCGTGGTCGACCCCGTGGTGATGCTGCTGACGCCGGGCGCACACAACAGTGCCTACTTCGAGCACGCCTTTCTTGCGCAGCAGATGGGCATCGAACTGGTCGAAGGGCAGGACCTGTTTGTGCGTGATGATTTCCTGTTCGCGCGCACCACGCGCGGCCCGCAGCGCGTCGATGTGCTGTACCGGCGCATCGATGACGATTTTCTCGATCCGCTGGCGTTCCGTTCCGATTCGATGCTGGGCGTGCCAGGATTGCTGACCGTGTACCGCAGCGGTCATGTGACCGTGGCGAATGCCATTGGCACTGGCATCGCTGACGACAAATCGGTCTATCCCTACGTACCGGAGATGATCCGCTTCTATCTGGGCGAGGAGCCGCTGATTGCCAACGTGCCGACCTGGGTGCTGCGCAACGCCGCCGATCGCGAGCATGTGCTGGCGCACCTGGCTGAGCTGGTCGTCAAGGAAGTTCACGGCGCCGGCGGTTACGGCATGTTGATCGGGCCGGCGGCGAGCGCTGCGCAGATCGAGGATTTCCGCCGACGTATCATCGCCAACCCGGAGCGCTACATCGCGCAACCCACGCTGGCATTGTCGACTTCGCCAACCTTCTGTAGCCAAGGTCTCGCACCACGCCATATCGACTTGCGGCCCTTCGTGCTCTCGGGACGCGAGATCACCATCGTGCCCGGAGGCCTCACGCGAGTGGCGCTACGCGAGGGATCGCTGGTGGTCAACTCCTCGCAAGGCGGCGGCACCAAGGACACCTGGGTGCTGGAGTCCTGAATGCTCAGCCGCACCGCCAATCACCTGTACTGGATGTCGCGTTACGTGGAACGCGCGGAGCATCTGGCGCGCCTGCTCGATGCGCACTACCGCCTGTCGCTGCTGCCGCGCTCGCCCGAAGTGCTGATGCAGGGCTGGATCGCCACGCTCACCTCACTCGGCATGATCGCGCACTTCCAGAGCCAGCACGGTGAGGCCGATCCGCAGCAGGCGATGCAATACCTGGCTTTCGATCGCACTCATGCGGGCAGCATCATGTCTTGCCTGGGCGCAGCGCGCGAGAACGCGCGCGCCGTGCGCGGCACCGTGCCTTCGGAAGTGTGGGAGACGCTCAATGCCACTTACCTGGATGCGCGCGATTTCCGCAGTGATGCCGGCGACATCGGGGTCCGCACCTTTCTCGACTGGGTGAAATACCGCTCGCACCTCACGCGCGGTGTCACTGTGAACACGATGCTGCGCGACGAGGCCTTTCATTTTGCCTCCATCGGCACCTTCCTCGAGCGCGCCGACGCGACCACGCGCCTGCTCGAGGCACGCTGGCGCGACCCGGGTGGTGCCGGCGAGCGACTGGGCGTGGATGCTTCCGAATGGGCCGTGCTGCTGCGTGCGCTCTCGGCTTTCGAGGTGTATCGCAAGGTCTACCGCGAGTCGGTCACACCGCTGCGCGTGACTGAACTGCTGCTGCTCAATGCCGAGATGCCGCGCTCCGTGCACCGCTGCCTCTACGATCTGCTGGGCAACCTGCAGGCGGTGCGCAACAGCCAGTCGGCCGAGACCGAGCGCATGGCCGGCGAACTGCACGCGCAATTCCGTTACGGCCGGCTCGAGGAGATGAGCTCGGTCGGCATGCCGCAGTTCCTCGATCGCGTGCAGCGGCGACTCAACACACTGGCCGATCGCATCGGCGCCGACTTCCTGGTCGCCGGCTACAGCGGCTGAAGGATTACCATGCTGCGCATCCGCCATGAAACTGTGTATCGCTATGACGAGCCCGTGCTCCAGAGCGTGCAGAGCCTGCGCGTGACGCCGCGTCGCGAGCATCGCCAGCGCACGCTCTCGTGGCAGCTTGCGGCCCCGGGCCGGCGCAGCGAGCAGCTCGATGCGCACGGCAACATCGCCCAGCTGCTGACCATCGACGAGCCTCATCAGGAGATCCGAATCGTGGTCAGCGGTCTGGTGGATGTGCCCGACGACGGACCGCTGATCGTCGAGCGTGGGCCGATTGCACCGCTGGCCTACCTCATGGCTACGCCCTTGACCGGGGCCAACGCCGAGTTGACTGCGCTGGCTGCGCGCTGCTGGTCCGGCAGTGCGGCCACGCGCACCGAACTGGAAGCCCTGGCTGCGGCCGTCTGCAATGCCGTGAAATACCGGCCCGGCACGACCACGGTTACCGATACTGCCGCGAGCGCCCTGCAGCGCGGCGAAGGCGTCTGCCAGGACCAGGCGCATGTGTTCCTGGCGGCTTGCCGCAGCTCGGGAGTGCCCGCGCGCTACGTGAGTGGCTATCTGCTCTCGGGAGATGACGGCGATATCGCAAGTCACGCCTGGGTCGATGCCTGGCTCGAGCGCCCCGGCGTGTGGCTGGGCATTGATGTCACGCACCAATCGACTGCTGGCGCGCGGCATTGCCGCCTGGCTGTGGGTCGCGACTATCTGGATGCGGCGCCGGTGCGCGGCGTGCGCCGTGGCGGCGGCCGTGAGACACTGGAGGTGCGGGTGCTGGTCGCAGCTGAGAATAGCCAGCAGTAAGTTGCAGGGGAACCATGACCTATTGCGTTGCGATGCTGCTCGATACCGGGCTGGTGTTTCTTGCGGATTCGCGCACCAACGCCGGCGTCGACCAGATCGGCACCTTCCGAAAGACGGTAGTGTTCGAGCACCCGGGCGAGCGCGTGCTGGTGCTGCAGACCTCGGGGAATCTCGCGGTCTCGCAGGCCGTGATCAACCTGCTGCGCGAGGGCATCGCCGCCGGCGATGACAAACCCAACCTGCTCAACGCGCCGACGCTGTTCGATGTCGCGCGCTGCGTGGGCGCCGCGCTGCGTGCCGTGCATGAGCACGACGCCGAGGCCTTGCAGAGATTTTCGATAGACTTCAATACCGCACTGGTGTTGGGTGGTCAGATCAAGGGCGAGGCGCCGCGCTTGTTCTCGATCTACTCGGCTGGCAATTTCATCGAGGCCACGCCCGAGAACACTTATTTCCAGATCGGCGAATCCAAGTACGGCAAGCCGATCATCGATCGCGTGATCCGCCGTACCAGCAGCCTGAACCAGGCCGCCAAGTGCGCGCTGATCTCGATGGATTCCACGATACGTTCCAACCTCTCAGTCGGATTGCCATTGGATCTGGTACTTGTCAGGCGCGATCAGTTGCGAGTTGCGCGCCACGTCAGCATCAATGATGACAACGATTATTTCTCTGGTATCCGCCGCACCTGGAGTGAGGCGCTGCGCCATGCATTTGCTGAGCTACCCGAGCCCGACTGGTTGCAGGCTGGCGAGGCGCCACAGCGGAGCGCCAGCGGCGGACGCTGATGCGCAATCTCGAACTGAAAATGCCGCCGCCGCTGGTCGCGTAGTTCACAGCCGGCGCAATGTCCAGCGCTTCCAGATCCTGCCGGAAGAGCGGGTGCTGGCGGAAAAATTCGGCACGGCGTTCGAGCGCTACAAGTGCGCGGTACGACGCTGGCTGTAATGGGCGCACCGCGGCGCGTGTCTGCCGCGCTCAGTTCGTGCCATGCCGCGCTGCGATCCCCATCGCTTCAAAGTGCGCGCCACGCAGCAACTCCTTAACTCCAATAAAAGCCCGCGCCGGATATTCCTGCGCGAAGTACCGGCGATAAACGCTGTTGTACGTGTCGTACAGCGCGAGGTCCGTGCAGTACACCTGCATGCTGACCATGTCATCCATGCGATAGCCGGCCAGTTCCACGGTGGCCTTGATGCGATCCATCATCAGCGTGGCTTCCTCCTTCGGATCAGTGGCGGCGCGATCGGTTTTCGGATCGAGCCCCAGCGTACCGGAGATGTATAATGTGTCGCCGACCTGTACCGCGTCACTGAAGGGGAGCGGTGCGCGATCCGGCGTGCGCGGACCCTTGATGTAGCTGCGTCCGGTGGCGGAGCCAGTGGCAGCGGCTGGGTTGCTGGCGGGCGCTGCGACACCCGGGATGCGCAACACCACTTTGCCCAGCAGATGTCCTGCCGCGAGGCGCTCATGCGCCTTGCGCACCTCGGCCAGCGGATACTCCGCGGCGATCGGCACTTCAGCCTTGATCGACTCCATCGCCTTGTTGAGCCGCTCGAATTCCTTCACGCCCGGAATGGCGTCATAGCGCACGATCTTGATGCGGACTTTGGCCCTGGGCGGCGGCTCGACGCCCGATGGGTAAGCCAGCGTGCCGCCGTTGCGCAGTCCCGTAGTCAACTGCTCCAGCTCGGGGCCGCCGGCGAATGCCAGCAAGGCGTCGGCGCCGCCTGGCGCAAAGGCTTTCGCCGCCGCTGCGAGATCGCTGCTGTGGCCGTCGATCACCACATCGGCACCGAGCTTGCGCACCAGCGCAATGCCATCCTCGCCCGATGCGGTTGCGAGCACGCGTGCGCCGCGCTGCTTCGCGAGCTGCACGGCGATCGTGCCGACGCCGCCCTGCGCGCCGTGGATGATCAGCGTTTGCCCCTTCTTGATATGCAGCGCGTCGTCAACGCCCTGCACGGCGGTCAATCCGGTGGTCGCCAGTGCGCCAGCCGCTACCATGTCGATGTTCTTCGGAATCCGCGCCACCTTCGTGGCCACCACCGCCACGTACTCGGCATAGAAGCCGCCTTTGGGATTCGCCCAGCTGTAGCTGTACACGGCGTCGCCGACTTGCAGCTCATGGACTGCGGACCCGACTTTCACCACAGTGCCCGAGCCATCGGTGCCCAGCACCAGGGGGAATCGAGTACCGGTCTCGTTGATTGCGCCGGAGCGCACACCCGCATCCCAGGGCCCGACACCGGCGGTGTGCACGGCGATCAGTACCTCGTTGCTGCCGAGCTCGGGCAGCGGCAGCATGCGTTCATTGAGCACCTCGACGCCGCCATACTGATCGATCGTGATCGCGCGCATCTGCTGCGGCAAGGTTGGCGGTTGCGGCGCCGCGCCGGTGGCGGCAACGCTGAAAAACAGGAGTGCACAGGTCAGCAGGCGTGTGAATGGCATTGGAGATTCCCGGGGGCCGTGGCCACAACAATGGTAGTGGGCAAAACCTTGAGCCGCACCGGCAGCAAAGTCAATGCAGCATCGGGTCGGCCGGTTTCGCTATGCTAGGCGCATGCCAAGGATGCCCTGCATGCTGTTCCCGCTGGATGAAGTGAGCCGCCACCTCAGCGGAATTTTCCCCAAGCTCGAGCGCGAGGGCGCGCTGCTGAGCTGGCCCGATCGCGGCGGTGTCTCGACCTTGCAGGTCGAGGCCATCGACTATCAGACCCATGAAGGTCTCAAGGTGAGCGAAGTCGTGACACTGCTGCATCGTTCCGTGCAGCTGCTGGGAGTGCCCGCGCAGGTGTGCAGCCAGCTGAACAAATTGACCACGATGGGCGCACTGCTCGCCGGTGCGAAGATGCCGAGGGCGTGTGGGCGAGCAAGGTGAGCATTTTCGCGACCGACCAGTCGGCCGCCGAGCGATTGTATGCTCCGCTGACGACAAGCTCGGCCTGAATGGTACGGTGCAACCCGGCTCGTATGGCGTACATTTCCCGCGCCACGGCGGCGCGAGCGCACTGTGGGTGCGAACTACAGAGCGCCATAGCCTGTACGGCAAGGTTGTGCTCTGCACACTCGAGCTGCCGATTCCGCGGGATCGCAAGGGATTGCCCGAGCTCACCGACCAACTCAATCGTTGGGAGCTGAGTGGCCCCGATCTGCCGCCGCGCCTCGGTGCCTGGTGCGTGGGTCCGCGCGCACTGACCTACATCAGCTTTATTCCCAGCCTGGTGTGTGTACCGGGTGTAGTGGTGGGACTTGCTGCCTGGGGACGGGCACGTCACGCGCGAGTCTGCCAGTGGTTGAATGCCGAAGCCGTTGGCGAAGCCAGAATCTAAACGCTCACCGCGCTGAGTTTCGCTGCAAACCCACCGTTGGGCAGTCATCGCACTTTTCCTTTGATCATAATCTGGTTGGCGATTCCCGCCAGAACTCCGCCCCGATAACACATAACAGGGCGTCCATCTGCCAGAGCGTGACGCAGGTGGGAAAACTCGCGGCGATGGGGCCTTCAGGCAAGGGGTGCGCGCGCCGTTACACCGTGTGCAATAAATCCGCCCACCCGGAGCCAACCCCATGAAGACTTTTGCGCTATTGACCCTGGCGATCTGGACTGCGGCCAGCCTAACTGGATGCGGAGGCGCAAGCTCCGCGTCTGGGGCGACACCACCACCGGTGGGCGTCAATGGCCTGTCCGTGCCCAAGTCCGTCGCAGTCGTTACCGCCAATTGAGGATACAGCGATGAACAGCAAACTCCTTTTGATAGGCGGCCTGGCCGTTGCCTCGCTTGTCGGCGGCGCCGCGCAAGCGCAAATGCCCGCCAATTCAGCCTACAACACCGATGTGCATAACGAGTATGTCCAGGACGATACCTCGGATGGCATCGGCAACCTGAACATGGTGCTGTGTGTAATCGGCGCGATGAGCCCCGGCGATATGGTCAACGCCGGCCCGTATACCGCACTGGTCGACATGAACAAGTGCGACACCAATCATGGCGGTGGCAGCAGCACCAACGGCGCCACCAACTACGCCACCGCGATCGTGAACGTGACGCGCGCCAGCAATGCCGACCCGATGATTGGCAGGATCTGGCTGTCGATGACCGAGCAGGGCAACAGCACCGACGTGCTGGCCTACCTCAGCGTGACGCAGTCTCCCAGCGCCACCTCGCCCTACGGCGTGTTCCGGCTCGATTACATTGGCAAGAAGAACGGTGTCGCCGGCTTCAATGGCTTCATTGATTCCCAGCCGACAGCCATCAGCAACTTCGAGACGGGCTCGAACTCCAGCAACACGGCCATGGCCCTGACCGCCACCTCGACGAACTCCGGATCCGGGACCATCACCTCGCAGGGTGGCACCTCATTCGATTTCGCCTACGATGCCAGCTACTTCCGCCGCAGCGATGGCACCAACGATCTGTGCTTCGATCGCGCCAAGGCCAATGCCAGCCGCTCGGTATGGCAATACGGCACCTACGATGCCAATGACGGCTCACGTATCGACATGGCGCATCCGGGCTTCCCGATCTCGGCCACCTACGCCGGCGCGTCGTACTACGGTTTCGCCAACTACTGGGGCATCAATTTTCAGGGCCTGGATCTCAACACCCTCGCCGATGCGCAGCCGATTCCTGGCTTGAGCGTCACGGACCAGCGTCCGAACAACACCGGCACCTACACACTCTCGAAAGTCGGCGGCAAGCTGACCCGATGGACGCAGCAGTCGACTACGCTCGACTCGCTGAACGGCATCCCGATCAGCTTCAATGGCGACCTGACCGGAATGACCAGCGGCAACAGTGCCGTCACCGGATTCCAGAACTGGATCTTGCAATGGAACTCGGCCAACCAGGGCTTTACCGTTGTCGGCACGCAGCAGTGCAGCAACAATGGTTGCCTGGTCGCCGCAGTGACTCCGAATGCCACGGTCGACCCGAACGCCTTCAGCAACGCGCCCCTCGCGGGTTGGGCCGATTCCTATGGCGGCAGCATCAACATTCCTCCGACCGGCACGGCGCATGCGGCAACGGACGCTGTGTATTCCTATTCGCAGTCGATTGTGGTGCCGGGCTCCACTTCATTGACGCTCTATTGTCTGAGCCAGTGCCCCACGGCCAGCTCGTTGGCGGCCTTTACGGCTGGCAACAGCCAGACTTCGCCCTACGGCAACAGCACCGATCACCAATGGTTCAGTGCCCCGGGCGCCAACACGGTGAGCTACAGTTTCGACAGCGGCGGTCTTGAAGACGCATCCGGGCCCAGCGCAGTCGCGATGGTGCTGTCACAGGCCAGTCAGTATCCCTCGGGTTCGATGTATGCGCAGAACGGCATCAACACCGGCCGGCTGTTCGCGGCGGCATTCAGCTCGGGGAATTGCCCTGCGGGCATGCCGATGGGTACGGTCTGCGAACCTGCCAATCCGTCGGTCTATTACACCTGGCAGACTGGCCCGCAACAGTGGGTGCAGTCGATGTGGCTCACCAGCGGCGGCACGGTAGTGCCATTCGATGCGCCGCAGAATATCGCCTTCACAGTACCCACCGGCGCTGCCTATGGCAGTTTCGCAGGACTGCCGATCCTGCTGCAGTTCAACGGCTTTGGAAACCTGTACGGTGTTCCAGGCTACTGCGTGAATCCCGTCAACAATGTCACGGTCGATTGCAGCACACCCAACTCACGCTATGTGCCGATGTTCTCGATTCCTGATGGCACCATCATCACGCGCCCGAGCCCCGCGGCGCCGATCATCCTCAAAGCCCTGAGCGCCGAACTGCGCCTCAAGAACCTCGGCGCCAGCGGTTCATCCCCGTGTGCAACGATGACGTTGAACAGTGCAACGCCGCCCACCGGTGGTACTCATGATCCGAGCAGCAGCACGGACAGCGAATACCTGGGCGTCATGCCGGTCGTGACGGGCGCGCCCAAAGTCATTGACGGCGTCGTGCAGTAGTGGGCCTGGGCGGTCGGGCGAGTAACGCCTGCAGCCAGTCCTCACACAGTGCGCGTGCCTCGCTGGGCTGTATCAGGGTCGCGTTCAGGCTCATCTCCACCCAGAGGCCGTCCATCAGTGCCGTGAGCCCGATGGCTGCCGACCGCACGGCGAAACGAGCGCCGCCGGTAGTGGCCTGCAGCTCGCCGAGCAGTTGTTCGAGCGTGCTGCGGGTCCTGGCGTAGGTCAGGTCGTGGATGGCGCGCATTTCGTCTGAATGCGCGACCAGGCTCCAGAACACCAGCCAGATGCGGAAAGTGCCGGAGTTTAGGCCTTGTGGACTGAAGTAGGCGGCGATGAACGCGTCGAGTCGCGCACGCGGGTCGGGCCCGGCCCGATCGACGTGTTCGTGCATGGCCGCGAGCAGGGAGCCGGCGAGCGATTCGTAGGTTGCCGCGATCAGTCCGGCACTGCCAGGAAAGTAATGGTTGATGAGACCCATCGACACGCCGGCCTCGGCGGCAATCCGGCGCACCGAAACGCCCTCGAGTCCGTGCTCGCGCAGGCAACGCAGGGTTGCGGCGATCAGGTCTGCGCGGCGCGTCTCGGGCCGCTGGCGCCGAAAGCGCGGGGCTGCTGCTGGCGCTGGTTTAGTGCGTGCCACGGGGGCGATGCAAAACCCGTAGCCGGCTCTGGACGTCTTCCCTGTTCAGATAGGCGCCCGCGAGGCGGCGATAGCCGGTATAGGTGTCGCGCGCATGCAGCACGCGCCAGTTGTCGAACAACAATACCGACCCCGGCAGCAAGCGCCGTCGGTAGTGCCAGCGCGGGTCTGCACAGAGCCGCGCGAAAGTAGCGAGCCCGTCGTAGAAGAGCTGTTCGTGCGGTTGGTCGAGCACGAATGGCGCGCGATCATAATTGTTGTAGGTGACCTGCGCGAGGCGCCCGCCGTCTTCGAGCCGGAATAGCGGCCGCCGGGCCATCAGGTGAATGCCGCGCTTCAGGTCAACGTACTGGCCGGGAATGGCGACCTGGGTTAGGGTCAGGTACTGATCCGGAACTTCGCGTTGCATGGCTTGCGCGATGCGAAAGCCGTCGATCAGCACGTTCTCGCCGCCGGTGCACTCGGCCGCGAGGCAGTGGAACATCTGGTAGCCAGGCGCGTCGAGACTGTAAGTGCCATCGGTATGCGGGCCGATCGCCATCGAGGTATAGGCGGTGTCCGCGTGTTCCATGTTGGCGGTGAAATCCCAGTAGCCGCCAAAGATCGTTTCGCGGATGTAGCTGATGCGCTGCGCGATCGCCCGGGTTGCCTCCGGTGTCGCCGGCGCTCCCTCCACGAAGCAGAAGCCGTAACGGGCCACCTGCGTGAGAAATTGTCCCAGCACCGCGTCGTCCCCGAGGTAGGCCTCGTAGGGCACCGCAGGCGTGCGCTCGGCGAAGCTCTGAGCCTCCCAGGTTTCGATCTCGATTGGCAGGTGTTCCGGATCGCTGCGCAAGGCGCCGAGAAAATCGGTGCTGAAGTCGCTGACGTGGGCGTCTTGCTCCCACGTGACCCGCAATGTTCGCCCATCGGCATTGACGCGGATGTCGCGAGCGGCGATGTCGCGTGGAATGCGCAAGGTATCAACCAGCCGCTGGCGCGTCTGCGGGTGCAGGCACTGCTCGCAGGGGCAGTTCTCGCGTAGCCAGAACAGCGGCAAGTTGGTGGGCTGGCGCGAATCGGTCCAGCGCACCTGGAGCCTGCGTTCTACGAGTTGGGCATCTTTCACGGTCGTGGTCATGGGCAACTCCGGTCGGCGGGCCTTGTTAGGCGGTCGTTCAACAGTTGTTATACGATCGCACAACAATGGACCGCTGACAAGTGCTGTCGCATCCCTGGCCACGCCCTCATATATAAGGAGGGGCCGGCGGGCCCGCCACATTGACTTGGCCCCTCCCGCTACCTAGAATCGCCGGCCTTTGCAGACCCAGCCACAAGACCTGGGGCTCAAAATTAGAGTTTTGGAAGCGGCGGGCCGCCTTAAAAAGGGCGGCCCGTCGCTTCTCATCCGTCCTAAATGTTTGAATTGACTGGAGATTTCATGGCCACGACAGGTCAGCTGATCCGGCAGCCGCGCCGTAAACGGGCGGAAAAGACCAAGGTGCCGGCACTGGGCGCCTCGCCGCAGAAGCGCGGCGTGTGCACGCGCGTGTACACCACGACGCCGAAGAAGCCCAATTCGGCGCTGCGCAAGGTGTGCCGCGTGCGCCTCACGAATGGCTTTGAAGTCAGCAGCTATATCGGCGGCGAAGGCCACAACCTGCAGGAGCACTCGGTGGTGCTGATCCGCGGCGGCCGCGTCAAGGATCTGCCCGGCGTGCGCTACCACACGGTGCGCGGCACGCTCGATTGCGCCGGTGTGGGCAATCGCAAGCAGAGCCGTTCCAAGTACGGCGCCAAGCGCCCGAAGAAATAAGCGAGGAATACAGCCATGTCGCGTCGCGCAGCAGCGCCCAGTCGTACGATCCTGCCGGATCCCAAGTTCAAGAGCGAAATGCTCGCGAAGTTCATGAACGTCGTGATGGAAAGCGGCAAGAAGTTTGCCGCCGAACGCATCATCTACGGTGCGCTCGATCGCATCAGCGAGAAGACCGGCCGTGCCGGCTCCGATGCCATCGAAGTGCTCTCGCAGGCGCTCGAGAACGTGAAGCCTGCGGTCGAGGTGAAGAGCCGCCGTGTCGGTGGCGCCACCTACCAGGTGCCGGTCGAAGTGCGTGCCAGCCGCCGTCAGGCGCTCGCCATGCGCTGGATGATCGAAGCGGCGCGCGCGCGCAGCGAGAAGTCGATGGCGCATCGCCTGGCTCACGAGCTGCTCGATGCGGCCGAGAACCGCGGCAACGCGGTGCGCAAGCGTGAAGACACGCATCGCATGGCCGAGGCCAACAAGGCCTTCGCGCACTATCGCTGGTAACAGTGGACTGCAAAGGATATCCGGGAACCCAACGTGGCACGTGCGACGCCAATCGAGCGCTACCGCAATATCGGTATCTCCGCTCATATTGACGCTGGCAAGACGACCACGACCGAGCGCATCCTTTTCTACACTGGCGTATCGCACAAGATCGGCGAGGTCCATGACGGCGCGGCCGTGATGGACTACATGGAGCAGGAGCAGGAGCGTGGTATCACGATCACCTCCGCGGCCACCACCTGCTTCTGGAAAGGCATGGACAAGACCTTTCCGGAACATCGCATCAACATCATCGATACGCCCGGGCACGTCGATTTCACCATCGAAGTAGAGCGGAGCCTCCGGGTGCTCGATTCCGCGGTCGCGCTGTTCTGCGCGGTTTCGGGCGTGCAGCCGCAATCGGAAACAGTGTGGCGGCAGATGAACCGCTACGGCGTGCCGCGCATCGCCTTCGTGAACAAGATGGATCGCGCTGGCGCCGACTTCAATCGCTGCATCGAGCAGATCCGCACGCGCCTGCGCGGCAATCCGGTGCCGATCCAGTTGCCGATCGGCGCCGAGGAAAAATTCGAAGGCGTGATCGACCTGGTCCGCATGAAGGCCATCTACTGGGACATGGAAACCCAGGGAATGAAGTTCGAGTATCGCGAGATCCCTGAGGCGCTGCGCGCCGAAGCGCAGAACGCGCGGCTCAAGATGATCGAGGCGGCGGCCGAGGCCAACGAGACGCTGGTCAACAAGTATCTCGAGAGCGGCACGCTCAGCGACGATGAGATTCACCGTGGTCTCAAGGAACGCGCCTTCCGCAACGAGATCGTGCTGTGCATGTGTGGCACGGCCTTCAAGAACAAGGGCGTGCAGGCGCTGCTCGATGCGGTGATCGAATACATGCCCTCGCCCGTGGAGATGCCGCCGGTCAAGGGCATGAACAGCGACGGTGAGCCCACGACGCGCAAGGCCAGCGACGATGAGCCTTTTGCCGCACTGGCGTTCAAGATCCTCAATGACCCCTTCGTCGGCAACCTGACCTTCTTCCGCGTGTATTCCGGTGCGCTGAATTCAGGCGACTCGGTGTACGTGCCCACCAAGGACAAGAACGAGCGCATCGGCCGGCTGTTGCAGATGCACGCCAGCGATCGCACCGAGATCAAGGAAGTGCGCGCCGGCGACATCGCCGCGGCGGTCGGCCTCAAAGATGTGATCACCGGTGACACGCTGTGCAGCGAAGCCAAAGTGATCACGCTCGAGAAGATGGTGTTCCCGAACCCGGTGATTTCCGTGGCGGTCGAGCCCAAGACGCAGGTTGACCAGGAGAAGATGGGTCTGGCGCTGCAGCGGCTCGCGAAGGAAGACCCTTCGTTCCGCGTGCACACCGACCAGGAATCAGGCCAGACGATCATCTCGGGCATGGGCGAGCTGCACCTCGAGATCATCGTCGATCGCATGAAGCGCGAGTTCAAGGTCGAGGCCAACGTCGGCAAGCCGCAGGTCGCCTATCGCGAGACCATCCGCGGTAAAGTCGAGTCGGAAGGCAAGTTCGTGCGCCAGTCGGGCGGCCGCGGCCAGTACGGCCATGTGTGGCTGAAAATCGAGCCGCACGAGCTGGGCAAGGGCTATGAGTTCGTCAACGGCATCGTCGGTGGCACTGTGCCGCGCGAGTACATCCCGGCGGTCGACAAGGGCATCAAGGAAGCGGTCGAGACTGGCGTGATCGCGGGTTACCCCGTGGTCGACGTCAAGGTCACGCTGTTCGATGGCTCGTACCACGACGTCGACTCCAACGAAATGGCCTTCAAGATCGCCGGCAGCATGGGCTTCAAGGAAGG